>DATMQA010000188.1:0-7133 GCA_035566895.1 Binatia bacterium
GGACAACGCTTGCCTGCAGCACGACCACAGCCTGGTTGCTGACGGCGCTATCCGCGCTCCGGCACTGGTTAACCCAATAGTACAGCGACCGGCCCTGATAGAGCGTTTCGTGCTCACCAAGCGTGTGAACCAGAATCCAGCCGCCCCCAGCCAGTGCGCCCGACCCAATGACGACACCGAGCAGAATCCGTTTCCAGCGAGGGTGCATGGGCGCAATTTGAGAGTTGTCGCGAGGGAGTCAACTCAAATAATTTGTGACGCCCAGAACCGGATTACTCTCTGGAGTTGGGTTGCCGCAAGGCTGGTTTTGCAGCCGATTTCTTCTTCAAAAAGCTTGTTGGTGACTCGGATGCGGCGTGGAAAATATCGTGGTAAGTCAGGGTAGGGTCGTCAGCAAGAATTTGCTCGCAAGAACTGCCCTTGGCTATGGCCCCAAGAATGTCGCGTGCTTTCTGGCTGAGCTTTTTCCATCGCATATCACGTTAAATCTTTCAGCGCGTTCATACCGATGAGTTGATGAGCATTTGTGGTGCCCGAACCTGCAACCATGAGTGGTTTATCCTTTTCCGTTGAAAGGTCCGCGAGCGATAGGCCTGTACAACCCAGGCGACACCCGAACGCCAAGCCGCCTGATTGTCACGTTTTGAGACAAAGTTTCGAACGGTTGGTTGGTTGCTTGTTTCGTCCGTTGCTTCCGGCCTTCTCCCGTGGTTTCGAGGAAGCGGGTGAAAGCAGCCTCAGCAGATGTTCAGGAGTTTATTGATGGCTTTGCGAAACTCCCACAGATCGAAGAGCATTACCAGCACCTCCCACCATTTCGGACTCGTAGCTCAATCAGCAGAGCGTCCCGTTGTCTGCGGGAGGGTTGAGGGTGCAACTCCCTGAGCTGCGCGAGTTGCTCTACCAAGAAGCGCCTGCCGCTTACAAGAACATCGAGCACGTGGTCCGGGACCTCGTAGATGCCGGACTTGTTTCGGTCATCGCGACCTTCCGACCGCTCCTCACCTACAAAACGCGCAAAGAAACAAGGTGACGGGTGAAAAGTGACGGGTGTCGAGGCAGTCCGTTTCCGCGTCACCCGCCACCCGTCACCCCTCGCTTCCCTTGTCGGAGAATGCAAAGCAGCTCGAGCAGCCGGCCTTTCAAGTCGGCCTCCCCCCCCAAGCGGTTCGCTCCTCGCTTTACTTGGGTCACTGGTTTTATCGTGACGGCATCCTCTTCTGCTTGTCGAATAGACCGTTAAGCCTGGACGAGACGCCGGACACATACCGGACCTGACCAGCATATGAGAAATAAGCGGATCGCACACATCGGACTCCTGGCCGTGGCTGTTGCCGGGGTGTCGGCGGCCGGGATTTATTATGTCGCCACCAAAGACCCAACCCCAATCAGCAGAGATTTTTAAGGGGTAGATAATTTGACGGCTTAGGCGACCTCCAAACACGCCCGGTTTGCTGCTTCGATCCTTATGTATAATGAAATGTGGCGGTTTAGCCATTCTGCCTATCTCCCGCTGCCCGAATAGAATGCATAAAATACGTAAATCGC
This sequence comes from Binatia bacterium, assembly GCA_035566895.1. Lineage (GTDB taxonomy): Bacteria > Verrucomicrobiota > Verrucomicrobiia > Limisphaerales > UBA8199 > DATMQA01. The sequence continues at coordinate 1,549 of DATMQA010000188.1, forward strand.
TGGCTTCCAAACCTCGTATATCCGCCATATTCTATTTGACATATCCTCCGCCTGCACTACTCTCCTTCCCTATGAATGTTTCTCTCTCCAGAAAACAACTCTGCTTCACAGGCCCGGGCGGTTCCCTCCTGATTCCCAAGGATGACGAGGTCTGCCGTCGCCTGGCCATGCTCATCGAAGGCGAGTGCGAGGGCCTGGGCCCTTCCAAAGCCGCTCAAAAATACGACTTCACCCGCCAGCGCTATTACCAAATCCTGGCCGCTTTTTATGAACAAGGCGCCGAGGGCTTGCTGCTTCAAAGCCCGGGACCCAAAACCGATTACCGCCGCACCAATCAGGTCGTGCGCTTGGTCATACGCTGCCGTTTCTTGGATCCAGATTCTTCCCCCGAGGTCATCGCTCAAAAAATCCGCCAACAGAGCCACGCTATCAGCCAGCGCAGCGTCGAACGGATTATCGCCGACTACGGCTTGCAAAAAAAAACTCTACACCCTTAATCCCACCAACCCGCCCCAATTCATCCAGGCCCAACGCACCCGCAAAAAACAGCGTTCGGTTCCCGCCGATTCCAAAAGCCTGGAGCGAGCAGTCCGCCAGGCTCTGGCCGATAAAATTTCCGGCAATCAGGTCGGCATTTGGCTGCTGCTACCCGAACACTTGCGTCTGGGCACCTGGGACCTGATGCGTTCCTGGTCTGGCCTGCCTTCCGAACGAGTCGAGCCGCGTTTGGCTCTGCACCTGGTCAATGAAGCCGCCATGTGTCTATGTTCCTATCGCCGGCAGCGCACGCTTTCCCAAAAGGGTTTTGAACTGGCCAATGGCCTGCCCTTCGTTCCTACCGACCTGGCCATCCACGATCTCTTGGCCAGTCATACCGTCCAACAGGCCCAACAACTGCAAATCGCTCTAGGTAAATTGCGCCGCGCGGGAGGACACTTCGCGGGCACTCTCCTGGCGCTGGATCCGCACCGCATGACCAGCTACAGCAAGCGCCAGATGCGCCGGCACCGCTTCAGCTCCGAAGAAAAACCTGCCAAAATGGCCCAGACCTTTTTCCTGCTGGATTGTCACACGGGCCAACCGGTCTGCTTTAGCCTCAGTTCTTCGGCCCAATCCGTCGTGCAGGCCAGCCCCGAACTCCTGCACCTCGCCGCCGAAATTCTGGGGGCTTCTCCGCAAGCAGCCAACAAGCCCGTGATCCTCGCCGACAAGGAACACTATTGCCAGGAACTCTTTTCTACCGTGCGCACACAGAGGCTCTTCGACTTGCTCTGCGCTCAGCCAGCTTACTCCAATTCGCTCCAGCGCTGGAGCAAAATCACCGACTTTACCGAGCACTGGCCCGGCGACGCGACGGCCCTTGAGCCTTACCATTTCAACACCGAGCCCCAGGCCCTTTACCACGAATACGTTCAGCGCAGCGGCGTACGCCAACCCGATTACCATTACCAAGGCTTTTTAGGCACTGCCCAACTCCCGCAAGTCCCGGCTTTGACCAAGGACTATCCGCAACGCTGGCATGTCGAGGAGTTCTTTAAATTCAATCAGGCTCTGGGCTGGCACCGCGCCGGCACGCTTAACCTCAATATTCGCTATGGTCATCTAACCATGGTATTGGTAGCCCAAGCGGCCATTCACCAACTGCGGCAACGCCTGGGCCCGCCCTTCGTCCAGTGGGATGCCACTCATCTGTCCCGCAATCTCTTTGAGGGTCTGGAAGGAGATGTTCGGGTCGAGCACCAAACCGTCGTAGTGACGCTCTACAACCCACCCAATGCTTCGCTGCTCCAACACCATTATGAGAATCTCCCCGAGAAATTAGCCCGAGAGGGGGTCAGTGCCGAAATCCCCTGGCTCTATAATTTCAAAATAGATTTCCGCTTTAAATGATGGGTAAACCGGGCCGACGAAAAATGTCAAATTATCTACCCCTTAAAAATCTCTGCCAATCAGGGTTGACGCCAGGGTTTACGATGATTATGCGGGTTATTACGTTTCTCCAAACGGCTATCCCGTCACGATTCGTCGCGAAGGCGATCGTTTGATGACCAGCGTTCCTGAGCATGTGCCCAGGCAGTTGTTTCCTGAAACGGAAACGCAATTCTTTCTCAAGGGAAGCCCGGCGCGCTGGATTTTTCATCGGAATGAAAAGGGCTACGTAGATTATGCCATCAGCCGATGGAAGAATTTGGAGGAAAAGGCGGAGAAACGCTCCACGCTGCCGCTCAACCCGGAGGGCACAAATGGCCTAATCGCGGCTACGACCGGCGGCAACGCGCTGAAAGCGGGTTTGGAAGTCTTGAAGGAGGGCGGCAGCGCAGCCGACGCTGCGATAGCCACGGCCCTTTGCGAAGTAGTGCACGCCGGAGGCTCTTACGTAAGCTTTGCCTGCCCGATGATGATGGTCTATTGCGACGCCGAAAGCGGAAAAGTCCATTACCTGGATGCGGAATATGCCACGCCCCTGCAAGAAAAAGATCCGCAATCCATCCCTGCTAGAGGCGGGCGCACTGCGTTGGTGCCCGGCTTCATGGCCGGCATGCAAGCGGCGCACGCCCGGTTCGGCAACCTGCCGTTCAAGCGACTCTTCGAGCCCGCCATTGCTATGACCGACGTGGGCGAAGTCGTCGATCCGGTAATGGAGTGGTGGATTAATTCAAAGAAAAGCGTGCTCAGCCGTTATCCGGAGACGAAAAGGATTTTTACCCGGCCGGATGGAAAGTTTTTGGCTAAGGGTGATCTATTTCGACAGCCCGAACTGGCCGAGACGTTGAGGCAAGTGGCCGCGCAAGGTGCGTCCTACATGTACGATGGACCTTGGGGCCGGAAATTCGTCGAGGTAATCCAGCGTGAAGGCGGCAAGCTCACCCTCGAAGACCTGAAACGTTATCAGGCGATTTGGGAGGAGCCGCTCCAGGCAAATTATCGCGAATATACCGTTTATACGCCGACCCCGTGGGGTGGAGTAAACATGATCCAGGCCTTGAATCTTCTGGAGCTTGCCAACCTGAAACAATACGGCCCCTCGACGACTTCGCCGCGGAGTCTGTTTTCGCTGATGGAAATTTCAGCGTGCCAGGGTTTGAGGAAGGAGCGCTCGCGTACCAGCCTCCTCAGCAAAAAAGACGCCGCCGAAATCTGGGGACAGATAACAAACGGCACCTGGCGCGGGTTGCCAAAAGCGATGCGAAAAGTTGCGGGTAGCTCGCCGCATACGGACGGCCTGATCGTGGTGGACCAGTGGGGAAACATGGCGGTCGTCAATCATACCATCAACAGCATGTTATGGGGTAAAACGGGGCTTTTTGTGGATGGAGTTTCTATTCCCGATTCGGCTGCGTTCCAAGGCTCGGACATTGCGAAGGCTGGACCGGGCAATCGTCTCCCGGTCGGCATGTGCCCACTGATCGTTTGCCGGGATGGAAAGCCATTCCTGGGTTCCGCGGCTACGGGTGGAGGGCTGCACGCGAAGACCCTTCAGATGCTGGCGAATATCCTCGATTTTGGAATGGACCCGCAAACTGCGGTGGATATGCCGACCTTTGTCGGATGGGGAGCCGGTCAGGTCGAAGCAGACATGTTCGCTCCGAAAGTGCTCGATGAACTCAAGCAAATGGGATTAAGCATCGAAGTGATTTCGCCCAAACAGGCAGGGGTATCGCGGGGATATTGGGCGGGCGTCCAGATTGATCCGGTCACGCGTCGCATAAAAGGCGGGGTGTCACGCGGGCTGGGGGGAGGAGTTGTTGGTTACTGAGGTTTGTCAGCGGACGGCTGGCGGCCAATTCGTTTTGAGACTTAAGGGCTAGACCTCGCCTCTCAACCGCTTCGGAGAAAAACTTCACGAAGTTGGTATCTGCTACCACCACCTGTCTTCATTCTTATTCCTCGCGGTGCTGACCTTTTCGTCCGTGAATGCAAAGCAGCTCGAGCAGCCGGCCTTTCAAGTCGGGCCTAATCGGTGCGAGTCCGATCACGGATGCCACTCCAGGTGACAAGTGACCGAAGTCGAGCCATACCCGTCAGGCGGTGCAACGGAACCTGCGGTGAGGCAATCACTGGCTTAACCGGCGCCAGCAATGAAATGCTGAACACCGTCCCATGACCCGAACTGCCGCCATAATACGTCGTCCCGTACAGCGTGTGGCCCGATAAGCTCAATCCGCCATACGGATTGGCTCCGTCGCTGTTGGTCGGAGGCAGGGCTGCTCCTCCTGGAAATGGTGGCAGCGCCGTGAAACTATGAAGGTTCGTAAAACCCGTGCCATCCGTGTTGACGCCAAACACGGTCCCAAAGCCCGAACTGCCGCCATAATACGTCGTCCCATACAGGGTGTGGCCCGCTAAAATCAACCCGGCATACGGCTGAACTCCGTCGGCGTTGGTTCCACCATAATTACCACTGTAAGGGCCAGGGATGGCCGTGAAACTGTGCAGAGTGGCAAAGCCGGTACCGTCGGTGTTCACGGCGAACACCGTGCCCCAGCGCGAGTCGCCTCCTCCTGACGCGGTTCCGTACAGGGTGTTGCCCGAAAGGACCAATCGGCCGTAAGGCCAACTTCCGTCGCTGCCGTTAGTAAACGTATGCACGAGCCTAAAACCCGTGCCATCGGTGTTGACGGCGAACACTGTCCCAAAGCCCGATCTGCCGCCGGCCTGGGTCGTCCCATACAACCTCTTGCCCGATAAAATCACCTCGCTCCACGGACCAGCCGCGTCGCTGTTGCCAAAAAAGGCTGGGGTGCCGTAGGGTGCGCGTCCGTTAAGGTCGCTCAACCTGAAAGCATGCAGGTTGGCAAAGCCCGTGCCGTCGGTGTTGAGGCCGAACACCGTGCCCTTGCCCGCAACGCCGCCAGATTCTGTCGTTCCATAAAGCGTGTTACCCGATAAAATCAATCCGGTCACCGGCGAGCCTCCGCCGGCAAGGTCAAAGCTATGCAGGGTCCTGAAGCCTTTGCCATCGGTGTTGAGGGAGAACACCACTCCACGCCCCCCGCTGCCGCCGAGCTCCGTCGTCCCATACAAGGTGTTCCCCGATAAGATCAATCCGGCATACGGATTGGCTCCGTCGCTGTTCGTATGAAGACTCCCGGAGAGCGCTGTGAAATTATGCAGGGTCGTGAACGTCTGCGCCGTCACCCGGCCGGCCAGCGCCAGGCTCAAACCGGTTGTCACCACTAGCCGGTAAACCAGGTTACACAAACTCCTGCTATGATTTCTCATCATTGTTGCCCTTCTGCCTTTTAATGGACTCAGCCTCGAAAAAACCGACAGGAAATTGTAGGAGCCGACGTTAAAAACTGTAGGAGCAGACGTAAGGAGGCTCTGATCTGACCTTCTCGAAGCTTCGCAATTGAGTCGCGATTAGAGATTTGGAATTTGATGCTTTCCTGGAGCTTGGTGTTTGGTGTTTGGAGCTTTTGATCACCTCCAACCAAATTCATCTTAGTGCTCTGGGTCATAAGTTCGGTGACGTATTCAAAGGGTCAGGCCGCCAGCGCCTGTACAGACGGGGTCTGGAGTTTGGCAACCAACTCGCGCAGCTCAACGCGTGTGAATTTCCATTCGAAGGGCTTGGCGACTTG
>DATMQA010000189.1:0-29310 GCA_035566895.1 Binatia bacterium
GCTTGGTCCCCAGCAGCGCCATGCGCACGAACGCGGCGTCCTTGTAACCGTTGCAAACAATCAGGCTGCCGAGTTGATTTTGCAACGCCAGCCCGGCGAACAGCTCCGGCTTGCTCCCGACCTCCAAGCCGAAGTCGAAGGGTTTGCCGGCGTCGAGAATCTCTTCCACCACTTCGCGAAGCTGGTTGACCTTGATCGGGAACACCCCGCGATATTTGCCCTGGTAATTGAATTCACTGATGGCGCTGCGAAACGCCAGGTTGATCGACTCCACCCGGTGGCGCAGGATGTCCTGGAACCGGATCAGCACCGGAAACTTCAACCCTCGCGCCTTGGCTTCCTCGATCACATCGGTCAAATCGACCGACGCGCCGGCGTCCCGCAGCGGCTTGGCCACTACCCGTCCAGCCTCACTGATGTCGAAATATTCGGCTCCCCAGCGATGGATGTTGTAGAGATTGCGGGCGCGCTGGACACTCCAGGGCTCACTGGCATCGGTAGAGTTGCTCATTTCGATTTACGACTGACCGAAGCGCACTATAAAAGGCTTGTGGTGGAATTCAATAAGAGCTTTGAGAATTCTTTGTGACGCGCAAGGCCGTTGTGAACAGGGTGTGAATAACTTTTCGGAGTGAAACCTGATGCTGAAACGTGAAACGTGAACCTGGAGCTTGGAATACCCCGTAATCGGTGGTCAGCAACCAGTGAATCGACGAACGTGACGGGGGAAAGCATCCGACCACTTTCACGCTTCACGTTTCACGTTTTACGTTTCACGTTTCACGTTTTACGTTTCACGTTTTACGTTTCACGCTTCACGTTTCACGTTTTACGTTTCACGTTTCACGTTTTACGTTTCACGTTTCACGTTTCACGTTTTACGTTTCACGTTTCACGTTTCACGTTTCACGTTTCACGTTTCACGCATCACTCATCCCGTTTCCCACTTTGCAAACCCATGGCAATTCTGGTTCCATCGTCCCATGCCAAAAGCATCCCTGAGCGAACTCGTCTGCTATTGCGACCGACTGCTCCGTACTGCCGATGTGCAGGATTACGAGCGCGCAGCGAATGGATTGCAGGTCGAGAATCGCGGCACCGTCAACCGGATCGCCGCGGCGGTCGACGCCAGCCTGGCCACGGTGCGCCTGGCGGTCGCCGCCCGGGCCGACGTGCTGCTGGTCCACCATGGCCTTTTTTGGGAAGGGGCGCATCCCTGGACTGGAAAGCGCTACGAACTGCTGCGCACGCTCCTGCAAAATGACCTCGCAGTTTATAGCTCGCACCTGCCACTGGACGCGCATCCGAAGCTGGGAAACAACGTCCAGCTCTGCACGGCGCTGGGATTAAAAAAGTTGCGCCCATTTTTCTTCAGCCACGGTCAAAACATCGGGTTTCAGGCCGTGGCGACCATTCCTCGCGCTCAGCTCGCGGCACGTCTGCAACGAGCGACCGGGTCCAAACCGCTCCTCATCCCGGGCGGTCCCGAGAGCTGCCGGCGCATCGGCGTGGTGACCGGCGGCGCCGGGGCCGAACTGAAAATCGCGGCGGACGAAGGCGTCGATACTTTCGTGACGGGCGAAGGGCCGCACTGGACCTACGCGCTGGCGGAGGACTTGGGGTTGAACGTGCTCTACGGCGGCCATTATGCGACCGAAACCTTCGGCGTGAAGGCGCTGGCCGCCCATTTATCACGCCGGTTCAAGGTGCCATGGGTGTTTGTGGAACACCCCACGGGATTGTGAGCTCCTGGAGATTGGAGCTTCCTCCAGCCGCCTCATCCGGCCCGAACCGGCTTTTTGGAACCTTGTGGTTTCGCGCTTTCCTGCGATTTGGAGAGCGGCGCTTGCAGCTCGGTGTTTTCCGAGAGTTTGGGTTCCGGAGTTTGGAGTTTTGCCGGTCCTTGCGGCGCGACGAGCAGCAAGGCAAGCAAACCCAGGCCCACGCCGATCGCCAGCAGGCTGATATACATCGGCCCCAGCGGGACCTGGAACCGGAACTCGACGGTATGCGTGCCGGGCGTGAGATAAACGCCGCGCATCAGGAAATTGCAGCGCAGCAGAGTTTCCTGCTTGCCATCCACAAAGACTCGCCAGTTATCACCGAACTTGTCATTGAGCAGGAAAACGGACGGCAAGGCAGCGTTGGCCTTGAACACGATGTCTTTGGGTGTGTAACTGGTGAATTCGACGGTGCCGGCGTTAACATTCGTGGCGGAGGCGGCGGACGGGGGAGGAACCGGCATCGAGACGATGACGCTTTTCTCGGGAGCGAAGGCCGGGCTGGTGAGCTGTGCCAGGGCAGCCGCGTCGTTGGTATTGACCTGCCAGTTGGAATAGAGCTTCGCGCGGGGCAGGGCGTTGGTGAACTCCAGCACCGCATATCGGCCGCTCGAATTGAGGGCCACGGTGTAATCGTCGTAAGAAACCGGCCTGGACACGCCCGGTTTTGGGGTTAGTTCGAAACGGGTTGCGACGCGGAAACTGTGGTTGGTCGGGTCCAGGAGTTGGTCGAGCACATCGACATATCCGGTCAAAGCGAGCACGTACCGGGTATTGGTGAGCTGCCAGAGGCGGGCGATGCGGAACCAGTGTTCCGGGACGCCGTCGAAGAGCAAACTGCTCTGAAACGCCCTCAGGTTTGCCGGTTCGCGCGGCATCTGCACGACATCGAGCGACTGGATGTTGTTGTAGAGGAAGTGGTGCTGGGCCCATTCCACGTTGTAGAAACTGGCGAGTTGCCCTTGGGCGGAAAGCGCCTCCGGGGGCATCTGGAGGCGCTCAAAGGGCCAGCGTGGAAGAATCGCGACGCGGTGCTCGTACGGCTTGTCGCGCAAGAACTCGATCAGCGGATTGCGAGCCTCGGTTTCGTATTTGTAATTATAGTCCCAATAGACGATCCAGGGCAGATTCGCCTGGCCAAGGTCAACCACCAGCAGCAGGCCGAGCAGGAGGCCCGCCCATCGGGCGCGCGGACCGGCGAAAGTCCCCCTGAGGATTAACGCAACCAGGCCTGCTGCCAGCGCGGACAGGAGCACAAACAGGCCGACCTGGCGGATGCTGAAGGCAGCGATAGCTGCGGGAGCATCACTGACCTGGGCGCGCCCGAGGTATTGTTCCAGGGCCGGGCGCGAGTGGGAATAAATCGCCCAGGTCACCAGGCTAAGAGCAAGGAAAGCGCCGCAGCCGAGCACCCACCGTTTGTCGAAACGGTCTGCCTTGCTCCACCAGGCGGGCCAGCCAGACCGCTGGTTGACGGTGCCGCCAGCCGGCTGAAGATAGGTGCGCCATAGCCCGTCGATGCCGTAGGCGAACAGGATCACCAGCGCAAAGTTCACGAGATAGGTGAACTTGGCTGGATTGCGGATAGTGGAGAAGTAGGGCAGAGCATAAAGAAACTGATAAAATGGCGCAAACCGCCCGAAGGCCAGTAGCAAAGAAACCACTATGATCCCGAGCCAAAACCAAAGCAACTTCCGCTGAGACAGGTTAAAAACCGAACTTTGGCGCCGCAGGGATTGGGTGGCGGCCCAGGCGGCCACGAGGACGACCAGGACCCCCGCGTAGATGCCGCCACCGGTCTGGCGGAGAGCGGGCTGCGACCCCGGGGGTGGCTCGAGGAGAACTTTTACTTCGGTTGCTGAGCCTTGGGAGGAAAGCTGTTTGCCGATTTGCCCCGCGATTTCGGAGGTGGTCAGACCGGCCGCTTTGACATCGCCGACCGATGGCAAAGCGAGTTTTCCATCGGTACCTACTTGCTTAACGGTGTCGAGCCGCGGGTCGGCCGGGGCGTCGATTCTGACCATGTCGCCAGGCTTTAGCGGACCGCCTGAGAAATACCGATCAAAAGAGGGGGCCCGGCCCACGGCTCCCCAATAGGAGCCGCCGTCCGGGGTATCCATTCGAAAGCCGAACAGACCGGGAACCAACAGGCTGAGAGCCTCGTTCTTAGGCAGGCTCCACTGCGTGGCGAAGTCCCACTGGTCGGCTTTCGTTTGGGCGTCCTGTTGGGTGCCGGCGATACCTTTGATATTAATGCCAATGAACCCGGTCAGGGCGTGGGCCGCGATGAAGGCCGCAAAGACCGCGACCACCGCCACACTGGCGACGCCTCGAGCCGCTCCGCGCAGGTGTTGTTCTTCGCGAACAAAAGCCGAGTAAAACACAAAAGCAGCGAACAAGACGCTGAAGATCGCACCAACGTCGGCGGCTTCCGTCACGGCCATGCCAACCGCCAGACCGGCGAGGACATATTTCAGCCACGGCCAGCGTGGCACTTCGGACGCCAGGGCCGCCAGCGCGAGAAAGGTAAACCCAAAACAAATGGGTTGCGGCCCCACCCCCCAGCAAGCCGGCGAGAAAAAGTTCGAATTCAGCATCGCCGCCAGCCCGCCAAGAATACAAGCCAGCGGTGAAAAGCGCATCTGCCGGAAGAAAAACCAAGCGCTGCAGCCGAGGAAAAGCAACAGGAGCGGGACATAAAATTTGGCAAAGCCGAGCGGCCCCAGCAGCAAGCGAAGGATGCTGGTGAGGCAGGGCGAGCGACTGCCAAAATCGGCGCCGATGCTGTTCAGGTCCTGCCAGACGCCGAAGAAAGCGCCGGGCATCGCAGCAAAAGCGGCGCTCTCCCCGCCCAGAGGCCCGTCATTCGAGAAACACAATTGACGCGGATCGAGACTGTTTCTGAAAAGCACCAGTAACAAGACGCTTGCGCACAACGCAAAGACATAAAACCGGTGGTTATCCCAAGAGCGCGCCTTTTCGCTTACTTTTTTATTCAAAATGTTTCGCAAACTCATTGAAATAGTGCACGTCCTGTCGATTGCGTTCAAGGGATTTCCGATTTTGAGAACACCGTCCTGGTGTACCTTGCCCTCAAAAACCACTGATCTGCCGCGCGGCGAGACGCGCTTCAACTTGCAGCCGAGGCGGCTGCGCCACAAGCCTACAACAAAATGGCGGCAGTGTCAGGCGTCCCATGATTGGGTATCGGCCTGTTTTCACTTGCGGGGAGGACTTGGCGCAACATAGCCTTTTTCGGACATGGGATTAGCCCTCAACTCCACTAAGTTCCTTTTGCAGGCGCGTCAGGCCGGGGTCCGTTTTGATGAAACTCTGACCCTGGGCCGGCAATACATGATGGTCAGCCCGGAGCGGTTGCTTGGGTTATTCCGCGAATACGGGCTGCCGACTCCGCCCGAGGGGGAAGCGAATTTTCTGGCGTCGCTGCGGGCGACAAAATGGCGCTTCGAGATTCTCGGCCGCGTCCTCGGGGCGAAAACGGTATCCTCGATGGACGCTTCGGCGTATGAGCAGGCTACGCTGATTCACGATTTGAACCGGCCCGTCCCGGCTGAAATGGAGGAGCGGTTTGATGTGGTGATCGATGGCGGAACCCTGGAGCATGTGTTCAATTTTCCGGTTGCCATCGCTAATTGCATGACGATGGTCAAGCCGGGCGGACACTTGATTCTGCTTACCCCGGCCAACAATTTCTGCGGTCACGGTTTTTACCAGTTTAGTCCTGAACTGTTTTTCCGTGTGCTCTCTCCGGACAACGGGTTTGTGGTCGAGCGGATGGTAGCGCTCGAGGATGGGCTGGGCCGATCGAGCTTGCTTGGGGTCAAATACGACTTCAACATTCGCGGGCCGTGGTTCGAGGTGCAAGACCCGGCGAAGGTTGGCCAGCGCGTCGCGCTGATCGGTCATAACGAAGTTTCTTTGTTTGTTTTGGCAAAAAGGGTGTCACGCAAGCCCGTTTTCGAAATCACCCCGCAGCAAAGTGATTATGTTCCGCAATGGCAACAGGGCCAGGGTGTGGATGACCCCTTCGGCCAGTCAAACTTCGGGCGCAAGGTGGTAGGCTGGGTGCGCCGCCGGTTTTCCGAGGACTTTTACCGCGAGGCACTGCCGCGCTTGGCGGTACTTTTGGACCCCTTCCGCCTCTGGCGATTCCGCCGCAGCCGGTCGCTGTCACACGCGAAGTTCTACCGAAAGGTCCGGTCCTGAGCCGCCCGGGGACGGCGCGGCTCGGCGAAGCGTCAACAGATGGGCACCGGGATGGTTCCCAAACTCGCAGCCGAGACGGCTGCGCTACGTATTCTGAAAGCGGTAAGTCGCGGCTTGAGTGGAGGTGTGTCCGTGATATAAAGAAGGCGTGCCGGTTGCAGGTTGAGGCCTGCCAAACCAGCGGCACTACCTGAACAGCGATGACAGACAAAAAAATAATGCGGGTTGACGAGTTGGCCAAGGCGCTGGCCAGCTTCCGGGCCGAGGGCAAAAAGATCGTCCATTGCCACGGGGTGTTTGACTTGCTGCACATCGGCCACATCAAGCACCTGGAAGCGGCACGAAAGTACGGCGATGCGCTGGTGGTGACCCTCACGCCTGACCGGTTTGTCAATAAAGGACCGCACCGCCCCGCGTTCCCCGAGCGGCTGCGCGCCGAGGCGCTGGCGTCGCTCGTATGCGTGGATTTCGTGGCCATCAACGAATGGCCGACGGCGGTGGAAACGATCCAGCGGCTGCGGCCCGATTTCTACGTCAAAGGCGTCGTGCGCGAGGGCGGCAAACGCGACCACACCAACGCCATCGACCAGGAAGAGAACGCGGTCAAAGCGGCCGGCGGTCAACTGGTGTTGACCGATGAAGAGACCTTCAGCGCTTCGACCCTTATCAACCGGTTTATGGACGTGTTCACGCCGGAAACCAAGACCTTTTTGGAAGAGTTCCGCGCCCGCCATGCTCCGGAGGAGATCGTCGGATACCTGCAGGCCATCCGCAAACTCAAGGTGTTGATTATCGGGGAGACCATCGTCGATGAATACCAGTTTTGTTCGGTGATGGGCAAATCAGGCAAAGAGCCCGTGCTGGCGGCGTTGCACAACCGGACCGAGCAATATGCCGGCGGGGTGCTGGCCATTGCCAACCACGTCTCGAATTTTTGCGATCAGGTCGGCCTGGTCAGCGCGCTGGGCGAGGTCAATTCTTGCGAGGAGTTCATCCAGTCCAGGCTCAACGGTAATATCCAATCGGGTTTCATTCGCATTCCCGGGGCGCCCACGATTATCAAGCGGCGGTTTCTCGAGGAATACCTGTCGGCCAAGTTGTTCGAGGTCTATGTGATGCGCAACGATTTGCTTCCGGCGGGAGTCGAGGAGAAGCTGTTGGGCGAACTGGAGCGCTTGCTGCCCCAGTATGACGTGGTCATTGTCGCCGATTACGGCCACGGCCTGATGACCGAGCGGGCCTTGCAGCTTGTCTGCGAGCGGTCCAGGTTCCTTGCGGTCAACACCCAGGTCAACGCGGGCAACCGCGGCTTCAACATGATTTCAAAGTATCCGCGCGCGGATTTCGTCTCGCTGGGCGAACCGGAGGTGCGGCTCGATGCCCACTCGTCTCGCGCCGACCTGCGCGGCCTGGCCGAAGCACTGGCCCGCAAGATTGCCACCAAACTGCTGCTCGTGACCCGCGGCAGCACCGGCTGCCTGATTCACGACCGCGCGCAGGGGTTTTTCCAAGTGCCCGCGTTTTCGATTCGGGTGGTTGACCGGGTGGGCGCGGGGGACGCCGTGCTCGGGCTGACGGCGCCGTGTGCGGCGCTGGGCGTGCCGCCACAGGCGCTGGGTTTCATCGCCAATGTCGTGGGAGCCGAGGCCTGCACGATTATGGGGCACCGGAGTTCGATTGAGCCGTCGAGCCTTTTTCGGCATATCACGTCGCTAATGAAGTGAAAACGGGACGCATGATGCCTGATGCGTGACCCGTCCGGACGGTTTTTCGTCCTCTTCCTCTTTCTCTTCCTCGTCCCGCCTCCCCAAAGAGGAAGGGATTGGGGATGAGCCAAAGGAAGAGAAAGAGGACGAATCGAGGGCGAAAAAGGGCGAAAAAGACCTTGAATAAGAGGAGTAATTCCACCACTTTATCTCTCCATTTTAGCAGCAGTTTATGAGCAATAATAATCCGAACGGGTTTAAGTCGGTTCTCGTCACCGGCGGCGGTGGGTATGTCGGCAGCGCGCTGGTGCCCGAGCTTGTCAGACAGGGTTACCACGTCAAAGTGGTCGATGTTTTTTGGTACGGGAAGGATGTTTTCGGCGAGGACAACCAGCATCCCGAGCTGGAGCGGCTCGATTTGGACATCCGCGACAGCGCGCAGCTCAAGCAGGCGCTCAAGGGGGTCGATGCCGTCATCCACCTGGCTTGCATCTCGAATGACCCGAGTTTTGAGTTGGACCCGGGCCTGGGCAAATCGATCAACTACGATGCCTTCACGGGTCTGCTGCAAGGCGCGATTGACCAGGGGGTACACCGGTTCATCTACGCGAGTTCGTCCAGCATCTATGGCGTGAAGGAAACGCCGGACGTTCGGGAGGATGCCGAACCGCTGCCGCTGACGGATTACTCGCGGTTCAAGCTGGATTGCGAACGGGATCTGCTGGCGCACTCGAAGGCCAACGGTATGGAACGGGTGATTGTCCGGCCGGCGACCATCTGCGGCTATGCCCCGCGCCTGCGGCTTGACCTGACAGTCAACATCCTGACGATTAACGCGCTGGTGAATCACAAGATTCGCATCTTCGGAGGCAAACAGCTCCGGCCCAACCTGCACATCAAAGACATGGTGCGAGCTTACCTGGCCTTGCTCGAAGCCCCGGGCAAGAAGATCGAGCGCGAAGCCTTTAATGTCGGTTTTCAGAATCGATCCGTCGAGGACATCGCCAGGATGGTGCGCGACACCTTGCGCGACCCGACCATCGAGTTGGAATACACGCCGACCAATGACAACCGCTCGTATCACGTCAATTCAGAAAAGATCAAGCGCGTGCTCGGGTTCGAGACTCGTCATACGATTGAAGACGCGATTGCGGACATTGCCGACGCGTTCCGGCGCGGGCTGCTCAAGGAGCCGTTGACCAACCCGATTTATTCGAACATCAAGCGAATGCAGCAGTTGCAAGTGAAGTGAGGGATAAAACGTAAAACGTGATTTAGTCATTAGCCAGTAGTCAGTAATTAGTAGAAGAAACGCGCGATTACTGACTACTGATTACTGATTACTGGTTACTGACCACTTGCTGTCTGACCACTCCCCATGATCGTCGGCGTTGATTTCGATAATACGATTGTTCGCTACGATGATTTGTTTCATCGGATTGCGGTCGAGCGGGGGTTGATCCCAGCCGTCACGTCGGCGCGCAAGAACGAAGTGCGCGATCTGCTCCGGCGCCGCGGGCAGGAGCGGGACTGGACGGAGCTGCAGGGGTATGTCTATGGGCCGCGGATGGCCGAAGCGCAGCCGTTTCCCGGAGTGCTCGAGTTTTTCACGCGCGCCGTGCGCCAGGGGCTGCCGGTCTATATTATCAGTCACAAGACGCCCGCACCCGTGGTCGGCCCGGCCTACGACCTGCACCAGACCGCACGCGACTGGCTGGCGCAGCAAGGGTTTTTTGATGCCGCCCGCGTGGGCCTTTCGCCGCAGCACGTCTTCTTCGGGACGACGCGGCAGGAAAAAATCCGGCTCATTCAGGAAACGGGCTGCACGCATTTTATCGATGACCTGAAGGAAACGTTTTTGGAAGAGATTTTTCCGCCCGGCGTGGTGAAGATTCTTTTCGGCCATCGCCAGGCGCCACCCGGGCTGGCGGGGGTTACGCCGGCGGCGGACTGGGCACAGGTAACGGAATATGTCTTCGACGCCACAAACTGAACTGCGCTCCGAAGACTTGCGTGCGGCGCTGGGGCGCTGGCTGAAGGTCGAGGTGACCGGCCTGGAACGCATTGGCGGCGGGCGCAACAGCCAGGTGTATAAGGTCACGGTGGAGGTTGAGGGGGGCGGGCTGGAAGGGTTAAAGGAGTTAAAAAAGTTAAACGGGTTAAAAGAGCTAAATGGGTTGAGAGAGGGTGGCGGAGCCGGGGATAGTGTGCTGGAGAGCGAGCGATTTGCGTTGAAGATTTATTTTCGGCATCCCAATGACCAGCGGGACCGGTTGGCGACGGAATTCAACAGTTTCTCGTATCTCTGGGCAAACGGCATTCGCGATGTGCCGCAGCCACTGGCCCACGATCCGGGACCAGGTTGGGCGTTGTATCAGTTTATCGAGGGGGAGAAGGTTCCTCCCGGCCAGGCCAGCGACGCGCAGTTGCTGGCAGCGGCGGATTTCCTGGGCCGTTTGCGCGAGTTGAGCCGCAGGCCGAAAGGCCGGAAGCTGGGGCTCGCCTCTGAGGCGTGCCTGGCGCCGCAATTGATTGTCGAGAATGTGCGAGCTAGGCTGGAAAGGTTGAGAGGGGAATTGCCACCAAAGAGCACAATTAAGAAAACACCAAATTATGAGGAGCTGCGGGAGTTTCTCGACCGCGAATTCGCGCCGCTGCTCGCGGAGGTGAGCCGGTGGAGCGAGGCCGGGCTTCGCGCGGCCGGGATGTCGTTTGCAGAAGAGCTGGATTGGGCGCTCCGAACGCTCAGCCCCTCGGATTTCGGCTTTCATAATGCGCTCCGACAGCCCGACGGACGGATCATTTTTCTGGACTTCGAGTATTTCGGTTGGGATGATCCTGCGAAGATGATAGCAGATTTTTTACTGCATCCAGCGATGAATCTGTCGGCAAATTCCAAGCGGACATTTGCCGCGGCGATCTTCCGCCGGTTCAGCGATTGGCCCGGCCTGGCGAACCGCGTGGCCGGCGTTTACCCGCTGTTTGGCCTCAAGTGGTGCACGATCATGCTCAACGAATTTTTGCCGGATTCCTACTTGCGCCGGCAGTTCGCGGCGGCGACGGCGGTGGACCGCTCTACGCTGCAACTGCAGCAATTGGACAAGGCCCGGCAGTTGCTCCTGCGGATTCGGCAGGAATACCAATCTTTCCCTTACTGTGATTAAAGCTCCCCCCGTAAATGCTACGCCGTTGGACCGGCGTTCGCGCGAGCTGCGCTGCCAGATCGTGCGCATGTTGCACAAAGGCGGCCGCGGCCACGTCGGCTCGGCCTTCTCGCTCGTCGAAATCCTGCGCGTGCTCTACGACGATATCCTGAAATACGACCCGAAGAATCCGCGTTGGTCGCAGCGGGATCGGTTTATTCTGAGCAAGGGGCACGGTTGTCTGGCGCTTTACGTGTTGCTGGCTGAAAAAGGCTTTTTCCCGGAAGCGGAGTTATGGAAGTTCTGCAAGGTGGACGGGATTCTGGGCGGGCACCCTGAGTACGGCAAAGTGCCGGGGGTCGAAGCCTCGACCGGCAGCCTGGGCCACGGGCTTCCCATCGCAGTGGGTTTCGCCATAAACGCGCGGTATGAAAAAGCCAATTACCGTACGTTTGTCGTGGCCAGCGATGGGGAGTCGAATGAAGGTTCGTTATGGGAAGCGGCGATGTGCGCGAGCAAACACAAGCTCAGCAACCTGACGGTGCTGGTCGATTACAACAAGCAGCAATCCTACAGCACCACCTACGAAGTGCTGGACCTCGAGCCGTATGCCGATAAATGGCGCGCCTTTGGGTTCGCGGTCGAGGAAGTCGATGGCCACAACGTCGAACAAATCCGGGCGGCTGTGAAACGGGCGCCGTTTGACCCGGACAAGCCCAGCACGATTATCTGCCACACGATCAAAGGGAAGGGGATCACCTTCGTGGAAAACAATCTGAACTGGCATCACAAGAACAAGGTCACAGACGACGAAGTGAAGTCGTTGCTGTGCGAGCTGGAGGCGAAGGAATAATGCGCAAGACCTGTTTGGACATGGTGTATGAACTGGCCCGCCGGGATAAGCGGATTTTCTTTATCGGCTCGGACCTGGGGATTGGAACGCTGAAACAATTCAAGGCCGAGATGCCCGACCGCTTCCTGATGGAAGGCGTGAGCGAAGCCAACGTCGTGGGCATGGCCGCCGGTCTGGCGCTCGAAGGCAAAATCGTTTACGTGAATACGATTGCGACCTTCCTGACCCGCCGCTGTTTTGAACAGGTCGCCCTGGACCTGTGCCTGCACAAGGCCAACGTCCGCCTCATCGCCAACGGCGGCGGGGTCGTCTATGCGCCGCTGGGGCCGACGCATGAAGCCATCGAGGACATCGCGATCTTCCGGGCCTTGCCGCGCATGACGGTCATTGCGGTCGCTGACGCGGAGGAGATGAAGCGGATGATGCCGCAGACGGTCGAGCATCCCGGGCCGATTTACATCCGGCTGGGCAAGGGCGGCGAGCCGATCGTGACCAATGACCGCGTGCCGTTCAAAATTGGCAAGGCGATTCCGATGAAGGAGGGCGGCGAGGCGCTGATCGTTTCAACGGGCATTATGCTCAAAGCGGCGCTGGATGCTGCGAGCGCGCTGGCGGCGGCCGGAATCGGCGCGGCGGTGCTGCACGTGCCGACGGTCAAGCCGTTCGACCAGGAGACGTTCCTCGAGCTGGCGCGGCCAGTCCCGGTGATTGTGTCGATCGAAGAACACAGCGTCATCGGCGGCCTGGGCAGCACCGTGGCGGAGGTGCTGGCCGAGACGGATTTCGACATGCCGAAACGGTTTCGGCGGATTGGTCTGCCGGACGTCTTCCCCGACCAATACGGTTCGCAGGCCACCCTGCTCAAGCGATACGACGTCACGGCCGAGCAAATCGTCTCAGTGGTCCAGCAACTATCTCAGGCGAGACCTTTGACCGTTCATTGAAAAGTTAACTATGGGCCGATTACTGAACATCGTTACCCCGCTGCATAAAGCCACCAAACGCGAGTATCTCGCCCGCATGGTCGATGACAAAGTCCGTTGCATGCTCAAGGCCAAAGAATACGAGCAGGATTATTGGGACGGCGACCGGCGGTACGGCTACGGCGGCTATAAGTATTTGGCGGGACGCTGGAAGCCGGTGGCGCAGGCGCTCATCGATATTTATGGGCTCAAGGCCGGCTCGCGGGTGCTGGATGTCGGGTGCGGCAAGGCCTTTCTGCTGTATGAAATGCAGTTGATCCAGCCGGGCCTGGAACTGGTGGGCTTTGATACTTCCCAACACGGCCTGGCTTCCCGGCACCCGGACTTCCAAGGCACGCTCTTCCGCTACCGGGCGCAGGACGCCTACCCATTCGGCGACAAGCATTTCGACCTGGTCATTTCGCTGACGACGCTGCACAACCTGCGGTTATTCGAGTTGAAGACGGCGCTGGGCGAGATCGAGCGCGTGGGCAGGCAGGGTTACGTGATGCTGGAGAGCTACCGCAACGAACAGGAGATGTTTAACCTCGAGTGCTGGGCCTTGACCGCCGAGTCGCTGTTCGACACGGCCGAGTGGATTTGGCTCTACCAGCATTTTGGGTACACCGGCGATTACGAATTCATCTACTTTGAGTGAAATTCCGCGCCGCCGTTTTGGTAGAACTGAAGAAGCCGCTCGTCCTGGAGGAAATCGAGACGGCGCCGCTGCGCTTTGGCCAGGTCCTGGTTAAGATCCTGTGCAGCGGCATTTGCGGGGCGCAGCTCAACGAGATCGAAGGCGCGAAAGGGCCGGACAAGTTCCTGCCACATCTGCTGGGGCACGAGGCGACGGCGGAGGTTGTGGAGGTCGGCGAGGGGGTGGCGGCGGTCAAGCCGGGGGAGCGCGTGGTTTGCCACTGGCGCAAGGGCGCGGGCCTGCAAGCGCCTCCCGCGAACTACACGTCGAGAGCTTTTCCCAGGATCAACTCCGGGTGGGTGACCACTTTCAGCGAGTATTCGATTGTCTCCGAGAATCGGGTGACCCGGGTCCCGGCGGATTTCGATGTGGAAACGGGAGCGCTCTTCGGTTGCGCCGTGACGACCGCCATGGGCGTGATCAACAACAACGCGAAGCTGGGGATCGGCGAGAGCATCGCCGTGTTCGGCACTGGCGGCGTGGGGCTGAACATCATCCAGTTCGCGGCGAAAGCCGGGGCGCATCCGATCATCGGCATTGACCTGCACGACCATAAACTGGAATTGGCCCGCAAACTCGGCGCGACCCACACTTTAAACGCGCGCAATGGCGATTTGCGCGAGGAGATTCGGAAAATCGCCGGCATGCAAGGTGTCGATGTGGCGATCGAGAATACCGGCGTTGCCGAGGTGATTGAGACCGCTTACGAGGTCGCCGGCGCCCAGGGCCGGGTGATTCTGGTGGGCGTGCCGCCCAAAGCGGCGCGGCACCCAAGCTTTTACACCCTGCCGCTGCACTTCAACAAAGTGCTGACCGGCTCGGAGGGAGGCGGGTGCCGGCCCGAAATCGACATCCCGAAGCTGGTCCGGCTTTGCCAGGCCGGCAAGCTGGACTTCCCGGGATTGGTAAGCCAGCGTTACCGCTTGGATCAGATCAACGATGCCATTGCCGATTTGAAAAACGGCCGTGCCGCCGGTCGGTGCATGGTACGGATGGCATGAGAGAGCCGGTGGACAGCATGGCGGACGAAAGCATCCAGGAGCCAAAGCGGGACCCTGCACCTTTGCGGCCGGGCTCGGAGCCGGCGATTCGGGATGCGAGTGGTAAACCGCGCGGACCCAAAGGCGGGCCGGTGGTTCGAGTTGACCTGTTGGAGGGGGTGCGGGGGATGTTGGCGTCCTGGGTCATGCTCGGGCATTTCTCACTATTTCTGGGCGCCGCCACTTTGATCAAAACCCAAGGCTCTTCCTTGCTCGGGAAAGTTGCATTCCTCGCGACGAACGGCGATGTGCCGGTGTGCTTGTTCATGTGCATCAGCGGGTTTGTGATTTGCCATCTGATCCAGAGCCGCGCAGAACCTTATGGGGTTTACATCGCCCGGCGATTTATGCGTCTATTCCCGGCGCTGCTCTGTTGCTTTGTGCTCGGGTTGCTGGTCTCGTACTGGCAATCCAGCGTGCCGTCGCGTTTGCCGTGGGGACAGGACGATTGGCTCACCGGGCAGGCGTCGAAGGCCCTCCTCCACCGCCAGTATGCCCTCGCAAACATTTTGGCCCATCTCACCATGGTTCATGGTTTGGTGCCGCCTTCCTGGTGGCCGGACGCTTCCGGCGCTTTTCTGGGCCCAGCCTGGAGCATCAGCACGGAATGGCAGTTTTACCTGATTGCACCATTAGCGGTGGCGGCAGCGCGCAAGGTGTCCACGCTTGCCGTTCTGTGTGTCGGCATCGTTGCGTTACAATGGGCCTTTTCCAAGCTGCGCCTGGGAGCGGCGATGGAGCATTATAACGGGGCGTTCCTTGGCTTTTACATCCAGTACTTCTTCGTCGGCGGCGTGTCGTATGTTCTCTGGCGAATTCTGCGCAAGGCCGTATCCAATGCTGCCGTGTCGCAGCCGCGGTTGCAGGGGTTGGTTTTGTGCGGCGGGACCATCGCGGTTTTCATGCTCATGCCTGCCTTGACCGGGCTGGCTTCCGGCGTGTCTTCACTGACCCCCTTTTTGACGACTTCGATCTTCGCTATCTGGATTTTTCTATTTTCGTGCCTGTGCCAAATCACGGCGGCACCACAGGCGTTAGAAGCCAAGCTGATCGAAAAGATTGGGTGTTCGCGGGCGGCTTTATTCCTCGGCAAAGCATCCTATTCGATTTACCTGGTGCATTTCCCGGTGGGAATGGCGCTGCTGCGGCTCAGCGAACCAGCCTGGGGGCTTCCCCGGCCCGCGTTCGCGGTGCTGTTCCTGGTGGCCGGGTCGCTGGTGACTTACGCGTGCGCCGGCCTTTTGTATCACTACCTGGAAGCGCCTGCAATCGACTGGGCGAAGAAGAAGTTTGGCGAACGTTGAAGCCCCTTTATGCGTCTTATAAAACTCAGCGACGAAGTGCTCACGGCCGGCGACCCGCTGGTTCAGCTTAGCCGCGTTGACATCCAGACGCTTAAACAACAGGCGCTGCTCAACCCGCGGCGCCGCATCCGAATCTGCGCCCACCCGGACACGACCGATCGCCTGCACGAGATGCTCATCGTTCACACGCGGGGCGCTTACGTCCGCCCGCACAAGCACCTCAACAAAAGCGAGTCGGTGCATGTCATCGAGGGCAAGGTGGACGTGGTTTTTTTCGATGACGCGGGCGCCGTGAGCGACGTGGTGCGGTTGGGCGATTACCAGTCGGACCGGAAGTTTTATTATCGAATTGGCGGGCCGCGCTACCATACGTTCCTGATTACCTCAGAGTTTCTCGTCTTTCACGAGGTCACCAACGGCCCGTTTCGGCGCGAAGACACGGTTTTCGCTCCCTGGGGCCCGGAGGAATCCAACCCGGCAGCCTGCTTGGCCTTTCAAGAACGGGTAAGGGCAGAGACGGAAGGGAAAACGTGAGCCGGCGACTTCCGCATACGCTCGTAGTCGGCGGCACCCGCGGCATCGGGCGCGCGGTCGTGCGGCATTTCGCGGCCGCAGGGCACCGCGTGTCGGTCATTGGCCGCCGCCAACCGGCTGAACGGCCGCGGGCCAACGTTTGCCATTACTCGGTCGAACTGACGGACGCCCTCCTGCGCGAAGAAACGGTAAAGGAGCTCGTTCGGCAGGATGGTCCACCGGAGAACGTCGTCTTTCTCCAGCGCTTTCGCGGCCAGGGCGATGGGTGGCAGGGCGAGTTGGAAGTGTCGCTCACCGCGACGCGGGAGATCATCGAGTCCCTGCGGAGCCACTACGAGCGGCGCCGGGGCGGGGCCATTGTCATCGTCACTTCGAATGCGAGCCATCTGGTGGCTGAGGAACAGTCGGTGGGCTACCATGCGGCCAAGGCTGCGTTGCGACAGATGGCCCGCTATTACGCCGTCACGCTCGGACCCCTGGGCGTCCGGGTGAACTGTGTCACGCCGGGCGCAGTTTTGAAGGAGGAGTCGCGGGAGTTTTACTTGCGGAACAAGCCGCTCCAGCGGCTATTCCGGGAGGTAACCCCGTTGGGGCGGATGGGTACGGCGGAGGAGATCGCCGAAGTGATCGCTTTTCTCTGCAGCGCAAAAGCCTCCTTCGTCACCGGCCAGGACATCGCCGCCGACGGCGGCCTTTCGCTCCTGTGGCAGGAAAGTCTCGCCCGCAAAGCCGCGGGTTTCAAGCATGCTCTTGTTTCAAGACCAAAGACCTGACTTATGAGCAATCTCAGTTATCGACGGAGCGATTGCCGCCTTTGCCATGGCACGGAGCTGGATTTGGTGCTGAAACTCACCCCCACACCGCTGGCCGATGCTTATATTCCTTCGGCGCAGGCGCAGCAACCGCAGCCGGTTTTCCCGCTCGACTTATTCCTGTGCCGCCGCTGCGGCTTTGCGCAACTGCTCGACGTCGTGCAGGCGCAGGCGATTTATCTCGATTACATTTATGAGACCGTCAGCTCGCTCGGCCTGGTCGAGCACTTCGACCATTACGCTGCGGAAGTGCTGGGGCGAATCCGTCCGCCGGCCGGAGCGCTGGTCGTGGACGTAGGCAGCAATGACGGGACGTTGTTGAAGGGTTTTCAAAGACGGGGCATGAAGGTCCTGGGCATCGATCCCGCCCGGGAAATCGCCGCCCGCGCCACGGCTGCCGGCGTGGAGACCCTGCCGGAATTCTTCACGGTCGAGTTGGCGCAGCGTCTGCGGCGGGAGCGAGGACCGGCCGCGATCATCACGGCGAACAACGTGATCGCCAACATCGACGATCTCGACGGCGTCATCGCGGCCGTGCGGGAATTGCTGGCGCCGGACGGCGTGTTTGTCTTTGAGAGTTACTACCTGGGCGATCTGGTGCGCAACATGGTGTTCGACTTCATCTATCACGAGCACATTTCTTCGTTTGCCGTGAAGCCGGTGGAATTGTTCTTCCGCCGGCACGGTTTGGAGCTGGTGGACGTGCTGCGTGTGCCCACCAAAGGCGGCTCGCTCCGCTACACGATCCAACTCGCCGGGGGGCCGCGGAAGGCAACCCCCATCGTGGGGGAGTTACGGGAATTGGAAGCGCGGCAGGGGCTCGACACGCCGGAGCTTTTCCACAAGTTCAACACGCGCATCGAGCAGACCAAACAAGCCACGCTGGCCCTGTTACGGCGGCTCAAGGGCGAAGGGAAAAAGATTGCCGGCTACGGCGCCTCCGCCACCACCACGACGCTGGTGTACCATTTCGAGCTGGCCGGATTGCTCGATTATCTGCTGGACGACTACCCCGCCAAACAGGGATTGCTCAGCCCCGGGCTGCACCTGCCGGTGTTGCCTTCGGAGGTGATCTACGAACGGCGTCCGGATTACATTGTGGTGCTGGCCTGGCGCTACTACGAGCCGATCAGGCGCAAACACCCGCAATTTGCCGCGCAGGGAGGCCGCTTTGTCGTGCCGATGCCCGAGCTGAGGCTCCTCTAAGCCGAATGAATTTGCCTTCGCTATCCGTCGTCCTGCCCAATTACAATCACGGCCGGTATTTGCCCACCGCGCTGCGGTCCATCCTGGGACAAACGGCTGCGCCGCTGGAGATCATCGTGATTGATGATGCCTCGACCGACAACAGCCTGGAGATACTCAGCGGGTATGAACGGGAACATTCCAATCTGAAAGTCTATCGGAACGAGAAAAACCAGGGCGTGGTCTTTGGCCTGAATCGCGGGCTGGCGCTGGCGCGCGGGGAGTACGTGACTTTTCCCGGGGCCGATGACGAAGTCGTGGCGGGCTTGTTCGAAAAATCCCTCGCTCTCCTGGCCCGATACCCGCAGGCCGGGCTTTGCTGCACGGTGGCGGAGTGGCGCGAAACTTTCTCAGGCCTGACGTGGCATATGGCGGCGGGTATGGCCGCCGAACCCAGTTACCTCTCGCCGGATGACCTGGTGCGGCTGGGGAAAAACGAAAAGCTATGCATTATAACCTCAAGTTGCCTCTTCAAAACGGAACCGCTGCGGTCGATGGGCGGGTTTCCTCCCGAGCTGCGGTGGCATGCGGACTGGTTTGCCTGCTACGTGACCGGCTTTCGCCACGGAGTTTGCTTCGTGCCGGAGGTCCTGTCCCTGGCCAACCTGCTGCCCCGTTCGTTCTACCAATCCGGCCACAAAACGGGCGAGCACCGGCAGGTAATCCTGAAGCTGCTCGAGCGTCTCAATACAGAGGCTTTTGCGGACGTGGTGCCGCGATTGCGCGACAGCGGGGCCCTGTCCTTGTTCGCCATGCCCGTGCTGCGTTTGGTGGCCGGCCGGCCTGAATTCCGGCATTTTTTAAACCCGACTCTGGTGCGACGGACCCTCCGCCGCAGCACGGAGCTGCAAGCGAAAAGGTTCTTCCCCGCCTGGCTGGCGCGCTGGTGCTTGAACCGGTTCTATCGCCTCCCGGGGCAACGAGCATGAAACCTCTGCGAACCGGCGCAGGAGAGCAGTCGAATCCAATTCGGCGCATTGTAATTTTAGGCCATACCGGTTTCATCGGAGGAAACTTACACAGTTTTTTCAGAACACATTCGCAAGCCGCCGTGATTGTGGGCCGAAGTTTTTCGGATGTGGATTTGACCTTCCCGGAACATGCCGAAAGGCTTAGCAACCTGTTCGACCTGAACACCGCGGTGATCGTGTGCGCGGCCATCAAGAAACAACTGGGGGACAGCTTGGAAATCTTTTCGAGCAATTTACAAATCGTGATGAACCTCTGCCGGGTGTTGGCGAAATGTCCCGTCAGACGCGTCATATTTTTCAGCTCGGCTGCCGTTTATGGTGAAGATGTCCATAATACGAACATAACCGAAGCGACACCACCACAGCCCAGGTCCTATTATGGTCTCGCGAAGTTCGCTTCCGAGATTCTGCTGCGCAAAGCAATCGACCGGAATAAACCAACTTCTTTGCTCATCCTTCGCCCGGCGCTGGTTTATGGTCCGGGCGACCAGGGCGGCTATGGACCGACGGGTTTCATCAAAGCGGCGCTGAGGCGTGAACCGATCGTGTTATGGGGGGATGGTTCCGAAAAACGCGAGTTCATTTTTGTTGGGGACCTGACCCGAGCCGTGCATGCGTTGACGTTTGATGGCTACGATGGCATCGTCAACGTTGCCAGCGGCCAGAGCTACAGCTTCCAGGATGCGGTGAATGTCGTTCAGGACCTGGTGGCCCTCGAACAACCGCTCGGTTCCCGGCCCAGAACGAAGGGAAAAGCAGATCACGGCTTCGACAACTCCAGGTTGCGCGCACTGGTGCCGGATATGCAATTCACGAGCCTCGCGGAGGGCATTCGAGTGACTTTTGAGGCAAACCACAGCGCGGCGAACAATCCACCACCATGAAGGCCTGCCTCTGCTGTAACACACTGACCGTCGAATTGACGTTGGATTGCGGCACACACCCGATCTGCAACCGTTTCCTGCACGATTCCTCAGGAAGCGAGTTTCTCCACCCGATGCGTATCGGCCAGTGCCGCCAGTGTGGATTGGTCCAAACGCTGGAGCCGCCACCCGCTTCAGAACTGGTTCCAGCGGTGGATTGGATCACTTACACCGAGCCGGAGGGGCACCTGGACCACGTGGCCGAGACGCTTGCCTCATTGCCGGGACTGACGACCCAAGCGGTTTTCGCCGGGGTGAGCTTCAAAGACGACACCCTGTTAGCGCGGATGCAGCAGCGCGGTCACGCCGTCTGGCGGGTTTACATGGATGAGGATCTGGGCGTGATCCGAAGAGGTTGCGGGGCGGAGACGATCCAAGCAAAGCTGACACCGGAGCGCGCCCGCGAAATCCTCGCGCGGCGAGGCAACGCCGACGTAGTAATTGCACGCCACATTGTTGAGCATGCTTATGACCTGCGCGGATTCCTGACCGCCGTGCGTACATTGGCCAAGCCGGGCGGCTGGGTCGTTTTTGAAGTGCCGGATTGCACGCTCGCGTTCGACACTCAGGACATTACGACTCTGTGGGAGGAACATATCGTTTATTTCACACCCGCAACTTTCCGGCACACCGTTACCTCAGGAGGCGCCGCGCTGTGGCATTACGAACGTCATCCCTACGCGTTCGAGAACTGCCTGGTCGCGGTGACCCGGGTTCCGTCGGATGAACCACCGGAAGCCCCGGAGCCAGCGGTGCTTGCAGCGGAAGTATCGCGTGCTCGCGCCTTTGCCGGAGCGCTTCCGGCAAGACGCAAGAGCATCAGGGCTCTCTTGACAGATTTTCGCCATAAAAGAGGCAAAATTGCTCTTTTCGGCGCCGGCCATCTGGCTTGTACCTGGGTCCACCTCTTGGGTTTGCGTGATCTGATCGAGTTCGTCGCAGACGATAACCCGAACAAGCAGGGGCTTTTCATGCCGGGTTCCCGACTGCCAATCCGGAGCTCAGCGGCGCTGGCGGATGGCGACATCAGCCTGGTTTTGCTGAGCGCGAATCCAGCAGCCGAAGGGAAGATCATCGCAAAAAATCAGACTCTGGTCGAGCGCGGCGGCGTGTTCGCTTCGATCTTTCCATCCAGCAAATACTCGCTCGACCTCGTCTTGCATTCCTGATACTCCGCGCAAGTTTCCGGTTGAATTACTATCGGATGTTTCCGAGTATGCCGGTCTGAAGAATGAGCAAGAACGCTAGCCACCGTGACAATTGCCGCCTCTGTGGCGGTAGCGACCGTGAACTGGCACTTCCCCTGGAACCCACCCCCAGCGGAGAGGATTACGTTCCGTCGCCCCAAATCGACCAGCCACAGGAGCGTTTCCCAATGGACCTCGTCTTGTGCCGCGCCTGCGGCCACGCGGAATTCCCGGATGTTATTAATCCGGACCTGCTCTACCGAAATTATAAGTACCAAACGTCGATCTCGCTCGGTCTGGTTGAGCACTTTGGTCGGTATGTGAACGCAGTACTGACGACAGTGCAACCGCAGGCCGGTTCGCTGGTCATGGACGTGGGCAGCAACGATGGCTCCCTGCTTAAATTCTTCAAAGCACGCGGGCACCGCGTTCTGGGCGTGGACCCGGCAACGGCAATTGCACGCCAGGCGACCGCGGCTGGCATCGAGACCCTGCCCACTTATTTCACCGCCCAACAGGCCGGTGAGATCCGAGCGCAACACGGCTGCGCGGCTATCCTCACTGCCAACAACGTGTTCGCGAACATCGACAACTTGACGGATTTCGCCGCGGGCGTGCGTCAGATGCTCGCGCCGGATGGAGTCTTTGTTTTTGAGACCAGCTATTTGCTCGATGTGCTCTCGAAGATGCTGCTCGAAACCTTTTTCCACGAGCATATCAGCTACTTTTCCGTCACACCATTACAAGCTTATTTCCGACGTCATGGAATGGAGTTGTTTGATGTCCATCGCGTGCCGACGAAGGGTGGGTCGATTCGCGGCTTCGTTCAACTCGCCGGGGGGCGGCGGCCGGTCAAACCCTCGGTCGCTGAGCAAGTTGCCTTGGAAGGGCAGGCAGGCTTGTCCCGGCTCGAAACGTACCGGGAGTTCCACAACCGTATCAGGGCGGTCAGGGGCGCACTTCACGAGCAATTAGCTGAGTGGAAGCAGCAAGGTAAAGTGATCGCGGGCTACGGAGCTTCAGTAGGAGTCACGACATTGCTGTTCCAGTTTGAGCTCGGCAACCGGATTGATTTCCTGGTGGACGACAATCCGATCCGGCACGGCCTTTTTAGCCCAGGCCACCATCTTCCGGTACTGCCGTCTTCGGAGCTTTATTCCCGGAAGGCCGATTGCGTCGTCGTGCTGGCCTGGGGCTACGTGGAACCGATACGGAAGCGGCACCAGCGGTTCGTCGATCAGGGTGGACGCTTCCTTGTTCCGCTGCCCGAAGTGCGGGTCCTCTGAGGTTTTTTCCCGTCTATAGTCCTCTCTCTTTTATGCCGAGGAGAAACTCGCCCCACACGCTGGTTGTCGGAGGCACGCGCGGCATCGGCCGCGAGGTGGTCGTGGCATTCGCCGACGCCGGCCACGTTGTTTCCGTTGTTGGCCAGCACGATACAGGCGACGGTTGGCCAAAGCAAGTTCGGGTCTGGCGCACCGACCTCGCGCGGGCCGCGGCCCTGCCCGGCCTGGTCCAGGAAATCTTCAAGGTGAATGGGCCGTTCCAGAGCCTCGTCTTTCTCCAGCGTTTCCGAGGGGAGGGCGACTCATGGCAAAGGGAGTTGGATGTGTCGCTTACGGCCACACGGCTGATGATTGACTTAACAAGAAATAAGTTCATCTCGCACGAAGGCAAAGCGATTGTTATTCTTGGCTCTGTCGCCGGCCAATTTGTTGCGGAAGAGCAACCGGTCGGTTATCATGTTGCCAAAGGGGCGTTGCGGCAGTTGATGCGTTACTACGCATGCGCGTTGGGGCCCGCTGGAATTCGAGTGAATAGCGTCTCGCCCGGAGTCATTCTTAAGCCCGAGGCCGAGAGCTTCTATCGGAAAAACAAGGAACTGGTTGCGCTGTACGAGCGCATCGCGCCATTGCGTCGCTTCGGCCGGGCTTCAGAAGTCGCGTCGGTCGTGCGCTTCCTCTGCGGCAAGGATGCAGCGTTCATTACCGGCCAGGACATCGTCGTGGACGGCGGCATTTCGCTGGTATGGCAAGCGAGTTTGGCGCGGCAACTCGTCCCGATTCGTGGCAAAAGACCCCGAGGTTCCGTGGGCCGGCAATCGCCAGCGGGCGCCAACAACACTCAGCGAAGCACCCGGAGTTAGCGAGTTTTTGTTTTCGGCGGGTTTGTGGTTTTCTTGTTAGCTTCACTTTGGTTTCTGGGTTTGTTACGGTTTTCGCTTGACCATTTTAGACAAGGATGTAACTTTTCTCGCCGAGATGAAAAGAGGCTTCACTCTTATTGAGCTCCTCGTCGTGATTGCCATTATCGCGATTCTCGCCGCAATGCTGTTGCCGGCACTGTCAGCCG
Organism: Binatia bacterium; assembly: GCA_035566895.1. Lineage (GTDB taxonomy): Bacteria > Verrucomicrobiota > Verrucomicrobiia > Limisphaerales > UBA8199 > DATMQA01. The sequence goes on from DATMQA010000189.1 coordinate 23,738, forward strand.
CAAAGGAAAAAGGCCGCCAGATTGCTTGTATGTGCAATCTAAAGCAATTGCAGACTGCGTGGCTCTCTTACATTGACGAGAATCGCAATGTGTTGCCCGAAAACAAGTCTGATAACAACGGCGCAGGCGCGGCAGCTCTCACGAATTCATGGGTAATCGGCAACGCTCCCAGAAGTACCGATCCTGCCGACATACGGAACGGAACGATTTTCCCCTACACCCCCAACGTTTCTGTCTACCGCTGTCCTTCGGACCGATCAACCATTATCGGAAGTACCCAGCTTCGCCAGCGGAGCTATTCCATGGATTGCTGTTTGAATGGCGGCCCGTCTGTGTATGTCACGCGTTTCACCCAGATTCCGTCACCCGTCCTGGTCTTTGTGTTTATTGATGAACATCAGGATACGATTGACGACGCCTTCTTCGGTGTTCAGTGGGCGCCGAGCACTATGTGGGTCAATCTGCCCTCGGACCGGCATACGCAAGGAGCTAATCTATCGTTCGCGGACGGCCATTGCGTCCGGTTCAAGTGGAAGGCGGCAAAGCCATCCACCCTTGCCAACCAACCCGCTTCGAGTGCTGGAGATCTCGACGACCTGAGAAGGCTCCAAGCAGGCTTGCCCCCTCCGCAATAATCACCGGGAGAAAATGGGAAAATTCCTCGAAACCGCCGTTCACCCAGTCTGCTGGAACCAGACGGGACCGAAAACGCTGCCGGACCGTCGCCAATTGGAAAGGGCGCGCTGACGACTTGGTCTTGATTATTCGCAAAGGTGCCAACCAGTCCGATATGGAAGGTGGAATGTTTGACGGAAGACCCCATTTGTGAGATGCTGGGTGTCAAAATCGGGCGCCTAACATCGAATGAAAGCTCAAGCCTGCGTCGTGTTCACGTTGATTGAACTGCTGCGCGCCGTCGCCGTCCTCGCCGCATTGGCTGCGATGCTGCAAGCAGCACCAGCGGGTACCACGAAAAATATCCTTCTCGAACGTTCACTGGCTGGACCGGTTGCCCGTCAGATCGTAAAGGAGGAGCAGGCATGGTGCGCTCGCCCCGTTTGCATCGACTGCACCTCCTGTTGAGCCTGGGCTCACCCGTTCTAATGACCGAGCCACGCATCTCCGTCGTTATCCCAAACTTCAACCACGCACGCTTCCTGCCGCGCTGCCTGGATGCGCAGCTCAATCAGCCGGTCTTGCCGTATGAAATCATCGTCGTGGATGATGGTTCTACCGACAATAGCCTTGAGGTCCTACGAGAGTACGAAAAGCGCAGGCCGGTGATACGGGTCTGCCCGAACGAACGGAATCTGGGGACCAACCAGACCATCAACCGCGGCCTGGAGCTCGCTCGGGGCGACTATGTTGGTTTCCACGCGGCGGATGATGAGGTCAGGCCGGGAATCTACGAGCATTTTACCCGCCTGCTACGCGCCCACCCGGAGGCCGGTGCCGCCAGCGGCATGTGCGAATGGCGGTGTACCTCCACTGGGCAGAACTGGTACATCGGCGGCCGAATGCCAAATCAACCTTCCTACCTTTCCCCGGACCAGATGGTGGCCTTGGGCCAGAGTGGTCGATTGGCGATCTGCAGCCAAAACGCGGTATTCAAAAAGTCCGCCCTGCTGGAGGCGGATGGCTACATCCCGGAATTGAGATGGTTCGCGGATTGGTATTGCGCTTATGTCGTAGGGTTTCGTTATGGAATGTGCCATGTGCCCGAGGTGCTTTCGAATTTTTATTTATACCCCCAATCCTACTTTAATGCCGATGCCAGCGCCCGAGGTCAGCGGCGCGCGGTGATGAGACGACTTTTGGAAGTCCTCGAAAGCGAGAAGTTCGCCGATGTTGCACGTCCAATTGGGAGGAGCGGCCTGCTGGGCGAATTCGGTTGGTCTATGGCGCGTGTGGCCGCCAGCGACTCCCGACATCGGCGTTTTCTCACACCCGCGTTCATCCGGTATGTGGGCCGGCGCTCGGCGCAAGTGTTCGGAAGGCGGTTTTTTCCGGACTGGCTGGCAAGATGGTGCTTGAAAGTGTTCTATGGGCGTCGCTCTCTTACTGAGATCTAAGCCGATAGAAATTGTTTCCGCTCGTGGCAGGTGCCGTCAGGGAAATATTAGTAGCGCTCCGGACGAAGCTATTCGTGCCTAACGCCGTCCAAGCCACCGGGGGAGAGAGGTTTGTGGTACTCAGCACCAGGAAATTTGAAAAGGAGACGGGCCAGGAGAGGACAATGTTCTGGCCGGATCTACCGGCAAGTAGAGGCGGGAACGGTGGGTAGGAAAGAACGACATTGTCGATCTCTAAAAACCCCGGACCAGTAAATGACTCGGGAATAGTCGCATCAAAGCTGATGCGGATGGCGAGGTTGGAAAAGGCTGATAAATCCAGCGACGCGCTCTGATTCCCAGTGTCATAGTTCGCCGTTCCGGGAGCAGCGGTCAGCAGCGTGTTGGTTTGCAGCCCGGGACCGCCGCCGAAGGACTCAATGGTCACTCCGAAAGTGCGGGGTTTGGTCGAACCGCTGTAATTTTGCATATCCCATGCGGCGCGGTAGGTGAACGTTAGAGTCGTTGGACTCGCAGGCAGCACCACATCGACGGCGGCCCGAATGCGTCCTGGCCCGTTTCCATCGAACCCCTCAATGAGACAAAAATTGCCATCGGTCGGCGCTGCGGAGAAAAACCCGTAGCCTGAGTTATACCCTGCGCCTCGCACGGCCAGCGGAGTGAGCGGCGACGAAATATCATTAGTCACCCAACCGGAAAAGTCGCCCGTCTCGAAGCTGCCGTTTGCCAGCAGCGGGGCCGAACGAACTGACAAAGTCGCGTTCGTGCTGCTGATGGGGCCGGCGGCGTTCGAGGCAGTCAGGCTGTAAGCGCCGGCATCAAAAAGCGTCGCACCATTTATTGTCAGGCTCGAGTTAGTGGCTTTAGTAATGGCCGCCCCGTTTGCATACCATTGGTAAATGACAGGCCTACTACCCGCAACGGCGCTGGCAAGAGTGGCAGTCCCGCCGACCGTAACTGTTTGATTGGTCGGCTGCCTGAGCCAGGACAAGGGATAGCCACATTTTCCCTGGGCCGTCGCGTAATAGAGAGCTTGTATCTCACTTGCCGAAAGGGGACGGTTGTAAAGGCTGACTTCATCGATCGCGCCGAGGAAACTGTTTCCGAGGTTGTCTGAACGTACGCCAACAGCCAGTTGGGTCGAAAAGAAATAGGTCGTGTTATAGGGAGGTACCGAATAAGGCACCCCGTCGATGAAGAACGTTACATTGGTCCCGGATTTAGTGACCGCCACATGATGAAAATTGGTATCGGTTATGGGCGTGGTTACCGTGACATTGTCGATCCCAATCTTGCTCAGGAACATCAAACCATTGTCGAGCATCCCAAGGGCGTATCCCCCGGAACCGTAGCCAAAGAGTTCAGCAACACCACTGCTTGTAGAAGCCTTTAAGGCGCTGCTGCGTTTGATCCAAGCTTCTATTGTGAAATCTTGTATTTGGTATGCAGGCATGTTCCCAACAAGGACACCACTACCGCTGCCGTTGAGACTGAACGCCTGACCCACTTTGCCTGGGACATAGGCGACGCTGCCCACCAGGGTTCCGTTACTGCCTGTGACGGCGTCCACTGGAGAACCTTCCGCCTGCCACCAACCCAGCAGACCCGTCGGAGCAGCCGTGCATAGCGCATTGGTGATTGTCAACGTGGCAACCGAACTGGTAACTGCCCCGGACGCATTTGAAACCACCGCCGCATAGCTTCCTGCGTTAGTGCTCTGGACGTTGAAGAGGCTCAGATTAGCATTGGTGGCGCCGGCAAAGTTTGTGCCGCCGAGCCTCCACTGATAGGCAAGTGGGCCGACGCCAGTAGCCATCAAGACGAAAGTCGCATTAGCCCCCACAGGAAGGCTTTGGTTTGTGGGCTGAGTGGTTATCATGGGTGGCATGTTGAGTACCAGGAGTGCCGGCGCACTGGTCACGGCACCATAAGTGTTTGTGACAACGACCGTGTAAGGCCCGGTGTTGGCCACGTGACAATTGGTTATAACCAGGGAATAGTGGCTTGCTCCTGGAAGGTTGGTTCCGTTGAACTGCCACTGGAAAGTCAGGGGGGGAGTTCCGGAAGCCCCAACCAGGAAAACCGCCGTGGCGCCAGGGAAGTTCGTGACGCTTTGCGGCTGGTCATTAATGGTCGGTGGAGATTGCAGCGTCAGTGTCGCGACATCACTAGTTATTGCCCCATAGGCGTTAGTAACAATGACCTGGTAGCTGCCCTGGCTGGGAATTTGGACATTCGTCAGGCTTAGAATGTAATTGGTGGTGCCCACTTGGTTCGTGCCGTGAAATTGCCACTGGTAAGCCAAAGGCCCGCTTCCCCCGGCTGACACGGTAAATTTGACCGTATTTCCAGCCGTAGCGATTTGGTTTGTCGGTTGCACAAAAATCACCGGCGGTGTGGGGCCCGCACACTTACCCGCGGTGCCGGCGTTGTAAATTAATTGAATCTCGCCCGGCGACAGTGCTCGATTATAGATGCTTAGTTCGTCGATCGCGCCCATAAAGGAATTCGCGAAATTGCCCCCGAGCGCGCCAATCGCCGGAGGTCCATTGAATACAAAGCCCGGATCGTAAGAAGGGGTTGGTTCAGCAATGCCATCGATATAGATGACAACATTAGTGCCGACCTTGGTCACGGCGAGGTGGTGGAAGTTGCCAGTGTCGGTTACCTGCGTTGTGGAGTACACCGCGCTGGAGCCGATCTTTGTCAGGTAAACCGTTCCATCAGGATTCATGCCCAACCCGTAGCCACCGGGCGTGTAATGAAAAATGGCTCCAGGGTTGCCACCTCCAAGCCAGGAAACGTCAGTCGCGCTGTATCGCATAACCCATACCTCGATGCTAAAGTCCTGCAATCTCAGGGCGGCGCTGTTGCTCAAAGCAATTCCGCTGCTGACTGCGTTGATGCTGAACGCCGAGCCGACCTCCCCATTGGTATAGCCGACGCTGCCTGCCAGCGTGCCGTTATTTCCGCCCACTAGGTCGTTCGTCGTGTTTTCAGCGGGCCACCAGCCGACCAGGCCAGCCGGAGGCGGAACACATGTTTGCGCCGGCGCTTCACAAGTGCCAAATAACGACACGGCGACGGCCAAGGGTGCGAGCAGTCCGTTTCTGAGAGCCGGTTTGTTAATGGTAATCATAAGACATTTTTCAGGATCAGGCCCCTCCGTGGAGCCACCAGTCTCATGTTGAGTACAACGCCTATATGCGTCAAGTATAAAGACCGACAGGATTTCAGAATTGATTAGCGCTTGCAGTCAAGCCTTTTTGTGTGATAATCTCCTTCCCGTTGGCGCTAAGGGTTTCTTTGATCGTCTTTAGTACCGCCATTACTTTATGAAAACCAAGTGCCTGTTTCTGGCCATCGCTTTGGCCGCCGTTGGCCTGGCGATTTCGCTGCCGCGAGGCCTCTGCCAGACCGTCGGATACATCCCCGTGCCTATCTCGACTGGTTACAACTTTGTGGCCAACCAGTTCGATGCGGGCAACAACACCCTGACGA
>DATMQA010000190.1:0-3761 GCA_035566895.1 Binatia bacterium
TCGTCAGGGTGTTGTTGCCCGCATCGAACTGGTTGGCCACAAAGTTGTAACCAGTCGAGATAGGCACGGGGATGTATCCGACGGTCTGGCAGAGGCCTCGCGGCAGCGAAATCGCCAGGCCAACGGCGGCCAAAGCGATGGAGCGGAAAAGAAACCCGGTTTTCATAAGTGCTATCGGCGCTAAAAGGGCCAAAGACGCCCGTTAGACCCAAGTGGGCAGAGCTTAACAAACAAAATCACTTTACTGCAAGATTTATTGTGAAGAACCGACAGGAAATTGCCCTCCGCCGCGCGGGTGAATGACTAAGTCTGTAAATCTGACCAGGGCCATCCGCTCGCCGGGCAGCGTCCGGATGCAGCACGCTAGCAGGCGAGCTTGTCGTCGGCGACCAGAACGGTCAGGAATGTTTGCTCGACCGTTGCCTGCTCCTCCGGCGTCAGGGTTTGCCAGCCTGGTGAGGCGTAAAAAATGTCACGCGCCGTCATGAAATCCAATTCGAGTTTCCGGCGCCGGGCTTCCTGTTCGGATTTGGTCTCGCCGCCGTATCGCTCGGAGCCGTTGATGGCCAGGTTGCAAAGGTCCACGCAAAAGGCTGTATCGAAGAGCAACGTCAATTCATTTCGATCCAGAGCAAGGCCGAGGCCCTGCCGGGTCGAGTTGCCGGAGAAGCGGCTCTCGAAAGAATCGGCGGGGAACCGGGCCAACATTGTCAGGAAATCCTGTCCGGGGCTGTTCTCTAATTTTTGGCTCATATCGCCTTCGGCGTTAGGTTTCTCTTATGACATGAGTTTTTGCTGTTGCAAAATCGGAAGCTTCAATAGTGCGCATAAGTCCCGTCTATGACGAAGGGGACCAGTCGGTAGCGTGAGGCTTGAGGGGTCTCTGCGGGTGCACAAAATAGGAGTGTCTAAAACGCAGCGAAGCAAAGACACCAAACTCCGGGCAGACCAAGGGGTTGAAGCCATTAGCCACCGACCTCCGACACTTAAGTTGTTGTGAATGGACCGCTTCCCAACGGAGAAGCACAGCACAAAAACGGTCCAACCTACGGCATTGGAGCTGCTTTCTTGAATTTGACCACCCGTTTGCCGGATGTGGACATATGCTGGAATTGCTCAATGATTGGGTCGGCCATCCCCTCAGCGGGATGCTGGCCGCATTGTTCCTGGTGGGGGTGGTCTATCTGGCGTGGCGACAGTTTCGCGACCGCGAGCGGCGCCGTTATTATCGACAGCGGGAACGGGCCCGCCGCGAATATTGGGGATTTGATTGAGGACGGAGTGCGCAGTTGGTGGTGATTAGGGAGTCAGTGGGTCGCTGGCGTGGGGCGTAAAACGTGAAACGTAAAACGTGAACCAGGTTTTACGTTTTTCGTTTTACGTTTCACGTTTTACGCCCCCGCCTCCTTCAAAGCCTGTACGTGGATCTCATAGGCGTTGCGGCCGAAGCAGACGAGGAGGACCTTCTCAATTGATTTGTTTTTTTCCAGGAACCTTTTTGTTTCACGAACAGCGATCCGCGCTGCGCAGTCCATTGGAAAACCGTATGCCCCGGTGCTGATGGATGGGAAGGCGATGGTGCGGATGCGGTGTTGCTCCGCGAGGGCCAGAGAATTTCTGTAGCAGTTTGCGAGCAAGGTGTCCTCGCCATGATTGCCGTCGCGCCATACCGGGCCGACGGTATGGATGACCCATTTAGCAGGCAGATTGTAGCCGTGGGTGATTCGCGCCTCGCCCGTGGGGCAGCCGCCCAGAGTCCGGCATTCGGCCAGCAACTCCGGCCCGGCGGACCGGTGAATAGCGCCATCCACTCCCCCACCGCCAAGCAGCGTCGTGTTGGCGGCGTTTACAATTGCATCGACCCGTTGTTTGGTGATGTCTCCTTCCACCACGCTGATTCGGGTTCCGACAGCTTCGTCCTTCATAAATGTCCTGGCTCTTTGTAACAGAAGAGCAAGCAGAAGACAGGAAAATTGAAGACGAGAAAATCATAAAGCGCAGAATTGGCATAATGATTGTGGCAGAATTATTTTAACGGTGTATGACACCGCCATGCTCACGCGCCTTGCTTTCTGCTTTGTTCTTTACTCGACGGCTTTGGTTCCGAGCGCCTTTTCCGAAAACTACGATCTCATCCTGCGGCATGGCTGCGTTGTGGATGGCACCGGCAACCCGGCGTTCTTCGCCGATGTCGCGATCAAAGAGAGACACGTTGCCGCCATCGGTCGCGTCAACGGCACCGCGAAAATCGAACTCGATGTCCAAGGCCTCGTCGTGGCGCCCGGTTTCATCGATGTTCATACGCACGCCGACGACATCGCCGAGATGCCGCGGGCGGAGAACTTTGTCCGCATGGGCGTCACCACCGTCGTCGTCGGCAACTGCGGCGCCTCGCGGCTGGAGGTGGCGAAGCTTTTCAGGGCTATCGAAGAAACCAACGTGGCGGTGAACGTGGCCACGCTCGTCGGCCACAACAGCGTGCGCGAGAAAGCCATGGGCGGCAATTTCGACCGCCCGCCCACCGCCTCAGAACTGGACAAAATGAAGGCGCTCGTGGACCAGGCGATGAAAGACGGCGCCGTTGGCCTTTCGACCGGTCTGATTTACCTGCCAGGCACTTTCGCGAAAACCGATGAAATCGTCGAACTCGCCAAAGTCGCGGCCGCCTATGACGGCATTTACACCAGTCACATGCGGTATGAAGACACTAAGATTTACAAAGCGCTCGACGAAGTGTTTCGAGTAGCTCGCGAGGCGCACATTCGGGCGGAGGTATCGCATATCAAGCTGTCCGGACCGACCGCTTGGGGACAGGCTGACCGCGTGCTGGGTTACATCGAGAAAGCGCGAGCCGAAGGCCTCGACATCACCCAGGATCAATACGCTTACACGGCCTCCAGCACCGGCATCAGCCAGCTTATCCCCGAAGGGGCGCGCGAAGGCGGGCGTTTCGCCGAACGCATTGCGGACCCGGGGCAGAAAGCCAAAATCGTCGCCGAAATGAAAAAGAGCCTGCGGAGCAAAGGCCGCCATGACTACGCCTACGCAGTCATTGCTTCATACAAACACGACCCGTCGCTGAACGGCTTAAACATTGTCGAAGCCGTCAAAGCGAAACGCGGTTCCGCCTCGCTGGACAACCAGATCCAAACAATCCTGGACATCCAACTGCATGGCGGCGCGAGCGGCGTGTTTCATGGCATAAACGAGGAGGATTTGAAAATCTTCATGCGCCATCCAAACACGATGATTGCCAGCGACAGCGGGGTGCGAGTTTTTGGGGAAGGTGTGCCGCATCCGCGCGGCTACGGCAATAATGCCCGCGTGCTGGCGAGGTATGTGCGCGAGCAGAAGGTGTTGCGGCTGGAAGATGCCATCCGCAAAATGACCAGCCTGCCGGCGAGTGCGTTTCGCTTGAAGAACCGGGGCGAACTGCACGAAGGCAATTGGGCCGACATCGTCGTGTTCGCTCCGGACAAGATTCAAGACATGGCGACCTACAAGGACCCGCACCATTATCCGACCGGGATTCCCTACGTGCTGGTCAATGGGGTGCTGGTGATCGACAAAGGCGAGCACACCGGGGCGAAGGCGGGAATGGCGTTGAGACACGAACGCTAAGTACCCATGGCAATAAATAGTATGACGTATTATTATTGCCCTAGCGGCAGCAATCTGCCAAGCTGTCTTCGCTCACATGAGCGAGGCTATGCCGCAAACAAGCCCATACAACATCCGGCTCAGCGATGCCGAAAAGTCTC
>DATMQA010000191.1:0-2973 GCA_035566895.1 Binatia bacterium
ATAATATTCAGGACAATACGCCGGTATTCAATCCCGGCCAATTCCCCAATGGCATCCAGATTTTCAACGGCAACGGCTGCTCCATCGATAACACCGGGGTTGAGACTTGCGGCGGCGGCACTCCCTCTTTCAATGCCTCGATTCGGCGTCCCGACACGCGATCGCCAACCTTGTGATTGGCGGCAAGCATGTCCTTTCCACCACCTGGTTTTCCTGGGATGTTTCAGCGTCTCGTTCCCGCCAGCTCGAACGCGGCGACCCCCAAGCCAATTTCAAGACCACCGATGCTTTCAATAACACCGGCAGCGCTTGTCAATTCGATCCCGTCAAGACGACCGACCAGTTCCGCCCGCAGTGGAGTCCCAGCTGCTTCTCGGAAATCAGCAATCCTGCTAATTTCGATTTGAAGAGCGTCGATCTCCTCGGTCACGGCCTGTCGGCACAGCTCAATTTGCAAATCACCGGAGCCGGCGCCAAGCGCTACCATTTGGGTTCGCGCCTCTCCATCATCGAAATCGGCGGCAGGTTTCGCAACGCCCATAAATTCGACGATTCCTTCACCACGAACGTGGTGCCTAATCTCTCCATCCCCTTCAGCATGTTCACTAATGGCGTGACCAACTCCGATTATTACGGTGGCGGCTACAAACAGGGACCGTTCGCGGACTACACCAAAGTGTTGGACTATTTCAACGCTCACCAGTCACAGTTCAGCCTGGGCCGACGCGGCCAATTGGGACCGGGATACAATGCCACTAACTACGATCTGATTGAGAAAGTTTCGGCCGCCTACGTGATGAACACGATCGACCTCACCAATCGCATTCATTTGGTGGCTGGCGTGCGTTTCGAGCAAACCAATCTCGATACCACTACTCCCTCGTTTGCGTCTGACGGCACCACCCCCGGCTGCGCTACAACCAAACCCTTCTTCTGCCAATTGATAACCAACAACGGCTCCTATCTCCGGGTGCTCCCGAGCGCCTCGGTCCGCTTTGCGCTTGACAACGACACCGGCATTCGCATCGCCTACAGCCGCGGCCTCGGGCGTCCCAACCCGACGGACATTGCTCAGGCTGTTTCCTTTACGCAGCCATCCGGCGCCACCCCTGGCACCGTTACATTTAGCAACCCAAACTTGAAGGCCGAGGCCGCCGATAACGTCGACGTTCTGTTTGAGCGCACGCTCAAGCCCTTTGGCATGTTCTCGGCGGGATTTTTCTACAAGAACCTCATGGACCCGATCGTCTCCGCAAGCGTTAAAGAAAACTTCCCCAACGGCCCAACGCCGAATGCCCCTCCAGGCTTGTACACCGTGACGCAATCCATCAACGCCGGCAGCGCCCGGCTGGCTGGCTTTGAAGCGGCCTATTTGCAGCACCTCTCCTTCCTGCCCGGCATCTGGGGTGGATTGGGCATCTCCGCCAACTACGGCTACACCTATTCAACGACCGACGGCTTGCCCGGACGCTCCGACCATCCTCGACTTTTGCGCTCGGCTCCCAACACCTGGAACATCAGCCCCACGTACGACGGCGGGCGCATCTCCATGCGACTCGGGCTCTCCTACAACCAGGCCAATATCTTTGCGTATCAATTCCAGGATGGCCTCGCGGGCGGCGTTCGAGGCCCGCTCAGCGACAACTACCTGTACTCGCATCTCGAAATCGACGCCCAAGGCAGCTTCCGCCTGGGCCACGGCGTCAGTTTCGTGATGTACGGCCTCAACATTAACAACGAAGTGTTCGGCTTCTACAATGGCAGCCCGCAGTATTTCAACCAGCGCGAATACTACCGGCCCACCGTGGCCGCCGGATTCCGGTGGTCGCCGACCTTGGAGCATAAGTAACAGCGAGCGAATTTGTACCTCCCCCGGCGAGCCGGGGCGCGCGTGAAAGCGTTGCGTCCCGGCAGCGCCTTTACCAGAGGCCCAGGGCACGCCCAGCGCACGTTCAGCAGCATCAGGTGTGCTTGGCTTTTTTGGCTTTGCTTTCGTTTTCAGGCTGGAGTGCTTGTGAGAGTGGGAATTACAAGACGAGTCTTCGCGTGCGTTCTTGCGCTTGCGACCATGGGGCTGGGTGTTTTTTTAGGCGCGGACGCGGCTCCAGCGGGACCGCCTCTGGCCGGCGACGCTGCCGTGCTGCTGGCCGCCGGCGATATCGCGGATTGCACCGACTTAGCTGGCGCGGAAGCCACCGCCAAATTGCTCGAGAAGATTCCAGGCGCCGTGATTGCCCTCGGCGACTTGGCCTATCCCGACGGCAGCAAGGAAAACTTTGCCTGCTACGACAAAACCTGGGGCCGCGTGAAAGATCGCACCCGGCCAGCGCCCGGCAATCACGAATTTCACTCCAAAAACGCGGCGTACTATTTCGAATATTTTGGAAAAGTCGCTGGCGATCCCAAGGATGGTTTCTATAGCTACGACCTTGGCGCGTGGCACCTGATCTCGCTCAACAGCGAGTGCGCCGAGGTCGGCGGCTGCAATGCGGGTTCTCGCGAGGAGCAATGGCTTCGCGCCGACCTTGCCGCTCATCCGAACGCCTGCACTCTGGCCTATTTTCATAAGCCGCTCTTCAGTTCCGGCGGAAAGCACGGCGATGACTTGGAGCTGAAGCCGTTTTTTCAAGCTCTTTATGATTCCAACGCCGACGTCATTCTCAACGGCCATGACCACGATTACGAGCGCTTCGCCCCGCAGGATCCGAATGGCAAAGCCGATGCCAGGCGCGGCATCCGGGAGTTTGTCGTGGGCACCGGCGGTAAGAACCACAGGCCTTTCGCCGATCCTCACCCCAACAGCGAGGTGCGAAATTCCGATGCCTTCGGCGTACTGAAGCTCACTCTGCGCGCCGATGGCTACGACTGGCAGTTCATTCCTGAGGCGGGGAAGAGCTTTACGGATTCCGGCAGCGGGACCTGCCACTAGGCTCGATTCGGGACTTACGGAGAGAGGACTATCGAAATGAAATG
>DATMQA010000192.1:0-11589 GCA_035566895.1 Binatia bacterium
CTGCTTCGCTGTGGCGTCCTCGGGCAAGTAAATCACCGCTTTGCCGGGCTCCGCCTTATCCGCGGCCAGGTTCTCGGACGAGGACTGCAGCATTGCCACGCGCAGCCCGGCCAGGTCGCTCCCGGCAAAGTTCCCGCCAGCGAAACTCCAGGCCCGCAGCATATAGCGCCCGTCCAGGGGCGCCTCGCTCGAAACGATGCAGCCCCCGGCGTAAAGTTCGCAGGAATGAAGTTCGAGCAGCTCACCCCGCGGTATTTCAGCAGCCGGAACGGCGCCCAGGGAAAAAGAAACAAGGCACGTTAGAACGAAGGCCAGTTTTCGCATAATGACTCTTTTCGGTTAAAGCTCCAGACAGACCCGCCGACCCCGCCGGCGGCGCTGCCTTATTTAACTCATTAGAAGAGATACACCACGCTCTTGCCGGTGCCAAGCGCTTTTTTTCCAGCTCAGTGTGCCGGACGCTTTAACCGTTCCGCTGCCCTCTCCCAAGGCTCTGCCCGGCCGGGTGTATAGGTGACGACCCCGGTGGATTTCCGGACCACCGCCCGAATGTCCGCGAGCGAATCCAGTTCACCGCTGGAGCGGACCTGGACCAGCAGGTTGCCCATGGCGGTGGCTTCGACTGGTCCGGTAATCACGGGGCGCTGGCAGGCGTCCGCCGTGAACTGGTTGAGGATCTCGCTTTTGGAGCCGCCTCCCACAATATGGAGCACCTCGATATGGTTGCCGGTCAACTCTTCCAGCCACCGGAGCACTTCGCGATACTTCAGCGCGAGGCTTTCGTAGGCGCAACGGACCAGTTCACCTTCGGTCCTGGGTATGGGCTGGCCGGTTTCCCGGCAGAAATCCTGAATGGCCTCGGGCATGTCCGGGGGGTTGAGAAATCGCGGGTCGTCAGGATCAAATAGCGAGCGCAGGGCAGGGGCCTTTGCCGCTAATCTCGCCAATTGCCGATAGTCGCAGGCCTTGCCCCGGGAGTCGAAAGAGTGTTTGCACTGCTGCACCAGCCACAGGCCCATGATGTTTTTGAGCAACCGATAGGTGCCATCCAAGCCGCCTTCATTGGTGAGGTTCAATTCCTGCGTCCGTGGGGACAGCGCGGCCTTTTGCACTTCGACGCCCATCAGAGACCAGGTGCCGGAGCTGAGATAGGCCCAATTTGCTTTGCCGGTGTTGGCGGTTGGGACACCAGCCACCGCCGAGGCGGTATCGTGGGAGGGCGGGGCAACGATGTTGATGTTGCCCAAGCCGGTTCTTTCTGAGACGCCGGGCCGGATTCTGCCCAGAGTTGTGCCAGGCGGGACCACCTTGGGGAAAAGGCGGGTGGGCAGGTCCAGTTTTTTGAGCAGTGGCGCGGCCCAGTTGCGCGTGAGCGGGTTGAGGCACTGGGAAGTTGAAGCTATCGTGAACTCAGCCACCCGCGAATCGCACAACGCCCAATGGAAAAAGTCGGGCATGAAAAGCAGGCAATCGGCCTGGGCCAGCAAATCCGGCGAGGCCTGCCTGGCGGCCAGCAATTGGAAGAGGGTGTTGAGCTGCATAAATTGCAGGCCGGTTTGGTCGAAAATCTCCGAACGTGGGACCTTACGGAACACCTTCTCCATCACGCCGTTCGTCCGCGCATCCCGGTAATGATAGGGCTGGCCCAGCATCTCACCCTGGCGGTTGAGCAGGACGAAATCGACGCCCCAGGTGTCCGCGCCCGCGGAGACGATGGCCTTGCCATATTTGGCGGCGGCCCGGGTGAGGCCGCTCTGGATTTCGGCCCAGAGCCGCAGAACATCCCATCGCATCGTGCCAGCCAGGTGGACCGGGCCATTGGGAAAGCGGTGGATTTCATCCAGGCCCAGTGATTTGCCATTCCATAGCCCGGCCATGACGCGGCCGCTCTCCGCGCCGAGGTCGATAGCGAGATAAACTTGCAGGGGCATCAGTGAGTTGATGGCAAATACTTGAGCGTTGAGGGTCGGGAGGCTCAATTGGCACCCTGCAAATGGCTCTTGAGCCAAGTGCCGTAGCCGACGATGATGGTGGACAAGACGAGCGTGGCGATGCCGGAGGCGATGAGGGTGTGGGCCTTTTTGCTCGAGCCCTTCCATTCGTGGAGGATCCAACCCCACATCGTGCTGAAAATGATAATGCTGGCCATGTGGAGCGTCCACGAGGCGAAACTGAACTTGCCCATCTTCACCTCACCCATCGCGTAGAAGAAAAATTGAAAATACCAGGTCGTCCCCGCCAACGCGCTGAAAAAGTAATTCCGCAACATGGGCACGCGGTCATCGCCATTGCCGGCATTGCCGCCGGGGGCGTGTTCGACGACTTCCTCGCTCGGTGCTTCGATGGCGGTCTCGATGATTGTTTCATCCTCGCGCGCCGGTAATGGCTGGCGCTGTGTCGAACTGAAGAACTGGCAGCCGGTCTTGTTCCTGATATAGAGCAGGACGCACCAGACGAAGTTCGTGGTGAACCCGCCGAGCATGATGACGATGTACCTTGGCAGTCCCGACCAGATTTCCGAGGTGCCGGCCTGGATCGAGGCCAGTTTGATGGGCGCACCCCAGGTAATCGCAAACGAGAAACAGGCGCTCATGATCCCGGAGAAGGTCGCCACCAGGATGCCCTTCGTGAAACTGAACTCGGCAATGGCTTTTTTCTTCTCCGCCTCCGCCATTTCTTTTTCCTTGGTCAGGCCCGCCAAGGCGGCGATGCCGATACCGAGGAGGCAGACGGCGACGCCGGCGAGGGTAACCTGGCCGGGAGTTGTCGCGGCGATCTGTCCGATGGTTTCGACCACTGCTCCTTTCGGGAAGAACGCCGGAAACATTGGTGGCACCAAGGTGCCGAAGGCCGCGCAATAACCGAGGGCCACGCCCATGCCAAGAGACATGCCGAGATAACGCATCGTTAGTCCAAAGGTCAGGCCGCCAAAGCCCCACATCGCGCCGAAGAAATAGGTCCACCAGAGCGTGGTCGCCGATTGCTGCCGGAGGACACCCACGACGTCGTTGGTGAGCAAGGTGGCGAGAACCCACGGGCAGATGATCCAGGAGAAGAAACCGCCCACCAGCCAATAGACCTCCCACGCCCACTTTTTGACGGCTTTGTAAGGGACGTAAAAGCTGCCGGAGGCCAGGCCGCCGAGCCAGTGAAAGAAAACGCCGAGGAACGGATTTGCGCCCATACTATAAATCAGTGTTCAGAAAAGCTTCAGTCCCTTAGCGATGGGACTGAATTTGTTTCTCGTAAGTTTTTATCTCGGTCAGCCAGGCATCGCCCACCGGTACATTCTTTTGTTCGCAGAAGTAATCCCAGACCGCGCCGAACGGGAGCCCCTTCGCCTCTTCCATCAGCGCCAGGCGCGAGGTGAAATCGCCCTGGGCCTCGAACTCTTTGAGCTTCCTGATCGGCGCCAGCAGCGCCAGCAGCAGCGCCCGCAGCATATTCCGGGTGCCAATGACCCATGCCGCTACACGATTGATGCTCGCATCAAAGTAGTCCAGACCGATTCGCACCCGGCCAAGATGCCCGCCCCAAACAATCTCCTGGGCGATGGCCTCAAGTTCATCCGTCAACGTGACGACGTGATCGCTGTCCCACCGCACACCTCGGCTGACGTGCAGCGCGATTTCCGGCAGGTAAAGCAGCACCGATGAAATCTTGTCGGCAATGCCTTCGGTCGGGTGATAATGCCCTGCGTCCAGCGTCAGCAACGTTTGCCGGCTCACCGCATATCCCAGGTAAAACTCGTGTGAACCCGGCACATAGCTCTCCGAACCGAGGCCAAAGAGCTTCGGTTCCACGGAGTCGACATTGTATTTTTTGTCGATTTGCTTTTTGAAAACGGCGTCGAGCGATTCCCGCAGCCGCTCGCGCGGGCCTTGACGGTCTGCTGGCGTGTCCTTCATGCCGTCCGGAATCCAGAGGTTGGTCAGGCAGGTTTTTCCCAGCGCCTTGCCCATCTCCGCCCCAATCTCGCGGCAGCGAATACCATGCTCGATCCAAAACTTTCGAATCTCCTTGTTCGGGTGGGTAAGGGTCAAGCCGTCGGTCGCTTTGGGATGCGCGAAATAGGTTTGGTTGAAATCCAGCCCGATGTCGCGTGATTTGGCCCAGGAAATCCAGCCTTTAAACTGTTCCACACCTAATTCGTCGCGGTCCACCCGCTTCCCGTTCATCTCGGCATAACAGGCGTGCAGGTTAAAACGATGCTGGCCCGGAATTAGTGAAAGCGCCTTGAGAAAATCGCCGCGCAATTGCTCAGGCGTGCGGGCCTTGCCGGGATAATTGCCGGTGACCGCCAGGCCGCCGCCCAATTGCTGGCCGGCATTTTCGAAACCGCCGACATCGTCCCCCTGCCAGCAATGGATTGAAATGGAGATGTGGCCAAGCTGCTCGAGAGCTTCCGCGGTATCCACACCAAGACCGCTATACCGTTGCCGGGCGAGTTGATACGCTTGTTGGATGTACTTTTCTGCTTTCACTATTGTGCCCCGATAATTCTGCCTTCCGAGTGGATGATTCTGCTTTGCTCAACAAGATTCATGGCTGAAACAGGGCCGAGTTATGCCAACTTCCGTTCGCAAAGCCAATGGAAAAACAAAACCAGTCCGTGGCCAGCGGTCCGTGGTCAACAGTAAGTAATCCGTGATCCGCAGTGAAAGGAGAGTTGCATTTGCTTCACTCTGTCTGTTTCTGCACGTAGCCCCGGATGAACTTAACCATTACAATATCCCGTTCTCCATCGTTCCAGTGGTTGAAAAGCATGATTGTGCCGATCAGTGCAACAGTGAGCATAATCGCGCCGACAATACCTAATAGCAGAGTCGCCGACTGGGAATTTCGCTCAAGCGCCGAGATAACGGCGACCTTGGTGGCATACCCAGCGAGCCAATGTCGGGCTGTGACATCGTCGGTCGGTATGGGTTCGCGGCCGAGCTTGTCAAGGTACGCCGCCTCGTCAAGGGGAGTCATCGCATCGTTATAAGCAGGCAAAAAGCCGTAGAATCCGTTGAAGTAGAGGAGGCAGACAAAACACAGCGTCACGTAACGGCCGTAACGCCACCGGCGGGCTCTCTTTTCATATGTGGCCAGATACTCGGTCAGAACCGCCCGGTCTTCAGCGGTCAATTCCGCCCCTTCCTTCTTGTCTGCTGTATCCATTGCGTCCCTCCTGTCTATGAAATCCACATTGTCCACTCAGCCCGTGCTAAGTATTAGCTGATAGGAATTTGCTTTGCGCGCCCCACGTACTGAGCGCTGCGCGGGTGAGGGAGAACGGGTGTTTGGACTTACCAAGCATGACGCGACGTTGTCAAACGCCGCTCGTGCCGTCAAGAGCCAGTTGCTGCCAGAAGAGTTCGCGAGGACTGCTTCGGGGTGCCCTTTTCTACGGTCTGACGCGGTCTGACCGCAACTTGCCGTTGGACATCCGAGTTTCGGTTTTGCAGGATCGGGCCATGATAGGCGCGAGCAAAAACCGCTTGGCGAGTGGTCCTGTGAACAGTCTGGGAATGGGCCGTGGGGTGTCGGTCCCGCCCATCCGCGAACTCGCCCGTGAACGCAGGTATATTGATAATCGGGGCGCTATCCAATGGAGCGAGTTTACCAAAGCCTGTGCTTCCCTTCGGCGGTTTACCCGGTCCTGGCGCAAGGCGGCAAGTACGACGACCGCATCGAGCCGTTCACACCCAAACCAAACTAAGGCGGGAGAAGCGAGTGCCAGCCACAGCGGTGGTCGTCATACCGACTTACAACGAGGCGGATAGCATAGGGCGGATGATCGACTGCCTGTGCGGCCAGGTTTTTCCCTCTTTGAAAGGATGGTCCGCCCAACTGCTCGTGGTGGACGGCCGTTCGCCCGACGGCACGGCCACAGTGGTAGAGGGCCGACTCAAATCCATCTCCTCCCTCCATCTGCTGGTGGAGGAGAAGAAGGAGGGGATCGGCGCGGCTTACTTCAAGGGGTTCGACTACGCGGTGAAGAAGCTTGGCGCGGACGTGGTGGTGGAGTTCGACGGGGATTTTCAGCACCCGCCTGAATCCATTCCGGCCGTCCTGGCCAAAATGGAGGACGGAGCTGATTGCGTGCTGGGCTCTCGCCGGATCCCCGGCGGCTCCTACCCCAGCGGCTGGGATTTTCGACGACTCGTGTACAGCCGGGTGGGCGGATTCGTGGCGCGAGTGCTTCTCTTCTTCCCCGGGCGAGGCTTCTGGCGGGTTACCGACCCCACCACGGGGCTCAAGGCGACCCGAGTTCGGGGCTGCCTGGACAAGCTCGATTTCTCGACGTTCATATCGAGGGGTTTTGGCTACAAGCTCGAGATGCTCTACAAAATCGTGGAAGGCGGTGGGCGGATCGAAGAGATTCCGCTGGCCTTTCGGCTTCGGGAGGCGGGCGAGTCCAAAATTACCGGGCAAACCCCGGCGGACGTATTCGGCACGGTTTTGAAGCTCCGGCTGCGCTCGTTCGGCCTCAGAGGCACCCGAGGCCCAGGTTCGTCGCGTTGACCACCGTGCGGTTTTACAACCGCCCCACCGCTCGTTTGGGCGCAAATGCCTGAATCAATGCCTTGACCGTCTGGCGGGTTTTCCAGGCAGCAGCGATGCCGCGGTTGCACGCGACGAGCACGGCAAAGTCAATTTCGGGTGCGATGACCACGCCGCAGTTCCACCGTCCGTTGCTTCCGGCGTGCCACAGGCGGCGGCCGGTGTCTCCAGGTTGGGTGCCTTTTGCCCAACTGGCTGTGCTGATAAACCATCCGGCACAGTAAGTTACGGCGGGTGCGGCATCACCAGTTGCCAGGAAGTTTAGCCCACGTATTACCCACCCCTTGGAAGTTGTGGCCGGTGCGACCGCGTGCATTTCCGCAAATGTATCCAGCTTGAGCAGCGCGGCCTGGCAACGCGGATTGGCCGGATCTCCCCGCAAATGGAGCGCGATAAATTTTGCCCAATCCGTAACCGTCATGTGTGCCAGACCCGCGGGGCCGTAGAACAACGGGAGTTCCGCGGCGGGGCTGCGCGGGTCAAGCGGTTTGCCAAGGACCGGGGAGTGGCCCCAGGCTTGCTCGGTTTTATCAGCCGTGCCCGGCGGCCCGAATCCGCCCGTGCTGATGCCTAGTGGCTGAAACAGTCGTTCGCGCATCAGCTCTTCCCACGCCCGACCGGTGAGCTGTTCCAGCACTGCCCCCGCGAGAACGTAGCCGACGTTGGAATACCAGTATTTGGTGTCCGGAGGGATTCCTGGCGGGCGCGAAAGGGCCTGCCTCGCGATTTCCAGGCGTTGCTGCGGCAAGGTTCCCAGCGACTCGTAAATCGCGAATAATTCCCGTGCTCGAGGGGGCCGCACCAACTCGTTAAACACCTGAGCTAGACCGTCCGGCTCAAAGCGCAAGCCGGCGCGGTGTGAGAGAACCTGCCGCACTGTCACTTTCTCCCACGCCGGGTGCATGGGCTTCACCGTGTCGGCAAAAAGTTCGCCCAATGGGGTGGTCCAATTCAGCTTGCCTTCCTCGACGAGCATCGCCACGAGCGTCGCGGTCATGGCTTTGGTGCAGGAACCAAGGTGAAATCGATCATCGAGTGTGATGCGCTCTGCGGCCCCTCTCTTTCGAACCCCGGCGGCACCTTGGGCCATGATGCGCTCGCCCCGCAGAACGGCGGCGGCCATGCCGAAACGTTCGCCTCCCCTGCCGAGTATCGATTGCAGGATGGCATCAACATTGACCGGGGCGTTGTCCTCCTCGGATGAACCCGCAGGTCTCAATAGCTCGGACTTTGACGCTTCAATCATGTTTTATCGCGGTCAGATCGGTCTCAGAACCGGGACTGCATCAATCAATCTCTCGGATTTCAGCAGGAGAATGTGGTCAATCCACCAGCCCGCAAAGTGTTCGAACCGCTGGTTTCATTTTACCGGAATCAGGCTGCGAAGAAATAAGAGAGTGACCTGGGTCCTGAGCGGAGGCATCCTGGGCAACCTGCTGGTTGATTTCCTCAAGAAGTGGCGACCAGGGACGAAACGCATTTCCTGAGCCTGGTAGTCCACAGGCTGCCACTTGGGGAGGAAACTCTGGGTGACCCCTCGGCGGAACCACAGCCGCATCTGTTTGACAGTTGCCTGAGCCTTCCGTCGCTCACGTCCCCACTTTATGTGACTGCCGCCCTGAGCGCCGACCTGGGTATTGTACAGCGGTGAGTGCCATGTTGCGGCCCATGACAGGCTTGGCGGTAATGCGGGATTGTCCTATCGAGTGGTGGCGCTGAGCTGAATTGTGTGAAGATAATAATTGTTCCTGATTGGAGTGCCGCTGTGGTAGTCCGCCGAATGCCTCGTCTCGCCGTCATTCTGGCGTTGGTCCTTTCGCTTCCCTCCGCCCACGCGTTTAGCGGCGCGACTGTGCCCTGGACCACCTACGAGGCGGAAAACATGACCATCAACGGAGGCCAGATACTCGGTCCGCCTCAAAAGGTTGTCGATAATAACGCACCCGCAACAAACACGGTGGATATGGAAGCGTCCGGAAGGCAGTGCGTTCGGCTTACTGCTGCGGGCCAATACGTACAGTTTGCAGCCCAGGCAACGGCCAATGCCATGGTGGTGCGTTACAGTGTGCCAGATACGGCGAACGGAACGGGAACAAACTACACTCTCAGCCTCTATACGAATGGAACTTTTCTTCAAAAAGTCCCGATGACGTCAAAATACTCATGGGTGTATGGGAGTTATTCATTTAACAATACGCCGAACTCTGGAACACCGAGGAATTTCTATGATGAAGCCCGCCTCTCGGGCCTGACCATCAACCCGGGGGACCTGATACGCCTGCAGGTGGATACAAACGACACGGCCACTAACTATGACATCGATCTCGTTGACCTTGAGAACGTTGCCGCACCGCTCTCGGCGCCGTCGAATTCGGTGTCGGTGATGAGCTATGGCGCTACCGGCAACGGAACCACGGATGATACCGCCGCCATCAGTAACTGTGTCGCCCACGGAGGACTTGTCTGGGTGCCGCCCGGAACTTACCTGGTCAGCGGAGATATCAATGTTCCCGGCGGCACAACGGTTCAAGGCGCCGGCATGTGGTACACTACCTTTGTTGGAGATCCCGCCAAATACAATATCCCGAGCACCGGCCAACACATGAGAGTCAGGTTCAATGGCGGGGGCAACGGCATCCACCTCGCTGATTTCGCCATTATTGGGAAACTGAACAACCGGACCGACTCCGAAATAAATGATGGCCTGGTCAACTGGTATGGCTCTGGTTCGACTATTTCACGCATCTGGGTCGAGCACACCAAGACCGGCGCCTGGCTTTACAACTCCAGCGGTCTCATCGTCGATAGCTGCCGATTCCGCGATACCATAGCCGATGGCATCAATCTGAATGTGGGGATGCTCGGCACCATCGTTACCAATTGCACGACGCGGGGAACGGGTGATGATTGTTTCGCCATGTGGCCGGCCCCCGCCAGTTCGGTCGGCATTCCGCAAATTTACACACCTGGCTTTAACGTGTTCACTCATTGCACCGCGCAGGTCCCATTTTTCGCCAATGGCGGTGGAATCTATGGCGCGGTGAGCAACCGGATCGAGGACTGTTTCTTCCAGGACATACCCTATGGCGCCGGCGTGCTCATCAATGGAACCTATCCGGTCGGGCCTTACGTCTTCTCGGGACAAACCGTGGTCCAGCGGTGCGACCTGAATCGCTGTGGCGGCTATGACCCGGGCTGGCAGTGGCGCGGTTCCCTTGCCCTGGACGCGGAGAGTCTGGTGCTCACCAACCTTTTCGTGAACAATTTGACCATCTCGAACAGCCTGTCCTATGCGGTGAAGATTATTTCTCGAAACGGCCAGCCGATGTCCAACTCTCTCATGAGCAACGTGGTCGTTTCCGCATATGGTTTGGCTGACCCGTCGTTTCACCCTCAGCCGAATTATGTCGATGGTGTGTTTGGCGTGTGGGCGGGAAATGGCGCTAATGGCAACCTCACCGTCAGCGGCCTGGTCGTCAATGGTAACGCAATCACCTCCTATCCGGGAGGTGGGCCGGACGATATCACAAACCAGGCAACTGGCTTCACCTTTATCATTGTGACCAATTCCGGCGCAACCACCGTCGGCACGAGTCCCGCCGGGCTTTCTTTCACGGTGGATGGGACCAACTACTCGACAGCACAGACTTTCAACTGGATTCCCGGGTCTCCTCACACCATCGCCACCACCGGGATACAAGCTGGTGGTGCCGGCACTCAATATGTCTGGAGCGCCTGGAGTGACGGTGGGGCCCTCTCGCACACCGTTTCCCCCACGAACGGAACCAACTACACCGCAACCTTCACCACGCAGTATCGCCTGACGATGAACGCGGGGCCGGACGGCAACGTGACTCCGGGCAGCCTTTGGACGAACAGCGGCGCGAACCTGAACATCAGCGCCACGGCTTCCAACGGTTACAGTTTCACGAGTTGGACGGGCAGTGGCAGCGGCTCTTATTCGGGACCGAACAATCCGGCTTCGCTCACGATGAATGGGCCGATTACCCAGACCGCCGGCTTTGTTCAGCAGGTGCAGGCGATGGCGTTTGTGCAGCAGCCGGGCAATGTGTTCCAGGGTTCCACCCTCTCTCCGGAAGTCCAGGTGCAAGCGTTCAACATCAGCAGCCAGCCAATTTCCAACGCGTTGATTGCCCTCTCGCTCGGCAGCGGCACGGGAACCTTGGCCGGTACATTGCAACGCTCTACCGACGCGAATGGCATCGCCCATTTCAATGATTTGAGCTTGAACCAGCTCGGTCCGAAGATACTCACCGCCACCGCCCTGACCGGCAGCGCTCCACCGACCAACAGCAGCCCCTTCATGGTCATCGGCCCGGCGGTGGCCCTCGCTTTCACGACCCAGCCCGGCTCGGCCCTGGCGGGCATTCCGTTCGGGCAGCAGCCGGTCCTCGAGACCGTGGACGCCTTCGGGAACCCGACCACCCTGGGTTTGCCGGCCAGCGACATCTTCAGAGTCGTGTTGACCAACAGCTCCGGCAATCTTCTGGGGACCACCAGTTACGATATTGGAACCAGCGGCAGCAACGGGGTGGTAGCCTTCACCGATCTGGCGATTGACACCGCCGGCAGCGGCGACCAGCTCGTCGCTTCGAAGTTTGTTGCGGTCAACCCGGTATCCGGCGCGGTCTTGTGGCTGGACGCCAGCGACCCGGCTACCCTGACGACCAACGGCACGAGAGTTCAGGCCTGGGAAAACAAAGGCAGCGGCGGGGCCGGGCCGTCGGGGACAAACCTGTGGTTTACGCAAAATACGACCACGCTCCAGCCTTGGTTGACCAATCAGTTGAACGGCCGGCCAGTGGTCACCTTCAACAAGAACGGCAGCGGTTACAGCGCAGGTTGCACGTATCTGGGCAACATCGGCCATAACAGCTACACCAACAGTGGCAGTCAGATGTCCTATTTTGTCGTGGCGCGCCAATCGGAAAACACCATCGGCTGGCAGGGACCGGTCAGTTTCAGCACCAACAGACAGACCGACGGGCAGGGGACGGGCGGCGTGGTGATTCTGACCGA
>DATMQA010000193.1:0-5350 GCA_035566895.1 Binatia bacterium
CTCCTTGCAGACCAGCTTGCGCATCAACAACTGGCACGGCGTCACCTCCACCTTCAACTACAACTGGTCGCACTCCATCGATGATGCCAGCGACGGCGAAGACTTCGTGCCCAACGCCGCGCAACCCACGGACAGCTCCAATCCCAGTTCCAACCGTGGCAATTCCAATTTCGACGTCCGTAACCGCTTCACCTGGAATTTCATTTACGAATTCCCCAACCGCGCCGGCAGCTGGCAGCGCCTCACCAACGGCTGGGGACTCAACGGCATCCTCACCGTGCAATCCGGCCAGCCCTTCCACCTCATTTTTGCCAATGCGTCCTCGGACGATTTCGACGGCTCCGGACAATTCTTCCCCAAGCCGGACCTAGTCGGCCCCATCGTCTACCATCCCCGCGACCCCAACAATTTTCTCGATTTGACCGCTTTCGCGGTGCCCTGCACGCCCTCTGCTGCGTTCGACGGGACCTCCAACACCTGCGTTCCTGGCTCACGCCACTTCGGCAACCTGGCCCGCAACTCTCTCATCGGCCCCAACTTCCGCCAATTCGACTTCTCCCTCTTCAAGATCACCAAGCTCACCGAGAGGCTCAAACTCGAACTGCGCCTCGAGGCCTACAACCTTCTCAACCGTCCGAACTTCGGGAACCCGTACCTGCCGAATTTCCTGGCCGCCGCAGACGGCAACGGCATCAGCCACCCGGATATTCCGGCCAGCCCCGGTGTGCCGGCCAGCCCAAATCCCTGCCCGGGTACCGGCTTCGGTCGCGCTTGCGGTGTATTGCCAATCGGCGTGACCGGGGATGTCGGCGTCGGCTACCCATACCTCGGCGGCGGAGGCCCGCGTATGCTGCAAGTCGCCGCCAAGTTCAGTTTCTAAATCAGACCGATTTAGCGAAAGCCCGGCAGAAATGCCGGGCTTTTTCGTTTTTGGCCCTTCTAAACGTCGAATTCCCGATTGCCCCGCCACGCCGGCAAATCTCGCCATATCGCCCCTCATAGCTCAATTCTGGTACAGTGCTGGCACACAATTCGGCAAGTCGGCCCAGCGCAGTGCGTCAGAGACCCGCTCAGGAAGCGGTGGGCACTTTGCAATGTGTAATTTTGTGGCGGGTGGCTGCGTACTAGTCCATGGAACCGCTGAGACCAGGCCGGATGAGCGTGCCGGGAATATCGGAGCCTACCGAGGCGATAGCTCGGGCTCGGGCAGGGGATGCCGAGGCCTGGGGTACCCTCTATCACGATTATGCTCCGGCGATGTTCCGCTTTTGCCGCCGGGCCCTGCCCACAAGGGAGGACGCCGAAGACGCCACCATGGACATCTTCATCAAGCTGAAGAAGAACCTGGCGCAGTACGACCCAACACGATCCTTCTCGGCGTGGCTTTATAAGGTTGCGGCCAACCATTGTTGGGATATCCTGCGGCGGCGCAGAGTCCGGCAAGACAAAGAGACCGAAGATGTGGACAATGTGCCGCTGGAGCATCCGGACCCCAGCGCGCTGGATAAGATGATCGAGGAACGTTCGAGCGAGGAAGTGCGCAAAGCACTGGGCAAGATGGGAGCCCGTGCGCGCATGGCGCTGGTGATGCGTTATTACTCGGATATGAGTTACGACGAGATTGCAGATGAGTTGGGAGTGCGGCGGCAGTTTGTGGGAGTCGTGCTGCTGCGCGCCCGGCACGAGCTGCGGGCGGCGCTGGAAGGCAACGTTGCGCTGGCCGCGGGGGGGAAAGCATGAGCGAACCCGACGACGACATGAACCGCGATGCGAACTTAAAGGCGCGGCATCTCGATGAGGTGACCTGCCTGCTGTATCTCGAGCGGCAACTGGACCGCGCACGCGGGCAGGAAGTTTCCGCGCACGCCGCGGACTGTGCGAGCTGCAAGACGCTGCTGCGCGCGCTGGAGCGCGAATCCCGGCTGCTGACGCGGTCGCTGCTGGAAGAGGACGAGCCTCTGCCGTCTCGGCTGGCGGCGTTTCAGGAGCGGGCGCGCAAATCGATGCAATGGATCTGGGGACTGGTGTTCGGACTGGCAGCCACGGGAATTTATGCTTTGTATCAAGGTTACGTTCAGCCGTTGCAGACGCAATTGGACCAGGCTGGATTTGGCGGATCGAATCTGCTGAGCCTGATGATCTTTCAAGGGGCTTTTTGGAAAGGGTGGCAACCGATGCTCACGTTGATCGAAGTGCTCGCGATGGTGACCGTCGGAGTCCTTTGCGCGGTATTTTTCCGGCGGCGGCTGCGGCGAGGATCAGCGATGGCCCTGGTGGTGGCGGGGTTATGCGGAATGATGGCGCTGCCGCAGCAGGTGGCGGCGTCGCAGATGCGCCACGCGGACACCATCACGATCGGGAAAGGCGAAAAGATCAAGAGCGATTTGTTCGTGACGGCCGGGCGCTGCCGGATCGATGGCGAGGTGGACGGCGATTTGTACGCGTTCTGCCAGTCTGTGGATGTGAACGGCCACGTAACCGGCGACGTGATTGGCTTCGCGCAGAGCGTTCGCGTGAATGGCGTAGTAGACGGAAACGTCCGTATCGGGTGCAACAATCTGACGCTGAGCGGAACGTTAGGCAAGAACGTGCTGGCGTTCGGAGATTCGATACGCATAGACTCCGATGCCAAAACCGGCGGCAGCGCCACGGTGTTCGGCGGGACCATCGCCCTCGACGGGACGCTGGGGCGAGACGTTCTGTCGTTCGCGCGCTTCCTTAGTATCACCGGCACCGTTGGCGGCGGCGTGAAGGCCCGCGGCGATACGCTATCGATCAGCTCGACGGCAAAGATCGAAGGAGCCACCGATTTTGAGGGACAGAAAGCGCCGGACGTGGCCTCCGAGGCCAAGTTGGGCTCGCCGGTAAAATTCACCAAGGTAGAACCCAAGCCGGAATACCGCTCGGGCCACTACTACGTGTGGCAGGTGATTTGGGCGGCGGCGTTTGTTCTGTTTGGACTGGTATTGTTCACGGTGATGCCGGACTTTTCCAGGCAAGCGGTCGACTCCGCGGAGCGCGTTGGGGCGTCGCTGGGATTGGGAGTGCTGGTGGGCTGCGGGGCGCCGATTGCTGCGTTGATCGCGTGCATCACGGTGGTGGGTTTGTTTCTGGGTCTCAGCACATTTTTTCTATGGTATGCCTCGCTGTATTTCGCGCAAATCATCGTTGGCGCGCTGCTGGGGCAGTGGTTGATGGGCCGTAACAGCGAGCTGTGGCCATTGATTGGGCGCATGATTGTGGGCTTGCTGATCGTGCGGTTGTGCTTCCTGATTCCGCATATCGGTATCTGGCTGAAAATCGGCGTGATTCTCTGGGGAGTTGGGGCAATGTCGCTGGCGATTTACCGCAGGATGCAGCCACTGGTGGCGCAGGGTGTGCCGGCCGTCCCCAGCCCGATTCCACCGGGCGCGACGATTGGCGGAATGCAGCCGGTATAGGTGCTGGCGCGTGATTTGGCGGCTGGTGGGCGCCGGGCTGAGAATCGCAAGGCTTGCCGCGAGACCGGGGCGAGTCTATTGCGCAGGCTGGCCGCTTGGTCCGATTTCGATTACAGCTACAGGCGCGGTCGGTGATCGTCGGAGCACAGGCAGGAGTGCCTGTGCTACTAGCCCCCTCCCCCCATTTCTTGTAAGTGTTGATTCTAAAGGGTTTAGGAATGCCGTAAGTCCTTTGTTTTCATACAGATTCACAAAGGTCTGTAAGTGTTCATTGTAAAGGGGTTACGGTGCGCATCGAGAGGCGAATCAGGACGCCGAAGTTTCAACGTAATGCTTTAGATTTGGGGGAAAATGAGGTACCCCCTGTTTTTGCAAAAGAGTGCGGAAGCGGTAGATTGCAACAGGTTTAGCGGTCGATCTTGCGTGCAAGAGTGCGTAAGACTTTGATTTTGATGGAGTTAGATTTTTGTGGTTGTTGCCGCAAGGGCGGAGAGCGCGAGGTGCTCTCGCGGTATTACCCGGAAGTAAGTATACCACAGGATAGAAAAAAGTCAAGAAAAATCGCGACAATGGGGGTGCGGGACGTGATTATGGTTGGTCGGTTGTAAGAAAGGCGGCGTCGAGCCGCCCTTCGCAATACTCAGTGTAAACCGCACTCAAAAAAACGGCATCGGCCGTTCTTCGCAATACTCGGAGTAACCGTACTCCAAAAAAGCGGACGCGGGCGGTACGCGTGGCAGTTGCAGCGGCAAGGGCGGCTCGCGTGACATTGGGCGGAAAAAAGATGGGCCGGGTGCTTGCGCGCCCGGCCCGTGCCTTTTGCGGAGGCGGGTAAAAGTCTAGTGTTGGCGTACTTTGCCGGCGACGAAGGCCGGGGACGCGGTATTGGTGGCGTTTTCGATGAACAGGGCGCGAACGGCGACAGGCTTGGCGTTGTTGAGGCCGGAGGCATCAACGATGCCGTCGAAGTTGGTGACGTTTTGCGTTGTGGCGGTGCCCGGGAAGGCTTGGGCGAGAGCACTGCCGGAGGCCTGGAAGATGGATGGGAATGCCGTCAGGTTGAAGGTGCTTTGCGCAAACGGAGTCGCCGGGGTAGCGGTGAAGCGAGACCAGCGCAGAGTGACGGTATCCGCGCTGGAAGAAGGGGGTGTGCCAGCGGTCCCAGCGGTAAAGGTGGTGACATGAACCGCGACGGCCTGACCCGGCCGCATGGGCGTGGTGTTGGAGGCGCCTTGAAAATTCGCCAGCGTGCCCGGAGCCACGGATTCCACAGGCAAGCCCTTGGTATCGACGAGGAAGGGATTCGGGTTGACGGGCAAGTTCACGGTCAAGGCATCTCCAATGTGGAGGGTGCCGATCTTGGAATTGGTGGCGGCGGGGAGCAAGTCGGTGACGACGATCTTGAATTGCGTGGAGGTGGGTATGGCGAAGACGATGCCCTCGACAGTGTCCTGGAGAGTGCCCAGGAGGGGCTCGATTTCCCGGATGGTCAGGGTGCCGTCAGACTTCAGGATCGCATCCATGCTTGCGGCCTGATTGTTGGAGAGGCAGGTACCAATGTTTCCAGCAGTCGGATTCGAGCAAAGAGCTCCGGAAGGGTCTTTGTCCATAATCATAGTGGCGTTGGTAGAGGCGGTAATGATGCCACGGCCGGTGACGGTCGCGGGGGTAATGGTGACGCCGGAGGAGGCGATGGTGACGACGCCGGTGAAGTCTTCGATGAGATCCAACTGACCAGTGGCGAGATTGCTGCCAGCGCGGGGCAGAGTGAAGGCGCTCAAGAGCGTGGCGCTGGTGAAGTTCACGTCCAGCGAACCGGCCACCACGGAAACGATGTTCTTGAGATCGACGTTGAAGCCGGGCCCAAAGTGCCGCTGGCGGGTACGGTAAAGGAAAGGGTCAGGAATGGG
>DATMQA010000194.1:0-32597 GCA_035566895.1 Binatia bacterium
AGAGCCCGTCCCCAAGAGTGAAGAGATTTGTTATTGTTGGTCGCGGTGAGTGTTGGGTCATTGGGAAAAGGGACGGATTTAGCAGTTAAACGAAAAATCGTGGCCTTATGATGGGTTCTGCTGCCTACTTACTGGCCCTGGATTTGGCAGACGGAGGGGTTGGCTTGGGACGAAGGAGATGTAGTTCTCGCCGGTCGAGTAACTCCCATTGGACCTCTTCACCCGCCTCCAGGCCGATAGCGGCCGCCAAGGCCAGGGGGAAGCTGACATAGAGCCGGGGGTTTTGTCCGCGAGAACGAATCGCCTGCACGCGCAACGGATAGAAAGTTTGCATTTTGTTGGACCGGATCGAGGTTTGTGCTGGCATAACAGTAAGCTAGCTTATAGACTAGCTTAATGGCCTGCCAGATCATTCCGTTCCCCCAGGAGCTTCGCCCGCGCTTGCCCACCATTGTCGGGAACGTTGACTACCTGACCTTACGCCAGCGTTTGGAGCAAATCGACACTCTTTTGCGCCAGAGCGGCGTGGAGCGGGACTTTGTCCAACGCGCTTTGGCAGCCTGGAAGCGCGCGGCCTCGGGAGAACCGACGGCGCTGGAACAAGAGAAGTTTCAGCAGCGTTCGCGGCGGGCTCTCCGGTGCACGGTGCTGCGGACGCTCTTGCAAGAAGACTATCGCGGGTTCAGTTGCCAACTGGCCGGCAACCCGCTCTATCAATGGTTCTGCCTGGTCGATGCGCTGGACCAGGTTCGCGTGCCCTCCAAAAGCGAGGTTCAACGCTTTGCTCACTGGCTTCCCGCCGAGCAGATGCGCAACGTGATCGATGGACTGCTCAAAGGTGCGGTGAACCAGCCGCGGAAGCTGGGCCTCAAGGAAGCCCTGGACCTGGAGGAGTATTTTCTGGATAGCACCTGTCTCAGAGCGAACATCCATTTCCCAACCGACTGGGTGTTGTTGCGGGACGGAGTGCGCACGCTGATGAAAGCGACGTTGTTGATCCGCAAGGCTGGCCTGCGCGGGCGCATGCAAGCCCCGGAGGAGTTCTTGCGGCGCATGAATCGGCTGAGTATCGCCATGTCGCAACAAGCTCGGCGTGCCGGCCGCAAGAAAGGACGAAAGCGGGTGCTCCGAGCGATGAAGAAGCTGGTGGGGGTGGTGCGCGGCCATGCGCGGCGACACCGGGACCTGTTGGAGGAGCAGTGGCAGCAAACGGAGTGGACCCGAGCGCAGGCCGAACAGATTCTGCGCCGCATCGATGGGGTTCTGGAACTGTTGCCGCGAGCCCAAAAGCAGGCGCATGAGCAGATTATCGGGGCGCGTCCCGTGGCCAACGCCGAGAAGATCCTCAGCCTGTATGATCCGGAGGTGCGGGTGATCGTGCGCGGGAAGGCGGGCGCGGAGGTGGAATTTGGCAACACGGTGCTGCTGGGGGAGAATCGGCAAGGGGTCATTCTGGACTACGAGTTTTTCCGGGACGGCGCTCCGGCCGATAGCCAACTGCTCTTTGGCAGCCTGCTGCGGGTGTGGGAGGCCACCGGGCAGCATGTGGGCAGTGTGGTCACCGATCGAGGCTTTGCCAGTGCCGATAACAGCCGGACGCTGAAGGAAGGAGGCACCTTTGATGGACTGTGTCCGCGCCAGCCCGCTGAACTGAGTCGCCGGATGAAGGGCAAAAGGTTTGCGCGGTTGCAGCGCCGACGGGCGCAGACCGAAGCCCGGATCGGCATTCTCAAGCACGGGTTCCTGGGGCGGCCGATGCGGGCTAAAGGATTTGCCCACCGGGAAGTGGCGTTGGCGTGGGGGGTGTTGACGCACAACTTGTGGATGTTCGCCAGAATGAGGAAGACCAAAAAGAGGTCCCTCGCGTTGCCCGCAGCGGCGTAGCGGTCTCCGGGAACCTACCCGCAGTGAGAAAACAAGCGAGGTGTCCCCAAAAATTGAGAGGCAAGCAATTTCCCCGCGCCAAAATGTGAATAACTTCCCAGCCACGCGGAGCTATAGCCTAGCCGCTGAATTAATTCAGAAAAGGCCTACTTTAGGGACAAGCTCTAATGAAGATCAAGCAAAGTCGATTATTTTCCGCAATTTGCGCCGCCGGCTTGTGCACGGTGCCGCCAGCCCGAGCGCAAGGCATCTTCCTGCGCGAAGTCATCGTCAATAATAAGAGGCTTGGTTTCCTTAACAACTTCCTTCACAACTGCTCAAGGACCACTCAGCCGGAAAAACGATGGCCCAGGCGGCGCAGGCAAGGTCACCTGGTTCTGGCTATTAACCACCGCGGGCACATTGGTCAACGTCACCCAACTGGGGGTGCTGAGCGAAGCGCTCCGCTGGAGTGAATAGGTAATCATTGCCGACGCCGGCCAGGTAAGCACCACCGTGTTGGTGCTGGTCATTTGCATGCTCAGTTGCGGCTCGGCCTGGTTGTCGTCCGGGACCAGGCCGGCAAACTCATCGGTCTCCATCGTTTGGACATTCGACACCGTCATCGAAGGCACCACATCCCCTGGGTTCATCCAATTGACCTCATCAACATCCCCCGTTTCAATATCCACCAGGACAAACCCGGTCACCTGGTTCGTCCCGCCAGCGGCTTCATAAGGTAACAACCAATCTCCCTGGTTAGTCCCATCCCCCGGGTAGCGAACGATCATCGCGTTGGCCAGGTCCCAAGTCCCATTGGTCAACCCGGGTTGGACCTTGAGAAAAGCGTCCGCCGCCAGTTCATTGGTGGCAAACGCCAGAGCCGCCAGAGCAGTCAGCGGCGCGTTGGTCAAAATCGGAGACGGGGCCGGAACGCTCGTGTACTGGCCGTTGTTACCCGTATCCAGGGGCACCGGCCCGATCGGCTCGACCTCAAACTTGTAGCCTAACCCGGCGCCGTACGCCGGCCAGGGCGGGCCTAGCCCAAGGTCGAACAGCGCGTCCCAATCCTCGTCCGCCGGCAATCGATTCGGGTTGACCTTCGTGCTGCAAAACTTGTTTTCCCCCAAGCCCGGCAGCAACTTCAGCGCCCCGTTTGGGTCCACCGCATTCTTATAGCCCTCCCACGGGTCGCGGATATAAAAACCATAGATTTTGAAATCGCCATTCGCCACCGGCACCTTGTCGGTCCGCACGCCTACGACGCACACCCAATGCGCGCTATGTTTGATGACGGCCGCGGCGGCAATCCCCAACTGCGCCAACGCATCCGCCATGGTCCGGTTGGCCCAGTCGCGGTTGGCGACGTTATACGAGATGTAGTTATGGGGACCGGCGGCGTTGCCGGGGCTATCCATCAGGTTGAGGCCGACCTGGACCCCGTCGATGGAGGTCCCCAGCCCGGCCGGGTAGGACGGGTTGACGTAGCTCAGCCCGTTGTAAGTGTTTAACCAGTGAACCAAGCCATAGATAAAGCTTTGGGCGCCGCCCACCACCTGGTTCCCATTAAAGATCACGGGGGGCCAGCAGAACGGATGGCCCATGAAACAGGGTTGGGGCTGCCCATCCACAACGGCGGCGCCTGGAGCTACACCGCGCACACCGGCTCCCAGCATCGTATCAATAGCCGCGTTTTGGTTCCGGATCGCATTGCAATCCAGTTCCATTTCCATCGCCGCCGCCCCGCAGAAGTAGGCCGTTACCTGCGGGTGGTACGGCACATGGCCGTCCTTATCGAGGCCGGAGGCCCAGGTCTCGACCGTCCCTTTCGGCCCCGCATTCGCGACCGGTTGCGCATACGCTGTCAAGGTGAGCAATGGCACAAGCAGCAGCTCGGCTGCAGTACGTCGGGATCCAGTTACACGGGGCAAGTATGCAACGACTTGGTGCGGGAGCTTCATAACGCAGGGCATTCTATAGGTCCCCCACAACCCCCGCTTCTTCAAAATTGCGAATTTGTTGATCATGGGCAGAACCGAGCCCGCTGCTCGGAAATTGCGCACCTCAGTGCGGCGCCAGGCGTAATCGGAAAAATTGGGCGCCGGGCGAGACCGGGGGCGGTGACCGTGTACTGGCCGTTCACCAGCGGGTAGGGAGGCTTCACGCCGCTCCAGGGACACTAAAATAACCCGCCTAATCCATGCCACTCCCATTCATTTCTCAGAAGAGACAATAATGCGCCGACCAGCAGCAGCATTCCAGGGGGTCCAGGCCGGAGGGGACTCTTCACACCTCCCACTTCAGAGACGCTTGCCGTTCCCAAATCTACAAAGGTTACCTGAGGCAGATTCAGCCTCTCCCCACCAAATGTGGAGAGGAAAGGGCACGCGCAGGCAATTCGTTCAGCTCGCTCCGCTCGAATCCCTGACGGCCGGGCTCTGAGCCCCGCCTGTCTTTTCCTGTTTGTTCTGTTGGCCCCAACGCTGGTGGCCGACCGCTAGGTCTTAAGGTCTTTTTCCGCTTTGTGCTCCCTCTGCTGCACGGAGGCTTCAGTCTTTTCGCTCTCACCCGCCCGCTTTAACCGCAGGGGGCAAAGAGCGTGGTGCCCTCTGAAGACTACTCCCACGCGCCGCCCTGCTGAGCGGGCCTTTTGGGTGAAGAGCGAAAAGACCGAAGCCGAGCAGCAGAGCACAAAAAAAAGACCATGAAAACCAACAAACAGAACAAACCATCAACCATCAACTCTCAACCATCAACTAACTCAGAGCTCCAGAGCCGAACGGGGACCAAAAAGTTCATTTCTCCCCCGCGGGGGATGGATCTCAGCCCCCAAACAGCGGACACCAAAACGGACACCAAACCGCACGTTTTCGGTTCGTTTGGATAGGCACGATTAAGTAAAATTAGTGTTGCAATTCAATGTAAATGAGTCATACTTACTGCGTGTCGGGGAACAAATCCACCCCCCGCAACCAATTCAACGCAGCCCAGTTAGCTCAAAATCAACAGGTTGCGACCGTCCTCCCTGGAATTACCCCGTTTCTATCACAAGCCATGGCAAGCTACGCACCCATCGCCCAGAGATAATGGCGGATGTTCCGGGTGATACCAGGCCAGCAGCTTGCTTTGTGAATCCACAGCCACTTCGTGCCAGGTACGGTCAAAGAACTCATGCTCAGAGGGTTTTCAAGATTTGAAGGCGCCTCCAGGCCAAACGGGGGGACTCTTTAGACTTTACACAGGCGTCCGCTATTCTGTGTCGAAGTCCGGCTCCTGACGTATAGCGGAACAGCCCGCTTGGATCCGCAACCAACGGCAACAGCCACCCCGAAATCGTAATTAAATGGCCGCGTCATTTGAAAGTGCCCTGGTGAATGATTAGCCACCTTGGTTGGAACCCACGCGAAAATGGCCTTTGATCGTGTCGCCGGCCTTGAGTTTCAGGTAGAAATCCTTCACAACGGAGGTGATGAAGTCATCGGCCGGGTTGACCTGCTGGTTGACGAAGAGCACGTAACCGGAATCCTGTTTCTGCCGGCCGGCGCGGCAGTGGAAGCGCTGCTGGGGATCAAACTCCAGTCGCAGCCCCGCGCCCTTGGCCGTGGTCAAGGATGCCCAGTTGCAGTCATACTTCGTCGAGTTGAAGTCGAACGCATCGGCCCGAGCCATCCGCGTGTAGGGCAGGTTCATCGTGTTGGGCCTCGCCGTGCCGGCAATCCTGGCGATGCTGGACTTGGGATAGACCGTCCAACGGGCGGCGCGGTCCCAAGAGAAATGGTCGCCCAAGCCGGGCAATTGAAAGGCCCAGCCCAGTTCCTGGACATCCGCCACATTCCCGGTCCAATCGAGCTGATATGAAAACTCGCCTCCGGCATACTCGGCGCGAAGCGCCCCAACAACCTGGTTATTTGTGCCGCCCATGACCTGGGCAGTAAGCCGCTGAAGTTGGGCCAGCGTGGTGGCCGAGGCGGGCTCGACCACGACGTTGGTCAGATACGCCGGGAAACGCAGCACCTCGCGCCAGACCTTTGGATTCCGCTGGGTGATGCGAGTCACCAGATTGAATCGGGGAATTGGCAGCTCTGCCGGCAGGACTGGATTCAGCCGGGACTCCGGCGGCGTTGCTTTGAGCGTGAAGCGATGCGCCACCACCCAATTGCCGTTGGGGTGGATGAAATCAACCCGCAACGCATCCGCTTTGGCCAGAGCGTCGACCCGGACGGACAGTTCCGCTTGGCCGGCGCTCAACGGCGGCAGGTGGACGCGCGTTTCGCCCGAAGCAATCGCCTTGCCGCCGCGCTCCAGCGCCCAGGAGGTTTTCAAAACGGACAAGTCGGTGAACGCGTAGCGGTTCTCGACGGGGAACGAAATTCTGCCGCCCGAGGTGGTCGCAGTGCCGCCGATGCGGATGGGTGAATAGGCCATCTGCACTTCGTAAAGCGACGGGCGCGGGTTGCGGAAGGCGTCCACCAACCCCTTCATCTTCAGGAGTTGGATTCCGGTTTCGGGGAAATAGACATAGGGCTTAGTGGGGCACTTGTCCGCCACGGCACGATCTTGCCATTCAAAGATGAAGGTGCCGGGAATGGTCTCGTATTTGAGGCAGGCCTCCCAGACGCGCCGGATGACCGCGCCCCAGCGTTCATAATAGCCGGCGTCGGCGGCCAGCCGGGCGTCGCCGGTGTTGGGGTTTTCCAGATAGATGTGCGGCCGCCCCGTGCCAGGCGCGCGCTGCCCGGCCTTGGCCACGTCCGCCGGGGTGGTGTAATGCGAATCGTCAAGTTCGACCCCGTTCTTGTCGCCCTCCAGACACGACACGAGCCGAGGACGGGTCGGATCCATCTGTTTTAGAAGATCGGCGACCACGCGGAGGTTGGGGCCCTGTTTGTTTTCGTTGCCAATGGCCCAGAGCAGCACGCTGGGATGGTTCTTGTCACGGCGGACAGTTTCCCGCGCCCGCTGTTCGAAGGCGGGTTGCATTTCTGGATTGTCAGTGGGACACCAGCAGTAAGGCAGCTCGTCCATGACATACATGCCGAGCTCATCGCACAGTTCGTAGAAGCCCGCGCCGTAGGGATAATGGCTGGTGCGAATGGCGTTGATGTTGGCCGCCTTCATCAGGGTGATGTCCTTGCGCCACAGGGCCGGTCCCACCGCGGTGCCCTCGGTGGCCGAGACGTCGTGGCGGCAGACGCCCGCCAGCTTGACGGGAACGCCGTTCACCAGCAGCACGGAATTCGTGATGGTGACCTCGCGAATGCCAATGCGCCTCACGACAGTTTCGAGGGTTTGCTGCCGACTGTCTTTCAGGTCCAGAGTGAGGTCGTAGAGGTTGGGGAACTCCGCCGACCAAAGTTTGGGTTGCTCGACAATCTGCGTGAGGATGGCCCGGCCACCTTCGACCGCGGCGGTGGTTTCACCCGCAACGCTCGCCGCGCCGGAGTCAAACGGAGGCAAGCCGGCGAGCCGCATCGAGACGTTTGCGCCGTTGTTGCCGGCCACCTCAGCCAGTACTTTCACCTCGGCGCGGTTGCCGCCAAGCAGCCGGGTCTGTACCGTGACATCGGCCAGATGGGACTTGGGAACGCAGAACAACGTAACCGGACGATGAATCCCGCCGAGGAAAAAGTAATCCCCGGTGTCCAAATCCACCGAGCGAGTTTTTTTCGTGACCCGTACGGCGAGCAAGTTCTTCTGGCCAAACTTCACCGCCGGCGTAAGGTCCACCTCAAACGCGGTCCAGCCGCCCTCGTGGTAGTTGGTGCGACCCCAACTCGGCTCGTCCACCGCCACGGGCTGTCCGTTGAGCCAGAGTTCGGCGGCGTTCTGCACTCCGTCAAACAGAAGCCGGACCTCGCGGCCCTGCCAGGAACGAGGCACGGAGTACCATAGCCGATAGAAACCCGAGGCGTTGTCCGGCTGGTTATAGGTCGCCGGAGACAAGCCGGCCATTTCCCAGTTGCCGGGCACGTGGAGATTCGCCCACTCCTTGCCTTCCATGTAATTGAGTTGTTGAAACGGCTCGACGGGCTTGGAGACGGTGGCCGGCCCCTCGGGCTTCGCGGCTTTGGTCTTGGCGCGCTCCGCTTCGGCCCGCTTGTCGTTATCCCCTTCGGAGCCTTGACGATCCTCGTCCCCTGCGGATTCGAGCTTGAAGCGCCAAGTCCCGGCGAGGGATTTCACATGCGCCGGCTCGCTGGGAACGAGCGCCGCGCCCAGGCTGCTCACCAGCAGAAGGGCCGCGCTTCCGAAGCATGCCGCCCACCTCAACTGATGGACATGGCGGCTGGATTGGCCGGCTGGGAACATGCGCCGGGGCCATGGGCGCGAGGGTGGAGTGGATCTTTGTGTAGAAGTCCGGTCCAAACCCTGGCCGGTCCACTGGGAGAGATTCCGGATCATGTCCTGACAAATGCTTTGATGGTTGCGCATTCGCGGTCCGCTGACGCGCGGTGCGGGCGAATTGTATAGGGCAACCGCCGCCGGAACAATAAAAGTCTGGCACAATGAACAATAAACAGCTCGAACGCGTGGTCCGGGCCGTCCACCAGGTTCAACACGTTAGCGCCCCCTGTGTGTCGTAGGGGACAGGCTTGGCAAACCCATGGCGGCGCGTCTCGATTAAACTCACACTCGTGCAGGCCGGTGCGCTCCTCGCGCCCCGTCGCCTTGTCATGAGGCGGATGTGGCACCGCCGGCGAAAGCACGACCTAGTGAACGCGCGGATGATAACGAAGTACGGAAGCCCTTCGAGGTCGGTCGGTTTGAGAGGCCAACTCTCAGGATGCCCACCCTGCCCGACCACTCTAGACCAGTTCACCATTTCATATGGTCTGTCTTTCCGCGAAAAAGGCGGTCTCCGGCACAGTGATAGGTTGGGGCCGCTTTACCTTTTGACAGCACCTGGGACGGCCATCTATGCGAGTTCGGGACAATGTCACTCACTTTTGGGACGCACGGCGAGGGAGTCCTCGCCTGGCCAGAAGGAGCGTCATACCCTCTGCCTGCGATTCGCCAATCTATGGCCCATTGCGTGAAAAAATCACGTGAAGCTTTTCAGCCCGAACCTGGCGAAGCGCTTTTCGAATGGTGTCGCCAGAATGACGCCGATTCTCTTATCCTTAGCTCCGAAGCTTATGAGCGATCCAAAATTCTCTCGCCGGAAATTCCTGCACCACACTTCCCTCGCCCTGACGGCCGCCGTCGCCGCTCCAACTCTCATTCCCGCTTCGGCGGTCGGGCGCAATGGAACCACCGCGCCCAGCGAACGCATCAACATGGGGTTTATCGGGATCGGCGGGCAGGGCGGCGGCCACCTGCTGGGTGGCGCCTGGACCTATGTCCCCGGCGGGTATGTTGCCCGCGACGATGTCCAGGTGCTCGCGGTGTGCGACGTGCGGAAGGAGCGCCGCGACTTTGCGCAACGGAGGTGTAACGAGGTCTACGCTCAGAAATTCGGTCGGGCAGGCTACCATGGCGTCCAGGCTTACAATGACTTTCGGGAGGTGCTCGCCCGGCCGGATATCGATGCCGTGCTGGTGGCCGTCCCGTACCATTGGGCAGCCACCATCGCAGCCATGGCGATGCGGGCCGGCAAGGATGTCTATTGCGAGAAGCCGATTGCCATCACCGTGCGCGAAGGGCTTAACATGGTGGAAACCAGCAAACACTACGCCCGCATCTACCAGGCCGGCACCCAACAGCGCTCGGAGTACGGCGGCAAATTCCGGCTGGCTTGTGAGTTAATCCGCAACGGCCGCATCGGTCAGCTCAAGGAGGTCTATGCCTATTGCCTGCCAGGCGCGTTTTGGCCCAATCATTGGACCTCGGATAAGAGTGAGCCCGTGCCGGAAGGGCTGGATTGGGAGCAGTGGCTCGGCCCGCTTTCCTGGCGGCCGTACACCGGCAAAACCGGCCAGGAGCTTCCCGGCGTCATCGTTGGCGATACGAACTGGGCTCCACATCATTACGACATCATCCAATGGACGATCAATCCCGATCCCGGTGCGCCAATTGAGGTCACGTTCGACAACGGCATTATCCACTACCGCTACTCCAACGGAGTGGTGGTCCATTCCACGGGCTACCCGGGAGAGAAGATTGGCCCTGAAGGCGGCGCCTGCTTTGTCGGCACCGAAGGCCGGATCGTCCTGGACCGCTCGAATATTGTGTCGTACCCGTCGAGAATCCTCACCGAGCCGTTGCGCCCGAGCGACACGCGGGTGTATCACGCCGATAGTCATTCGGGGAACTTTCTCGACTGCATCCGCAGCCGCCGCTTAACCATCTGCGATCCCGAGACGGCCCTTTACACTATGAACGCCATCCTCATTGGAGGCATCTCGCTTATTTTGCGGCGTTCGCTTAAGTGGGACCCGATCAAAGCCGAATTCCCGGACGACGCCGAGGCCAATCGGCTTCTGTCCTACACCCCACGCCCGCCGTGGCGTCTCTAAGGCAATCAATGCCAAACCAATTATTTCCGAAAAAAACAATGAAGACGAATCTGCTTAACCGCCTATTTGTGATTGGTCTGCTGGCCCTGGCGGTATCCGGAGTCCGCGCCGACGAGGAACAAGACCTCATCACCCTGCTCAAATCCAATGCCGGTGTGCCGGAGAAATGCGATGCCTGCCAGAAATTGAGACTGATTGGGACCGTGAGAGCTGTGCCCGTCCTGGCCACCCTCCTGAGCGGCGAGCAAACGGCCCACGCCAGCCGCTATGCGCTCGAAGGAATGCCCTTCCCGGAAGCCGTCGCGGCCCTGCGCGAAGCACTGGGCAGCACCTCCGGCTCGATCAAAGCCGGCCTGATTGATTCTCTGGGCTGGCGCCACGACACTGCGGCGGTACCTTTGCTTGGGAAAGCGCTGCCCGATGCCGATCCAACCGTTGCTGCCGCGGCAGCCGTTGCGCTGGGCCGGATTGGCGGCAAAGAGGCTGTTGCCGCCCTGACTGACATGCGCGAAAAAGCTCCGGCGGCAGTCCAGCCTGCCCTGCTGGGCGGCCTGTCCCGGTGCGCTGATCAGTTCTTGGCCGGCGGCGATGCCAATGAGGCGGCGGCACTTTACCGCACTTTGTCCACTTCTGAAATCTCTCTGCCAATCCGCGTTGCGGCGTGGCGCGGCCTGGTAATGGCGGACGCCGGAGGGCGCGCGGAACTTGTCTACACAGCGCTGGCCGGTCAGGAACATTCACTGCACGCCGCGGCACTCAAAGTGCTCCGTGAATTAAAGGACGCTTCCGTTCTAGAGGTCTGTCAGCGCCGCTGGTCGACGCTGGCGGCCGATGCTCAACTGGCTGTGCTCGACGCCCGGCTCAAGCTCGGCGGCGACGTGTTGCCCTTCGTCCGCACCGCCACTCAAAGCCCGTACCTCCCAGTCCGCGTGGCCGCCTGGCAAGCGCTGGGCGACCTGGCCGATCCCATGTCCATTCCCACGCTGGGCAAAACCGCAGCGGGCGCGGAGCCCGGGGAGCGGGACGCGGCGCGCGAATCGCTCGCACGCGTGCACGGGGCGGGAGTGCGCGAGGCTTTGCTGAAGGACCTTGCCGGCGCGGAGCCGCCGGAAAAGGTGGAGCTGTTACGTGCCTTGGGCGAGCGCGGGGATGCCGACGCGGCCACCGTGCTGTTGGCGAACGCGGCTGCCGAACCCAAAACCGTGCGCCTCGCGGCGCTGGAGTCACTACGCAAGATAGCCCAGCCAGGCACGGCTGCGCCCCTCCTCGTTCTTGCCGCCAAATCCAAATCGGAAGCCGAGTGTGAACCGGTTTTGAAAGCGCTTTACGCTGTTTGCGAGTCCGGGCGCGACACGGAG
This sequence comes from Binatia bacterium, assembly GCA_035566895.1. Lineage (GTDB taxonomy): Bacteria > Verrucomicrobiota > Verrucomicrobiia > Limisphaerales > UBA8199 > DATMQA01. The sequence continues at coordinate 11,678 of DATMQA010000194.1, forward strand.
CAGACTGCGGCGGCAATCCTCGGCGCCATGAAACCCCTTCCGGCCGCCGAGCGGCGCCTCGTGCTGCCGGTGCTGCCGGAGTTGGGCACGCCCGCAGCTCTGGAGCTCGCGCTGGCTGCCACCCGGGAGCAGGACACCGAATCGGTCAAGCAGGCCGTGAGTGTTCTCGCGCAATGGCCCAATGCGACGCCGGCGGAAAGCCTGGTTGAACTTGCACACCTCAGCGCCGATCCCAATATTCAGGTGCTCGCCCTGCGTGGTTGCATCGACGTCGCCGCGCAGGAGCCTGATTCCGCCAAACGCCTCGCGTGGTTCCAGCAAGTCATGGCCACGGCTAAGCGTGCCGAGGAAAAGAAGCAAGCGCTCGGCCAAATCGGCCAGGTGCCGACGCCTGCGGCGCTCCAGCTTGCCATGAGCCATTTGGGTGATGCCGAGCTTGCCAACGAGGCCGGGCTGGCTGCGGTGACCATAGCCGAGAAAGTGGCCGGCTCCGATCCCAAACTGGCTCGTGAAGCAGCCGCCAAGCTGCTGACCCAGTGCAAGAGCCCGGAAATTGTCAGGCGCGCCTGGGCTATTCGCGGCAAGGTTGCAAGTGAGGTGCCTTTCGTTCAGGATTGGCTGGTTTGTGGTCCTTACGGCAAACCGGGTGTTACCGGCGCTAAAGCCGTGTTCGACCTCGTCTTCGCTCCGGAACAGCCCGGTGAAACGGTTCCATGGAAATCCCTTCCGCATGGCAACATGGCGGAGCTGTCGGCCTTCTTTCCGGATCAGGTCAATTGTGTCGCCTACCTGAAGACACAGATCATTGCGCCGCGAAGTTGCGATGCCACCCTGCTGCTGGGCAGCGACGACGGGGTGAAGGCCTGGGTCAATGGCATCGTGGTGTTTGGGAACAACGTCGACCGAGGACTGGTTGTGGACCAGGACATGGCCCCTATTCAACTGAAGCAAGGCGTCAATGAGCTGATGCTCAAGATCTCCCAGGGCGGCGGCGGCTGGCAGGCTTGCGCGCGGATTGTCGGGGTTGACGGCCAGCCTATCGTGGGCCTCAAGTATCATGCCGAGCGCTAACTGATAGCCCGCCTCGAATTCACTTGGCTCTCGCAAACTTGCCGCCATTACCAAGTCCTTCGGTGCAACCTTTCGCTCCGCCTTCACGCCTGAAGCCTATGTGGAATTCGAACAACTGGTTAAGAGCGGCGATTTTGAGGGCGCCTTGGAACAGGTAGAGAAGGCGGCCCGGAGACACGGGCTCTCGTGCTAACCCGTGCTCAATCCCGCAAAACGTGGCAGGTATAGCCGCCCGGATGCTTGACGAGATATTTTTGGTGGTATTCCTCCGCCGAGTAGAACTTCCCGGCGGCGGTTATCTCCGTCGTGATCGGCTTGCTAAACTTGCCGGATTTGTCCCACCTCACCTTCACAGCCTCCGCCATCTTCTTTTGGGCTTCACTGGTGTAGAAAATGGCCGACCGATATTGAGTGCCTGCATCGTTGTGCTGCCGGTTCAACGTCGTGGGATCATGCATGCGGAAGAAATAATCGAGCAAGCTCTCGTAGGTGAGCCGGGATGAATCGAACTCCACCTGAATGGACTCGGCGTGGCCGGTCGTCCCGGTGCAGACGTCTTCGTAAGTCGGGTTGGTGATCGTGCCGCCCGAGTAACCCACGGTTGTTTTGATGACACCGGGGATCTTGCGGATGATTTCCTCCATGCCCCAGAAGCAGCCGCCCGCCAGGATAGCTATTTCATGGGCTGAAGGCTTGATCAGACCCGCCTTCACGAAGGGCTCCAAATACTGGCCGTAACCTGCCTGGTCCATTTCCTCCACGGGAATGAATTTCAGCGCCGCCGAGTTGATGCAGTAACGCAAGCCCCCTTTATCAGCCGGGCCATCCTCAAACACATGGCCCAGGTGCGAATCAGCCATTTTTGAACGCACCTCCGTGCGTGCCATGCCCAAGGCCGAGTCTTTCTTCTCGACGATGTCCGTCGCTTTCACCGGCTGGGTGAAGCTCGGCCAGCCCGTGCCCGAATCGAACTTGTCCAGGGAACTGAACAGCGGCTCGCCTGACACCACGTCCACGTAAATGCCCGGCTTGTGATTGTCCCAATACGCGTTGTGAAACGGTGGCTCCGTCCCGCACTGTTGCGTAACGGCGAATTGCTCGGAGGACAACTTCTTCTTCAACTCCGACGTTCCAGGTTTCTTGAAATCTTTCATATTCTGAGGTTCAAAGGTTGATGGCTCTGCCGGCTCCGCGCGTCCGTGGCGCACCATCGCGACAAGGGCGGCTGCCAATAAAACGGCCGTAACTATTGCTGCAATTCTGATCGAGGACATACAATTCAAATTTCTATTCAATATACGTTCAAAACTCTAAGGCTCCAGCATTTCTCCTGAAGCTTCCCAATGTATGTCGCGTTCCCCGCCTAAACCTTACAGAGAAACGATACTTCCAACTAATAACTCCTTCCCCGCAATCCGCAAAATGGAGCTGAAAGCGCCCAGGTCGAAATAGCCACACCGGGCCCCAGCCCCTTGCTTTTATGCAAAGTTGGTGAATGGTTCAGAGCCGTGCTCGAAACCAGGCCCGACACAATTAGCTGCTGATGAAGGTGGAAGCCATTTGCAACGTCGCTTTGCCAGAGATGAAACCCGGACCGCTCAGTTCTGATTTGGCGCCCATGGTGAACCCCGAACAATGGGTCGAAAAGTATGGTGATATGCTTTTTGGTTTTGCGGCGATTCGGGTGCGAGATCCCGCAATTGCGCAGGATCTGGTCCAGGAGACCTTCCTCGCGGCTATCCAGGCGAGAAATAGCTTTGCTGGTCGTTCGACCGAACGAGCCTGGCTATTCGGTATTTTGCGGAACAAATTAATTGATTACTATCGGTTGAAAGGCCGCGAGATTCCTCTGACCGACGTGGAATCGCCCCTGCCGGAGGAACAAGGCGCATTTGGCGACACCGGTCTGCACAAAGACGGCTGGATTCACGGGGTGGCCCCTAAAGCCTGGGAAACACCGCAGGAAATCCTCGTCAGTAAGGAATTTCAGGAGGTGCTGAGAAACTGCCTGTCCCGATTGCCAGGCAAAATCGCGCAAGTATTCTCACTGCGAGAAATCGATGGTGTGTCTTCGGAGGAAATCTGTAAGGATTTAGGGGTTTCGCCGAACAATGTCTGGGTGATGCTGCATCGTGCCCGCATGGGCTTGCGGCGGTGCCTGGAAGTGCACTGGTTCGGAAACAAACAGGAAGAACAATGAGAAAACATTGCGGGAATAGTGATCGTCTGTTGGCACCGAGGGCTTGATATGCTGAACTGCCGGCAAGTCACGCGATTAGTATCTCAATCGATGGATGCAAAACTGCCCTGGTATCAGCGCTTGGCGGTGCGTTTTCATTTGCTTTATTGCGTTTGGTGCCGGCGTTATGCCGCCCAGATCCGGTTCCTGCGCAAAGCCGCGGGCGGGTTGGCTGCGGAGGCGGCCAATGCATCAGCTCCGAAACTTTCACCGCAATCCAAAGAACAAATGCGCAAGCGCCTGAAAGAGGCGCTGAAGAATCCCCACGCCTCACCTCGTTAAGCTGGTTGTAAGGATTTTGTTTCTCGTTCGACTTCGCTGCGTGCGGCTGATTGGCCCCAGTTGTTACTGAGCCAGACACGCACACAAACAGCAAACCGGATTCCTTGCGCTCGGGCGCAAAGCGAATTCCGGCAATTGAACGAGAAAGCAAAAAATTCTGACAAGGTATGAAACTCACATCATTAATCCATTACTGCGGCGGATTGGCATTTAGCCTGGCGTTGCTTGCCCCAACGGCCAGGGCGGATGAAGGCGGGGCGCTTTACACCATGGATAACGCGGCCGGTGCCAATCACGTTGTTGTCTTCCGGAGAGGCGAAAACGGTGGACTCACGGGGGCGGGCAGCTTTGCGACTGGGGGAGCGGGAGCGGGAGCGGGATTGTCGAGCCAAGGGTCGGTGCTGCTCAGCCGGGACAATCGTTGGTTATTCGTGTGCAATGCCGGCAGTAGCGAAATCTCCGTGTTTGCGGTTACACGGGAAGGGCTGGCGCTGGGGGACAAAGTGGATTCAGGCGGGCGGATGCCCGTAAGTCTGGCGCTTGGTCATAACTTGCTATATGTCCTGAACGCCGGCGGCGGCGCTGGCGACAAAGACAATCTAACCGCGTTTATCTTCGCCAACGGAAAGCTCCTCGCCTTACCCGGCTCGACTCAAGCCCTCAGCGCGGACAATACGAGGACCGGCGCAGGTTTCTTTCACTCGCGAAGGCGGCGCGCTGGTGGTCACCGAACGGCTGACGAGCCTGATCGACACCTTTGACGTCGAAGACGACGGATTGACGGTAAGCCACAAGACCTTCCAGTCTGCCGGCGTAACTCCGTTTGGTTTCGACGTGGGGCGCGACAATCGGCTCTTTGTATCGGAAGCCGCCAGCGGCTCGGCGTCATCTTATACGGTTTCTGACGACGGCGAGCTGTCGGTGATCAGCGCGGCTGTGTCGACTAAGCAGAAGGCCCCATGTTGGTTACTCGCTTCCCATGACGGACGCTTCGTCTATACCGCCAACGCGGGCAGTGGTTCAATTTCCGGCTACCGTGTGGGTCACAATGGGAGCCTTGAATTGCTCGATGCGGACGGCCAAACTGCGGTTACGGGTGATGCCAGCCACCCGGTTGATATGGCCCAAAGCCATGATGGCCGATTCCTCTATGGCTTGGCCAACGGCAACGGCTCGCTTAACGCCTTTAGAGTAAAGCCAAACGGCTCGCTTGAGGCTCTGCAGGTGGTAACCGGGATTCCGGCCAGCGCAGCCGGCCTAGCTGGACATTAGCAACACATTTCACCCTCACCCATCAGCGGTGCGTCGAAAGGACAAGCTGCTGATGGGATTTTGTTTTCCATGAACGCGTATTTCGACTTGAAGAACGTCAGGCTTAAGGCGGCGAACTTTAAGCGCAATGCTTGCCGGCTGTCGGCGAAACGCTATGCTGAGTCACCATGTTGAAACGGTTGTTAATGGCATCGCTCCTGGTTTGTCTGGGTTTCTCGCCCCAGTTGCGGGGTCAATCGGGCGGACCGGAGGTCTTTGCACAAATCAAAGCCAAGGCCGACAAGGGCGACGCGGAAGCGCAACTGTCCTTGGGGTCGCTTTACGCAGCGGGCAACGGCGTCGGGCGCAGCCTGTCCAAGGCGGCCAAATGGCATCGCAAAGCCGCGCTGCAAGGGTTGGCGCGGGCGCAATACCAACTGGGATTGGACTATGCTGCGGGCGAGGGGGTGAAGCCCGACCAGGTGGAATCAGTGCGATGGTTCCGCAAAGCGGCCGAGCAGGGATTGGCCGAGGCCCAACTTGTTCTTGGCCTGGCTTATGCCAAGGGCAATGGGATCAACGAGAATGCCGTCCAAGCCGCCGGGTGGTTTTGCAAGGCAGCGGAACAGGGTTTGGCCGAGGGCCAGTACGAGTTTGCCAGTTGTTATCTCGACGGCAATGGTATCGCCAAGGACACAGTGACCGGCATCAAGTGGCTTCGCCAGGCGGCTGAAGGTGGATGCGCCTCCGCTGAAAGGAGGCTCGGCCTCTGCTATCACCAGGGCGACGGCGTGCAGAAAGACAACGTGGAGGCCTACAAATGGCTGTCACTGGCCGCCGGGCAGGACGACGCCAATGCCCCAGACATCCGGGTGGACCTGGTCAAGGTCGAGGCTTCTTTGACCCAGGAGCAGATTTCCCAGGCGCAAACTCTGGCCCGCGAGTTCAAACCCCGACCACCAGGCGCGTCCGGCCCTGGGCCGGCTCGGGGAACCGGGTCGTCCTGGCCCAACACGCCGCCAGCAGTTGAAGGCGCTCAAGGCGGAACCGTGAATGTCCTGGCCGATAACTCCGGCAGCGAGATTTACGTGGATGGAAGCTTCGTCGGGAACTCTCCTGCGAAGCTCAAATTGGCGTCGGGCCTGCACACGGTGGAAGTCAAACTGGCGGGTCATAAAGAGTTTCGGCGCGAACTCAACGTCGGCGCCGGCTCGGACCTCACGCTGCGCGCGGTGCTGGAGAAACAATAGTGGGAAGCGAGGACGAAAACCTTTCGACTTCCGCTTAAGGATCGAGACGAGCGAGCTGCCTCAGGCGGAGGTTGAGTTCCGGAGCCATGCGTTTCAGTTGCTCGCGATGAGCAGAGGAGAGTCTTTCAAGCACCTGCTCGCCGCGGCGCGTGAGTTGAACGAAAACCCGCCGGCGGTCCTGGGTTGACAGCACGCGCGCGACCAACTTCTCCACCACCAGCCGATCAACCAACCCAACGGCGCTGTGATGGCGAAGCTGCAATCGCTCCGCCAACTCGCCCACCGTGACGCGGTCGCGCCCGGGGAAGCCCTTGATGGCCAGCAAGGCCTGATGCTGTTGCGGAGCGACGCCGGCGGCCAGGGCCGCCTGTTCGCTGAAGTGCGTGAACTTCCGGAGGGCATAACGGAACGCTGCCAGCGTCTCATACTGCGGCCGGGAAAGCGGTTTGGTTTTTGCGGTCATGAGCCGGGCTGGCGACTACGGAAGGTCACGCGCGGATTTGACATATATCGTGTCACGATATATTTTCATGGCTATTTGATGCAAAGAGAAATTTTGACACAGCCGGCCGCGAACGGCAAGCCTGCGCGGGCGGCCATAGTCCCGGAAGATGAGCTGGCTGATTTCAGCACGGACCACCGCGTGCTGCTGTTGTCGGCCATGGCCGTAGTGATCGGGGGGATTAGCTCGCTGCTCGCCTACGGGTTGATGTGGTTGATTGCCGCGCTCACTAACCTGGCTTTCTATCACCGTTTTTCCACGGCCCCGGCGATGCCCCAGGGCCATCATTTGGGGCTTTGGGTGGTGCTGGTGCCGGTGGCCGGCGCGCTCCTCGTTGGATTGATGGCACGATTTGGCTCGGAAAAGATTCGCGGGCATGGCATCCCGGAAGCACTCGAAGCAATTCTGCTGGGGCGCAGCCGCATTGAACCCAAGGTTGCGCTGCTTAAGCCGCTTTCGGCCGCTATTTCCATTGGCACCGGCGGTCCCTTTGGGGCGGAGGGACCGATTATCATGACGGGTGGCGCGTTCGGTTCGCTGTTCGCGCAACAGTTCCATTTGAGCGCAGCCGAGCGCAAGGCGCTGCTGGTGGCGGGCGCTGCGGCGGGAATGTCGGCCGTATTCGCCACGCCCGTGGCCGCGGTGCTGCTGGCGGTGGAACTGTTGTTGTTCGAGTGGAAGCCGCGCAGCTTCATTCCCGTGGCGGTGGCCTCGATTGTCGCGTCGGTGTTGCGCGTGCCGTTGCTCGGCGCAGGGCCAGTTTTTCCGGTCGTGGCGCATGCGCCGCTGTCCGGCACGGAATTGGCGGTGGCGGCCGGACTCGGTGTCCTGGCCGGTTTTGGTTCGGGTTTGTTGACGATGCTGGTTTACGCCTGTGAGGATCTTTTTCAAAGACTGCCGCTTCACTGGATGTGGTGGCCGGCCATTGGGGCGGTGTTTATCGGCCTGGGCGGGCTGGCAGAACCGCGCGTGCTGGGCGTTGGTTATGACACTATCCACAGTTTGCTGCGCGGCGAACTTATCGGTTCGGTTGTCATCGGGTTGCTGGTAGCCAAAGCGCTGGTGTGGTCCATCGCGCTGGGTTCCGGCACGTCAGGCGGTGTACTGGCTCCACTGCTCATCATGGGCGGCGCGCTCGGCTCTTTTGTCGGTTCGTATCTCCCCATGGGTGATGCGGGTCTCTGGGCCTTAATTGGCATGGCCGCCATGATGGGCGGGACGATGCGCTCGCCGCTCACCGCGATGGTATTTGCCGTGGAACTGACCCGCGACTTCAATCTCTTTCCCGCGCTGCTAATCGGCTCGGTCGCCGCTCTCGGGGTGACGGTTTTACTCATGCGCCGCTCGATCCTGACGGAAAAGCTCGCCCGCCGCGGCCATCACATCACGCGCGAATATAGCATTGATCCGTTTGAACTCGCGCGCGTGCGGGAGGTGATGGACACGGAGGTGCCGATCGTCTCAGCGACCATGAAACTCTCTGAGCTTTCCGACCGAATCGTTCAGGGCGACCCGGGCCTCAACCGGCGACAAGGGACGGTGATTGTGGATGAGGAAAACCAACTCATCGGCATCATTACGCGAGGGGACATCGTCCGAGCGTTGCGGCGCAACCAGGCGGCCGGGATGACGGTCGCGGAAGCTGGCAGCACAGAGCTTGCGGTCGCTTTTCCCGACGAACCGCTGCACGCGGCACTTACGAAAATGCTCAACCACAATGTTGGGCGGCTGCCGGTCGTGGAGCGCAACAACCCTACCCGCGTGGTGGGTTACCTTGGCCGGGCGGCCTTGCTCTCGGCGCGAATGCGCATCCACGAGGAGGAAAATCTCCGCCAGCGAGGTTAATTCAGTTGCCTGGGTTAACGGGGCCGCAACCCCGGCCCTCCTGTCACCCGCTGTAACCACACCGGCGCGAGCCATCACACCGGAAGCGATCTCTCCAAGGGACCGCTGGAGCGCCTATTCTCCTAAATTCCGCCGCAGGAGCGCGTTCAGCCTCGCGGGGGACAGGATGGTGACCGTCCGGCCTTTCACGGTGAGGAGTTTTTGCTCGCGGAATTTCGCCAGCGTCCGGGAAAACGTTTCGCTTACCGTGCCCAACTCGGCAGCGAGCACGCGCTTAGTCATGGCAAGTTCGATGCGCGCTGCCTGTTCGCTCTGCGGGTTCGGGCAGCGTTTGACGAGCCAATTGGCCAGGCGCGTCTCTACGTCTTTGAGGGTCAAATCCTCGAGTTGGCCGACGAGCACGCGCAAATGGCTGCTCATGGAGCCGAGCATGCGCAGGGCGAGCTCGGGCTGGCGCCGAAGGAGGGCCAGAATGCCATTCTTTTGCACCAGCAAGACCTGAGTCGGCTCCAGCGCGCAGGCATCGGCGGGGTAGCCTTTGTCCGAGGCGAGGGCCACTTCGGCGAAAGATTCGCCGGCGCGGAAGATGTGAATGATCTGCTCCTTGCCGACGGCGTTCACGCGGTGAACGTTCACCGAACCGCGCTGGACGATGTAAAAACCGGTGGCGGGGCCGCCTTCATGGAAAAGGTAATCGCCCTTGGCCAGGGATTTTATTACTGTGACGGCAGCAATGTTTTCGAGATCTTGGGGAGGCAGGCCGGTAAAGAGCTGACAACCGCGAAGGGTGTTGATGACACCGATATTCCTGAATTCAGCCAGCGCGCCGGACATGCTGCGGGTGATTCAAGCAGTTTCACGCCAAAAGTAAACCATCCAGTCCGCGCCCGAACCGCGTTCCACTTTCGAGGCGAAGCCTTCGCTGCCGAGTTTCTCGATGAGGGGCGAAGGCAGAAACGGGGCGACGATGAGCAGCCCTTCATCCAGCCCAAGCTTGCTGACGCGCTGATGGATTTGCGGAAACGGCTCAATGCCTCGCCGGAGCAGGTCGCGGACATCGAACCGTTTGAATTGGTTCACGGGTGGCATCAGGTGCGGCTCCGATGATACCCGCCGTTGCGATTGCGGCAAGGGCAGGTCCGGATTCGGTTGCCCGAACGATTTAGTGGCCGCCGCAACAGCTCGGCACCTCCCCGGCCGGGGCCGCCAATGGTTTCAGTTTCGTGATTTTCACACGAACTTCATCGGGCTCTTTCACCAGGTGTTCCCAGGAGAACGTGTCCGGCCATTGAGCCGCAAACTGGTAGTAAAGGGGGATGGGATCGTGATCGTTCAGAAGAATGAAATAGTCGCCCACCTGGAGCTGCTGCCAGGTGCGGATGATGAGTCCGTGCTTTACGGAACACGGGATGGGGCGGACGTCCATGATTTTGTCCAGGCCGATGAGGTTTTCGTTTTGTGTTTTGATGTTCATTATTAATGTATTTGTATTGATGTTTAAATGCTTCCGACGCCGGTGGCGGCGCGGCCAAATTCAGTCATCATGGACGGGTGCCATGGAGGGTCCCACACCACCTCGACTTCGGCGGTGTCCACCCCCTCCAGGTTGAGGAGGGCATTTTGGGCGCCGCAGCGGATGCTTTCGTGCATTGGGCAGCCCGGAGTGGTGAGGGTCATCACGACCGCGACGCTGGCGCCCGTGATGGTCACGCTGTAAATCAATCCCAGGTCGACGATGTTGCAGCCCAACTCCGGATCAATGACCTGGCGCAGGGTTTCGAGAATTGAGGCTTCGCTAATCATAGTCACGCTGGTTTTGGAACCGGCGGTGTTTGCAGGGTGAAAGGCCTGGCTACAGGCCGGAAAAGGTGGGTGAGTATTTTGCCCACGTTGAGCGCGAGCGTACCGACGCCGAGGGCAACCAGGCCGCAGCCGCAGCGAACGCCAACTTCGCTGGAGAAGGCGGCCGCTCCGCAGGTCACGGCGAGACCGGCCAGAAAAGCCCAATAGCCCACCGCCTGCACCCGGGCGGAATACAAGTCCGCGAGCGCAGGCACCTGGGTCCGGCCGATTTGCCGGCTGTAAGCGCGAAACCAAACCAGGAAAGGAATGATTTTGTAGAGCATGCCGAGGATGGCGAAGGAAACAACACCCACCAGGCCGGCAAAGCCATAGACGTTTTCAAGTTGGCCCGTGAAAACGTTGAACGGCAGGCCGGGCCAGGACAGCACGACCGCGAGCGCGGACAAAGGGAACAATAGAACGACGGCGGTCAGAAAGTATTTTATGCCCCAGTCCAGCGCGTGACGCTTTCTCGCGCGCAAAATGGCCGCGAGTTCCCAACCGTAAATCGCCAGCGCGCCAAGACCCAGGAAGGCAAATGCCAGTTTCCACGGACTGTGGCGCAGGATAGCGACGAATGAACCGGCGAGCCCAAAGTTGAGCAAAACAACGCTCGAGGCCGCGCGGCGTTGGCTTTGGATTTCACTTAACGCAAACATCGGGATGAGTTTGTAGGACACGCCGACGAGCAGCATGGTGAAGAAGCCCACGGCACCCAGATGAGCGTGGGCGTGCATTGCGCTGAGCGCATCGAAGCGCAGCACGAATCCCGCGATGGCGCGCAAGCTGCCCGGCAGAGTCCACACGCCAGGCGTGGCGGCCAGGCCGTCAGAGGAATCGTAGTTGCATTTGGCGATGGCGATAGAGAGCCCGGCAGTCACCGTGAAGGCGAGCCAGAACAGGGCGGCGGCCACGGCGGTGGCGGTGACATTCCACTTGGGCACGCGCCGCAAGGTCCGCGCGATATTATAGATGAACAAGCCAACTCCCAGGGCCAGCGCGGAGCCAAAGTGACCGACCTGTTTCATGTTCCAGACCCGGAACATCCAAACCATGCCGACGAACCCGACGAGGTGGAAAACAAAATGCCACCGGGCTAGCCGTTCGCTGTAAAGTCTGGTTTCCAATGCTACTGGCACGAGCTGGTAGGTCGCCCCCATGACGACGGAACAAATCCACCCCAGCACGAACAGGTGCGTCACCGCGATGACGTATTGATTATAATGATAGCTCGCCAGCAGCTTCGGCTGCAGTACGAGCCAACCCGTGCCGGAACACAGCGCCAGCAGGCCCGTCAGGATGAAGGCCAGCGGCAAGGTTATCGAGGGAGCGTGCGCGCCAGGCGGCAGGGTGGCCGGAGCAGGCCGATCCTTGGATGGGTTAGCGGCGGCGGACATGGGTAAGAAAACTCCCATCGGGTTGCGCCTGGGTCTCAGCGGTGAATCCGCGCTCTTCAAGTTGCGGGTAGAGGTGGATAGGGCGCCGGTCCGTGCGGGCGTTCAATTGGGCACCCTCGGGCAATCCGGCGAGGGCTTCAAGAATCCTTACCATGGGTTGCGGCGGTTCGAGGCCGCGCGCGTCCAGTTCCACAGCGTTTCCTGGCATGAACGCAGAGTCCCGGCAGGAACCACAGGACGCGCCGGCTGAAGCAGTGTCCCGCGACGCGGCATCAGATTGGCGCGTGAAGCGAACCTCCCAATCGCCAGCCACCAGCGGCGTCGAAGAGTGACGAAAACCTTGTTTGGCAAGCACGCCAAAGAGCGGCACGGGCTCAAACGGGGCAAGGACGAGAAGTTGATCGCCGTTTTGCAAAGCGGCGGCCGCGTTCATGATTTTTGAAAACGGCTCGCGCCCCTGGCGAATGTCCTCGCGCACATCAACGGTAACAGTCCGGTTCATAAGATAAACGGTTCAGGCATGGACGGCGACGGAGGGCTGCGCCCGGAGCGCAGGCCCCATGGCCGGGGACGGTTTGGAAAGGGTCAGCAACATCGAGAATTGCTGTGTGGCCTTGACCGAATGAGGTAGATTCGGCGGCATGTAAAGTAACTCGCCGGCTCGCATTTGGCGGGGCTTGCCGGCCAGGGAGAATTCACACTCGCCGGACAGGATCTGAATTAAGGCATGCTGTGTCGAGGTGTGCTCGGTCAGCTCTTGGCCTTCGGCGAAGCCAAATAACACCGTCCGTGAGTTCTCTGTGCGGAGCAGCGTGCGGCTGACGATGCCATTTGGGGCGTATTGGGTTTCGCCGGGCAACGATAGTATCTTTCCGCATCCGGATCCGATCAGCGGTCGTTCATTCATGCGCCCAGCCTAAACCGGGAACGCCGGTCACGCTTTGACGCACGTCAAGGGTTTCGCAAGTCATGAACTACGTCCGCTACTCCCACCCGCCGTACTGTTGTTACAAACCAAAAGCTCCACGCAAGAACTTGAGGTTGGCCTGGTAGCTTTCGAGCAACGGCCGGCCCGGTGGCACGGCTCCTTCGATTTGAACCCACCCGCTGTAGCCGATGTCCTCCAACGCGGCGCCGACTTTTTTAAAATCGACTTTGCCCTGGCCGAGCAGCGCGCCGTTTTCCTTGGCGTGAACCTCGCAAATGCGGTGGCCCAGCGCGCGAATTTCTTTGTATATGTCGTACCCCATATCATTGGAGTTGCAGACATCGTAGTAGACCGCCACGGCTTTCGAGCCGATGCGTTCGAGGATTTCGAGGTGTTGCTCCGCACTGAGCCAGCTTTCAATCCCCAGGCGCACACCGGCTTTTTCGGCTTTGGGCGCGACCGCCTTAAGGCGCCGCACCACTTCGTCCGCGCCTGGCTTGTCTCCGCGCAGATCGTCCTCGTTGAAAAACGCCAGCAATACAACCTGGACTCCAAGGGCCTGGCAGACGTCGATGCTGTCACTGACCCAGGCGACAGTCCGCATGTCTTTCTTATACGGGATGCGATTGAGCTCGCCGATTGCGACGGAGGCGATTTTGAGGCCGGCTTTTTTCGCCGCTTCTTTGAAAGCCGACTGCACCTCGGGCCGGCGCAGGCGCATGTCATTCTCGAGAGTACCCAGGCTGACCTGAACGCCATCGAGGCCAATCTGCCTAGCGAGATCAAACGCGGCCGGGTCGCAGGTTTTGCCGAGGGACCAGTCGCAAGCGCCGATTCTGATGCGCCGCTTTTCGGGGGCGGCAACCAACGGAACACAACTGGCGCCGAGGGCCAGAGCGCCCGCGAGCTGCGCGGAGCGGCGGAGCATTTCACGACGCGATAGGGTTGGCAGGTTTGTGAGCATAAACTTTCAGGTCATAAATAAAGCGCTTCCGCCTGTTTGCCCAAGCAAAAAGCATGTTTTTCTTGCGCGGGTACTGAGGGCAGAACATGCTCGAAACATGAGTCAAGCTCTGAAGGACTACCTGGTGCAGTGCCGTCGTTTGGTCGAGGTCGTAGAGGCCCAGCACGCCGGGATTGAGCAGGCGGCGGACTGGTTTTCCAAAACCATTTCAGCCGGCCGGATGGTCCACGTCTTCGGGTCGGGCCACTCGCGCATTCTGGTGGAGGAAATGTGGCCGCGTTACGGGTCGTTTCCGGGCTTTAATCCGATTGTTGAGCTGTCGCTGACGTTTCACAACCTGGTGGTGGGCGCCAATGGCCAGCGCCAGGCGATGTTTCTGGAGAATGTCAGCGGTTTGGCCGAGCGCATTCTGCGCAACTTCGCCTTGAGCAAGGCGGACTCGGCGCTGGTGGTCTCCTCGAGCGGTTGCAACCTGGTTCCGATTGAGATAGCCGAGGAGTTTCAAAAGGCCGGCGTGCGGGTAGTGGCGATCGTCAGTGTCGAGCATGCCAAGGCGACGCCGAGCAAGCGGCCGGACGGGAAGAAGCTCCAGGATTTTGCCGACCTCCTGCTGGATACCGGCGCGCCGGTAGGCGACGCCATGGTGTCCGTGCCGGGGCTGGATACCCGGGTTTCGCCGGGTTCAAGCATAGGCGGCTGCATGCTGATCAACTGCATCAAGGCGGAAGTGGCGGCGCGCCTGGCGGCGGCCGGGCACCCGCCGCAGGTGTTGAGCGCTCCGGCAGTCGTCGGCCCGAAACGCTCGGCTGAATTGTTCGAAGCGGCTTATGACGAGCACGCGAGAAGGCTGGCGAGACTATACGTGAGGGGTGAAGCGTGAAACGTGAAACCTAAACTTAGCCCTTCGACAAAATGTTACGTTTCACGTTTCACGTTTTACGTTTCACGTTTCACAATCATCCGGCGCACTTTTCCGGGCGTTTGCGAGCAACCGGTATTGGCTGACGTCACTGCGGCAAAACAAAGGGCGAGGCTGCGGAGATTATCACGCGCTGAATTGAGCGGCTCGCGCTCCGCTTCGATCGCGCAGAGCAATTCGGCCATCGTGCCGCGGAAGCCGTCATTGAACCATTTGCCCTCGAGCCTCGGCCGGGCGTACCCGCGTTTGGTGTACAAGGCGACGTCGTGCGCGCCGCAAAGGGCTCCACGGGCGCGGAGCGTCCCTTCGGTGCCGGTAATGCAGAGAGATTCCTCCGGTCCAAAACGGGAATGGGCATCGAAGTTGAGCGCGGCAGTGCCGTTTTCAAACAGGACAGTGGCGCTGGCGAGCATGGGAGGCTTCATCCGCTGGCCGGCGGCGCGGGCGTTAGCGGCGAACACGGAAAGCGCGGGGCGTCCCTGAAAGAAAAGCATGCAGAGATCAAACCAGTGGATGGCAAAATCATACAGCACCACGTGATGAATGTTCTCGAACGGCGTGCCTTTAATCCAGGTGTGGTCCCAGTTCAGATTCATCGACACCGTTTGGACGGTTCCCACCAGACCGGCACGAATCGCCTGCCCCAGGTAGCTGGCATAAGGGGCCCAGCGGCCATTTTGGTTAACGGCCAGTTTCACCTTTTGCCGGGCTGCCAATGCCACCAGGCGCTCGCCGACGTTGAGATCGAGGACGAATGGTTTCTGACTGAGGACATGTTTGCCGGCCCTGAGGGCGGCCTCGATGGCCGCGACCCGGGGTTCGGGGTGCAACGCGATATCGACAACCTCCACATCGTCCCGGGCGAGCAACTCCCGGTAATCGGTGTAGGTTTTGGCTCGGGGGTAGAACTGGTCGCGGCGGCCGCGAGCGGCCGATTCCAATTTGTCGCAGAAGGCCACCACTTCCCATCTGGCCGCGCGGTAGGCATCCAAATGCGTGGCCGTGATGCCGCCGCAGCCTATGAGTCCGAGCTTTGGCCGGTAATGTTTTGGCAGGCAAGGTTGATAGGGCAGAGCCGGCGCGCGAAACTCCCTGCCGGGAGCAGACGGAACGAGGGCGTAATTGCGTTTGGCGGGTTGCTTCACGACATCAGGGAACCAGTTTGACGTTTTTTTTGAGCCGAGCGCTGAGCAAGGCGGAATCGACGAGCTGCTGGCCGATGCGGGAAATCTTTGGCGAGAGCGGACCCTCGGGAGGCCCGTCGCGGCGGAGACAGTCGATAAAGTATTGGATTGGGTTTTGGAACGGAGGCTTCAGCACATCGACAGCAACGTCTTCACCTGCGGGCCGTTTGCGCGTTTGAAGCCGGACGGTGGGCTCGTAGTCGTAGCTGCTGATGGTGCCATCGGCGCCTTTCAACACGAACCCACATTTGGGCTGAGGCTGAAATGTCCACGGGTCGGTAAATGTGCCCCAGCGAGTTTCGAATTTTGAGAGGCCGCAGGTGTAGCGCGCAATCGTAATACTGTGCTCGTCCACTTCGAGACCCTTCGGCTGGCCAGCGACAGCGGTGACTTCGAGCGGGGCGCGTCCCTGATGAAACCAGGTGCCCAGAGTGGCCCCATAGCCCAGATAATCCAGGAGCGACCCGCCGCCCTGAGCCTTCGTGTAGAACCAGCTTTTGCGTTTCCGGGCCGGTGTGGGTTTTGTTTCGATTTTATCCGCGGTGTGCCAAAGGGGTCCACGATTGCCGCCGTAATAGTGCACCTCTTCGAGCGGGCCGATGCGCCCCTCGAGCAGCAGTCGGTACGCCGTGCAATGGCTGGGAGACCAGCGCAAAGGCCAATTGATCGCCAGCATGACACGATGACGCCGGGCCGCGGCGAACATGCGGTCGGCCTCAGCCACCGATGCGGCGAACGGTTTTTCCACCAGGAGGTGAACGCGGTACGGCGCTACTCGTTCGACATATTCGGCATGGCGGGCGGTAGCGGGGCAGAGGATCACAAAGTCGGGACGGGTTTTGATGAGGCATTGATCCACGTCGCTGAAAACCCGCTCGGCCGGGATGTTGAAATTGCGGATGGCGCTCTGCATCCTTTCGGGCTGTTCGTCGCAGAGACCGACAATCTCTGCCTGGGGGTGGTTGAAGGCCATGCGCAACAGATCGCCCATGTGCATGTGGTCGAAGTTGATGCCGGCAACACGGATTTTCATGGTGTGCCCGGATTCTGAGAGGGGTTCGTGATGGACGAAAGCAAAAAGTCGCGCATGTCAGCCCTGGAAACGCATTGCGTTCCAAGCGGCGCCCAGCGCACCGGCGCCGTCGCCCAGTTTGGCCGGCACGAGCCGAACGCGCGCGCTGGACGGGCGCCACTCGAACCGGTCCAAAAACCCCTTCAACGGGCCGAAGAGCGCCGGGCCTGCCTTGGCGATGCCGCCACCGATGACGACGACCTCCGGATCGAGCACGTTAATGAGCGAGGCGATTCCCGCGGCCAGGGCCTGCACCGATTTGAGCCAAACGCGCCGGGCCTCGGCGTCCCTTTTGCTGGCGGACACCAACGCCTGAGTCGAGGCGAACTTTCCATGGCTGCGCAGTTTAACCGTGCAGTCGCCGATGGCCTCTTCAAGGCTGCCGGGCGTATGGACGATATCCAGCGCGCCTGCCGGATTGAGCGAGATATGGCCAAGGTGTCCAGCCCGGCCCAAATGACCACTCAACAGGTGGCCGTCCACGATAGCGGCGCCACCCACGCCTGTGCCCAGGGTAATCAATATTGCATTCTGCGCGCCCCGCGCCGCGCCGCGCCACACTTCTCCCCGCAAAGCGGCCTGGGCATCATTCAGGACCGGAACAGGCCGGCGAGTCCTGAGACAGGGCTGCCAAACCAGGCCTTCCAAACCGGGCAGGCGCCCTGGCATCGTGACGATCGAGAGATGGTCCTTTGCGGACATTCCCGGCGCGGCCAGTCCAATCCAGGTAGGTTCACGGCGCATCCGGCTCGAAAGGGTATGGACGGCGCGGAGCACATTCTGTTTCCAGGCCGGCGTGCCGGTGTCATTGGTAGAAATGCTGGTATGCGCCAGTACACGGCCGTTGGCAGTGACCGCCAGAGCCTTAATGTTGGTGGCACCGACGTCCAGGCCAAGGGCGTAGTTCATAATGTCGCAGGAGCAGCGCTCAGGGCGAGGAATTCAGTTCCAATTCGCGCAACGTGGGTCCGACCAGAGCCCCGATATGCCCGCCCGCCATAATGACCACATAGGCAAACCCGGCCACGGCCAGCAGCAGAACGAAAAAGCCCCAGAAATGGTGTGATTCAAAACGCTTCAGCGAAGGCGCATACGCGATGAGCCCGATCACGGCGGCAACAATGATAACGGCATCGACGCTGGCGCGCTGCCAGTAGCTTCCGCCCAGATGCAGCCACATGCCGAACTCATCGAAAGTTAGCGCGAGGGCGAGACCATAGGCCAGCGCAGTCATCTCGGCCGCGCGCCCGTTCGGCCGCTGGAAAATGGAATATCCGCCCACGGCCGCCAGAAGAAAGATGCCGTAGTTGAGGTGGTGGACGTGGGTGCCTTGCATGAACAGGAAGAGGTTTGGTATCCGGCGCGACATGATGAGAAAGACGGCAATGCGCGAGATGATGAAAGTAAGCACAAAGCCGAACAAGGCTCGGCGAGCAAGGCGATCGAAAGTTTCCTCAGGGATTGTGTTTGGCTGCGGTTTGGCCGGGTCAGTCATTTGGCGGTTCAGTGTTCGCTGTTCGGATGGCGTTGTAACGTCGGATCGCTCACTCACAGACCAGACAACCCTCGACCCGACGGTCCGAGACCGTCCAGTTCTAGCGCCTCGATCATATCCTGAGCGCGATTAAGGACCAAGCCGGAAACAGTGTGCGATTTGACACATTTTTTATACTTTCGGCAAGAGGCGTTCGTATGGACGCATCTTACAAATTCTTGAATCAATGCCGTGGCCGTTTTAAGCTGCGCCTATGACGAATGGATGTTTCCCACGCTTCTTCCAGCTCAAACAGGTTTTCGATACCGCCTCTTTGGCCGATCCGGCAGAGGCGACACGGCAGGCGTTGGCCGAGTTGCCGGCGACCAAGTTCGTTCGGCGCGGCATGATCGTGGCCGTCGGGGCCGGCAGTCGGGGGATTTCCAATTACGCCGCCATTGTGCGGACGGTCTGCGTCGAGCTGAAAACGCTCGGCGCCAAGGTGTTCATCGTGCCGGCGATGGGGAGTCACGGCGGGGCAACGGACGGCGGGCAGTTGGACGTGTTGGAACACTATGGGATCACCGAGAAGAGCATGGGCGTGCCCATTCGGAGCAGCATGGAGGTGGTCGAACTCGGCCGGACCGGGCAGTTCAAAGTTTTTCAAGACCGGAATGCCGCGGGCGCCGACGCGATCGTGCTGGTCAATCGCATCAAGCCGCACACGGATTTCCATGGGCCGATCGAGAGCGGTTTGATGAAAATGGCCGCCATCGGCTTGGGCAAACAAAAGGGCGCCCATCAGTTTCATCAGGCCACCGCCCGGATCGGTCACGCCCAGGCGGTGCTGGCGGTCGCCCGCGAGGTGCTCAAACTCAGCAAGATTGTCTTCGGCGTCGGGATTATTGAGAACCAACTCCACCAGACAGCGCGCATTGCCGTGATCCCTGCACCGGCCATGGAAACAGAGGAGATGAAACTGCTGGAGCAAGCGCGGGTTTGGATGCCGCGACTGCCGTTTGAGGAGGTGGACTTGCTCATCGTGGATGAAATGGGCAAAAACCTCAGCGGCTCGGGCATGGACACCAATGTGATTCGACGCGAGGCCGACGGCAGTTTTATCAAGCCGGGCTCGGGCGTCGTCCGGCGCATTTATGTGCGCTCGCTGCATCCGGACAGTTACGGCAACGCGGCTGGCGTTGGGATGGCGGACTTCATCCATGAGCGGCTGCTACGCGCGATCGACAAGAAGGCCACACAAGTAAACTGCCTCACCGCGCTGATGCCGAGCAACGGGCGGACGCCGATGTCGTTTGCGACGGACCGGGAGGCCATCGAGGCCGCGTTGCAAACCACCGGTTGCCTGGACCCGGATTCCGCCAAGGTTTTATGGCTCAAGAACACATTGAGTTGCGAGACGCTGTTGGCGTCGGAAGCTTATTTGGACGAGACCCGCGGGAGAGGGGATTTGCGGGTTCAGACCGAGCCCGCAACGCTGGGGTTTGATGGTAACGGGGATTTGGTGCCGGTGTTTTGAGGGCAGAGTCTTCCTCTTCCTCTTTCTCGTCCTCTTCCTCTGTGTTTTGGCTCCAGTTCGAGGGCGAGGACGTGGAGGTAGGTATTCTGAGAGAATCATGAGGGGAACCGGGATGATGGAGTGCAGTGGCGGAGTGGCGAAAAAAAGAACGAAATCCGACGTCCGAATGCCGAAAGAAATCCGAAATTCGAAGTCCTGAATTCCGAACAGGGATGGGCAGAATGATTACGGCAGAATGATTTTGCGCTAATCATTTTGCCTGCCCTTCAATGATTCTGCTTGAATCATTCTGCCAGGTTTTTTGGGCTCGAACTTCCAGGCGCATCGTGAGGACCTGGTGCGGTTTGATATGGAACTTCACCTCATGACCGGTGCTTTGCAAGCGTCCGCCCGTCACCTCGACGGCGTTGGCCTCCCTGGCGGAGACAATCGCCATCCCCGGAAGCTGCAGAAGCCCGTCGGTTTCACCCCCGCCGATCTCGCACACCCGCACGATTAGTCCTTCGCCGTCCTCGGCTGGTTTGAGTGCCGCCACTAGCAGGTTCTCCGGTGTGAGCCCCGCAAAGCTGGCAGTGCCGGGCGGCAACGTACCCCGGCGCCCTGGCAACTTGTCGCTGGACTTTAGCTCGGCGACCTCCAGTGGGCATCGTGCCTCACGGCCGAAGCGTGCCGCTCGGGCCGGGTCAAACCGCGATTCGCTCGTAATCGCGTAATGATACAGCAACTCTCCGGATTTTTTGCCGGCCCACTTGGCCGACCAATGGTTGTTCAGCGCATAGGAGAAAACCGCAGGTGAACTGTTGGTAAACTGCGGCAGCCAGCGTCCCCGGTAGATATCCCCCAGGCAAACCAATGGGGCGTCCACCGTGGCCAGGTTCACCGAGCTCTTGCCATCTTCCACATTGACCAGGTGTTGGACGGCGAACCAATCGCTGCAGCCGCCTTCGAGCAGGTCCTTCGCCGGATTGACGAAACCGTTGGCGATGTCATAGCGGAAGGTCGGCTGGGACATCGCCCACGGGAACGCGAAATAGGAGGCCTGCTTGGCGTAAAGGAAGTCCACCTGGATCATATTGCGCAACTCGATGCGTTTCACATCGTCCGGCAGGAGAATCTCCGTCTCGATTCGCGGAGTATGGTTCGCCGAGGCGGTCAACCGAATC
>DATMQA010000195.1:0-3024 GCA_035566895.1 Binatia bacterium
TTGAAAAGCAATATAGGCGCCATCGGGAGAAAAAAAGGGATTGATGTCGAGGGCGCGGTCGGAGGTCAGTTGCGTCAAGCCGCCAGTGACAACGTCAGCCAGCCAGATATCGGCGTTGCCCGCGCGAGAAGAGAAGAAGACCAATCGTTTGCCGTCAGGCGACCATTGGGGCTGAAAGTCGCCGCCCGGCCCCTTGGTCACCTGCCGATTCGAATGGTCGGCCAGCGAATGCACGTAGAGGTTCATCTCGCCATTGCGGTCGGAATTGAAGGCAATTTGCGTCCCATCCGGGGACCACGCGCCACGGCTGTCTTCGCGCGTGCTGGCGACGACCTCCTCCGGGTTGCCGGTGGCTGAGCCGGATTGAGGGGAGACCGGCAAACGCCACAGGTCGGCGTTCTGCCGTAAAATCGCAAAAGCCAACTGTCCGCCTGTCGGCGACATCGCCAACTGCACGTCCTGGCCAGAACCCATGGTCACCTGCTGCGGCGCGCCGATCGGCGCGCCGTTCCCTGAGACCTCCATACGCCAGATGTTCAGACCGCCGCCCCGGTCAGATGAAAAGTAAATCTGTCTTCCTGAATGGGACCATGCTGGATTGTGATCGTGATATCGGCCTTCGGTGAGAGCGGTTATCGCGCGAGTTGCGACGTTGACAACTTTTATGCTGAATTTCGTGCGTTCCAGATTCTGGAACACGATGTTTTTGCCGTCGGGAGACCAGTTCGGTTCCAAGTGGTCCACGGCTTCGGAATTGTCGGAGGTGATTTGCTGCGGGTTATGCCCCTGCACATCGACAATCCAGATGCGCCGCGGGCCAGCCCAGGAAGCATCCACGGCGATACTCTTGCCGTCGGGGGAGAAGGACGGATTGTACGCGTTGTTCAAAAATTTCTCTTCGGCGCCGGAGGCGAGATCCTTTCTCCAAATATCGCCGCCATCATACTGGCCGAATACATCGCCGGGCTCGAGCTTCCCGCGAGGCTGATTGGAGCGAACGAACAAGATACTCTGGCCGTCGGGAGTCCACTTCGGCTGGATGTCGTCTCCCGCCCCGGCGGTCAATTGTTGCGGCTCTCCCAGAAGCGCTTTGACAAATATCTTCTTAAAACCGTTGACTTCCCCGCAGTAGGCCAGGCGTTTTTCGTCGGGCGCCCAAGCGGGAAACTCGTGGAGACCTTCCGTGGTGGTGAGCTGAACGAGCCGCGCGGCGGAAAGCGGATTGACGGCGTTTCCAGCGAAGCCTTTGCGGAAAACGTAGCCCGCAAGAAGAACGGCGAGAATCGTCACAACTGCCCACATCGCACTGCGGCGGCGAACCGGCTGCCGCGCGGCAGCGGCAGCTCGGGATGTGGCGCCGGATTCGAGCTCGCGCCGCAAGCGCTTGAGGTCGGCATTCACTTCGGCGGCGCTTTGGCAGCGCAACTCGCGATTCTTTTCCAAGGCCTTACTGATAATTTCTTCCAATTTAGGGGAGAGGCCGCGTTTCAACTGTCCTGGCGGCACAGGAGTTTGGTTCAGGATGGCGTTAAAAATGGCGGCAGAAGTGGCGCCCTGAAACGGCAGGATCCCCGTAGACATCTCGTAGAGTACTACTCCGAGGGAGAATAAATCGGTGCGAGGATCGAGTTCCTGGCCGAGCGCTTGCTCGGGTGACATGTACGCCACGGTGCCCAATGTTGTCCCCGGGGAGGTCTGCTGCAGGTCGTCAACTCCCAGCGTTGCGGTGGCGTCGTTGGCTGCGGCGCTCTTTGTGGAAGTCACTTTTGCCAGACCGAAATCGAGAATCTTGGCGTGACCGCGGGTGGTAACGAAGATGTTGGCAGGTTTGATGTCGCGGTGAATGATTCCCTTGGAGTGAGCGGCGTCGAGAGCTTCCGTGATTTCGATGGCTAAGTCCAACAAGTGTTGGAGTTCCATCGGGCGCCCGGCGATGATGTGCTTCAGAGTTGCACCTTCCAGGAATTCCATGGCGATGAAGGTTTTACCCTCGGACTCGCCGATTTCGTAGATGGTGCAGATGTTGGGATGGTTCAACGAGGAGGCTGCTTGCGCCTCCCTCTCGAATCGTGCCAGGGTTTGCGGATCAGAGGCTAAATCGTCAGGGAGGAACTTCAGGGCGACAAACCGGTGCAGCCGCAGATCCTCGGCTCTGTAGACTACACCCATACCGCCACCGCCAAGCTTTTCCAGGATGCGGTAGTGGGAGACGGTCCGACCGATGAGAGACAGGGAGTCCGACATTTGACGCTCATCTTAGGTTCCAGCCCCAGTCAAGTCAACGAAGAGAACCGATGAGCGAATGGCAATGCCGCTGCGAGGCTCTTGGAGCGTGGGCGGTTGCCAACTCGCTAAATCCCAAGTTGAGAAGAACATGCGAAAGAAATGGGTGTATACTCCGGCTACGCGAAAGAGCTAATTGGTCATTCGGGGAGGAGTCTCTAGCGGGAAACCAAACTTTGATTTGAGCCCGGCCGAGCGCTGGGATAGCAGTGGATCGGCCGCACTCAGCTTGAGAGGGTGCAATGAAGCAAACCTTCGCTATCGGTATCGGAGGCGCGGCCGGACAGGGTGTGGCCACGCCGGGCGACATTTTCGCAAAGATCTTCAGCCGGCGGGGCTTGCACCTGAATGCGTACAACGCCTACCAATCCATCATCCGCGGCGGCCACACCTTACTGACGATTCGAACGGGCACGGAAAAGGTCACGAACATGGGTGACCGGATCGATCTCCTCATACCCCTAAATCAGGACACCATGGACCGGCACCTGCAGTTGCTCACTGCCGGCGCGGCCTGTATCTACAATGCCGACACCATAAAGCCCGGCCCCGCTGCTGACGGTGTGCAGCTTTGCCCGCTTCCGGTTTCCGAGTTGGCGGACATCAGCAGGAATAAGGTTGCGCAGAACACACTGGCGATCGGCGCCGGCCTGCACATGATGGGGATCGGCTTTCAGTCTTTAGAAGAAGTCCTTCGTGAGCAATTCAAGAAAAAAGGCGAGGCAGTAGTGGCGGAAAACG
>DATMQA010000196.1:0-34663 GCA_035566895.1 Binatia bacterium
CAACCGCTGTCCCTTGGTCGAGGGCTTTCGTCGGCCTTCGCTGCGCTCAGGCCTCCTCAACCCCTCGACCAAGGGACAGTTCCAACCACCACATCACCTGTCCCCTTTTGAACTCGCAGCCGTCCCCTTTTGTTCCCGCCCGACAGGCTGGAAAACGGGAGTGAAAAAAGGGGGCGCATGCTGGCACCACCGGAGCGCGAACATTCCTGTCTGCCGCAATGTGTTACGCGAGAGATCGGCGCGAATCCGAGCCGCACTGGCGTTCGGAAGTTGCTGCGGACAGGAATGTCCGCGCTCCGTTACCGCTCCTTTGCGACTGGAAAGGCGCGGCGTCCCACTATAGAGTTCGGGCTCAGGTTGTATTTTTGGATAACTCATGATTTTAACATTTCAGTTGCGGTTTCACACCAACTTCGGCCAGTCGCTTTGGCTGACCCGCACAAATGAGAGCGCCACCCGTCGCGATTCGGCCACGCTCATTCCACTGCAATACGTCAATGACCAAATGTGGCAGACCACCATGGTCTTTCCCAAATTGGCCGTGCCGGACACAGATATTGTTTATAATTACATCCTGCGTGAAGCCGACGGCACCGTCACCCAGGACTGGGGCAACGACCGCGTAGTCAACCCGGCGTCATTCACAGAGAACGAAGTGTTGATTATCGATTCCTGGAACCCGCCGGGAGCCTACGAGAATGCGTTTTACACTGAACCATTCAAAGGGGTTTTGTTGAAGTCCAATCACACCGAGGTCCGAGCGGCCGCCCCCGAAAAACCAACGCACATTTTGAAAGTCAAAGCGCCTCTGCTCGAAAAAGGCCAGACGTTATGCCTCCTAGGCAGCACCTCGGCGCTCGGCGATTGGAATCCGGCGCAACCGATTCTTCTAAACCGGACAGCCGGCAAGGACTTTTTGACGGCGCACGTGGACCTGAGCAAGGAAACATTTCCCATTTTTTACAAATACGGTGTTTATGACACAGCGAGGAACGCCCTCCTTCGCTATGAAGACGGCAGCAACCGGATGCTCTACGACACCCTCGGGCCAAGCAGGCTCACCATTGTCAACGATGGGTTTGCGACGCTGGCGGCGACGACTTGGAAAGGAGCGGGGGTATCGATCCCGGTCTTCAGCCTGCGGAGCGAAAGCAGTTTTGGCGTGGGCGAATTTACCGATCTCAAATTGCTGGCTGACTGGTGCCGGCGGACGGGCCTGAAACTGATCCAGATTTTGCCGGTCAACGATACCATCGCCACCCATACCTGGGCCGACTCCTATCCCTACTCGGCCATTTCGGCGTTTGCGCTGCATCCGCTCTATTTGAATCCAAGTCGCGTCGTCGAGGGAGAGAGCCGGCGTTTATTGGAGGAACTGGAACCGGAGAGAAAGCGCCTGAACGCCCTGGAGAATCTGGATTACGTCGCCTTGGTTAAGATCAAGCTCGACTTCCTCAAACGAATCTATCCCTTGCAAAAGGAGAAGGCTTTCAAGAGCCACGATTACCAACGGTTTTTCGAGGAGAACGCGCACTGGCTTGTGCCGCACGCCGTTTTTTGTCATCTGCGAGACAAATATGGCACGTCGGATTTCAATCAATGGCCGGCACATCGCCGGTGCAAAGCCGAAGACCTTGCGGCGCTGGCGGCGAAAAACTCGCCGGCCTATGATGAAATCGCCTTCAATTATTTCGTCCAATACCATCTGCATCTGCAATTGGCCGAGGCGACTCGATATGCGCATACCCAGGGGGTGATTCTGAAGGGCGACATCCCGATTGGGGTCTACCGTTATGGCGCGGATGCCTGGCAGCGGCCGGAGCTATATAACATGGAGGAACAGGCCGGCGCGCCGCCCGATGCGTTTGCGGTCAAGGGACAGAACTGGAGTTTCCCCACTTACAACTGGCCGCGGATGAAGCAGGACGGGTTTGCCTGGTGGAAGAGGCGGTTCGAGCAGATGGGACATTACTTCGACGCCTTTCGGATCGATCATATCCTGGGTTTCTTCCGCATCTGGAGCATTCCGATGCACGCGGTGGAGGGCATCCTGGGTTATTTCGTGCCGGCGTTGCCGGTTTACGCCAACGAATTCGGCCTGCGCGGCATCTGGTTTGATCGCAACCGCTACGTCCGGCCCTACATCACGGAGCGGGTTTTGGCGGAGAAGTTTGGGCCAGAGGCAGAGGCGGTCAAGGAGCGCTTTTTGGTCCAGCAGGAGCCCGGCCAGTATGGTTTGAAGCCCGAGTTTGGCACCCAGCGCCAGGTCGAACGCCATTTTGCCTCGTTGGAGGACAATGAACAGAACCAAAGGCTCAAAGAGGGCCTTTATGATTTAATCAGCAACGTGATCCTCTTCGAAGTGGAGGGCTCACAGGGCCAGCAGTTTCACTTCCGTTTCGCCATTGAGAGCACCTCGTCGTTTCAAAATCTTGACGCGCGCACCCAGGCGCTGCTCAAAGACCTGTATATTGACTATTTCTTCCGGCGCCAGGACACGTTCTGGATGAAGGAAGCGATGCAAAAACTGCCGACTTTGAAGCGCGTCACCAACATGCTGGTCTGCGGGGAGGACCTCGGGTTGGTGCCGGCGTGCGTGCCCGAGGCAATGAAACAATTGGGCCTGCTGGGGTTGGAAGTGCAGCGCATGCCCAAGAACCTCAACCAGGATTTCTCGCGTCCGAAAGACGCGCCGTACTTAAGCGTGGTCACGCCCTCGACGCACGACATGAGCACGATTCGCGGCTGGTGGAAGGAAGACAAGAAGCTGACCCAAAGGTTCTATAACCAGGAGCTGGGGGAGATGGATGCCGCGCCAGAGGAATGCGAGCCCTGGATCAACGAAACGATTGTGAGCCAGCATTTGGCTTCGCCTGCCATGTGGAGCATCTTTCAACTCCAAGACCTTTTGGGGATGGATGGACAGTTGCGCCGGAAAAATCCCGACGAAGAACGGATCAATGTGCCCGCCAATCCCAAACATTACTGGCGTTACCGGATGCATCTTTCTCTGGAAAAGCTGCTACAGGCGGAGGAGTTTAATGGGATGGTCAGGGAGCGTGTTAAACAGGCGGGACGCGGAAGCTGGCACCCAGAATGACGAAAAGTTTCAATTGCATTTGGGCAGGTTTCCCGTTTCCTTGACTGATGCATTTTCGGGATGGACGCCTGGGCCGAGGATTGTTCCTTCTGTTGATGGCCGGTGTGTCAGTCGTCCTGGTAAATGGTTGCTCGCTCCTGGGCCGGCGAACCGGCAATACTACAAACAGCTCCAATGCGCTGGCATTGTTGCTCGGCTCCTTGGAGGCGAAATACGCGCCCGATGAGCATCTCGGGGTGTATCGGGTTGGGGTCCAGCCAATCGGGCATTCCTTAGTGCTGACGGGAGAGGTTGACACTGCCGAAGCCAAACTGGAAACGATCAGTGCGATTGAACGCGCCGGCCTGAAGGTGGAAGACCGGCTCAGGGTGCTGCCGGCGCGTGAACTTGGCGAAAAAGTGTGGGGCATTTCCTGCCTGAGCGTCGCCAGCGCGCGGGAGCAACCGGAACATAAATCGGAGATGGGCACGCAGGTATTGATGGGCGGGGTTGTCCGCGTGCTCAAGCCAGGGACCAATAGTCTTTGGTATTATGTGCAGACGGCGGATGGCTATCTGGCGTGGCTGGAAAAGGGGACATTTGTTCGCTGCACCTACGATGAGGTCGAGACCTGGAATCGCGGCCCTCAACTGATTGTCACCGCGTTCGAAGACCAGATTTTGGAACAACCACAAGACGGGGCCCAGCCGGTGTCAGACGTGGTCGTGGCCGATGTGGTCAAAAAGCTTGGAGAGGACGGCGACTGGTACAAGGTCGAATTGCCCGATCACCGTGAGGGATTCCTGGCGAAGAGCGCAGCGGAGGAATTCAGGGACTGGAAGGGAAAGCGGCGGGCGACGGCGGAGAACATCGAGCGCACAGGGCAGATGTTTCTGGGCCGCCCGTATCTATGGGGCGGCAACTCGCCCAAAGGGCTGGACTGCTCGGGTTTCACAAAGCTGGTCTTTTACCTCAACGGCGTGGAATTGAGCCGTAACGCGAGCTACCAGTCGCGCGAGGGCGTTGAGGTGCCGCTCGACGCCGAGCTGAGCAAGTTGAAAAAGGGCGACCTGCTCTTCTTCGGCCGCGCGGCGCGCCCTAACCGCGCCGGGAGCGTGCATCATGTCGGCATTTACCTGGGCGGGAAGCTCTTCATCCATTCCTCCGAGCGCGTGCAGATCAACAGCCTCGATCCGGCCTCGCCGATTCGGGATGAACTTCGCATTCGCACCTTGCTGGCGGCTCGCAGGATTCTGGCGCAGTAAGGCCGGGTTCAGGAACTCCCGATTAAAATCCCCACTAGAAAAACGAGTAACCCGCCGAGGACCACCTGGATGGCCGCCGCAGACCACGGGGTATCCATGAACTTGCGCCGGATCCAGGCGATGACGCCCAACTCGACCAGGACGACCGCGACAGCTATCCAGGTGGCGGTGCGCACGTCGCGAATCAGGTAAGGAAGACTATGGCCCAGGCCGCCGACGGTCGTCATCAGGCCGCAAACGCTGCCGCGGGCGCAGGGATGGCCGCGGCCTGTCAGGCTGCCATCGTCCGAAAGCGCTTCGGCGAAGCCCATGCTGATGCCCGCCCCAAAACTGGCGGCCAGGCCGACGCGGAAGGCATCCAAACTATTATGGGTGGCGAAGGCCGCGGCAAACAGGGGCGCGAGGGTTGAGACTGAGCCGTCCATCAACCCGGCGAGTCCCGGTTGAATGACTTGCAGCAAGAAAAGCCGCTTCTGGTGGGTGGATTCTTCCTGGGTGAGTTTGGTGCTGGCAATGCTTTCGGCGGTATGGGCATGGTGGCGTTCTTCCTCGGCCAGGTCGCCCAGGAGTTGGCGCACGCCGACATCAGTTGTGCGACGGGCGGCGGCTTCGTAGAAGCGCTTGGTTTCCAACTCCATCATTTCAGCTTCCTTCTGAACGGCCTTCAAACCCAACGGCCGGACCAGCCAGACAGGCCGGCGGCGCACGAAACCCCGGACATCCCCGCGGCGGAGCAGCGGCACGTGCTCGCCAAAGCGAGTCCGGAACAGATCGAGCAGCCGATGACGATGGTTGTCTTCATCGCGCCGGAGTTGGTTGAATTTCTCCGCCTGCGCGGGGTAGTTTTCCTTCAAACCTTCGGCGAAGTTGTCGTAAATGCGGGCATCCTCCTCCTCCTGTGAAATGGCCAGGGCGAGGATTTCTTTTTCGTCAAGGCTGTCGAAGGCGCGCATGAGGTCAGACGTATTTGGCCAACTCGGCGCGGCTGGCGGCAAAGACTTCCTTGTGCAGCGAATTGCCCTGGGCATCGATGGTGACCACAGCGGGAAAGCCGACGATCTCGAACTCCCAAATGGCCTCGGGGGCACCGAATTTGTCCATGAAATAAACATTCGGCACACGTTTGATGCACTCTGCCAGCACCTGCGCCGCGCCGCCCACGGCGTGCAGATACACGCAGCCGTACTGTTTGCAGGCCTCAACCGTTTTGTCCCCCATGCCGCCCTTGCCGATCACTGCGCGCAAGCCAAAGTCGCGAATGATTTGCGCCTGATATGGTTCCTCGCGGATAGAAGTAGTCGGCCCCGCCGCGACGCATTTCCAGTTGCCCTGCTCATCCTTGATGATGACCGGGCCGCAATGGTAGAGGATGCCGCCCTGCAGGTTGACACCCGGCGGAAGCTGCCCGCCCTCGTGCAAATATTTGTGGACGGCGTCGCGGCCGGTGAAAAGCGTGCCGGTGATGGAAACCTCGTCGCCGACCTTGAGCCCGCGGATGGTTGATTCGGAAACCGGGGTGGTTAGCTTTATCATATTTCAATGCGGTCGAGCAGCGGTACGAAGCGATTAAAGGCGCTTTCCGCTTGTCTGGCAAGATTTGATGAAGTCCCGATGTCGCAGAGGCGGGCTTCCTGGCTGCCTCCGCGGGAAGCTCCAAGTTTTTATCGCGCACGACGTGGAAGTCGGGCAATCTAATCGGGGTGGCGCGCTGAGAGCGGCCGCACAACACAACCAAATGAAAGATTCCTCACCAAAACAGCCCGACCGCGCAAGGCAGCGGGGCAATGCTCGACTCTTGACTCTTCTCTTGGGATTCTTCCTTTTAGGGATGGCCGTCAGCCGGCTTTGGTTTTACCACGGCGCGAACCGGAGCTTTCCGAGAACCAGTGAGGCGGGGCACGAGCCAGCCTTGTCAGAGAGTACCAAGGCGATGCTCGAACGATTGGCGGCACCCATTGAAATCCACTACTACTCATTGCTGGACCCGGCCACGGTGCCCGATTCCATGAGGACTTTTGCCGAGCGCGTGGCGCAGTTGCTCGAGCAATACCAGCAAGCGGCCAAGGGTAAGATCAAGGTGAGCCGGCAAGATTCCTTCTCCAATGCCAGTGCCAATGCCGCCTTGGCGGATGGAATTAAACCGTTCAACCAGGACAAGGGCGACGCCTGCTATCTGGGCCTGGCGGTGCTCCACAATGGGCACAAGGAGTCGCTGCCGCTGCTCTCACCGGATTGGGAGCCGGCCCTGGAATCTGACCTGTCGCGCGCGATCGTGCGCTTGAATGAGGCTTCCGCGCTGCTAAGCCCCGCGGCGGCGCCTGCCCCGATAGACCCTGCCGCCAGCGAGGAAGTAAAACGCGCGGTCCCCAACTACGCTACCGTTTCGATGGAGGAGGGAACGCGGGTATTGCGCCAGGCGGCCCTGACTGAATTCGCCCAGGTGGCAGCGGAAATGGACGCCAAGGTGAAGGATGCGGAACAACGTTTCCTGGAGGCACAGAAGAGTCAATCTGAACCGGCACAGCAGGCGGCCCGGCTGGAACTGCAGCAGCTCCAGGCGGAGCAAAACGAGAAACTTAAGCAAATTGTGGCGCGGTCGCAGGCGCAGATCGAAGCGCTCCAAAAGCTCAAGACGAGCGGGCCATAACGCGGGGCGTGAGAGTCGGCCCGCAAGGCGGCCGAGTTGGGGGGATGATGGTCCCCCGCCGCCTCTGGTAATTTTAATCGCAATTCCATTCGACGTTCCCGGGGATTGCGAGCAAGGATTCCGATTAAGATTACGAAAAAACCCCTTCGCACCAGGTGCGAAGGGGTTTGCTGGAACTCGTACGGGCTAGAAAGATTTACGGGGTATGCACTACCCGGAAGTATTGTTGCACGTTCGGCCGTGTCGGAGTCACATAGCTCATGGCGTTGCCATTGCCCGTGATCGTCGCGCCGACGTTTTGCCAGCCGCCACCCAAAGATGAAATGGCCTGAAGCTGGTAGGTCTTGCCGACCTCCGTGTTGAAGGCAACTTCGGCAGCAGTGTAGATCTGGACAGTGTTGGTGGCGTTGTTGCCGCCCATTCTGGTGCCATTGGCCCACACCACTCCGCCGGGAACGGTTACGCCAGACGTGGTCGGATTGAGACCGAGTGCATACTTGAGCCAGTTGGGAATGCCATCGCCTGCAGGACACGCGTTCGGGGCGGCGTTAACATTAGTAACTGAGCCGAAGTACTGAATCTGCCACGCATCAGGCAAACCGTCATGGTTGGCGTCGGGAGTCAGGTCGGCAATGGAGGCCTTCAGCAAGCCTACGGTGTAGGCGACGTTGTGCACGCCCTTGCTGCGGTCTTCCATGACAAAGGACCAGTTCCAGGCAGCCTTGACCTGGGACGGGGTCCAGCCTTTGGCAGGGCTGATGCTCGATTTAACGGAATTGTCAGGCGGGAGCAGGGTGGAGAGTTGGTCCAGGAGGTGTTGCACTTCCGTTTGCACGCCTTCGATGA
Source organism: Binatia bacterium (assembly GCA_035566895.1). GTDB lineage: Bacteria > Verrucomicrobiota > Verrucomicrobiia > Limisphaerales > UBA8199 > DATMQA01. The sequence goes on from DATMQA010000196.1 coordinate 7,838, forward strand.
TGCCGTCGCCATTATAATCTTCACGGACCATGTCGAAGGTGGGGGTAGGTCCGTGGCATTGGACGCAGGCAGCGGTCATTTGGATATTGGTGGTGCCGTTGGTGTAAATGACGCTGAAGGTGTGGCCACCGGTGAGCAGGAACGCCGGGTCGGTCGAAGCAGGCGTCGGCTGCATGTGGCAGGTGACGCAGCCGTTCGTGATAGCGTCACGATGAGCGGAGCTGGGGATGTTCTGACCGTAGTCGAAACCGTTGACGCCCATGAACATGTCGGTTTGAGGGCCGTGGTGCGGGCCAAAACGGCCGCCGGTGAAGGTAGCAACGCTGTTGGTGGCGCTGGTGCGGGCATGATGGCAGTTCATGCACAATTCACTGGTTCCCTTGTTAGCGACGACGGTGCCATCGGCGAGGGTGACCGGGCCGACATTGCGCAGTTGATGCGGATTACTCGCATCATGCGGGTCGTGGCAACCGACGCAGGTGATCGGCATATAGGCGGTGTTGGTCGTGCTCGCCCCCCTTTCGGCAAAGCCCATGCCGGTATGGCAGGCGACGCAGGCTTCACGGCCAGGGCCGCTCGGGTCCGTCACCGTAATGGCGTGCTTGGAATTGTTCCATTCCGGTACCTTGATATGGTGGCTCTTGGCGTCGTGGCATTGACCACAATTGCCGGCGTCCCAACTGACGGCGATGCAATTGGTATTGCCCACCTTGCCGTTGTAAATGATGTGCTTGCTGCCCGGTCCATGGCAGTTCTCACATTGGATATTGGCGACGTTACACAGCGCCGGGTAATTCGTCTGCATGCTGGCCCAATTGCCGTTGGTCAAGACGGTCGGGAAGGTCCAGCCGGTTTGGGCCATAACATCGTCAAATCCACCGTTTGCAGCGAGCGGGTAGGTATCGTAACCGAGCGTATGACAGGAGACGCAATTCATGCTGTAGGAGCCGACCAGGCCGTCAATGCTTCGGCTGAACTTGCTGGCGTGAAGGGTATTGGTCCACATGGTCATATTGGGCGCAATCAGCCCGCCGCTGTGGCAGGCGATACAGCCCTGGCTCCAGCCGAGGTAACTTCCGGCCGTAATCGTCTGGGTTACGTTGGTCGTTCCATACGAGGCCGTGGTGATGGTGGCCGTGACGGTATATTGCCCCTCCAGGTCTGGACGTAGCAGCGAACGAGTTCCGGCCACTTGGTAAACCAGGCGATCCGCCGGAGCGTAAACAGGAACAGTGGCTCCCAGCGGGTTGTTGGTCAGCACGGCCAGGGAACCCAACGGCCGGCTGGTCAGAGCCCAGGTGACGCTGACGATGTCGGAAGCGGGAATGGCGAGGCTGACCTGGGCTTCCAGGTAGGCCGGCGTGCCCACACCGATGGTGGACAGGCCACCGGAAACCTCGGTGGTGGAAGCCAGCGCGTAATCGCCCTTGTCGGACGGCGTGACCGGGCGCAGGGCAATGCGGGCATTCAGCGCTGTGGCGGCGCTCAACTGGGCCGCGCCACACAGCAGGAGCACAACTGCCAGCAGACAAGCCGGCATGATTTTCAAGGGAGTGTTCAGGGGTTTGTTTAGTTGCATATGATGGGGCACCTGGTTTTCAGGTTTTGATCGGATTTCGTGGTCAGTTCATGTCACGCACGGCATTAGCTGAATGCCACGCTTCGAAACGCCACATCCACTTGACGCGGCGCAGTTCCAACGAAAGCTCAGCCCGGCCACGAGCTTGTGCCCGGCTCTTCCGTCGAAATTCGTTTGCTTTCATGGACCAAATTTGGTTCACGTTTTAGGTCAACTGCTGCAGGTGAGTGCGCCCGCCAGCGCCCAACTCCCGTGCGGCCGGGTGGCCGTTTCGCGAGCCGGCGCGGGGGCCGGTGCAAAGCGCGCCATTAAGGCAGCCGTTCGTTCGGCGATGATCGTCCGGCAACGCACCAGCTCGCTTTCGCGCAGCCGCACGTTTTCCCGAATGATCGATTCCAGGTGGTCCACGTTGTAGAGGAAAACATTATTGATTTGCTGCACGTCAGCGTCGATGTCGCGCGGGACGGCGATATCGATGAGAAACAGCGGGCGGTTTTGGCGCGCCGGCATGAGCGTCGCCAGATCTTCTCGAGACAAAATCGTATGCGGACAGCCGGTCGAGGTGACCACGATGTCAGCTTCGCCCAGGGCCGGCAGCAGTTCCTCGAACTCCACCGCGCGTCCACCGAACTCCCCGGCGAGGTTCTGGGCTTTCTCAAAGGAGCGGTTGGCGACCAACACGGCCCGAGCGCTCTTTTTGGCCAGGTGTCGAACGCAGGCCTCGCCCATCTTGCCGGCGCCGACGATCATCACTGTCTTGCTGGAGAGATCCCGGTCGAAGATCCGCTCGGCCAGTTCAACGGCAACGCTCCCCACGGAAGCCGCCCCGCGGCCGATACCGGTTTGGGTGCGGATTTCCTTCGCCGTCGCCAGGGCTGTTTGGAAGAGACGGTTAGTTACCTTGCCGGTCATTCTCGCCTCCTGCGCCGTCTGGTAGGCTTGTTTAACCTGCCCGGTGATTTCCGTTTCCCCGATGACCATTGAATCCAGACCCCCGGTCACCCCAAACAGGTGCTGAATGGCTTCGGCGCCTTCCTTCACATAAAGATACGGAGTGAAATCAAAGTCGCTCCCGGAAAGCTGCTCAAAAAGCCGCTGGATATTGCCATTGACGTGAGGGGTGACGCCATAAACCTCGACGCGGTTGCAGGTCGAGAGCACCACCAGCTCGGAAAGATTGCCGGCCAGCTTAAGCCGGCAGCCGTGACAACGCAACCGGGCGGGTCGGACGGCCAGCTTTTCCCTCAGCTCCACCGGCGCAGTCTTGTAACTTAATCCAGCGACGAAGATTTTCATGGACCGTTGTTTGCGAGTTGCACCGCTAATTTAAGCCAGTTACTTCGATTCACACCGCTACACTAGTCCGCGAGACAATTTCCCGGCTCGTCCTCAGTTGCCATTTCCTTTACAATTCTTGCCAGATGCATAACAACCAATAAGCAATGCGACTAATCGATCTGTCTATCAATACCATACTCTAATAATGATTACGCAATCTATTTTATTCATAAGGGATGCTTGGGTATGCGCCGGCCTGCCAGCTAAAGGTTTAGCTGGTCAAAGGAGGCCAAGCGAAGATACCGTGAACGGCTGACTCCGTATGGTCTGCGGAGCGAGGTCGCGGGAGGATACCGCAGAGGCGCCCCCGATGCAGCCCAAGCTTCGGGGAATCGGGGTTCCCGCGGAGCGCCGACCTCAGATCATTTCGTCTCCGCCAAGTTGCTCCGCCAGCTCGCACAGCACTTGGAAATACTGATCCTGCGGCAGATCCAGGACGTGGCAACCGAAGGTCTCGGCGTCATCCGGCGAGACGGCACTGCCACAGGTGACCAGCGCCAGTTGATAGAGCACGAGATAGGGCAAGGCGGACAATTGGGTGGCGAAGCAAGGATGAACAAAGATCGTGAAACCTTCTTCCGGCTTGGGGCCCTTGGGCACTGAATGGGCAAACTCTCCGGCCAACAACAGGTCGGCATCAAAGCGGACCTCGCACGGATAGAGCACACAACTCCGATCCTCCAAAATTCGCAACACCTCTTTCCAGCCGATGTTCGGGCCGTACTTCGCCCGGACCTCATCGCCTTTGGTCGCGAGTTGCGCACTGAGCGACTGTCCGCCGTCTTCAGAATGAAGCCGTCTTGCCATAAACTGTGGGCGTTGGGGTGAATATACATGACCAGGAGCCGTTCGTGCAAAATTCTTCGTGGCATTCATTAGTCGGAGTTTGTCCGAACGAATGCCAAATCCGCTTACCGTGATTTGCGCATCCTTTCGCATTTATTGGTGTCCGGCGAACAGGCGGCGCACGTTGGGGTAAGCACCCCATTGTCGTGTCTGACTCTTTTAGTGCAAAACTGGCCTGATATTGAAAATCGCGTTTATGTCTGCAAAGAATTTGAAGCGCACCGCTGGGCAAAGGGCCATCAAACGATTCCTGCGGGATCAGGGCTCGCGTGAATATTTTAAGGACGGCGCCTGGACCAAGAAACCTGAAGAAGCCAGCAGCTTTTCAGATGTGATCGAAGTCGCCGAAACCTGCGCTCGTTACGGGTTGACAAATGTGGAGTTGGCCCTTCGCTACGGCACTGGCGCTGCCGACTGCGATGTTTTTTGTACGCCCATTCGCTAGAACGGCGCGTTTCCTGTTTGTTCCGGCCACCAACCCCACGCCTAACTCCGGGCGGCAAGCTCATTGTGCTCCGCCTTCTCCGCCGGGCGGGCTGGGGTCAAAGGCGTTCGCGTTTCGCTGTCTGAGAGCGGTTCCATTCGTGATGCGGGTTCATCAAGGGGATGCTCCTCCGCCTGCCAGTGTTGCGAGACCTTGCCGCTCCAACAGGCCCAATTGACCGGATACACGTCGGGGTCGAAGATGACGTGGTAGAAATGCCACACCACAATGGCCAGGCAGGCCAGGATAGCTTCGTAATAATGGATGGTGAGAGCGACATCCACTGCCCAGCGAGGGAAGAAGCGAGTCACGTCCATTTTGAACCAGATGATTAAGCCCGTAGTGCCCATGAGAATAGTGCCCCAGACAACCGCCCAATATTCCATCTTTTCGGCGTAGCCGAACCGCGCGATTTTTGGCCGCTCGTCGCTCATGCCGGTCAGATAACGGGCGCTTTCGGCCACGTCGTTGATGTCTTTCTTGCCAGGGAGCATGTCTTTCACCAGTTGGCGCCCGTCCTTTCTGGTCAGGATATAACAAAGGTGATAGAGGCCAACCACCAACAAGACCACGCCCGCAACGCGATGGCTCCAGCGGCGCAGCATTTCGTTTGAGCCCAGCAGCTTCGCCACCCAGGAGTCCGGGAATTTCAAGGCAAACCCGGTCACCGCCAGCATGATGAAACTAGCGGCGAGCACCACATGCTGCATTCGTTGCGAGAAATTCATGCGCAGGATGCTCAAGTCAGCGGCACGATAGCGCGCCCGGACCTTTTTGCCGAAGAGCAGGAGGTTATGAGCCAGCATGAACCCAATCGTACCAACGATGAGGACGAGGTAAACCCGCCGCACCCACCAGTTGATCTTCTCACCCATGCCATCGCCACTGGCGGCAGCGGCAGCATTCACGTGGACTTTGCTCTGGGCGAAGTTCTCGGTGGCCCCCGGATGGCATTTGCCGCAAGTGACAACCAGGTTGGTCCTGTAGATGGTGGAGCGCGGATCCGCAGAGGGCAGGATTTTGTGGACCCCGTGACAACTGGCGCAGTTCGCCGCCAGGGTAGAGCCGTACTGGGCCGCCAGCCCATGATAGCTTTCAAAGAAGGTCTTAACCCGGTCTGCTGGCAGATTGTATTTGGTATTCAAGCGCTCGGAAGCGTGACAGTTGCTGCAAACGTCGGCTGAAATCTTGAGCGGCGAACTGCTCTTGAGGGCGATGATTTTGTGTTCGGAATGGCAATCGGTGCAGGTCGGCGCCTCGCGGTGGCCAGCAGCGACGGCTCTGCCATGGACGCTTTCCTCGACGTCTTTGGCCGCCTGGTCGTGGCAGGCCCCGCAAGTAGCGGCGAGGCGGGAGAAGTGAAGCGGGGACTCCGGAGAAGTAGGAGGCAGGATAGTATGGCCATCATGACAATCGCTGCAGGTCGCCGAGTCTTTGCGGCCGCTCAGCACGGCGAGCCCGTGGACACCGGCGCCGTAGCTGTCGGATTGCTTTTCGTGGCACCTCGCGCAATCCGGGGCGCGGACGGCCACGTTATCATCCGGATGTTTGAGAGTCAGGTCGCCATGGCAACTGGCGCAAGTGTTGGCTTTGTGGACGGAGGCCTTGAGTTTGGCGGTATCTACGAAGAGCGAGATAGCTTTGCCGGCAGCATTGGTTTTATAGAGAGTTTTATCGGCGTGACAATCGAGGCAGGCGCTGTCTTTGATTTCAGCGGCGGAAAGGGTGAAACTCAGGGCGACAAAGGCCAAGAGCGCCCGAGCCGTCCCAGTACAAAATCTGTTTCCAGGGCACATAAGCTGCCCTAAGGTTCGGCTGCGCCGTTTAAAATCGCTCTACATCATTTGCCCATTGCTTTGCATTTTTTGCAAGACTGGCGCTGGCCCCCGTTCGGTGTTCAAGCTGAGTGCATGAGGCGGGTGGCCATGGCATAGAGGATGAGCAACAGCAGCAGCACGCCCAGACCGAAGAAGAAGTAGCCAAACGAGCGGGCGATGCTCTTCCAGCGCAGCCATTCATCCCGCACGCGGAAATCATCCAGCTTTCCCTCGGCGAGCAGCCGGTCATACCAGCGGCAGCGCTCGTGCAGCATCTCATTTTTGGAAACGCGTCCGGAAAAGATGACCGTATCCATGGGGAATTTCTCGATTCGGAAATGGGTGTTGAAGAAGTGAATCGAAAAGATGAAGCCGGCGGCCAGCAAGGCTTCGTCCGAGTGGATGACAAGAGCGATATTGAGCAGCCAGCCGGGCAGGAACCGCGTGAAAACGGTGGGGAACCACATGACCAGGCCGGAGGAGCCGATGATGAACACGCCCCAAAAGACCGCGAAGTAATCGAACTTTTCCCAATACGTCCAGCGGTCGAAATGCGGCCGGGCGCCTTTGCCGAAGAACCATTTGTTATGGGCGATGAAGTCGCGCCAGTCCTGCCAGGTGAGCATCATGGAATCGGGTCCGAAGAGGACGCCCCAGAGCCGGTTAAAGCTGAGTTTGCCGGTTTGAGGATTGCGGATGTTCCTGCGTCCCTTCCAACACCGGGCGACCAGGGAAGACACATGGAGCCCAAAATAAAGGAAAGTCACGATGGCGCCCAGGCGGTGGAGCGCGCGGGCCGTCTCGGCGCCACCAATGATGTTGAACAGGGTCTTGGCCCAGTCCGTGTAATAGAACTTGAGCGGCATGCCAGTGAGGACCAGGAGCAGGAAACTGGTCACTACCAGGAAATGCAGGAATCGCTCGAACGGCGCAAAGCGAGTGAACCATTCCCCGCCGTTCTGGGTGTTGATCTTGGCTTCCCGAAAGGTCTTCGAATCGTGCAGGTACAAATACCCGGCACGGAAAAGCCAGGCCCCGGTATGGGCGCCGAAAAAGACAAACACTCCGACCAGCAGGCTGGTCATGAACAGGAAGGTGGCGTGGAGCATCGGATAATTCTTTCCGTCGAGCGGGTTGGCGTGCGGCTGGTACTGGGTAAAACCTACATTCGCGGTCGGGTGGCACTGTTGGCAGGTGGCGAGGATGTTGGTTTTGGAAAGGTGCGAAGCCGGGTTGGCCGCCGGCAGCACATCGTGATGGCCATGGCAGTCGTAGCAGGCGGCGACATCCGAGGCCACATTCGGCTTGCCCAGCGCCATGGCTTTGCCGTGGTAGGTGTCTCGGTAATGCGCGAGCCGGTCCTCGTGGCATCTGCCGCAACGCTTGTCGCTGGCCATTTTAAAGTGGCCGTTCTTTGGCGTTTCGACCTCGTGCGCCGTATGGCAATCCGTGCAAACCGGGCCGCGCTTGTCCCCTTTCGCCAGAAGCTGCCCATGAATGCTCTTATTATAGGTCTCTTCAATCCTGACGTGGCACTTGCCGCAGGTCTTGGCGACGCTCGCCACATTAATGGGTGAATCCCGATCTACAGCGCGTTTGATCGTATGCGTGCCGTGGCAATCGTTGCAGGACGGAGCGACGATCAACCCCATTTTGAGCAGCGCCCGGCCATGAATGCTGTCCATGTACTGCGCCGCCGCCTCCGGAAACTTCATCTGGTATTCCTTTGTCAGCCCCGCATTCGTGTGACAAGCAGCGCAGGTGCGCGGCAGGTTTAACTTGAAGACCGACGATTCGGGGTTTTTAGCTGCCAGAATTTCGTGCGAGCCGTGGCAGTCTTTGCAACTGGCCGCGCCGGATGCGCCCAGGGTATGGCTCACGCCATGGATACTCGAGGCATACTCCTTCGTTTCAGCGTCATGGCACCGGCCGCAATTGATCGGCTGGGCGGGGGCGTTGTCGTCCGGATGCTTCGCGGTAATATCCGCATGACAACTGGCGCAAGTGTTGGTCTTGTGAACCGCACCCAGGAATTTGGCTTCATCAACGAAAAGGGAGATCCCCTGACCTGCCGAATTGGTTTTAAAAAGCGTTTTATCTGAGTGACATTCCAGGCAGGAGGCGTTGGGGTTCTTTTCGGCAGACCGGACCGGAAACAGACCGAACATCAGCGCCGTTAGAATGAGACCGGTCCGCGCGAAGTTCGTTTTACAGTCCCCCATTGGATCCTCCACTATGGCAATCGTTGCAGGCACCATCGACCTCATCGCCTGGATGTTTGAACTTTTGGCCACTCGGGGTCATCTGCTCCAACTCCGCCCCGGTGCCCTGGGCCAGGATCGTGTGGCAAGCGTTGCAGTCGTTGGCCTTGATGGTCCGTTTGCCGTCGGGTGTCTTGTGCTTTCCGTCATGACAGCGGAAACATCCCGGCCAATCTTTGTGGCCGATGTTGTCGGAATAAACCTGCCAGCTCGCCTTCATCGCCGGAAAGAAGTTGTCTTTGTAGATCTGCTGCACTGCGTCGATGGTTTCGCGCACGCCCTTTTGGCAATTGGCATATTTGTCGGCGGGATATTTTTCCGCGAGAATCGTGGCGATGCCTTGCAGGGCTTGAGTCTCGGTCGTGTAAGGGCGAGTCAGCGCATCGAGCGCGTTGGTTTTAACATAGGGGAGCGTGCGATCGATATGGCCCAGGTAGATGGCCAGATTGACCGCGCTATCCGGCGTCTGGTAACGGTGCGCCGGCCGGTTATGGCAATCCATGCAATCCATCACACGGACCGAGCCCTCACTAACCTGGTTGGTGAATCTCGGGGCGCGGTATTCGGTGACGACCCCCTGGGAGTCCGTCAACCGTACCCAGGGGATCTTGTGGCGCGCCTCGTCGGTGGCCACGTATTCGATGCGATTGCCCACGTTCATGTGCCAATGAATCCCACCCACCGGACCATGCGTGGGATCGCCTCCGCCGACTTTCATCAGCATCCGCACCGTGAACGCTGTGTTGGTTTCATCGCCTAAATAATAGTTAAAGCTGCGTTCCAGATTTCCGACGAATTTCTGCGGCCAGTGACACTCCTCGCAGGTTTCCTGTGCCGGACGCAGATTCTTGACCGGCGTGGGAATGGGCCGCGGATATTTGTTGGCCATCGTCGCATAAAGCTGGTAGGTGCCGGACAGTTTGGACCGCACGGACCACGAGGCGCCCTTGCCGATGTGACACTCCGCGCAGGCCACTTTCGCATGCGGCGAGTGCGTATAGGTGACCCATTCGGGTTTCATCACGCCGTGGCAGGCCTGGCCGCAAAACTGCACCGATTCGGTGAACCGATAGGTTTGGTAACTCCCGACCGCCGCCACGAGCAGAAAGACAACGCTGCCGGCCAGGAAAAAGCCGAGCACCCGGCGATCGCGCGTTCGGGTGAGATCAATGCGCAATGGCGGCATCGGGCCCACCGTCTTGACGATTTGCCGGTGACGAAACCACGCCCCCAGCAGCGCCAGAACCAACCCGATGACCAGGAAGGCCGGCGCCACCATGAAAGTCAAAATGCCAATATAGGGATTGGCGAAATGCGCCAGCGCGTCCAGCAGCAGTAAAAAGAGGAACGAGAAAAGGCTGCCCACCATGACCACCAGGCCCGTCAAGCTCATCCAGTTGCGGAAAGCAGAAGCGCGGCGGGGAGAGGCGGACGGAGTGGAGGGCTCGGGGGTCATACCTTTGGATTCCGGATTTGTTTAATGGGCGAGCCCCGTGAAATGGTCCCGGGGCTCGCTTGAGTGTCTTCGCTTACTTCTTGAAACCCCGCATATAGGCCACTAGGCCCTTGATGTCGCCGTCGGACAAACTCTCCGCCGGCTTCATAATGACCTTGCCCTCTTTGTCCTTCAGGCCTTCCTTGATCGCCTTGGTAGCAGCGTCGTCTTTCAACTCCGCCTGGACCTTGGCATCAGTGTAGTCCTTGGCGCCCATTTTCTTGCCCATCTTGGTTTCGCCTTTGCCGTCCGCGCCGTGGCACTTTTGGCAGTTCTCCTCGTAGAGCGCTTTGGCGTCAGCCGCCTTGGCCGACAGCGCCCCCACGCTCAGGATCGCGATTAGCAGTGTTAGTAGTTTTTTCATGCGCATGTTTTTTTGTTCGTCTGTACCGCAGCCGCTTGTCAGTCTCTTGGCCTGGCACGCTGCCCATTGGGGCTTTCCAACCCGTGCGGCATTGCCGCCGGGAGTTCTCGCCCGGCCCGTCGCTGGGTCGCGTCTGCTATCCCTACTCTCGCTGCTTTTATGCTGCATCAGCATTTCAAATATTGCCAAAGGCTTAACATTTATTGCCTCATCGTGAGAAATTTATAGTTGCTCGGCCATCTCACATAATGCCTTATAATAATCATCTTTCCCCACGCCCAGCGCCGCGGCGCCGAAACTCTCCGCCTCATCCGCAGACGCGCAGGCGCCATAATTCACTACGACCAGTTGATACAGCACCAGCCACACCGCCCGGTCCAGTTGGGTGCCGAACACCGGATGCACGTGCATCGCAAAGCCATCCTCGGGCCGGGTGCCCTTCGGCAGCGGATAAGCGAATTCCCCCGGGAGCAGCGGGCCCGCGTCGAAGACAATTTCGCAGGGATAGCGGACATAAGCCCGGTCCTTCAACAACCGCAACAAATCCTCCCAGGCGAGCTGCGGCCCATACTTCTGATGGATTTCACGCCCCTTGGCAACACCATGGTCGGCCAGCGATTGCCGGGCATCGTCGATAGTCTGGTGAAGGGCCATCTCAGGCCCCTTCATTCGCCTTCGAGAGCCGCCCCTGCAGAATCGGCACCGACATCCGCAGGAAAACCGTGTAACATAAAAGCCCGAACGCCCAAATCCCGAAACACACCAGCGTTTCGTTCAATGAAGGACGGTACTCCACCATCTCGCCCAGCGGACTTGGAATGAAACCCGGGATCACCAGTCCCATGCCTTTTTCGATCCAGATGCCGACGATGCACAACACGCAGGTAACATTAAGCCACCGCAAGCTGCGGCTGACCGGCAGCACCAGCAGCACCATGGCCGTCAGGTTGAAAGCTATCGCTGTCCAAATCCACGGCACAAGCGCGTGATGGCCATGCAGGCCCAGGAAAAGATATTTCGAGGAGGCGACGTGAAGATTGCCGGAGTAAAACTCCTTGAATACTTCGTTGGCGAGCAGGAAGACGTTGATGAGCATCGAGACCTGCACGATGCTGCGGAGCGTCATCAGGGCGCGGTCGGTGATGAGCAACCGTTCCGACATCCTCGACCTGATCACCTTGTTCAGCCGGGGGATCTTCATGAGCTTGCGGAGCGCGTCGGCCGATAAGCTGAGGACCAGCGAAGGCTCTTCGGCTACAGCCGTGCCCGTGCGCGGAGTTCCCGCCAACGACGAAATTTCGCCGAATTGTTCCCCTGGCCCCAGACTGCGCGTAATCCGATAACGGCCGCCTTCCTCACGCTTGACCACCACCCGGCCTTTGAGAACAAAAAACGCCCGGTTATCGGTGTCTCCCTGGCGCAGCATGACATCACCTGCTTTGGCCTCCCAAACCATGGCCGCGGCCAGGAGGCTATGCCGAAGCTCCCGGGGAGCGGAGGCAAATTCAGGCAGGCGACTGCCCAGCAACTCCAGATCGTCAAGGGTGGCAGCACGGCTGGTCGGGTTTTGCGCCACGGACCCGCCTTCGCGCAATCGCGAGCCCTCGTCCGCCGGAGACGTGGCTGTGACGCGGCGGACTACCTGGATGGCCAGAATCATCAAAGCCGGCCCGGCCGTGAACGCAGAAGCCAGGAAACGAGGGCCGACAATCGCGGAGTTCCAAAACGACCGACCGCCCAGCCCGACATAAAGGAAGGCCGTGACGGTGTGAATCGAAACCGCCCAGATAATCGCAATAAAAACGAAAGGAATATAAAACCATTTGGCCGGTGTCCGGCCGCGATACCGGCAATACAGAAGGTAGCCGCAGATATGAACGTTGAGCAGCAGGTACCCGTTGAGGACGATCACATCCCAGCTCAGCATCGAAGCCGGAAAATTGAGCTGGCCGATCCCCGGGATGAGATGCCAGAAACGATCGGGTCGGCCCAGGTCCACCGTCACAAACGCCAGGCACATGAGAATAGCCGCCACCGCCAGCAGCTCGCCGAATATCACCAGGTCGTGCAGTTCTTCGTTGTTATAAACGTACGCCGGAATCACCATCATCACCGCCGCGGCTGCTACGCCGACCAGGAAGGTGAAATTGGCGATGTAAACACCCCAGGAAACCTCGTCGCTCATGCCGGTAACAATCAGGCCCTGCGCGAACTGCCGCAGATAGGCATTGAGTCCCAAGAGACAAATCACGCTTAATACCCCCATCCAGGTGTAGTAGCGCCAGTCGCCGGCAAAGGCGAGCCGTCCGCACCGACCCAGGAACACAAAGTAGTTTCTGATCGCTCGGGTCATACGTCGAAGTAGTAAAAGAACCGAGGCGATGTGCCCAACTCCTCTTTCAACTGGATGAATACCCGCTTGGTGCGGAGGATATAAGAAACTTCGCTGTTCGGGTCCAGAATGTTCCCGAATTTGCGCGCGCCGACCGGGCAGACTTCCAGGCAGGCCGGGTAACGGCCGGCCCGTGTGCGCTGGATGCAAAAATGGCATTTCTCCATCACGCCCTGCCGGCGGGGCCGATCTCCCAGGTAGGCCATGTTGAGGTTGACCCGGTCTTTGGGAATCGAGGGCTTGGTGAAATTGAAACGCCGTGCCCAATAAGGACATGCCGCCTCGCAATAACGGCACCCGATGCACCAGTCATAATCGATCACCGTGATGCCGTCGGTCTCTTGCCACGTCGCATGTACCGGACACACCTTAACGCAGGGTGGATTCTTGCAATGCTGGCATTGGACCGGCATATAAAAGAAGCCCTTCTCCGGCACCGACTCGGGATTATAGTTGTGCTCCGCTTTTTCCATGTCCATCGAGCCGTGCGGCAGCCGCAAAACCCGGATATACTGGATTTCCGGTTCCCGGGATTGGTTGTTCTCCGCCACACAGGCGTGAACGCATTTCCGGCATCCGATGCAGCGTGTCAGGTTGAGGGCATAGACAAACTCCACCCCGTCCATCGGCCTGAGGTCCTTCACCTGGGGACGCAACCCGTATTGGCGCTCCACTTCGTCCTCGATGCGCTTGAGCACCTTGGCCATTTCCGCCGGCGATAGCTCCTTGTAATATTTTTGCAGGAACTGCTCGGTCGAAGGAAAATCTTTAAGGTGGCGCAACGGTTCCAGGCTCGCCGCCAACGCCGCCAAACCCGAGGCGAACACGGCCGACGTCCGCAAAAAACTGCGGCGGCTGATGCTGTCGTTGGAGCCCGGACCAGCATTTGATTGGGAAGGATTGGCTGGCATGTTGGTGCTCAGAAAGGACTGAGGGTGACGTGAGCCTGTTCGCTCGTCCTTGGCGTCGTCCTGGTAATCGAAAACTCCGGAAGGACTGGGGACGACGACGGGGGCGGGAACGAGGAAGATAGAAGCCGCGATGCGTGGGGTGTTCGCGCCTGTTCTTGCGTCGGCCGCAGCGGGTGAGGCGGGGGAAACGGCGTTCGCGACGGAATCTTTGGGCTGTGCGGATTGTGGCAATCCACGCAAATCTGTCGCTTCAACTCGCCCGCGGCGCGATTCCAGTAACCTCCCGTGCGTCCATGAGCCCCGGCTTCCCAATCACGATAGGTCGGGCCGTGACAGCTCCCGCAAAGAGGCGGGCTCTCCTCCAGTTTAATCTCTCGCCCGTCTCGCACCTGCAACAGCAGCAGATTGTGCTCGTCGTGACAGTTGAAGCAGTTGTTGTTGCGATTGTGCCGGCCATGGCCCATCACGACGTCCGAATGTTCCTTGGGCACGATGATATTCTGGTTGGTGTCGAACCGCAATGTCGGCGGCTTGCCCTTCTCATGGCAGCCATAGCAATCGAAGTCCGAAAGGTCAGCTTTGAGGCGAATCAATTGGGGATAGGACGTGCGGATTGTAGTCGGCGCGAGCAGCGCCGGGTCCACTAACGGCACCGGCGGCCCGGGCTGCGGATGCTCCCAAAGATGCCTGGCAAAGGCCAGCGAAAGCGCAAGAAACATCAGTGAAAGGCTGAACAGCACCGCGGAGGTCTTGGCTTGATCGTTCATGTAGCGAACAGAGAAGTCGCTCTAGACTTCGACCGCCTCCTCGATTTCCTCCGCCTGGGGCACGTGCCCGCTCTCTTGCAGCCGCTCGGCCAGGAACAGTTTCACCATCACCGTCAGTATGATGAACGGCAGCGCCAGCAGGATGCCGCTCATCAGCCATCCTTCCATCCCCCACGGCTCCATCTTGTAGCTCATGAAGCCTCGCAGGCTCTTGGAGAAAAGCTGGCCGCCGATCACCACGTTCCAGCGCATCGCCAATACCCCCAGCAGGATTAGGCTCGCGCTGGCGAAATACATGCGTTTGCGCGCCAGGTCCGGCACGCGTTTGCGAATGAGTTGCAGCGTGCCTAGCAGCAGCAACGGCGTCGCCGTGCCCAGCAGCGCCTGGCCGATGTTGAGCGTCCAAAATAACTTCTCGGTGGCCAGTTGACGCAATGTTTGGAAGGTCTCCTCCGCCGAATAAATGCGGTGAATCCAGTCCAGCCCCTCGACCGCCGCGTCGATGACCAGCGCGTAAAAAAGAAACATGCACATCGCATCCAGGCAGCGCATATCCAGCCGATGCCGCCGCACCCAGGTCAGCACCATGTAATTCAAAACACACAACGCGATACCGGAAACCATCGCCGAGAGGATGAAGATGATCGGCATCAGCGGGTTGCCCCACCACGGGTTGGCCTTCACCGAGCCGAAGATGAACCCGACATACCCGTGCAGCAGGAAGGCCGAAGGAATGCCGATAATCGAAATTATCCAGCCCAGTTTCAAGTCCAGTGCCACGGCCTTCTCTGATTCGTCGGTCACCCCCAGCGTAAAAGCGCGATACAGAATCCCGCGAAACCCGCTTTCATTTTGCGACCACTCGACAAAATCCTGTCGGTAATCGAACCAGAGCTCCAGCAGCAGCACCGCCATCAGGTACCACGCATACACAAATCCGAAGATCGCCATCGGCGAAGTCAGGTGCGGAGTCATCATCACCTCGAAGCACCGTTCCGGATGACCCAGGTGAAACAACAGCGGCAGCGGCGCGCATAATAGAAACGCGAAGGCCGTTAGCAGAGATAACCGGTACACCGGGTCCAGGGCTTTGACCTTAAACACCCGCACCAGCGACGCCATGATGAACGCGCCCGCCACCAGCCCCGTGATATACGGGTAAAGCACGATCAACACGCTCCAGAGCGGTTGCGGCGCAGCCTCGTTCGGATACACGTACCCTTCGAAGCGAGGCATCACTTCCAGAACAACGTTAGTCACTTCGTTAATCATTTTACCTGACCTCCTTGTCAATGCCGGCGTAGAACACCCGCGGCTCGGTCCCCAGGTGTGGCTTCAAGGCCTGCACGCGGTTGTTCTGATAAAACTGCTGGATCGGGTCCTCAGGCCCGGCGTTTTTCAAATCCCCGAACACCCGCGTCTGCGTCGGACACACCTCCACGCAGGCCGGCTTCAACCCGCGCGTGATCCGGTGGTAACAGAGCGTGCATTTCTCAGCCGTCTTAGTGACCGGGTTGAGGAACCGGCAGCCGTAAGGACAGGCTTGGACGCAGAAGCCGCAGCCGATGCAATACTTCGGATCGATCAGCACCGCCCCGTCCGGCGCGTCGAAGGTCGCGCCGACCGGGCAAACCTGAACACAAGGGGAATGTTCGCACAAATTGCACAGCTTCGGTACGAAGAACGAGTGGAGAATATCCTCCTTCGGCACCGGCGGCTCGCCAAACCCATGCATCCCGCCGTTCGGGCAATCCACCAATGTCTCCCCGCGCGAGGCCCCTGAGCCGGGCTTGGGTTTAGTGATGACATACCGCTCAATCCACGTCCGGAAGTAGTGCCCTTCCGGCACGTGGTTCTCTTTCTTGCAAGCCTCCGCGCACAATCCGCAACCGATACATCGGTTGACATCCAGCGCCATGACCCATTTATGCTTGGTCGGGTCGTAGCCCTTGGGCGCGCCCGAGGAGACAAATACCTTTTGCACTGCGGCTTTGGCCGTGCGCACGGCCGGCGCCGCCAGCACCCCCGCCAGCGTCGCGCCGATTTTGGCTAACACGCTCCGGCGCGTCAGGTGTGCCCCGCTCCTTCGGATCGTTTGGACGGGCGTCCGGGTCGTAGCGGTCGCACTCTCAAGATGGGTCGGGCTTAAATCATTCATGGTACCTCCGATGGCGCGTGCGGCACGTGGCATTCCGTGCACTTGGACGAACCGCTGTAGTGAGTCCTCACCACGATCTGTTTGTGCCACTTCGGTCGGGACGGGTTCGCCTCATGGCAGCGTAGGCAAGGCATCGCGTTGTTTTTGTCCGGTTTGAGCCGGGCATCCTCCGGGTTATCGACATGGCCCTGCAAAGGTCCGTGACACCCCTCGCACGAAAGAGTCTTGTGTTCGTACTTTTGAAGCTTCTGGTACTCGTCGGAATGACACTCCTCACACGCCTTCTTGCCGGCAAATACCCGGTCCCGTGTCGCCAGCTCCGCAAGTGCCTCGCCCCGATACCAGCCATACTGCCGGAACGAGTGAGGCGTCAGAAAATACCGGGCGGTCGAATAAACCACCACGATTCCCACCACCAGCAGAATGAGTCGAAAGATCTGGGGCGGCATGTTCAAAAAACGTCGCATAAGGAGGAGCGGCCTTTGGGGCTGGTGCATTGGTTCATAGCAGCGGTCATCAGCAAGAGACGTAAAGGATCCCCCGCCCGGGCGCTTTACCTCTCTTGCTGATTTATTAGCTTTTTTTGTTATCCTGACCGCCGCAAATGGTTGCGTTAGCAGGCAAAAATACGTGCACAATGCAATCTGATATGCTTATGACGCTCCAATTGCTTCACCACCCTCAGCAAATCCGGGCTCTCTTCCCCTGCCCCTTTCTTCCAGCCCCGCACCGATAAAAGCCACGATTCCACCGGGATGGAACGGGCACAGACACTCAATTTTGCTCCGCGCACCGCAATTGCCAGAAAATCGCCGAACCACCCGAAGCGTTTGGAGTGCCTGCGCTCGGCGCCGCTTTTCGTGTAGATGGAGCATTACTCCTTCCGTTCAGTCGGCGAAAAAGTGAAAGCGGCCCGGGGACCGCAAGCACCTGCCCCAAAAACAAAAGGGGGAGCTGAAAAGCTCCCCCGTGCGGAATGGAATTCGCCCTGCCTTACTTCTTCAGCGAACGGACATACGCCACCAGCGCCTTGATTTCGTCATCGCTCAACGTATCCCCAAAGGCCTTCATCCGGACCTTGTCGCTGTCCTTCTCCTTGACGCCTTCCTTGATGGCCTTGGCCATGTCAGCGTCCTTCATCTCGGCTTGAACCTTGGCGTCGCTGTAATCTTTCACGCCGACCTTCTCGCCCATCTTGGTCTTGCCTTTGCCATCTTCGCCGTGGCATTTGGCGCAGTTCTTGTCGTAGTTTTCCTTGGCGTCGGCCGCGCGCACCGTTACAGCGCCCGCGATCATCAACGCCACGCCCATCACAATCAGTTTTTTCATATTTCTGTCAGTTTTTGTCGTTCTATCGAGGTTATTCGGTTTAACTATCCCAGGTTTTCCCGGCGCGCTACGGAGTTTTTCTCCGCCGCCCGCCGAAAATCGTCGCTTGCGCCAGCCAAGGTCTCGCCGCTTTTTGAAGTTCGCTTCGTTTTCATCTACTGCTTGGACGCAATATTCGCGGACCGTATTCTGAAATACGGTCCCTGGGTTTGCAATTAAATACTTCTTGACTATATAAACAGGATACATTATGCATATGAACATCGTTAAAATACAACAAGAGATACTGATGTTTCTTCTGAGCCGCCTTGTCAGGCTCATGTGAGACTAACCAAAAGAAGGTTAACTTCGGACAATATTTGCCTAGCTGTTGACCTGAGCTGCTATTAGCGTCAAGCGAGCACGTTGGCAGTCGAGTCCACGTTGCGAGATGATTCTCGTTTGGCCCGCGCCCAGGCCTCGGTTCTCCTCCTGGCCGGCGCTCTGGCCCTTTTAACTGCCACCTTCGCCAACGGCCAGGCCCTTCACCACCTGAGTATCATCGAGCCCGGCGGCTTCCCGGGATGGCCCATTCTGAGCGAGGTCCAGCACAGTTCCAATGGTGTAACGCTGACTTGGGATGGCCCCAGTGGTTACTATCAATTGTTTCAAAAGCAGCATTTGAAAGACCCAGCCTGGCAGGCCCTCGGCAAGGCCACGAACCTTTCCCGGCAGGTCACTATTACGACTCTTTTGAGTAACGCGTTCTTTCGCGTCGCGGGCCCGTCTCCGCAATACGCTGGTGCCAGCACCTGCATCGAATGTCATCAGCCTATCCATGATCAAGAAATCCTGACCCCTCACGCCGCCGCCTTTTCCGACCCTGCGTTCGTCGCCCGGGGAGGCCAGACCAACGCCTCCTGCCTGCCCTGCCATACCTTGGGTTACGGCCTGCCCACCGGTTTTACCACCATCGTCCGGACCCCGCAACTTGCCGGCGTTCAATGCGAGAACTGCCACGGCCCCGCCGCTAATCATGCGGCCAATCCCGACGACCCGATCGCTGTGCCGCGCGTCGAACTCGCGGCTACCGTCTGCGGTGGATGTCATAATTCTCAATTCGTTCCCGCTCAAGCCGCGACACTCCATCCCCCCTTCTACGAGGAGTGGAATACCTCCCCCCATCAAGCGGTGTTGCCGGAGTTACAGACTGACTTCGCCGGCGCCAGTGGTCCGACGGTTTTCATCCCCAGTTGTGGAAGTTGCCACTCCGGGACCGTGCGCGAATCGCTCGTCGAGCAGCAGCCTCTGCCTAATGGCCACGAGGCGGGCGCCGTCGGCATTGCCTGCGCCACCTGCCACGACCCTCACCAGAACTATGTCCATACCAATGTGCTGGTTGGGCTTAGGACCAATCTGCTCGACGACGTCGTTATTACCAACAACCAGCTTGGAACATTTTATACTAACCAACTCCGCTACCCGCTCGCCTCCACCAACGACTACTTCCTGACCACCTCGGACGCGTTCATAGAAAATCCAGACGTCAATGTCTGCGCCCAATGTCACAACCACCGCGGCGCCACGTGGGATACCTCCGACCGCCCCCCGCACAAGTCGCCCCAGTATAATATGCTGCTGGGCACTTTCGCTGAAGTGGGCACCGGCGTCGCTTCAAACCAACCCGCTTCCCACGGGCTGATGGAGAAGCAGTGCGTGCGCTGCCACATGCAGACCGCCGATTACGTCAGCCCGCAGCAACCCGCCTTCGCCGGTCACCACTTCCAGGTGGAATCCTTCGTCACATGCAGCGAATGCCACGGTTCCGCCGCAGGCATCCTGGTCACCCTCATTCAGAACGATATATCAGACCAAATCCAGGGGCTCAAAACTGAACTTAACAATTGGGCGGCCACCAAAGCCCCGGCTTCCCTATGGGCCAAATACGGTAGCCGCGCCTGGGAGTATACTACCCCCGGAGATCTGTCCCCCGGCGGCCCCGGCCCCAACGCCGCCGAACAAGCGCTGCTGCCGGTCAACATCCGAAAAGCCCGGTTTAACCTCTACCTGGTTCTTTACGACGGCAGTTACGGCGTCCATAACCTTAACTATGCCTCGGCTCTTTTGAACACGGCCACCACATGGGTTAACACGGAGTTGGGCAATTAAAGCGGAACGCTCACCCTGCTCTGCCACTGACAGACCATGATAAATCTGAATCTCCGCAAAATCGCAAAACGCTTCGCGCGAAGCTGGCGCGGGCTGGCCGTTACGACCGGGGCCTGCCTCCTGCTCCTGGCCGCCAGTTCCTGCCGCAGTGTTCACCGGGCGGTCGTGGTGCTTCCCAATATCCCCGGCGCCAAGTACATCGGTTCCAAAGAATGTGAACAGTGCCACGATCAAATCTACCGAGGGTTTGCGACGGCCGATCACGCGCGGCTGATCACGCCGGGACCTAACGCGCTCGGCGCCGGTTGCGAATCCTGCCACGGCCCTTGCAGCCTCCACTCCGATTCCGGCGGTGAAGTCAAACCCCCTTATAGCTTCACTGCCGGACGTCCCGGAGGCAGCAGTTACGGCGCGCGTCTCGCCATCCCGCCCGCCCGCTCGGTCGAAACCCTCTGTTTCCAATGCCATACTGATGTGCGCGGCAAGTTCAGCCTCCCCAGCCATCATCCCGTGCCCGAAGGCCGCATGAGCTGCACCGATTGCCATTCGCCGCATAAAGGCTCTATTTACGCCGGCGGCGGCACCTCGCTGCTCTCCGAAAACGAAAGCTGCTTCCGTTGCCATGCCGCCCAGCGCGGTCCTTTTGTCTTCGAGCATGAAGCCGTGCGGGAAGGCTGCACGACCTGCCACGCGGCTCATGGGTCCGTCAACGCCAAACTGCTGACCGAGCGGAACGCCAACCTCTGCTTGAAATGCCACTTCCAGCAGGTGACCGGCGGCCAGCTTCTCATTGGCGGCTCCGACCACACCTTGCGCGTGCAGCAGGGCACCTGTTGGACCGCTGGCTGCCACGAAGCTGTTCATGGCTCGCGCGTCAGTTCTTCCTTGCGCTTCTAACCACCCATGAAACCCAGCGGCCAACCCAATCCGGAGCGCGAAAATTCCCCGAGAACTTTCACGTTTCACGTTTCACGTTTCACGCATAACGCATCACGTTTCCCATTTCACGTTTCACGCATCACACCCTTCCTCCTCCTCCTCACCGCCCTCACCGTCTCCGCCGCCGACACCAACGCGCCTGCTGCCAGCACCAACGCGCCTGCCGCCAAACCTGCGCCTCCCCTGACCCCGGAGCAGATGTTCGAGGGTGGCACCAATTCTTATAACAACTGGCTCGACCTCGGCGTTGGCGGATTTTTCCTCAGCGGCAACAAAGCCCAGTTCGAGCAGCGGCGCCAGCGCTCCGGTAACCTCTTTGGCGGCATCGAGGATTTCCACCTCCAGGGCGATATCGCCAAGGGCACTACCTTTCTCGACGAGCACGATTACAAAATCAACCTCGGGGTCGCGAAGGAGAAGCTCGGCTACGTCCGGTTTTCTTTCGGCGAATCGCGCACCTGGGACAATGGCAATGGCGGATTTTATCCCCCGGCCGATCTCTGGTATTCCCGCCCCGGCGATGGACTCGGGCTCGATCGCCAGGACATCTCCGTCGAGGCCGGTTTGACCCTCGAGAAGATGCCCAGCATCACCTTCAAATACACCCACTCCTCCCGCGACGGCGATAAGGACTCAACCAGTTGGGGCCTGACCCATCCCGCCGGTGGCGCCTTGGTGCGAGGCTTGAGCCCTTCCTTTTATGACATTAACGAGCACAGCGACCTGTTTCAACTCGACGTCGCCCATCACATCAAAGCCACCGATTTTGGCGGCGGTTTGAGCTATCAGTTCGGTAAGCTCAACGATGCCCTCAAAATCGACCAGTTCCCCGGCGAACCCGTCGAGCAGAAAATCACCGACCGCCAGGGCACCTCTTATGACTTGTTCAATGCCCACGCCTTCTCGGAAACCTGGCTCAAGAAAAACCTTATGTTCTCCTCCGGCCTTTCTTATTCCGACCTGGACAACGATTTCTCCGGCAGCCGCATCTATGGCTCCGACTTCGATGTCGGTTACGTCCCCAGTGCCCAAAATGGCGTCGGCTACTTGAACCTCCAAGGCGGCTCGCGCCTGCATGAATACGTCTTCAATGTGAATCTCTTGGACAAACCGTCCGAACATCTCACGATCGTTCCATCGGTTCGCGTGATGAAGGAGGATTGGAATGCTGAATCCAGCGGCACTGAAACCGTCGGCGGCCTCAACCCAACCACCGCGCCCTTTACTGCCAACAGCGACCGCGACGTCCTCGACGTGCGCGAGCGTCTCGACCTCAACTACAACGGCTTCACTAACTGGGTCCTCTACGCTCGCGCCGAACTCACCCAGGGCGACGGCAATCTCAATCAGTTCGGCGGCCTGGTCCCCGTCAATGGCATCGGCGTGCCAACCGTCCAGGAGCAAACCGACGACCGCCGCTTCTTCCAGAAATACAGCGCCGGCGTCCGCTGGTATCCCGACCGGCGTATCACCCTCGATGCTGGTGGTTACTACAAACTCAACGATTACGACTACGCCAATAACCTCGATAGCACCCTCAATAACGGTCCCGACCGCTACCCGGGTTATCTGGTGATGCAGAGTTTCCAAACCTACGACGGCAATACCAGGCTGACCCTCAGGCCCTTGAAAAACGTCACTCTCGTCAGCCGTTACGAGTACCAGCTATCGACCATTCGCACCCGGCCGGACCCTATCTCCGGCCTTTCCGAGGTCGAGTCATCGAAGATGACCAGCCACATCCTGGCGCAGGATATCTCCTGGTCCCCTTGGTCGCGATTATACCTCCAGGCCGGACTCAATTATGTCGTCAGTAAGACCAAAACCCCGGCTTCCGATGTCACCCAGGCCATCCTTAATGCCCAAAACAACTACTGGACCCTGAATTTCTCCTCCGGGTTTGTCCTGGACGACAAGACCGACCTCAACCTGAACTACTTTTATTACAACGCCGACAATTACCAGGACAACTCCAACTTCGGCGTGCCTTACGGCGCCGGCGGCACCGAGCATGGCATCGCCGCCACTGTCGTTCGCCGCCTCAGCAGCCACCTGCGCTTAACCTTGCGCTATGGCTACTATCACTTCACCGATGCCACTTCCGGTTTCAACAACAACTACGAAGCCCACGTCCTGTCCACCAGCCTCCGCTACCGCTTCTGATCTGCAAAGTAGCGCAGGCGTCTCGCCTGCGAGTTAGCCGGGCGTGCCGCCCGGACTTCCCGGTTTGCGGGCCGACGCCCTCCCCTTCCGTATTTTTCCCGCCCTTCGTCCGCAACCTTTGGCCGCCCCTGAAGTGGCGCGCACCCCCCACTAACTCGATATTGCTATGCCGGAAACACAGGCCGCCCGGTCGCGGAACCGGGTCGAAAAAGACCGCCGGACACAAATTTCGGGCATGATAAAATGAAAATCTTGCTGCAGGATTTGCGAAAGAAACTTTTCTTCCGCCACCATCGGGTCTGGACCTCAAACCCGGACGCCGCCTTCGAATTCCGAGAAGCCCAGGATCTGTTCAAGTTCGTGGAAGAACACGGCCTCCGCGATGTTCAAGCCGTGCTGGTCTTCGAAAACCCGCCTCGCTGCGAAGTCGTTCCCCTGGACTCGCCGGCTCCGGCGCTCTCATCGGCGTCCTGAGGGCGGTCTGGGGCACCACGAGATGCGTGCACGCGGCAGCTCGCCTCGAGGTTGACGTTGACTGGTATGCGTGACGTTGATACGGTTGTCTCAGTTCCCTTATGAGCACAGCCGCCTTTGACAAAGCTCCCTCCAGAACCGGTGTTTTCTTTCGTACCCATCCGTGTCCATTACTCCTTGTACTTTGCACGGCTGTCCTCTGCCTCGGCGCGACCACCGGGCGCGCGGTGACGAATATGACCCCCGTAACCGTGACTGGGTTCAATCGTGACCTCGTCATCGAGAACACCGCCTCCGGTCCGCCTTACTCGAGTTACGCCCTCGAGTTTAACCCGGGCGAAGGCACCGCGTTTTACCAAAGCGGTTTGTCGGGGACCTCCTATGGCCTGCCGGTCTCCGGCTCAGTTACCAGCGCGCTGGGGGATGGCACGGTTTTCCAGTTTCAGCCATATAACCGCAGCAACGCGTTGGTCTTAAGCAGTGAAACCGGCCTGACGTCCGGCACCCTGACTCTGTCGGCGGCGAACACGTTCAGCCGCATCGCCATCATGGCCAACTCCGCCAGCGCGACGGCGACCAGCGCCGGCACTCTCACACTCCATTTCAGTGACAGCACCACTTTCGTCACCAACTACAGCGCTCCAGATTGGTTTTTCAACCCGGGCTTCGCCTTGCAAGGGACGGACCGGATCAATATCACCAGCGGCGCCACCAGCGGCGGGCCCAGCGGCGACCCGCGCTTTTATCAGACCACGATTAATCTCGCGGCAGCGCTGGGCCCGACCAACAAACCCCTGGCCAGCCTCACTTTCGGCAAAGCCTCCTCAGCGAACGCCACCGCCATCTATGCCATCAGCGGATTGCCCACATCGGCGATTACGCTGGCGGCCGCAACGAATGCGCCTGCGACGAACATCCAGGCCACATCAGCCACCCTGGGCGGCCAGGTAACCGCCATCGGCGGCGAAGTGCCTGCCGTCACGATTTATTATGGCACCACCGATGGGGGCACCACCCCATCGCTCTGGGCCCGGAATATCGCGCTCGGCTTCCAGGCCGGGGCCTTTGCCCAACCCGTTTCGGGACTGACGCCTAACACGGTTTATTTCTTCACCGCTAAAGTCGTCAACAGCGCCGGCACCAATTGGGCCACGCCGTCCGCCACGTTCAGCACTCCCCCATTGACGGTTCCCGTGGTAACGAATCAGCCCGCCATCAACATTCAAGGAACCTTCGCGACGCTTAACGGGCAGATCCTTGCGACGGGCGGGGATCCGCCGTCGGTCACGCTCTTCTATGGACCGGCTGATGGCGGGAGCAACCCCGGTGGCTGGGCGCATAGCATTGCGTTAGGGCTGCAGACGGGCGCTTTCGCCCAGACGGTCACCGGCCTCTCGCCCACCACGCTTTATTACTTCACCGCCAACGCCACGAACTCCGCCGGCCTCGCGTGCGCTGCGCCGTCCCAAACCTTTACTACCCTGGCGACGAACTCGCCGTCCTCTTTCGTGGCCGTGGTTACCCAGCATAACGACAACGGCCGAACTGGAATGAATTTGAACGAAACCCTGCTCAACGTCACCAACGTCAACACCAACCAGTTCGGTCTGGTGTTTACCCGTCCCGTGGACGACCAGATTTACGCTCAGCCGCTGGTAACGACCAACGTCAGCATCCTCGGACGCGGCACGCACAACCTCGTCATCGTGGCGACCGTGAATGATACCCTTTACGCTTTTGACTCCGACAACGCCGGGGTAACGACGCCGTATTGGACGGTCAGTTTCATCAATCCTCCGAACATCGTACCTCCTTCCAACGCCGATATGAGCGCAATTGGCGCGTGCGGTGGGAATTACCAGGATTTCAGCGGGAAACTGGCCATCGTCGGCACGCCGGTTATCGATCCGGTGGCGGGCACGATTTATTTGGTGGCGCGCACGAAGGAATACGGCACAAATTTCGTCCAGCGCCTGCACGTCCTTGACGTCTCCAGCGGCGCTGAGCGCCCCAACAGTCCGGTTATCATCACCGCGACCTATCCGGGCACGGGCGCCGGCAATACCAACGGAGTCATCCCCTTTGATCCGATTCGCCAAAACCAGCGCCCGGGGCTGGCGCTCGTCAACGGCACGGTCTATATCAGTTGGTCCTCGCACTGCGATAACGGCCCGTATCACGGGTGGGTGATTGGCTACGACCAAACGACCCTGCAACGCGTCGTGGTGTTCAACGATACGCCCGACGGCTCAAATGGCGGCATCTGGATGAGCGGACAGGCCCCCGCCGCCGACTCCAGCGGCAATCTCTACGTTTCCACCGGCAATGGCACGGTGGACACCTCGGGCGGGGCTAACCGTGGCGAAAGTTTTCTTAAACTCACCCGCAGTAGCACCAACCTGACCATTGCGAGCTGGTTCACTCCCTATGACTGGCAGAACCTGGAAAACGGAGATATCGATCTCGGTTCGGGCGGGCTGCTGCTGATTCCCGGCACCACGCTGGCCTTCGGCGGCGGCAAAGAGGGGATCGTGTATTTGGTCAACCGCGACAATATGGGTGGGCTGACCAGTTCCACCACGACCAACGACAATATAGTTCAAAGTTTTGCCGTCACTGCCAATGAAGTCCACGGTGGGCCGATCTGGTGGGACGGTCCGGGAACCTCCTATGGCTACATCTGGCCGGCTGCGGTGTTTTTGCAGCAGTACGTCTTTGATCGCGTCGTGGGCCAGTTTAATCTGCCCGCTTTTGCGCAAAGCCCAACCGCAGCTCCCGCCGGACAGCCCGGCGGACTGCTGGCGCTATCGGCCAACGGCACCAACGCCGGCAGCGGCATCATCTGGGCTGTCCATCAGGTGGGGGGCGATGCCAACCAGCAGGTCCTCCCAGGCATCCTTCATGCCTACAATGCCCAAAACGTGGCGACCGAACTCTGGAACTCCGAACAGGTCAGCGCGAGAGATTCCTCCGGCAATTTTGCCAAATTTGTTCCACCCACTGTCGCGAACGGAAAAGTCTATCTGGCCACCTTTTCCAGCCGTCTGAATGTGTATGGGCTGTTGCCGTCGGCCCTCGCGCAACTGGCCGTCTCGCCGTCCAGCCTCAGCCTCGGTACGGTTATTGTAGGCACCAACGCTCAGGCCAGTTTCGTCGTCACCAATACCGGAGGCGCCACCTTCACCAACGGGGTCGCTACAGTTACGGCCGGTCCGTTTACGATTCTCTCTGGAACTCCCTTCACCCTGCCCGGCTTTGGAACAACCAATCTCGTGGTGCGCTTCTCGCCCGGCGCTGCCGGGAGTTTCACCAACACGGTAACATTCACTACCGGAAACGGCGGCAACAGCACCAATACGGT
>DATMQA010000197.1:0-12939 GCA_035566895.1 Binatia bacterium
TTTTAGCGGGTGGTGAGGTTAATGTCTCCATGACGTTAGATTCCTTTTCGGCGCGTTTCGCTTCCCGGCAGACGCGCCGATTTTGTTTTTATGCCGCTATCATCCGACCCGGAAGAATGCGCGAGCGGAACAATTTTTCGACGTGAGAGACCGAGTAAAAGACTTTCCCGCCGCCGCGCTTGGCCATCGGGTTTGATTTGAACCTCGGGACCTGTGCCGCATCAAACCATGACCGCAGTGTTGCGGTGCATGGAACGGGCTGGATGAAGACCGGAATGGTAGTTTGAAGCAGCTCGTCTAAGGTGGCGAGCCGAGCCGTGTTACCCAAATGTGTTTCTATCATGCGCTCTTACTTTAGCGCAATAAAAAACAATGGCTAATAATCCAAAGATAAGGCTATGGCAGGAAACTTTACCCCTACGCGCCAGAGCTACTATCGCCGGTTAATGCGCTTCGCTAACACCTTGCGGGCTGCCTTTACGTCTCCCACTGTCACGGGTTCTCCTGTGCCGTATTCATAGCCCGTAGCGATTTCGCAATCAGCCATATTAAGGAAGCATTTCGTTGCCTTCGGTCTTTCCTTTAACGGGGGAAAGTATAGGTGCGTCAAAACGAACTTTTGAATTCTCCAAGACTTGCCTGCCTTCGAGCTTCCCTCCTTCTTTGGGGACCACTGCGACCGGATAAACTGAAGAGCGGCCAGCGTAAAGTCCGGCCAACGTGCATAGAGAACGGCGAACCATGTTGCGCAATAGGGGTGAAGTCTTTTGCCATTCCTTCTACCACCGGGCAGCTTACGGAAGAACGGTTGTAACGGTTGAATAGCGATTTGCACTAAGGCCAGAACATGCACGTCGGAAAGCCGCCGCAAGCTCTTGTCTGGCCATTTCTTGGCGAACTCTTCCACGTCAACTTTTAGTGCTGCGTAAGGGTCTATACCTTGAATGGTGATTTTATTCTGTGGCATAATAAGGGGATAAGCTACTGGTTACTTTTCCTGCTCGGCCTGAGCGCGTAAAACGCTTTCGTGTCCTCGCTGCTGACTCGGCCCTGGTAGTGGTTTTTGATGATGGCTTCCGAGTTGCCGAACTGCTCCGCTGTCTCGCCGTAGCTCCCGGTCTTGCGGAAGTAGTGAGAGATGGCCGTGTGGCGCATCACGTCCGGTGCCCAGGCGACCGGAATGACCTGCTTCCAGTAGCGATAAGCCTTCACCAATTTTCCCTTCTTCTTTTTCATTTTCTTCGTCTTGCTCCTGGCGGTCTTGCGTTCCACAAGCCCTGCGGTTTCTTTAATCGCATCCAGATTGCGTCTCCAGTTCGACGGGAAGAACGGCTTGCCCTCGTAAGCCTTGAGCCATGCGGCAAGCGTGTCACAGATAGAAACCACCCGAGGCCGCCCGGTCTTGGTCTGCGTGCCCTCAAGCCGAATCTCCTTGTCCTTCAGGTTCACGGCAGCCCAGTCAAGGCGCTGAGCCTCGAACGGACGCAGGCCGGCAAAGAGGCAGACCGAAACGTATGGCGCCAATCCTTTAGGCTCTGCGGCTTTCAGCAGGGCCTTGCACTGCTCGACTGTCAGAACCACCGGTGGTGGCCGCTCACCCTTCTCAATCCTGATTTCTCGACAAGGGTTCACGACGGTCCAACGTCTCGGCCTCTGGATGCACCAGCTAAAGAAACGGGAAACTGCCCGGCGATAATTATCACGGGTCGTTGGTGAAACGTTCAGCTTGCCAAGGAAGTCTTCAACAGTGTCCGGGGTGATGTCGTTCACGCGCATGTTGCGCAGCGAGTTGGAAAAGATATTAACCCGGATGCGCAGCCCGGTCTTTGAATGTTTGCGGAGCGTGCAAATCCCGTTGGCGTTTTCATCGGCGTCCCCGTCCAGCCACGCCTTGAATTTCTTCACGGCTTCATCGAGCCGGGGGGATTGCGCAACCGCTTTCTC
Source organism: Binatia bacterium (assembly GCA_035566895.1). Taxonomy (GTDB): domain Bacteria; phylum Verrucomicrobiota; class Verrucomicrobiia; order Limisphaerales; family UBA8199; genus DATMQA01. Next base: position 1,945 of record DATMQA010000197.1, read on the forward strand.
TTTGCCGTGCTTCAGCCAGTAGTCCACGGCTGGCAGGAGGTCGTCATCGCAATCGAGCTTGAACAGCGCCGCTTCGGCCAAGCGCAACTGAACGTCGTTCAGCTTCGTTGCTCGCCGGGCCGGTTCTGAATCTTCTGTGCGCGTCCAGTATTCGCTTTCGAGCTGGACCTGCCTCTGTTGCGCCATGGTTTGGTCGGCGAAGTTCTCACGAATCCGCGGACCGTTTCGTGGGGTCCCTTCCACCCGCCAGGATTTGGTGCCGCCTCGGTTCGAGAAAGCCCGGACCCTGAACCGCTGGCGCAACACCACTTCCGGCGCACGCTTGGGCTTTGGCACGATTTCCAGGTTCACTACGGTCCCGCTAGTTTCAGGAACTGTATTCGTTTTCATTGGTTTTAATTTAGCAGGAAGTCTAGAAATGTAAACAACTGTTTGACAACCGAAGTAGAAATTGCATAAATACGTAGCAAATCACCACATTTTAGGAGTCCTCATAAGCCTTTGGTCGGGGGTTCAAATCCCTCCTCTGGCACCAGCTTTTCGATTCGGTACGGAGGAACAGTTATCCTGACGGGATGAGTCGGTTGACACCACGCGGCTCATGGTGGATCTTGTACCGGTATAACGAAAGGGAGCTATGAAAAAGCTGTTGATTCTGTTCGCTGTCTCGCTTGGCTTCGGTGCCGTCGCCGCATCGACCAATGCCCCGCCCGTCAAATTGGAGGATTCTTTTCGAGCGCAGGCTGCGGAACGCGCCAAGCAAAATCCCGCGACACTAAGGGAACTCAAACCCAATGAAATCGCCGTCGGCAAGCTCACTTACAGCGGGATTGTGGTCGAAGCCGTCAAGACCCGGGCTCCGCTCGAATTGCTGAATCCGGCCGCCCCCGCCCGATACGGTTCACCGGAAGACAACCTGGCGCGCGATCCGATCAACGGGCGGATTCGCGGCCTGAAATTCTTCGCGCTCCGATTTTAGCGCCCGCGCCGCGCCTCATCTGCTTGCTGGCTCTCGAACAAACGTTCGATAGCGGCGAGCCGGAGTCTTCATTAGGTTCATGACCGTCGGCGAAACTGGCGAATTCGCAAGGCGAGTCAGAACTATGACAAACAGGCGTAAGCAAACGAAGGCTTCGGCGCGACGCCAGCAGAAGCCTGTGCGCGCCGGGTTCACCTTGATCGAATTGCTGGTGGTGGATGCCTTCAGTAAGCGCTGATTCCGGCGCGGCGCTTCAGGCGGTCTCCGCCCGCCGAAGGAACCTCGCCCCCAGCATCACCAGCAGCAGGGCGCCGCCCAGGCAGCACACAATCGAAGCTCCGGTGGGCAAGTCGCTTTTGTAAGAAACATAAAGGCCGGCGACACTGGCCAGGGTGGCCGTCAGCCAGCCGACAAGGAGTCTCACTCGCAGGGTTCGGGCCAGCAGATTGGCGCAGACCGCCGGCACGATGAGATAGGAAAAAATCATCAGCACCCCGCCAATGCGCACAAACGTGGTCACCACAAAGCCGAACAACATATAAAACAGAAAATCCCAGCCCCGCACGGACACCTTCTCAGCGAGCGCCCGCTCCGGTTCAAACGAGATCATCAGGAAGCGCTTGCGAAAAATGAAATGGATAACTCCGATGACGACGTACAGCCCAAAGGCGCGGAAGACCTCGCCTTTTTGGACCAGCAGGATGTCTCCCACCAACGTGCGCTTGAGCTCTTCGTCGCCTTCAGCGCTTTTGCTCAGCAACAGGATCCCGGCCGCGGCCGCGACCACATAGACGATACCGATGAGCGCTTCCTGCGGAACCCGGTGGTCCTGCGTGCGGGTGAGGGTGAAAATCGCCGCGCCGACAAACGTGAAACCGAGGGACCAGGCAAACGTCTGCCAGCCCTGGGTTTCATGATTGAGCAGGATCGTCACGCAGATCCCCAGCGCCGCGACTTGCGCCAGCGCCAGGTCCACAAAGATGATCTCGCGCCGCACGATGTGCAGCCCGTAATAAACGAGAATCCCCGGCAGGAGCAGGCACGCGATCAGCGGCCAGAACATGATGTTGAAGGCGACACTCATGGTTTCAGTGCTGGATAACGGAGCTTGCTACTTGGAACTGGTGCCCAGGGCCCTGGCCAGCGCGTTCACGTCGTAATCAATCAATTCGATATAGCCTGCTTCAGTGCCTTTGATGCCGCCGGGAAATTGGGAGACGTCCACGACGGCGGCGCTGGTATCGGCCGCAACAGTCTGCGCCGTCTTCCGATTCTGATAGGGCTCGACGAGGACCGCGCGAATGTGCTCGGAGCGCATCTGCATGATGACTTCGGCCAGGTGCACCGGCGTGGGTGGAATGCCCGGCTTGGGTTCCAGGAACAGGTCGAGCTTCAAATCGAACCGGTGGGCGAAATACGGCCAGCTATCGTGGTAGGCGACCACCCGCTGGCCTTTGAACGGCGCCAGAGCCTTTTCCCACTCAGCGATTTTGGCGTCCAGGCGGTCGGTGAACTTCTTCAGGTTCGCCTGATAAACCTCGCCCGATTTAGGGTCGAGCCCCGAAAAGCCTTCCGCGATGTGCCGGGCGACGACTTTGGCATTGGCCGGGTCGGTCAAATAATGCGGGTTGCCGGCGGCGTGGATGTCGCCCTTGGAGCGGTCCAGCAAGGCGGGCACCTCGAGCAACTGCACGCCCTGGCTGCAGGCGATGTGGCCCGGCGCACCTGACGCGAGCTTGGCATTGCGCGACTGGTCGAGCAACGCCGGCAGCCACCCGATTTCCAGGTCCGCCCCTCCTTCGATGATCGCATCGGCGCGATTGAGCTTCACGATAAAGCTCGGCTTGGCATCCACGAAGTGCGGGTCCTCCGTCGGCTTGGCCAGCGTCGTGACGGACACCGCGTCTCCCCCAATGGCGGCGGCGATGGAACCAAAGTCCGGCGTCGTTGCGACGACGTTGAGTTTCGCCAGCGCGGGTTGACATGCTCCCGCCAACAACACCGAGGCCATGATGGGCCTCATCATTCGTTTCATATTTCGTTTCATATTTTAAATTTCTGTAGGAGCCGACGTAAGGAGGCTCTAACTTCCAACTTCACGCATCTCGGCTGCAATTTTAAACACGCTCTCAAAATTTGTGCGCTCCATGCGCCCCTAACAGAAACTCGACCTGCAACCAGATCGAATGCTCGACCCCGAACGCCGCGCCATGGTCGTAGTTGTACTGGAGCCGCAGCTTCGAGAACTCGCTCGGGTAAAAAGTCAGGTCGGGCGAGAACCGGGTGCGCTCGCCGCGGAACACGTCATTGGGGTCATAGACACCTTTGTTGCCATTGACATATTCGCCTCGGAAACCGGCCACCCAGCGCTGCCTGAACCCCCACAAAACTTGCGAGTAGAATCCCCAGTCGCGCAACAGCTCGGCGGGCAAGCCGGCGGCCGGATCGGCGCCGGCCTCGAAGCGCTGGTACAGCGCCTCGGTTTGCCACGAGACAAAGGGAAAACCCGCGTTGGCATGCGCCGACTTCCATTTCCAGTAGAGGTCCACGCCGCCAATCTCCGTGCGCGTATCGGCTCCGGTCTCGTTGGGACCGAGAGCGCCTGACACCCCGACCACCAGCGTTTGCTGGTCCGTCAGCTCAAACGAGGAGGCCAGGCGCGGGACGAACACCAAATCCCCCGGCCCATTGAGATTGTTGTCGCGAGTAGCGCGGCCATGGAAACGGTCAACGCCCACGCCGTTAACCGGGTCGCCCGGGTTGCGGAAACTGAAGGCGGTCGAGCCCTGGCCATCGAACACGCCGAGGAAGGCCTCCGTGTAGAATGGCGTGGGCACCAGCCACGAGCCCTGCGCGCCAATGCTGCGCAGCCCCTCGGGACCGAAGGCGCGCGCCAGGATCAACGGGTCATCCACAAAGGCCCACTGGTGCGGGTGCTGCGAATTCTGGCGCCCGAAGTTGGCGAAGAACTGCCCGGCCTTAGCCTGCAGATTCTCCGGCAGCGCCGTCGTCTGCAAATACGTTTCTTCCAATTCGATGCTGGTCTCATTGTTCTTGTCGAGCTTAAGCACAATGTTGCCGAAGCCTTTCAGGTAGGGGTCCACGGCGCCATCGACGGCGATTTCGGCGTTGCGCAGCGAGAAACCGCGTTTGATCGGGTCATGATCCCCTAACTGAAGTTGCTGCGAGGGGTCCGAAGCGCTGGACCCGCCGACAGCCATCAGCGCATCGAAGCTGATGTTCATGTAGGCTGACCCGGCGCGCGCCACCGTGATCGGTTCGCTGGGCGACCAGGCCTTCGAGGGCTCACGCCCGGGCGCCTGGGCCGCGGCCGGCGGCAGGTTGCTCGCCAGTTGCGCGGCCAATTCCTGCTCGAGCTTTTTCTTCTCCGCGTCAGCCGCCGGCAGGTTGGTTTGGGCAGGGGCGGCGGGCGCATTGGTCGCATTGGCGACCTGCTTTTTGAGCGCGTCGATTTGCGCTTGTTGCTCGCGGAGCAGGCGCTCGAAATTCTCCTTCATCTCGCGCTGTTGCCGTTCGAAGGTCTCCTGCATCTGCTTCAACTGCTGGTTCCATTTCTGCGCGTCATTCGTTTCCTGGGCCTCAGCCGGCATGGCGCTCAGGCAAAGCGCTGCCAGCAAGCCTAAAACTGTGGTTCGCTTCATATCTTTTCTTCTACGTCACAGGCACGCTCGGCCCGTAAAGAATCCGGACTCCCTGACACGAAACCTAAGGAGTGATTGAAGGCTGAAAGTCGAAGGCCGGGAGTCGGTAAGCCGCCTCTCAACCAGCAATCATTCGGGGGGACGGAAGCGAGGGCGGAGCGCGGCTGGGGGCCAGCCGGCAATCGGACGTGTGAGGAATCTGAAAGTCCGCGCCGCAAAGCCAGCCTGCCTCCAGCGGAGGCGCCGGTGGCGCGAGCATCGGGCCAGGGCCGGCCAGCAGCGAGTGCTGCTGGATTTGCGTAACCAGGCAATGATGGCTCAGGCTCTGCGCGTCCTGGTGCAGTAACTGATGCAGTTGCGGGATTGCGGCCAGCGCGAAAGTTCCCAACCACAATAGCAACATCAACCCGGCCATGGCGCCCGGGCCGGCTCCGCGCTGACGCTTTGCGATTGACCAAAACTTCACAGTTACCCTTATCAAACCCCACATTGCGCCTAATGCAAGCAGTTTTCCGGGGCTGGGAATGGTCGGAGCGACAGGATTTGAACCTGCGACGTCTTGGTCCCAAACCAAGTGCTCTAGCCAGGCTGAGCTACGCTCCGGTGACCGGGCATGCAATATCCCACAAACCTGGGGCAGCGCAATGACAATCTGCCGACATGACAATCTGCCTGCCACAACAATTCTGTCCTGTCCGCCTCTACGTCGTCCCGGTCGCGGGAAGTTGCCGCTTGCGTTTCCCGTTGGGACCGCTATCCTCTGCGTCGGTCTCGGAATCTGGCGCCTTCGTGACACGGCGAATCCTCGCGTGAGAGTCTTCATGGATGGTTCGAAACTCGAAGACCATATCGGCCCGGCAACCAATAGAATAATATGCAAAACAGATTTGATGCGGTCAATCAGCCCGAGTTCGCCCGTGCGGCCGCTCCGGGTGCCCGCGGGGCTCGAGGGGCCGCCTGATGCATGCCCGCAAGAGCAATCCTCGCGAAGAATACCGCCTCCTGCAACGGGAGCGAATCCAGGGTGCCCCCTGTATGGCGGAAAAATTTCCCCGGCTCAAATCCTTGACCGTTAACCTCGCCCATTACGATACTGAAGGCGTTACCAAAACCGGCGAAATGAAGTGCAAACTCAACGTTGGCCACGCCAAATCCGTCCTTTGGTACGCTTGCCCGGGCGGGGAATGCGTCGGCGGAGATTTTGATCTGAGCGAAGCCCTGGCCGCCGCCGTCGCCAGCCGCCGCAAAATCGTCACTGGCGAAATGCGCTGCCAGGGCAAACGAAAAAGGGGCGACCGCGAACGCGTCCCCTGCCAGGCCCTCCTGCGTTACAAACTCACGTTGGACTATGACTGAAATCAAACTGAGAAAGGGCGAACCGGTCGAGAAGGCCATCCGTCGCTTGAAAAAAAAGCTGGACCGCGAACAAACCCTCCAGCAGTTCCGCTTGCATCGCCGCTTTGAAAAACCCAGCGCCAAAAAGCGCCGGAAAGAAAAAGCCGCCCGGTTTACCGCCATGCTCAAGGCGCGCTACGCCGATGATTGATTAACCGCGCCTGCGCCACAAATCAGATCCCTGACCAGCTCGCCGGAGGAACGTCGTTTCACGCGCGGTGCCGCCGCTCCTTTTCAGCCTCGCCCGAATAACCTTGCTGAATCGTAAACCCTTCGTTGTTAACCCCTCCGCTCTGTCTGCTTTTCTTCCCCTTCCCTCTGATTACTGATCACTCGCCCCCTGCCGAACCAGTACGGCAGCGAAATCCGCGAGCTCATCTCCGAAGTTCGGCGTCGCCCGCCGGCGCATGTTCCCCTAGCCCGCGAGCTTAGTGAGCCTCTCTTTCAGTGGCATTGCGTCCCAGGGTGTCTCTCCGTGAACCATTCCGACGCGGGTAGTTGTGGACTGGATGTGGTTCGGGAGCATTTCGACCTGTTCGAAGCGCGCTCTTGAGGCCAGTTCGCGGAAGAAGGCGAGGTCGTGGGTGAACACAATTACGTCCTCCCCGGCACGTCCTCCGCCCCCGGCCAGACTGCGCTCCCCGACGACCTCGAACAAGCCGCCGTCGAGCAAGTCGCCTATTGGTTCCAGAACCGCGAACACCTCGGTCTCAAGACCTACTGGCCCTCCGACGTCGCCTACAATCAGTTCGCCGCCCTGGATCTCCCGCAGCCCGTCACGCCACCCTGTCCCAGTACCGCCGCTGGTCATTGTGAGAAATTCACGTTTTACGTTTTACGTTTCACGTTTCACGTTTCGCTTCACGTTTCACGTTTCACCCATCACCCTCCGCCACTCCAAAATCCGGCTTTGACCGGAACCACCACCCTCGACTACACTCCCGCCAGTCCCGGGACCGGTCCCCATCCGCCGGCCCGCAAGCTGAAGGCTCACTATGCAATTGTCCAGGTTTTGCCCGCCACCTCCATCACCGCCGCCCCGTTCCCGGCGCCCGCCCCCTGCTGCTTGATGCGCCACTCCCTATGCCCCGGCCATTGACCTCCCCCGCTCGCTTCGCCGCCCGCTACGGCGGCGCCTTCGTCCTAGTCGCCCTCGCCTTTTTCCTCCGCATCGGCCTGTCCAGCTCCTTCGGCCCCGGCCTGATCTATATCACCTTCTACCCGGCCGTGATGCTCGCCGCCCTCCTCGGCCGCCTCGGACCGGGCCTGGTAGCGACGGCCCTTTCGGCGTTGCTCGCCGATTGGTGGCTCATCGCGCCGCAACACCAGCGCCAAAACCCGGCCGACCTTTTCGGGCTGGCCGTCTTCTCCTTCATGGGCGTGCTCATGAGCGTCGTGGCCGAGCTTTACCACCGCGAGCGCGATAAGACGGCCGCCTACGAGAAGGACCTGGCCACCCGCCAAACCCTGGACGAAAACGTCGTCCTGGCCACCGAGCGCAACCAGAAGGAAGCGGAGCTGCAGAAAGTCAATCGCACCCTCAAGGCGCTCAAGAACAGCAGCCAGGCCATGCTCCGCGCCGCTTCCGAGGCCGATTATTTGAAAGAGGTCTGCCGCATCGTCGTCGAGGACTGCGGCCACGCCATGGTGTGGATCGGCTTTGCCGAGGAGGACCCGGACAAAACCGTCAGGCCCGCGGCTTATTCCGGTTTCGAGGCGGGCTACCTGGAGACCCTCAAAATTACCTGGGCCGACACCGAGCGCGGCCGGGGGCCGACCGGCACGGCGATTCGGACCGGCACCGTCCAGGCCTGCCGGAATGTCCTGATCGACCCCGCGCTCGCTCCGTGGCGCGAAGAGGCGCTCAAACGGGGTTATGCCTCGTCGATCGCCCTGCCCCTGGTTGCCACCGCCGGCGCCCGGCCCCTGGGCGCCCTCACCATCTATTCCAACCAGCCCGATTCCCTTTCCGAAGACGAAGCCCGGTTGCTCACCGACCTCGCCGGCGACCTGGCCTACGGCATCAACTTCCTCCGCCTGCGCGCGGCCCACGCCGAAGCCGAGGAAGCCTTGCGCAGCAGCCAGGCGCGCCTGGCCGGCATTGTCGGCTCCGCCATGGACGCCATCATCAGCGTCGATGCCGAGCAGCGCATCGTGTTCTTCAACGCCTCGGCGGAAAGGATGTTTCGCTGTCCGGCCAGCGAAGCGATGGGCCAGAGCCTGGACCGGTTTGTCCCGGAGCGGTTCCGCGACGGGCATCGCGACGCGCTCCGCGGTTTCGGAGCCGTGGGAACCACCTCCAGAGCCATGGGCAATCTCGAACCCCTGGCCGCCTTGCGCGCCGATGGGGAAGAGTTCCCCATCGAGGCTTCCATCTCCCAGGGTGAGATCCGCGGCCAGAAGCTCTTCACCGTCATCCTGCGCGACATCACCCTGCGCCGGGAGGCCGAGCGCCGCGCCGAAAAACTCAATGCGGAACTGGAACAGCGCGTCACCGAGCGCACCGCCGAACTGAGCGCCGCTTCCCGCGTCCTGCTCGAGGGCGAGCAACGCTATCGCTCCCTGGTCACCGCTTCGGCCCAGATCGTCTGGACCACCGATGCCCAGGGGCAGGTCGTCGTCGAAATGCCCACCTGGCAGGAGTTTACCGGCCAAACCCACACCCAATACCAGGGCTCCGGCTGGAGCCAGGCCGTTCATCCCGATGACCGCCAGCGCACGACCGCCGTTTGGGCCCGCGCCGTCTCCACCCGCGCCCCCTACGAAACCGAATACCGCCTCCGCCGCCATGACGGCGAGTACCGCAACGTCGTCGCCCGCGGCGTCCCCGTCATCGAAGAAGATGGCGCCATCCGCGAGTGGGTCGGCACCTGCACCGATGTCACCCAGCGCAAGGATGCCGAACGCCGCCGCGAGTTCACGAGCACCCTCCTGGCCCTCTTTGCCCGCAAAGCCGCCTCCAGGGAATATCTCGAATCCGTCGTCCAAGTCCTCCGCGAATGGAGCGGGTGCCAGGCCGCCGGCATCCGCTTGCTCGATGACCGCCAGGAAATCCCCTACGAAGCCTGGGCCGGCTTTGCCCCCGCCTTCATCGAGCTCGAAAGCCGCCTCTCCCTCGGCAGCGATAACTGCTGCTGCACCCGCGCCGTCACCGCCACCTTCGAAGACCAGGACCGCCCCCTCCTCACCCCCGCCGGCTCCTATCGCTGCAATGATACCACCGGCTTCATCGCCCAGCTCCCCGAAGAAAAACGCGCCCGCTACCGAGGCAATTGCCAGAAGTTCGGCTTCGCTTCCCTCGCCGTCGTTCCCATTCGCTACCGCGGCGGCGTCCTCGGCGCCATCCACCTCGCCGACCCCCGCCCCGACCGCTTCCCCTTGCCCGCTATCGAATTCGTCGAAACCATGGCCCCTTTGCTCGGCGAGGCCATCCACCGCTTCCAGGCCGAAGCCGAACTCGCCAAATACAAAGACCGGCTCGAAGAACTCGTCCTCCAGCGCACCCGCGACCTCGAGGACGCCAACGCCCGGCTCCAAATCGAAATCGCCGACCGCAAGCACGCCCAGGAATCCCTCCAGCTCATCGCCCAGGACCTCGCCCGCTCCAACCGCGACCTCGAACAATTCGCCTACGTCGCCTCCCATGACCTCCAGGAACCCCTCCGCGCTGTCGGCGGCTTCGTCAAACTCCTCCAGCGCCGCTTCCTCCATCGCCTCGATGAAAAAGGCCTCGAATACATCGCCGGCGCCGTCGAAGGCGCCTCCCGCATGGAGCGCCTCATCACCGACCTCCTCGCCTTCTCCCGCGTCGGCTCCCGCGCCCACTCCTTCGCCCCGGCCGACCTCAACGCCCTCCTCGAGGACGCCCTGCGCAACCTCCAGGTCAGCCTCAAAACCGCCCGCGCTACCGTCACCCACGACCCCCTCCCCACCCTCCCCGTCGATGCCACCCAGCTCATCCTCCTCTTCCAGAACCTCCTCGGCAACGCCGTCAAATTCCACAGCGACCTGCCCCCCGAAATCCATGTCGGCGCCCAGAAACTCCCCGACCGCTGGGTCCTTTCCGTCCGCGACAATGGCATCGGCATCGACCCGCGCTATTTCGCCCGCATCTTCCAAATCTTTCAGCGCCTCCACACCCGCAAACACTACCCGGGCACCGGCATCGGCCTGGCCATCTGCAAGAAAATCGCCGAACGCCACGGCGGCGCCATTTGGGTCGAATCCCAGCCCGGCCAGGGCGCCACATTTTACTTTTCAATCCCCGAAAAATCTGCCATAAATGACACTGTTATATGAGCGAAAATGTGGGTCGGCCGATTGAAATCCTGCTGGTGGAGGACAGCCCCAGTGACACCGAACTGACCATCGAGGCCCTCCGCGAGGCCAAAATGCGCAACCACCTCAGCACCGTCGAGGATGGCGTGCAGGCCTTGGAATTCCTCCGCCGCCAGGGCAAATTCTCCCAGGCCCCCCGCCCTGACCTCATCATGCTCGATTTAAACCTTCCGCGCCGAGACGGGCGCGAAGTCCTCGCCGAAATCAAAGCCGACGAGGCCTTCAAGGCCATCCCCGTTGTCGTCCTCACCACCTCCCGCGCCGAACAGGATGTCCTGCGCGCCTATAACCTCCACGCCAATTGTTATATCACTAAACCGGTCGATTTTGAGCAGTTCCTCGACGTCATCCGCTCGATCGAATCCTTCTGGCTCTTTGTCGTCACCCTCCCTCCCAACGGCCGGCCCGTGCCCGCCCTTAATTCCGTGCCCAGCGGCTGAAACCAATCTTTTCGGGGGTCTCGGAGACCGCGTCTTTGGGCTAGCGCGGCATCCGGATGCAAACCAACTCCCAGCATGAACACACCGCCGGTCAGAATTCTGTTGGTCGAAGATAGCCCTTCCGATGCCTGCCTCCTGCAGGAATGCCTCACCCAGGGCGGTCTCGGTTTGTTCGAATTCG
>DATMQA010000198.1:0-64415 GCA_035566895.1 Binatia bacterium
AGCGTTTCAGCATTTCAGCTTTCCCTTGGGACGCCTGGGACGGTTTTGGGACTCTTTTGGGACGGTATTTTAACGCAAAAACCTCGGTAAATAGCGGCTTGGGACGGTGGGACGGTATTTTTTCACCCCCTGTGCGCGCGCACGCTCCGCAGCCGCAACCATTCATCCATCATCCAGCATCCACCATCCTCCGTCCTGGGACGGTCGGCATTACTCCGGCAAACCCTCCTATCGGTCTGGATAGGTCGGGATTACTCAGGCACCGCCAGCCAAAAATCCGGACCCATCCGGACCCATCCACACCGAAATTGCTTTTCCAGACGCGTGGCCGACAAAATCAAAAATCAAAAATCAAAAACCCCACCTCAGTGAATCCCGCCTCCCGACACCTGCGGACACCTACAGACGCCTGCGGTCACCAATAGACACCACAAACGCCTTTCGCGTGCGGCCCACCTCACCCCGCAACAGCGGGTAACAGCGGGTAACCTCGGGTAATCGCGGATAACCGCGCCGCGTTCCCGGTCCGGCCTTTGCCCTATGGCGATCTACATCTACACCAAAACCTCCGTCGTTTGCTGCGGTCGGTTAAAACGAAATCAAACCAAATCAAGCCTGCTCAAGCCAAATCAAGCCACAAACGCCTCCCGCACTCGGAAAAGTTGCAGTTAATTTCACCTGGTTTCACCAAATTTCACTTGGTTTCACCAAATTTCACTTGATTACGCCAAATTGCAGTTCGGCACTTTTTTGGGCTGAACTGAAATTTCCGTCAAACCGTGTGTCGACCCGCCATCAAAGCCAAACAAAACCAATCAAAGCCAATCAACACCAAAAACCCTTTCTTTGGACCTTGGACTTTGCACTTTGGACTTTGGACTTGGCCCCCCGAAGTCACCAGAAACCATCCGAACTGATCCGAAGCAATCCGAACTCTAAAATATTTTCTTCGGCGTTCGGAGCTCAGAGCTTGGTGTTCGGAATTTGATGTGTATGCTGGGGTAAGGGGAACTCGCCCGCTAAAAGCACGACGCCCACCCCTCAACCCACAACCGCCGAAAACGGTGAACCTTCAACTTTCAACTCCTCGCTCCCCTCCTTTACCTCCTTTTCAAAATCCGGAGTTTCCCCGCCTCGCAGCGGCACTGAAAGGAAGCAGCCGGCATTGACTCGAGCGCCGATTGGATTGATTATCGGTTATCTTGTCTGCACTCGAAGTCATCATCAGACTGGCTGCGGTGGCGGTGCTATCGAGCTATCTATATCTCAAGCATCGTCAGAGAGTGCGTCGCCAGTGGGTAAATGGCTACCCCAAGGGGTACAATCCGGCGGAGTGGACCGGAAAGGGCATTGACGTAACCCCGATTAAGCCCGGCCTCGAGGACGTGCGCCGTGATTACCTTGCTGCTCGATACACCGCCAGCGGCACTTTCTTTCACCGAAGCTTGCTCGGCTTGGCCCGGCGAACCGTCGCCGGCCTGGCTTTTTTCCACGACCGGGAACCGGCAGAACCTGGCTTGAGTTCAACCAGGGCATGGGAAAAAAGATAAGCAGGTTATACGGTGAGTTTCAGTTTCCGCCAGCGGGAAAAAATATAAGATACAGACTTACGACCCTCTCATTAACACCCCGCTTCAGCGGGGTGTTGGTGCCGGGGAGGGAGTTGGAACCGTTTCAACGGTTTTGTCCTCGCGCCACTCGAGCCCGTGCCGCTCGACCAGCGGTTTAAGCTCCTCAGCAAAACTGCGGTTCCGATGATGTTCCTCCTGCGTGGCAATGTACTTGGCCACTTCGGCCACGCCGGAATGTGAAACCGAAAAGACACCGTAGCCGCGGCCCCATGCAAATTTGCCCCGCCCCAGATTGCTGGTGTTGATCCAATGGGATGAACTGCCTTTGAAGAGTTGCACTATCTCTTCGAGGCACAGGTGAGTGGGCAGATCAACCAAGGCGTGGACGTGCTCGGGATTTACATAGTTGATCTTCATATAAAGTCCCTTTTCAGCCGCGTACCGCATCAAATACCCCGACAGCTTGGCTGCGGCGGGTTTCGATAGGAGGGGTCGCCGCTCCAAAGTGGCCCAAGTGATGTGCAGCCACACCCGTGAGTAGGAATGTAATGACATGTGGGATAAGTAAATTAGTAGTGTGAATCCAGCAAGCGGAAAATCCGTGCGAGAAACCGTTGAAACGGTTCTCGGCTCCTCCCCCGGCACGTTCACCCCGCTAAAGCGAGGTGTTAATGAGAATGCCCTTCGCGAAGAATTCTGTCCCAGCTTTGAAGCCTTGAATCGTACCTAACCTTCTTCTTAACCTTAGCGCATGTCATCCTGGTTTTGGCGCCTGTTGTGTGTCGCTGTGATCACCGGCAGTGCCCGCGCGTGGAGCTTTTCCCTTATCGCGTATAACGCCTACGGCGACAACCCCGCGGTCACCAACCCCGCCAGTTGGAGCACCAACGCCGCCCAGCTCCAGGCCCTCGGCCGCCAACTCATTTATCTCAACCCCGATGTCGTCACCTTCGTCGAAATCCCCCAGCCTTACTGCTACGAAATGCCGGATTTCGTCGCCGCTTACCTTCCCGGCTATTACCTGGCCACCAATTCCATCGGCGACGGTTTCCTCATGAGCGCGGTGGTGAGCCGCTACCCGATTACCCGCTCGGCCAGTTACCTGCATGGCACCAGCCTCGCCCCCTTTGGCGCCGCCGGCCACAACTTCACCCGCGACCTCTTCGAAGCCCAGATTGCCCTTCCCGGTTTCTCCCAGCCGTTCCACTCGTTTGTGACCCACCTCAAAGCCAGCAGCGATGCCGTCAGCATGGCTCGGCGCGGGGCTGAGGCCGGCGCCATTTCCAACTTCTTCGTCACCACGTTCCTGCCCGGCACCAATGGCTCGCACCCCTATACCTTATCCGGCGATTTCAACGAGGACATCAACCGCTCCTCCAACACCAATTATCCGATCCAGCGACTGGTCAACTCCGCGACCGGCCTGCAGCTCACCACCCCCGTTAATCCCTTGACTCCTCCCCCCAACAATGACCTCACCCTGGACATCCAAACCACCTTGACCGTACGGTTCGATTACATCCTGCCCTGTCCCCTGCTCTTCTCGAACATTGCCGGCAGCCAGGTCTTTCGCACCGACCTCCTGAGCCCCACCCCACCGGGATTGCTGAAGTTTGATGATCAGACCTCGTCGGACCACCTGCCGGTCATCATGAATTTCAATAACCCTTACAACCCGCCATTTCACGTGCTGTCAGTTCAGGTTACGAACCAAACCGTGGCGTTGACCTGGGAATCCTCCGCCGGCCGCCAATATGTCATATATGCCTCTGCCGACCTGGCGAGTTGGTCGCCGCTGGCCACGAACACGGCCACAGGCCCCAACCTGGCCTTCAGCACGGCGGCAACTCCCGGCAAACGATTCTTCCGGATTTACCGCGTGCCCTGATCAGGAATGATCCGGGTTGCCAGCCACCCTTGAGCTCGCGATACTGGGCGGACAGCCCGGACCAATGAAAATCTTCGTCGAATGACCCCGCCACACGCATCGCCACCTGCGCTAGACCCTTCCTCTGTCCGCGCTCCAGGGCGGTGGTATGCCGAAGTCACTTCCTATCAATGGCTCGTGCTGATCATCGCTTCGGCCGGTTGGATTTTCGACGCTTTCGAAGGCCAAATCTTCAACATCACCCGCAACCAGCTTTTGGCCGACCTCCTCAAAGCCAACGGCACGGATGCCGCCATCAAGAATTACGGCGATGTTTTCCTGGCTGTGTTTCTGGCCGGCGGCACCCTCGGCGGGCTGCTGTTCGGCTCGCTGGCCGATCGCTGGGGGCGCCGCCCCATGATGGCGGTGACCATTCTGATGTATTCGCTTTTTTCGGGCCTGACTTTTTTTGCGCAGTCGCTGTGGCAGATCGGTGTGGCGCGGTTTCTCGTGGCGATGGGAGTTGGCGGCGAATGGGCCGTGGCGGCGAGCCTCGTGGCGGAGGTCTTTCCACAGCAGGCACGGGCATATGCTTCCGGGATCTTTCATGCGACCAGCGTTTTGGGCGTGTGGTCCGCGGCGCTGGCGGGCCTGGCAGTGGGCGCACAGTGGCGGTATGTGTATGTCATCGCGCTGGTTCCGGCGCTGCTGGTGTTTTGGGTGATGGCGAGCATCAAAGAACCGGAAAGCTGGTCCCGGCTGGCGACCGACGCAAAACGGCCCGCTGGGACAGGAGAGCCCCACCTCCATGGCGCTTTGAAGCTGGGAAGTTTTCGCGACCTGCTGGGCAACCCGCGTTGGCGCGGCCGCGCTCTGCTGGGCATGTTGCTGGCGGCGGTCGGGCTGGGCACCTTCTGGGGCGTGACGGTCGCCGGCCAGGACCTGGCCAGGGAGCTGTTGTTGCGGCAGGGCGTGGCTCCACTGAAAGCAGCCGAGCAGGCCAAATTTGCCTATGGCATTGTCGAGGTCGCCGGCATGGGCCTGGGCCTGCTGGCCTTTGGGCCGCTGTGTGTGCGGTTCGGCCGCCGGCGGGCGTTTGCGTTTACGCAAGCGGCCGCTTTTCTGATTGTACCGGTGACGTGTTTCCTCCCCACTACCTACGGCCAGCTTTTGGTGCTCCTGCCCGTGTTCGGATTCCTGACTGGCGGCATCCAGTCCGGTTACGCCGTTTATTTCCCCGAATTGTTTCCGACGCATCTGCGCGCTACGGGCGCGGGGTTCTGTTTCAATGGCGGACGCATCCTCGCCGCGCTGGCGCTGATGGTCTCGGCGAAACTTAAATCACTGCCCGGGATAGACCTGCGTTTAGCCATCACCCTGCTGGGCCTGCTGTTCCCGCTGGGAGTGCTCATCGTGCTGGCGATGCCGGAAACCAAGGACCAGGCCTTGCCGGAATGATGGTTGCCAGGCCCGGGAAATCCTTTCGTCCACCAATTATGACACACGCCGACAACACCCGCGCCGCATGAAGAAAGTCCGTTTCGGTCTGATCGGTTTCGGGGCGTGGGGCCAGCATCACGCCCGGGCGATTGCTGAGTGTCCCAACGCGGAATTGGCCGCCATCGCGGTGCGTTCGCCGGCCGCTCAAGCCGAAGCGCGCCGCCTCCACCCCGCCGCCGAAGTATTCGGCAATTATCGCCAACTGCTGGCCCGGTCCGACGTGGAGGCGGCCGATGTCGTCCTGCCGACCGACCTGCATTTCGCCGTTGCCGCCGATGCGCTCCGCGCCGGAAAGCATCTCCTGCTCGAAAAACCGATGGCGCTGACGCTGGCGGAGTGCGACGAATTGATCCGGCTGGCGCGCCAGGAAGGCCGGTTGCTTGCCATTGGACATGAGTTCCGGCTGTCGTCACTTTGGGGCAAGGTGAAGGAACTGATCGCGGCCGGCGCCATTGGCGAACCGCAATATGCCTTGATCGAGTTGTGGCGCAACCCCTACCGGCAGGGCGCCGACGGGTGGCGGTATAACATTCAGCGGGTGGGCAACTGGATTCTGGAAGAACCGATCCATTTCTTCGATCTGGCCCGCTGGTATTTTTCCGGTCTGGGCAATCCTGTCAGCATTTACGCGCGCGCGAACGCGCGGCGGCCCGACCACCCGGAACTGCAGGATAATTTCAGCGCGATTGTCAATTTCGCGCGCGGGGCGTACGCCGTCATCTCGCAGACGTTGAGCGCCTTCGAGCACCACCAGGTCGCTAAGGTCACCGGGACACGCGGGGCGCTCTGGGCCAGTTGGAGTGGCGCGATGGACCGGACGTTTCATCCGACGTTTTCGCTGAAGCATTTCGATGGGGAAAAACACGCGGATATCGCGATCCCCAAAGCGACTGGGGAAGTCTATGAACTGGCGGAGGAGATTGCGATGCTGGCGGGGGCAGTTCGCGAGAACAAGCCGCTGGCCGCCACGGGCGAAGACGGCATGTGGTCGGTGCGCCTGTGTCTCAAAGCGCAGGAATCCGTCGAGCGCGGGTGCGTCGTGCCGCTCTGATTCGACTGGCGGCGGGCCTCTGTTTTTCTATGGGAACACTAGCCGGAAAAAGACGCTGCCGCTCGTTGAGTCGATGGGGATGGTGACCTGGTTGGTAGCCGCCGAAGACGGCTGGGTTACCCAATTGGTGCCCAGGCCCGCGCTGGGCGGGTTCGTTTGCACTTGCAGAGCCCAACCCAGATGATCATTGGGCCAGGCGAGTTGTACCTGGCCGGCACCGGCCACGAAGACAAGTTGAGGCGGGGACAGCGAAACCGGCTGACCAACGACATTGAATTCGTGAATACTCCACCACAATCCCGAAACGCTTCCGGTTTGCGTCACCCGGATATACCGCGCTGTCTGGGGCGGGAATGTAATCAGTGTCAGAGCGGAAGTTCCAGCGCCGGTAGCCACCGGAGTGCCCCAGTTGCTGCCATCCTTGGAAACATTCACCTGGTAGCCGCGCGGATAATCGCTGGACGAACTGCCGGCATCGAGCGACAACTCGTAACAAATGTTGGTCCCATTCATATCTACCTGGAACCATTGCCCGTTCATCTGCGGTGCCCCGGTGGACCATCGAGTGCTGATATTGCCATCAATCGCGTATGCAGGCGAGCCGCCGGATTCGGTGGACGAAGCGCTGGCCACCCAGCCGGCGCGGTTCAGGGCGCCAGGGATGGCGCTGACCTGCGCGGAATTTGTGCTTTCGCCCGCCGGGTTGAGCGCGGTCACCACGTAATAATAGGTCGTCCCGTTCGTCAGGTTGAGGTTGGTATAACTCAACCCCGTTGTATTGGTCGCAACGAACCCGTATGGCCCGCCGTTGATGGTGGACCGTTTGACATTGTACGCGGTTGCTCCGGCCGAGGCGGCCCAACTCAGGATGACTTGCGAATTGCCGGGGGACGCGGTCACGCCGCCGGGCGGAGGCGGCGCGACGCCGGTGACGAATCCAACCGTGAACGATTCCTGCGTGCCAACCGTCGTGGACTTGGCGATCAGCACGTTGCCATTCAGGCTGTCCACGGTCACGTACTTGCCATTGTTCATCGCTCGCAGCCCGATGTTGCCGTTGCCGGCATCCACCTCGGTGAAAGTTTCCCATAAGCCGACGCCGGTTCGGTTGGCTACCAACGGGGAGTTGCCGTTGTTCTCCGCGCTGACGTAATTGCTGTTGGCCAGGGACAGCAGCGCAATGTTCCCGCCGCCGGCAGCCACAATCTGGAACTGTTGCGGGGCGCTGATCGCCACTCCTTCGGCAAACAGCAGATTGGTGTGGCTGCTGTCCTCGGTGACGTATTTGCCGTTGCCCAGTGCGCTTAGCGAATAGACGTCACCGGTAACCAGTTGATGAGAAGGCGCCGGAGGAGCGTAATAAAAAGCGAAATACTCCACATGGCACAGGTCTCCGCTGCCGCCGGAAAATACCAGGTAAACGGTGTGGGTCCCGCTGGCGCCGCTGATGCCGCAATACGCATTGGCGTATGCTTGCGAACCACCCGTAACCGGGATGGAGCAGGTCCCGATCAGGGTGCCACTGATGCTGTCAAGGTGAATTTGAACACTGCTTCCGGAATTTGTGCTGGCGACTCTGGCAACGAAAGTGTTTATGCCGTTGAGATTGACATTGTTGTAGGCCACCCAATCCCCAGCGGTAATGTTGCCGAGGTCCTGTCCGCCTTCGCTGCAAGTCTCAGGCACGACGCCCGACCTATTATTGTAACCGGTCGCGGCTGACGGGATAATGCCGGCGTAGGCGACTGAACTGTTGGTAAATACCACGTGCCCGGCTTTGAGGCTCGACACGCTGTTGGAATAGATGAGGGCGCTCCCCATGACGCCGGAACCCAGGTCCGGCGGCCCGATGGCGATGGCATCCAGCCCGGGGTTTATAATGGTATTACGCTGGAGGACAATATTTGTGCTGGTGGAAAAGCCGACCGCATCATAGAGCGCATCAATGATGGTATTGTAAGCGCAATAGGCATTGGCAACGGTTCCCACGCCCTGGCCGTCGCCGCCGTTGCCAATCATCAGCGCCTGCTGTTGTTGGTTGTAGCCGTTGCCGCCGCAACGCAATACGGTATTTCCTGTGACTGTGGCCGACAGGAGATCCGAGCCGTTGACGCCAAACTTCATTACCCCGAGACCGGTATATCTGGCCGTGTCGCAAAGAAGGTTATTCGTCACCAGATCATTGATGCCTCCGTAAATACCGATGCACTTGCCGCCCCACGGCGCCACTGCGGTGTTGTTGATATACGTGATGTTGCTCATCATCGTGTAGTAATAAGTCGTCGAGCCATAGGTATTATAGTTTACCGAGTTGATGGCCATCGCGTCGTCGCCGGTGCCGCGAACAAAGTTGTTCGAGTAGGTCAGGTTCATTCCCAGCCCGTTGTCGCTCTGCACATTGTTGAAATTGCCGCCATCAGACCAAACGCTTAAGACGCGGCAATTGCGCGCGGTTCCCCCGACGCCGGCACACCAGAAGGCCGAAGTCACATGTTGAATCCAGACGTTGTCCACCACCCAGTTGGTGCCGTAGAAATTGACGGCGCCGTTATTGTTATTGCCGGCCCGGCTCGACCCGTTGCAATCCAGCGACACATTCGACAAGGTGCAGGAAATGGTGGTGATGATGTTGGCCACGCCTTGTGAATTATTGACCGGGGTAACGCGATAGAGGGTGCTGTACCAAGGGCCCGCGCCCAGTATGGTTATTCCCGCAGCGTTCAGTCCGCCGTGGATGGCACTGAAGTAATACGTCCCCGCGGGAATCCATGCGAGCCTCCCCTGGGCGCGCGCGGCGCTGAAGCAATTGTTGATCGCCGTCGTATTGTCCGCTCCGATGTTGTTCGATACCGCGCCATAACTGAGGATGGACAGGGAGTTGGCCGGCTGACCCAACGGCGGGGGCGGCGTTTCAAGATCCACGACGTCGATGTCGTAAAAGGCCGCCGTGTTCGCTGCATCCATCTGGAACCGGAGCGCGTCCCCGGGAGCGATTGGCGCGCCGGTAACGAAGGCACGCGTGTCGTTCCAGAAACCACGAGGATTACCGTCGGTCGGAGTCTTATCAGTCTGGCCATTGTAGTTGGTGCCTTCGTAGCAGTAATTTTGCTGTGAGTTGACCGCGAAGGCCTGGCGAAATACGCCGTTCACGTACAGATCAAGCGTCGAGGTAATCCCCCCTCCCGCCGGGGCATCCGGGATGCACGAGCGAAGGTTTATGGCGGTAAGACTTTGACCGGTATTATTGGTCCATTGCACGTATTGGCCAGTGGCGGTGAGCTGAACATACGCATGGCCAGAGGCCTCCATTTCGGGACTGGAGAATTGGTTGGTCGGCGCCGCGGTAACGGAAACCACCGTAGCGCCACCGCCCAGAAACCCGCTTTCCGCCTCATAGCTGATGAACGGAGTCGTCGCGCCAATACCGGCATGAATTGTGGACGGATAACTGAAGAGTAAAAGCGCAGCCGTCAGCAGACGTCGAATGTCCGCGCTCCGGCCTGATGGTAGTATTGAGATGCGCCACATCGCCACGCTTATCCGGGCATTCATGCGTCTAGGTCAGGGTGCCGCCTCCTCAGGAACCGGGGTGACGATCCATCGGTCGCCGCGCCTGAATCCCGACGGCCCCGGCCGGTCGCGCATCAGGCCCGTGAGCCTGAAATAATTTTCGATGTGTTTGTTGAACATCGCTTCTCCCGCCCCAACTTCGATGATCCCGCGGTCCTGGTCGGCGCCGAATCCCCCCAAAGCCGCGCCCTTGATGCTTGGAACATATCCTGGCCACTGGCCTGCGCTCCAGGTATAGCCGAAGTAGAACGGATTGCCCGCCTCTGCCTGCATCTTCGCCTTCCATTCCAGCCCAAGCTCGGCAAACAGCTCGCCAGGATTGGCGGCGATGACGATATCGTCGTTGATTGTGATTGTCGTGAGGCGAACGTCGAAATGCTTCGCGGTATCGAAACGTCCGCTAAAGGCAAGCGTGGCGTCCTGGTATTTGAGTGTTGTTTCACCCGTCTTGCCGTTCAAGGTCTTGGCCACCTTGATCGTTTCGTGGGCCAGCAGCTCTCCCATGCGTTCCATCGGCGTGTAATCGGTCTTAAAGGGATCGTCCGGGCCGGTTCGGCGCGGGACCGTGAACAACGGGGCAACATTGCCGGCGGCTCCATTGACGAACAGGCAGTTTACTCCTTTGCCAAATGCCTCCTCAACCTTCCGCGCGGCGACGCCCGGGTAATCA
Source organism: Binatia bacterium (assembly GCA_035566895.1). Lineage (GTDB taxonomy): Bacteria > Verrucomicrobiota > Verrucomicrobiia > Limisphaerales > UBA8199 > DATMQA01. The sequence continues at coordinate 10,230 of DATMQA010000198.1, forward strand.
CCTGAGATCGCATAACTCTGGCACACGACGTCGGCATGACAGGCATAATTCATCATGATGGCCCGGGGCTGGCCATTGGTGTCCTCGACCCGGATAACACCCACCTCCTGGTCAACCGGCCCGAAGGGAATCCGGTCGGGGTTGATCGCGCCATAGTGCTCGTCGCCCATCCAGGACTCGCGGGCATGGCCGTCCTCGCGGACAACCAGGCGTTTGAATCCCAACTGGGGAAAACTCCTGCGCCCGGCCGCAATCCTCGACGGGAACATATTCGTCACTGCCAGCTCCACGGCCTGGATGATTTGCTTTTCGAAGAAGGCCTTCAGGTTGCTATACCCGGGGCCTTTGCCGGGCTTCGACGGACCCGTATGATTGTGCGACGAACAGAGGAAAACTTTTGAAATGCCAAACCTCTCCTTGCAGACCGTCTCGACCTTCTCGCTGGTGAAGACGCCCAAATCGACCGAGACAAAGGCGAGGCGCTCGTGGTCGATTTCCAGCACCAGGCTGCGCGCGTACACGGGATCATGGAGCGGCTCGTCCGTAACGGGAGTGATGCTCACCTTGGCCGTTCCCGCCAGGAGCTTTCCCGTCGCGCCCCGCGACTGGCTCGTGAAGTTACAAAGCCCGCAGAGCACCAGCGCCGCGGCAAGGAGTTTCGTCGGTTGCATATAGTCGAGTCTATCGTGCCTGGGCGGTGATGAAATCCACTACTGGCTTCGGATCCCTGGGCGCCGTTGGGAAATGCCCGTCGCCTTCTTTGATGATGACGGTGATCCGGCCACCGAGTTCCTTGTATCTTTTTTCGACCACCCGCGTCTGGTCGTTGAGCCAGGGATCAAGGCCGCCGCAGACATGCAGCAGCGGCACGCCTGCCTTGGCTAACGGAGCCAGGTTATCCAGCGGCGGCGTTTTCGCCATGTGGCTGCGCAAGACCGGATTCTCACCGTAAACGCACCCGACCTTGTCCGGGTTCTCGATGGCCCAGGCGTACGCATCCCCCGCCGCGGCCCCCGCGCCTTCCATCACTGGCTTCGGGGAAAAACCGTGCCCGGTCAGGTGCCGGTAAACGGCGTCCCAATGCGCCCGCGACGGGCCGTCGCCGTTGTAAGGGACCGGGCCGGTGACGATGTGAAAACCTTTAGCCAGCAAAGCCAGGTCCACCGCCGCCTCGCGCGAAACGTAATCCGCGCGGAACACCCAGGGGGTTCCCGCTGCCGCGGTTTTCGGCATGATGACGTTGATGGTGCCTTCGACGCCGCTCAGGTCGAAGGCGTAGCGGTCGTAGCACTCGGTGAACCCCGGTCCGCGACAGGTGATATAAGTTCCTTCCTTCGGGTAGTCGCGGTAGAAGTTCTCCGCGCTGTAAAACGAGCATCTGGTGAATTTGCCGGGCACGAAGTCAGGCTTGTGGCTGCTGACCGGATGGACGTTCTGCTCAATCCAATCGGCGAGCGGTTTGGGATCGCGCAAGCTATGCGGATGGTGGCCGAAGCCTTCCTTGATCATCACGGTGATCCGGCCGCCCCACTGCTGGTAGATATTCTCGATGGCCGAGGAAAACCGTCCAAACAATGGATCCACGCTGCCACAGACGTGCAGCAGGGGCACATCATTGGTGGCCAGATCTCCGAGCCTCAAAAGAATCTCACGGTTGCCGCCGGGGTTGTCAGCGTAAATGCAGGACACTTTATCGGGGTTGGTGGTGGCCCATATGTAGGCGTATTCTCCGCCCCGGCTCATGCCGATGAAAGCCGGCTTCTTCGAGAGCCCCTGCTTTTCCGTAAGGAAAGCATACCACGCAGCCCACTCCTTGCCCGGCTTCAACGTGGCGTCGGCCGAGATGTAAGCAATGTGAAACCCCCGCTTCAGCAGTTCGATTTCCGTTTGCGGCTGGTGGTCCCAGTAACAGCCGCGCCAGGACCATGGCCTGCCGGCGGCGGCTTCTTTTGGCGCCACGACAATGCATCGCCGCTGGCCGCTCGGTGGGCTGCCCACGCCGGCGTTTTCCCCCGCCGGCGCTTTGAAAGGCCGGAGGCTCAAGTCCGAACAGTCCATGATGAAATCATAGCGGTCGAAACCATGCCAGGTGGACTTCTCGCCCGCGAAAGCCGCCGGGGAAGATGCCTCGGATGATTCAGCTCCGCGCAGGCTGGCCGAGATACCGAATGTGGAAAGGGCAAGCGCCGCAAGACCGACGAGTTGTTTTATACCTGAAGAGTTCGATTTCATAACGCCAGGATGCCTTCTGCGTTCGGCCAGCCGCCAGCAGATATGGGGTTCTTTTCGCAGGCAAATGAATGTAATCGATCCCGCCCCCTGATGGCATCCCCAAAATCGGGGATGCCGGAATGATGAGTGATGGAACGATGGAGCGATGGAGTGCCTGCTGGGGACGAGCCGTCCCCACCTCGTCAAGCCGCTGGTTACCGGTTGGGCGCGGGAAGAAGCTCGATGCCGGAATGGTCCGGCCGGATTCGCAGGCGGATGGAACGAATAGCGTTCTGGGCCGCATCGGACGCGCGATGCCCCCCGGTGGCGATGTAACAAATGAAAAGAGAGCCGTCAGGCAATTCCATCGCTTTGCCGTAGCCATAACTGGTGTCCACGAGGAAACCATAATCTTTGGCCGGCGCGGTCCAGGTTTGGCCGCCATCGGCGCTGAAGATGAGGCGCAGACCGTTGTGGCCGGGTGAATAAGAGCCGTGGAGACAAACCAGGGTGCCGTCGCGCAAAACGTAGAGGCTCGGCGCAAACATGCGCAGGCCGAAGGTCGCGGGCGGAGTCCACGTCCTGCCGCGGTCGCTCGACCAGCTAATATCGCCCTCGGGCCGCGCCATCATCACCCAGCGGCCATCCGGCAGTTCGGCCACCGTGCATTCCTGCAAGTCATGCCCGGCCTTGATGGTGGAGAGCAGCTTCCAGGTTTTTCCGCGGTTGGTGGAGCGGAAGATGCCGCATTGATCCGGCGGACCCTGTGGGCGGCCGTTGATGGCGAGCAGGACCGACCCATCCTTGAGCCTGGCAAACGGACCGTCGGTCTCGTGGAACCAGGGCGTGCCGAGCGGGATTGGCTTTTTCTCCCACGTTTTTCCATTGTCAAACGAGCGAATAAAAAAGATGTGGGGCGGCGGGGTTCTGCCCGGGTCTTTGGGTTCGTCTCCCTTGTAGATGAAAAAACAGCAGAGCACAGTTCCATCCGACAACTGGACGAAGGCCGGGTGCCGATCGTCCGCCAGGGTGTCCACCAGCGTTTCGGGTTTGCTCCAGGTTTTGCCTTCATCCGTCGACCGGGTGAGCATGGCGCGGCCGCCCGAGGGCGCGACGATGTCCGTGGGCATTCCCAGCTTTCGATATTCTTCGAGATGCGCCGGCGAATATTGCATCGGCGTTGAAACCGACGCGTGCCAATAACCGGCATTGAAGCCGACCAGCCACGTTCCGTTCCGGAGCCGGATGGGAGATTCCCAGCCGACGAAGCCAGCATAACCCGGAAACGGGTCCGGCTGGTTTATTCCGGGACCGACAATGATTCCCCGGCAATCTTCAGGCCGGGCTTTGGATTCTCCAGTTTCGACCACCGTGACGTGAGCTGCGTGCGCCGGCGAGCGGAAGGAAAAAGCGGCGAGAAAAACCCACAGAGCGAGGGCCGCCTTCTCAGCCCCGGGCGGCCGTTTGGTTTCGTTCGCCGGATTCACCGCGCCAAGCTATGGTGCAGGTTCCGCCCAGGTCAAGATGCGGCTACGGTTTCCGTGCTCCTTGAACTGTTGCGCTTCCCGGTTCGAAGCGAAGATAAACCGTGCCCTGATAAGGCGCGCTCACCAGCGGCGTGGTTGCTTGCGGTCCGGTCTGCGCGGCGGTTTCAAATTTGTTTCCCATCGGCGGAATGTCACGCACCACGGCGAGATTGCCCGGTGGAAATTTCATCGCCATCTTCGCCATCAGATTGCCGCCGGGGAAATGCGGGGTGCCCACGCGCACAAAGGTTTTTTCGTCCGGAATCACCATCGTGAGCGCGCCTTCGGTTGTCACCAGTTTGAGCCAGCGCACATTGGCGAAGTAGCCGGCGAATTCGGGATACACCCAATCCTTGTAGCCGGTCTCCGTCGAGTTGTAGGCCGTGTCCCAGACGCCGAGCGTCTGGCCTTTCAGCCGGTTGCGCCAGACGCGATAGGGCCCGTCGCCGAACCACGTTTTCCTGAGCATTTTTTCTTCGGGATAATCAAAAGCCACGCCGACCACATTGGTCTGCATCGCCGGATCAATCGCATATTCCAGTTTTAGCCAGCCCGAATCCAGCAGGGTCCAATGAGCTTGCGAAATCGGCCCGCTCGTCAGTGAAAACTTTTTGCCGCCCACCTTGACGCCGAGTAATTGTCCCGTACCTGGCACAACACTCGCTTCTAGATCACGCTCTTTCAAAAGCAAGTTGTCCTCCGTCATCGTTGCTGGGACTGGCGAACCGGTTGGCGCAAATTGGCTTTGCTGCTGCAGCGGCCACACCCACGTCCACAATTCCTGCCCGTGCGGATTGCGCGCCGTCACTGCCAGCGCGCCGGCGTTTTTCCAATCTGCCGGAAGACGGAGTTTCAGCCGGCCGGAATTTCCCGGGGCGATGACGGGGCTGGGAATCGCGCCTCGGGCAATCGGGTCGAAACCGGCGGACTGGCCGAACCGCCGCAGTTGCCAGTTGAAGCTGCATTGGGAAAGGCTGGTGAACTCGTAACGATTTTCCACCGGCAGCGTGCCGTCGAAATCCACCGGCAAAGCGTCCGGAAGCTGCACGGGCGACCAGACTTGCTTGATCGTGTAATAGCTGGCTTCCTTTTCGCGATACGGTCCGACAATGCCGTCGGGCGCCCAGTTGCCCTTCACGTCAATCACGTTGTTCAAATCGTTGCGCCGCACGCCTTCATCGGCAAACACCCAGAGGAATCCGCCTGCCGAAACTTTGCTGCGGCGCATCGCGTTCCAAAAATCGTCCAGCCCCGCGCCATGACCGCCATCGTAAAGGCCATGCAGAAATTCCGTCGGCAGATAAACAAGGTTGCCCGAAAGTCCCTGCACCAGCGCCTTGTAGTCCGGATAATGCTTGTCATCGATGTTGCCGAACTTCGCCCAGGGATGATTGACGGCGCGATGCTGCGGATCGAGTTGATTAAAGTCAGCGTCCAGGTTCGTGTTCCAGCCGCCTTCGTTGCCATTGTCCCAGAGGATGATGCTGGGATGGTTCACGTCGCGGGAAATCATTTCCTTGACGTGCTGGCGCCCGACCTCCGTGTCGTATTTGTGCTGCCAGCCGGTGAGTTCGTCCAGGACGTAAAGCCCTCGCTCATCGCACAAGTCCAGAAACTCCTCATCGGGCGGATAATGCGACATGCGCACGGCGTTCATATTCATGTCCTGAATCAAATCCAAATCAAGGGCGGCAATCCGGTCGGAGGATGAACGTCCCAGCGTCGGCCAGGCGACGTGATGGCAGACGCCCTTGAGCAGCACGCGCCGGCCGTTGACCAAAAGACCTTCGCCTGCGCGCATTTCAACCGTGCGAAATCCGAAACGCTGTTTCAGTTCATGCAACACCTTCGCGCCTTGCTTGAGTTGCACGACGGCGGTATAAAGTGACGGCGTTTCCGCCGTCCACAAGGCCGGCGCGGAAATCTTCGTCGTGACGCGCCCCGCCGCCACCGGCACCGCAACGGGTCCCACCACGATTTTTCCCTGCGCGTCCTGGAGCCTCACTTCAATGGCGCTGGCATGGCCCTCGCCCCCCAGATAATAATCCAGCGCGAACGTGCCGTCGGCGCGCGCGTCAATCGCCACGCGCTCCAGGAATTGCGGCGGCTCGGCCTGCAACCAAACCGGACGGAAGATTCCTCCGAAGACCCAATAGTCGGCGTTGCGCTCGGCGTTGTTGACGGAAGCATTTGTGGATTTGTCGCTCACGGAAACTTCGAGCAGGTTTTCCTCGCCAAACTTGAGCAGCCGGGTGATATCATATTTGAACCGATAAAACGCGCCTTGATGCCATGGCCCAGCCTCGGTGCCGTTGACTTTCACCGACGCATCGGTCATCACCCCTTCGAACACGATGAAGACGCGCCGCTCATGCCAGCCGGCGGGCACATTAAACCGATGGCGGTAGTCGCCGCGGATGGGGGTGTAGTTCTTATCCTCGTGGCCGTAACGGAACTTGCCGAAGCCCTGCAATTCCCAGCACGAGGGCACGGCGATGTTCGTCCACACGCCGCTGTTACGCCCGTCGGAGCAGAAAAAATCCCACGGCACAGTCTGTTCGCCATCGTGGCCTGAAATGTATTGGCGGACAGTTTCCTGTGCCATTGCCGGAGCGCTGCCAGAGACCCAGTAACCCAGGCAGAGGCTGGTCGCGAATAAAACTTGTCTGCCTCGGATAAAAAACTTCTTCATACGGTCAGCGCCGGGCAAGTTTCACTTCACCCACGCTATCAATGTAACGAAAAATAGCGAGCGCTAACCCCTCTCCACCTTCCTCTTTCTCGTCCTCGTCTTTGGTCTTGGATGAAAATCCCTTTGGGATCCCGTTGGGATTTCCTGCTTTACCAGTTACCAGGTTGAGCAGGGACGGTGTGAATGCCTGCGCTCTCTACGGAGGTGGCTTGTGGGGTTTCATTGCCCCGGACGGCCCCCGGCAGCTTTTCCGCGCTTCCACATTTCAACGTTTCCGTTTTACGTCTTCCTCTCCCGCAGCCCCGCTGAACCGCGACTCTCCGCCGCGCGATGACCACAACACCGAATGAATTGCTCACCGCATTCAGCGGCGCGTAAAGCGTGATTTCGGTTGCGCGCCGCGCGGGCTCGTGCTTAAGTAAAGGCGTATCACCGGAATTAATTGCATGGATTAACGCACTTGCTGTTAACTTTTGTCCGACCAAGCCACAACTGGAGTTCAACCATGAAGGCCTCCTCAAATCACCAGCCCGAACGCTTCCACCAGGACACCGCCGCTCGGCCAGAGCATTGGCGCCGCCCACGATTGAGGGCCTTGGGCCCCCGGCTTGTCCATGGGCGCACGCTGCGAGCGGGTGTTCCTGCGGTTGGCTTTGGCGCCGTGCTGCTGGTGGCGCTGGCCTGCGGTCCAATGCTCTCGACGGCCCGCGCCCAGAACGCCGTGTTTACGTACCAGGGCCGGGCGCAGGTGAGTGGCACCAATTTCACCGGCACGGGCCAGTTCGAGTTCGCGCTGGTCATCAGCACGAATTTCAATCACCAGGCGACCGCCACCGCGAACATGGGCGGGCTGACGCCCAACGAATTTGTCAGCAGTTGCACGGTCAATAGTCCCGGCAGCGGTTATCCCGGGTCCTCGGCCGCGGTGAGCTTTTCCGGCGGAGGCGGCTCCGGCGCCTCGGCGGTGGCCAACGTCAGCGGCGGGGCGGTGAGCAGCATTACCGTGCTGACTCCGGGCTCCGGCTATTCCAGCGCGCCGGCCGTCACGGTGGCGCCGCCGCCGCCGAACATTGCCTACACCACCTATTGGAGCAACGACGGCACCAGCGTCAACGGCAGCGAGCCGGCCAACGCGGTGCCGGTCAGCGTCAATAACGGCCTGTTCACCGTCGTGCTGGGCGACACCACGCTGCCGAACATGGCGCTCCTTGCCGCCTCGGTTTTCGCCCAGCCGAATCTCGAGTTGCGGATTTGGTTCAACGACGGCGTGCATGGGTTCTCCGCGCTGTCGCCCACGCAGAGGCTTACGCCGGCTCCGTACGCGATTGTTTCCGGTTCGGCGAGCAACCTGCTGGGAACGCTTTCGGCGTCACAGTTGACCGGGACACTCGGCCCGGCCCAGTTGGGCGGGACCTATTCCGGTCCGGTGACATTTAATAACGGCGGCGACAGTTTCAGCGGGAACTTCACCGGGAACGGCACCGGAGTGACGAATGTTTCAGCCAATGCCCTGGCGTTTTTTTCGACGAATTACTCGATCACTTCCTGGGGCAACAACCAGTACGGGCAGCGCAATATTCCGGCGAACCTCAACAATGCAATTGCGCTCGGCGCCAGCGTCACGCACAGCATCGCGCTTTTGGCGAACGGCACCGTAGTGGCCTGGGGCGCTGGTACCACCAACAACCCCGGCGACGGCGTTGATTTCGGGCAATCGTTGGTGCCCACCGGCTTGAGCAATGTGACCGCCGTCTCGGCGGGATATCTGCATAACCTGGCTTTGAAGAACGACGGCACGGTCGTGGCCTGGGGTGCCGGCATGACCAACGCCGGCATTGGCGCTGACTTCGGACAATCCATCGTGCCCGCCGGGCTGAGCAACGTCATTGCCGTGTCAGCGGGGGGATATCACAGTTTAGCCTTGAGGAATGGCGGGATCGTCGTGGCTTGGGGAGCGGGCACGAACAACACGGGCACCAATCCAATTTCCGGACAAGCCATGGTCCCGCCGGGCCTCAACAATGTCGCCGCCATCGGAGCCGGACTAGTTTCGAGCCTGGTTCTGAAGAGCAATGGCACATTGGTGAGCTGGGGCGACAACACCTACGGCCAAACCAATATTCCACCAGGCCTCAGCAATGTCGTTGCAATTGCAGCGGGCGGCGTGCACAGCCTCGCCCTGAAATCCGATGGAACGGTCGTCGCCTGGGGTGCGGGCCTGTCGAATAACCCGACCGATGGCATTAATTTCGGCCAATCCATTGTGCCGGCAGGCTTGAGCAACGTCATCGCGGTGGTGGCCGGTTTGACCCACAGCGTGGCGTTAAAAGCCGACGGAACGGTCGTCGCCTGGGGCAGCAACGTCTCTGGGGAAACGGCTGTTCCACCCGGGGTAAGCAATTTTGTAGCGCTCGCGCCTGGGTGCGCAGCGCGGCATGTCCTGGCTTTCCGCAAACAATCCGACGCGCCGGTGGCCTGGCTCAATTCCGACAACACCTTCAACGGCAACATCCAGGTCAACGGCACGGTTGGTCTTTCGGGCGGCGATTTGCACTTGAACGACGGAAATCTGTATCTGCACACCGACCAGAACAGCGGGTTGGGCTGGTATGGCGCCACCAAAACATTCGGCAACCTTTCCGGCGGCGCGCCCAATGGGCCGGTGTTGTTCGGCAACTCCGGCGGCGCGCTGGGGACACTCACGGCGACCAACGGCCAGCAGGTTGCGCTGGTGTGGGATACGGCGCAGCACGTCGGCATTGGCACTCTGACGCCCACCGCGCGGCTGGACCTGGGGTCTGATCAGTCCAACAGCAAATTGGTGCTTTACGGTGGCAGTATCGGTTTAGGCGCAAACTACGGCCAATTGATGTTCAACCTGGGCGGTAGTGGCGGCCGCTTTTCGTTCATGGACGCGCCGGGCGGCAATGAGTTGATGTCCATTCTCAACTACGGCAGCGGCAATGGCGCCGTGGGTATCGGCACGATGTCGCCGAACGCCAAATTGGATGTGCGCGGCAACATTGCACTGGGGCCCTCCGGCCAACTCTATGCGCCGGGTTCGCAGGAGGTGCTCCGGATCGTTCGCGGCGCAGTGGACGGCAGTGGCAACATCCTGGCCGGGACAGGTTTCACCGTCAGTAGAACCGGCACCGGTGCCTATACCGTTACGTTCACGACCGCTTTTAGCAGTGAGCCTACGGTAGTGGCTACCGTCCAACACGGCGGCGGCGCTCAGATCATTACGACCGGCACGGTCACCACCAGCTCCTTTTTTGTCTCGACCTGGAACATCACCGGCAGCGCCTCCGACCAATTCTTCCATTTCATTGCCGTCGGCCCGCAGTGAGCCAAACGTCCGCACGAAATGGTGGACGACAATTCGTGAACTGGTGGCGCATTTGTTCAGGGAACACGCGAGTGGTTGGAAGAGGTTGCGCAGATTTGCATATCAGATTGCGAATCCGCGAAACTGAAACCTACCCTAATGGGTGGCCCCCTTCCTATCTCACCTTGACGCGATAGAATTGCGCGGCCGCCGATGGAGTCAGTAAATAGGGTGAGGTGGCGCTGGTGACGTTAGTATATGAGCCCGTCACCTGGGCAGCGGATTGCAGGGTGCCGGCGGGCCAAATCAATTGAATGCCATTGGTCAGAAGTTGAATTTTCAAGACTACGGGTGCGAGGTTGGTCGCGACAATGTAGTTGCTGCGGCTCAGGCTGTTGGTCCCTACCGGGCCGGTGACCGTCAGGAGCACGGTATTGGCGCCCGGTGTCCTGTACGTGTGTGCCAGCGCAGTGTCAGGTGTGTTCGTGGTAGCGCCATCGCCGAAGTCCCAGAAACGGTTAGTGATGATGCCGCTGGAGGTGTCGGTAAACATAACCGTTAAGGGCAGGAGTCCGTTGGTTGGTGAAGCCGAAAAGTCAGCCAGCGGGGCGAGCATTCCATAGACGGACAAGGCATATTGGGCGCCCACGTAAACTTTGCCATTGGCAATCGTTGGAATGGTGAACTTCACCGCTCCACCGGGGACATCGCGCGTGCCGGCCATGCCGGTGTTGTAAAGCTCGAGGGCCACGTTGGTCGCGTTGTATGCGTGCAAGACCGCCGGCCCGCCGGCGAAGGCATCTGACTGGATGGCCCAGACGATGGCGTCGTTGGTGCCGTTGGCGGAAACGGCAGGCGTGGAGCCCGGAAACCCGAAGGTGCCGGAAGCCTGCGAGGTGGGGTTGGTGCTGAGCGACCCGTTGGCGATGGTGAACGCACTAAGGACGTCGCCCGACCCGACGTAATAGAGCGCGCCGTTGAAGTATGCAGGTGTGTTCCACATTCCGCCTACCGCATTCCGTAGGACCTGCACAATCTGCGTATCTGCGGCCGAGTTGAACTGCCCCAAATTGTCGCGGTCCAGCAGGTAGATGGTTCCCGACTTACTGCCGGCGACCAGCAAGTGCGGATGGTTGGTACTGCCAACTGAATCCGGCAGCACAATCTCGCCTGCGGAACCGATGTCGTTGTCGGCCGCGTTGAGGGCATCCTGGTCAAAGGGTGTAAAATAGTCAGCGAGTGTCACTCCGTTCGTGGTGGCGAGCTTCAGGACGCTGTCACCCAGTTCGACCGACGCTGCGAAATCGCCGTTGCCGGTCTCAAGGTAAATGAACCCGGCCGGGTCGGCTGCTGGACCAGCGCCCGACTGCCAGATGCCGCCCAACCCTCCATTGGGAGTGGTATTGAAAACACCGTTGGTGGCTAAGGTGTGGGCATCGAATCCAAGCACCCAGCCATGATACGGCCCCAAGTCACCATGAGAGGCGCAGGCAATGTAAATCACGCCGTTGTTGAGGAGCAGGCCAGGGCGGTTCATCTGGCGGAGGGCGTTAAAGGTGAGCAGGTTTCCTACGCTGCCGTCGCCGGTGCCGGGCAGGGATGGCCCTGACACGTAGGTGTAGTTGGCGCCATCGTAGGCGGTGGTCGCAATCACTATGGGCCCGCCAAATTTCTCCGCGCCCGTGGCCGCGTCCAGGGCGTGGAGCCGATGGACGTAATTGGTCACAACTCCCGAGACCTCTCTGGTTTTGGCCTCGACATAAATCGTGTGGCTGACCGGATCGATGACGGGTGTGCTCGTAATCCCGATTTCCGGCACGATGTCATCCGTGCCGGTGTCGTCATTCGGAACCGAGGTGACGCCGGCTGGCAGGTTGAGAAAGCTGACCTGCCAGAGGGGTGCGGCGTTGGCGCCTGCGTTGCTGTCGGCGTCGAAAGCATAAACGCTGTCATGCTCGGTGGCGATATAGACGACGTTGTGCTGGCCCTTACCGGGGATACTCACATTCGGCACAACCAAGGGCTGGGCATATAGGTAGCCATCGACCGCCTGGGCAAATAACTGGCCGAAGGTGTTGGTGTTGACGCTGGCCAGGGTGAGCGCGGTCTCATTGGTGTTCTGACCGGTGCGGGCGTTGTCGTTTTGGCAGGTCAGGACGGAAACGAGGTTGGGTGATGAGTTCGAAACCAGGCAGCAACAAACACAGCCAAACACACCTACTACCAGGCCGGAGAGTCGGCCGGGTTGCCGTCGATGGCCGGCGCGGCGGGGAAGAAAAGGTTGCAACATAGTGTTCGCAAGTGAGTTGGGCGAAGTCCGGGCGCCAACACTGTGGTCACGTGCGTCAATATAGGTGCTGCAACAGTAAACCATTAGTTCTGAGACTTGTCCAGCAGGTGGCCGTGAACGTGAAACTGTGGCCTTTCGTTGGCGTCTCCAGTTTGTAACCGACTCGTCACCCTTCCGCCGTTGATCGAAATCCGCACCAGCGGCAACATCCTCGCGGGATTACGAAGAGTAGTCTGGTTCCTGTTCGGGCGACCCGGCAACGGGTCGCCCTTTCTTTGCTGTAATAATCGTGATAAATATTCGCTGACCTGCTTTCATAAAAAGCGATGACCACACAAACCTGGATTCTGGCAGGGTTGGCGGCGGCTCTTTCGATTTTGGTGGCGACATCAGCCTGGTGCAAAACACACGGGAACGGATTAGGGAGGTGACGGAGGCGGCGCGCCGCCTCGCACCAGCCGCACAAAACTTCCTAAATCACCCCGGTTCATATCCGACACGGCCCAATACTCCATGCCGTCTTGGCGCCAATGGATCGCATTATAGCCTCGCTGTGTCCGGAATTCCTCGGCTGTGCCTGAGACGCGGGTCGAAGGCCAGGTGAACAGGTTGATGAAATGTTTGCGATGCTGATAAACCAACGCAGCCACCGGATGATCTTCCACATAGTCCAGGCGACCGCCGATCAAAGGAAATCCCTGAGCCTCAAGGTCGACGGTCAGTGGCGAAAAGGGCAGCTTGCCATTGAACCACGGCTTGACCGTGTGCTGGTCAGAGGAAGCGACATCAGTCAGGTGGCTTGCCATTAACGAACGCACGTGGGCGGAAACAATTTCCTGGGCCAGGCGATCCTCCGTCGAGTTGTGCATTACCAGGGGAAGGGCAATCAGAAGGACCACGGCCGCCGCCGCCAACGGCGCCAGGACTCGCGGCCAGTCCCAAAACCGGCGCCACTGCCAACGCGGTGATTCCGCCTTGCTCGCCTGGGACACCGCTGAGCGTATGCTCTTCTCCAAACCCTTCGGAGCTTCAAAATAGAGGGACCGGCCGGCCATTACCTTCCGCAAAGACTGCTGCTCCCGGTACGAGCGCGCACAGGCCGCACACTCCTGCAGGTGTTGCTCGACTGCCAGGTTGTGAGCCAGCTCCAACTCGCCATCCAGATAGCCATGGAGCACCTCTTTTGTTTCTTTGCAGTTCATTTGAGTTCCAGGCGTTGGACCACCAGCGTTCGCAGGTGCTCGCGGGCGCGGGCTAATCGGGACATTACGGTGCCCAGAGGCACCTCTGCTATGTCCGCGATTTCTTTGTACGAAAACCCCTCGAGCTCGCGCAGGACCAGGATCTCGCGAAACTCGAACGGGAGGTCCTCGATCGCTTTGCGCATCAGCTCATGGTCCGCTTTCTCCAGGAGCAATGTATCCGGCGTTCCTGTTTCGTCATCCGTGCTATGGAGTTCCTCATCGAACGGCGTCCCCGTTTCCTCGCGGCGGTTCCGCTTGAGCCAATCGTAAAAGGCGTTGCGAACGATGCGCAGCAGCCAGGAACGGCTGTCTCCGCCCCGGAATCCGCTAAGGAACTTGAAGGCGCGCAGGTAGGCTTCCTGGACGACGTCCTGCGCATCGGTGTCGTTGCCCGCGAGCCAGCGTGCCAAATTATACGCGGCATTCATGTGCGGCATGATGCTTTGCTCGAACCGTGCGAGTTTGTCCTGTGCGTCCAACGTTGTGCTCCGCGATTCCGGGCCATTCGCTATCCAGACTGGTTCTGTGGGGATTTTATTCCCGAGACAGACTGTAGCCCATCTGCGGGAATTCTCACGCGCCAATTCGGTCCGCGGCCTTGGAAACAGCGCGGAGGACCCAGCCATCTGATGGACAGAATTGTTCACCGTTTCAGGTGCTGGACTGTGCCTCCCGCGATTTTATTCCCGGCAAGAGAGATTTTTTCTCGGGAATAGAAACCGGGCACTCACGGTCTGGATGGACGAACGCACAGCCGCGAGCGTGGTTGCGCTCAACATAAACCAACAAATTCAACTCGAAATCCAATATGTCAGACATCATCACACATAATCACGACAAAGACGGCATCGACCGTCGCGGTTTCCTCAAATGCATGGCCTGGGCCGGCACGGGGGTCCTTTGGACCCTGACCGGGGGAATTCTTAGATCACAAACCCTCAGCCAGGTCTCCGCCGTGACGGGGGCCGCGGCTGGCGCTGAGTTAAGCTTTGTGCAGATCAGCGACAGCCACATCGGGTTCAACAAGGAAGCCAATAAGGACGTGGCGGCCACGCTGCGGGAGGCGGTCGCAAAAATTAATGCGCTGCCCACCACGCCTTCATTCATGCTGCACACGGGTGACCTGACTCATTTGGCCGAGGCGGAGGAGTTCGATACGCTGGACCAAATCTTGAAAAGCTGCAAAGCCCGGCACGTGTTTTATGTGCCGGGGGAGCATGACATCCTGAATGATAATGGAGAGCAATATCGCAACCGGTTCGGCAAAGGTTCGAAGGGCTCCGGCTGGTATAGCTTTGATCAGAAAGGCGTGCATTTCGTCGGCCTGGTCAACGTCATGGATATCAAGGAAGGCGGCCTTGGGGTTCTCGGGCGGGAGCAATTGGAATGGCTGGAAGACGATCTGAAAGCCCGTTCCACCAGCACGCCAATCGTCCTGTTTGCTCATGTCCCGCTTTGGACGATCTTTCCCAAGTGGGGCTGGGGAACTGAGGACAGCGCGCAAGCCCTGGGCTACCTCAAGCGATTCGGTTCGGTGACGGTGCTCAACGGCCATATCCATCAAATCATTCAAAAGGTGGAGGGCAACATCACGTTCCATACGGCCATGTCCACCGCCTTTCCCCAACCACAGCCGGGAATGGCCCCCAAAGCAGGGCCGATGAAGGTGCCGGCCGAGAAGTTGCGCAGCGTGCTGGGTGTGACCAGCGTGAACTATGTCGAAGGTCACAATACGCTGGCGGTTGTGGATTCGCCACTGGCCGGCTGAGGGCGTTGCAGCCGCCGACGTGAGGAATCTTATGGACAATTCTCTTTGGGTAAAAATGCACGGAGGAACCACCCATTTCCCCATCGCTCTGGTTATGGCCTCGGCGCTCTTTGATCTGGCCGGGTCGCTGGTTCCCGACAACCCGGAAAAATCCCGCCGTGCCGGTTTTCGCGCGGCCGGATTCTACACCCTCATCCTGGGCGCCTTGGGGTCACTTGGGGCGGTGCTTTCGGGGCTGGTCATCAGCCGCTGGCAGCTTTGGGGGCGTGGCAACCTCGCCCATCACCATACCTTCCTGTGGCCCGCTTTCGGCCTTCTGACAGGCTTGGCCGTTTGGCGGCTGGTGGTGGGCAGCCACGCCTCCAACCGCGCCTTCAGGATATATCTGGGGCTCGCGTTTATCACCGCCGCCTTCATGGGAGCGGCCGGGTACTGGGGCGGCGAGTTGTTACTTAACGGCTGAGTTCACTCTAGAGGAATTATGTCGATCGAAGTCAAAGGAATGCTCTTGGGGTTGGTGGCGGCGGTGGGGCTGCTCGGGGTGACTTTTGGGTTGTCGCCGCTTTTTCAACCCAAAAGGGCCACCGATGCGAATCGGGAACCGCAGGCGAAAGCTGCTTCGGTCACCACGACGGATGTCCTGCAGGGAGACGCCAAACGAGGTTACCGCCTGTTTGACCATACCTGCGCTCCTTGCCATGGCGATGATGCGCGCGGTGACGAAGGGCCCAACCTTCACGGCCTGACTAAGAGCGATGCCCGGATTACAACGATCATCAAAGGGGGCGTTAAAGGCGAAATGCCCTCCTTTGCCAAAAAATTCAGTGATGCGGATGTCCAGGCGCTGATTGCCTATCTCCGAACTTTGAAAGACTGAGCGCTGTCGAAACGCTTTCGTTAGCGCTTCCCAATCGTCAAATCGAACCAACACGTATATGAATCCAATGTTAGCACTTTTCAATCTCGGCGGCGGAGAAATCATTTTGATCCTGGCGATCGTCTTGATTTTGTTCGGTGCCAAAAAACTGCCGGAACTCGCCAAGGGGCTCGGGCAGGGGATAAAGGAGTTCAAGAAAGCGGCCCACAACGCCTCCGAAGGGATGCGTGAGACCATGACAGAGAGTCCTCCGAGTGTGCCAAGGCGTTTGGCTCCAGCCACCATCGCCCCTACTGACCCCGTATCCGCTGATGCACACGAGCCGGCCAGACCAACAGCCTAATCCTCCCCTTGAGGTTATTCCAATTCTGAAAAAAAAGACATTATGAAGAACCATCCGAAATCAAACCGTTCCACCCTTCGCTACGAGCCGGAGAAATGGACCTCTTGCTCCAGGACCTGTCTGGAGAAACCCAAGCATCACGTGCGCCGAAAGCCCTCAAGAAACGACACACCGCTGTCACCGACCCAGCCCTTGCCCCCTGGCCGAGGGATTCTGATCTGTCTTGGATGGCTCCGGTTGTTTCAAACCATTGTTTCGAAAGACGGCAAGCCGCGCACGCGAAAACCTTTCCTGGCTGCGGCATGATAGTTCCAGTTTCCACCTTTTACCGACCAACTATTCCATGACAAATCATACAACAAGCAAGCCGCCCACTCAGCGGATTCTCATTCTTGGCGGCGGTTTTGGCGGTGTCTATGCCGCATTACATCTGGAGAAGTTGCTGGCGCGAAAGCGCGACGTGGAGCTTTGCCTGGTCAGCCGTGACAACTTCTTTCTCTTCACGCCGATGCTGCACGAGATAGCCGCCAGCGATCTCGAGATCACGAACATTGTGAATCCCCTCCGAAAGCTCCTGCGCCGTACCGAGGTGCTCGTGGGTGATGTGGAGCAAATCGATCTGCCCAACCAGCGGGTCTTGATTTCACACGGTTACGGAAACCACTCGCACGCGCTCCGTTACGACCATCTGGTGCTAGCGCTGGGGTCAGTTACCAATTTTTTCAACCTGCCAGGTTTGGCGGAGCTGGCCCTGGCAATGAAATCTCTGCCGGATGCTATTCAACTGCGCGCACAAATCATCGGGCACCTGGAGGAGGCCAATTCCGAACGCATTCTCACCGACCGGCAGTCGTTGCTCACCTTTGTCGTGGCGGGTGGCGGCTTCGCCGGCGTAGAAACCGTTGCCGCCCTGAATGACTTCGTCCGAGAAGCGTTGCGGTACTATCCGAATCTGCGCCAAGAGATGTTGCGGGTGGTGCTGGTGCATTCCGGGGCGGTGATTTTGCCGGAACTGGGGGAGAGTTTGGGGCGTTGCGCGCAGAAGGCGCTCGTCCGACGCGGTGTGGAAATCCGACTTAACACCCGGGTCACCAGCATGACGGAGAATGAGGTGTTTGTGACCGGTAGCGTTCCGATGCCCGCGAGCACTCTGGTATGGACTGCCGGGACCGTGCCCAATCCGCTCGTTTCTTCCCTGCCTTGCCAAAAGGAACGTGGTGGCCGCGTGCTCGTGAACGAATTCTTGCAGGTCCCCGAGTGGCCAGGGGTTTGGGCCGTGGGCGACTGTGGGCTTGTGCCTGACACCAGACGGCCAGGAAAGTCGCACCCGCCGACAGCGCAACACGCCATTCGTGAGGGCCGGGTCGTCGCGCAAAATATCGCGGCGTCGCTCTACTGCCGGCCGCTGAAACCTTTTTCGTTTAAGACGATTGGACTGTTGGCTTCCATCGGCCGCCGGCGGGGCGTAGCGCGCATTTTCGGGTTCAATTTCTCCGGCTTTTTCGCCTGGTGGCTGTGGCGCACGATTTACCTGAGCAAATTGCCCGGGTTGGACAAAAAGGTCCGGGTGGCCTTTGAGTGGACTCTGGATCTTCTGTTCCGCAAAGACGTTTGCGCGGTTCATCACCAACCGCGCCGTAGTGATTGTTACCGCGAGGAACAACACGAGAATACGTTTGGCAGCAACGGCAACGGTCGGCCGACACCGAGCGCCGACACCAGCTCTGGCAAACAGATACATTCAAAAAAGGAAAGTGTTCGGGAATATTCTGCTCCCATAAGCGGTCAGGAGCAGTGGGCAAGCTGAACCTTACACAGGCATTCGGGATGAATGGCTAAGAGAGTCAGCGAGACACACACGTAACCAGAAACCAAAACCAAACCGGTACTTATGCAACACATTTCAATTCACATCGCTCCCGCCCAACGCGGCGGGGAATCCGCAACCACACACATCTCGGCGGCGAACTCTAATGGACATCCCAGGAGGCGGGCTCTCATGAAATGCCTCGCTTTCACCGCAACGACTCTGCTGTGCGCCCACCTCGGAGCTCAAGTCCCCGTTTCGAATGAAGCCTCAGGTGATGAGCGGCATCGTTCCCAGGGTGACCGCACCGACCAGTCTGTTAACCCGGTGCTGCAATGGAACAAAGCACTCCTCGTGATTGTCCGCACCCATGGCGCTCAACCGGCAACCATACACCCCACGCGCAGCTTTGCGCTCATGCACGCCGCCATTTATGACGCGGTCAACACCATTGACGGAGCGCATGAGCCTTATCTGGTCCATCTGACTGGCGTGTCGCCACTCGCGTCCCAGGACGCAGCGGCGGCGACCGCCGCCCATGAAATCCTTGCGCAGTTATATCCTGCTTTCCAAACGATGCTGGACACTCAGCTTCAACAGTCCTTGGGACTAATTCCGGATGGAGCTGACAAAACTGAGGGTATGAGCGTGGGGCAAAATGTCGCTGATAGCATCCTGGCTCTGAGAAGCAATGACGGCTCCGGCGCTCAACCCATCCCCTATGTCTTCGGGAGCGCTCCGGGACACTACCAGTCAACCCCGCCTAATTTCCCGAAACAGCCGCAATTCACTCACTGGTCTCACGTGACGCCTTTTGCGCTCGAAGCAGCCAATCAATTTCGTCCTGGTCCCCCGCCGGCGTTGACCAGCGATACCTACAGCGACGCATTCAATGAGATCAAAGCGCTTGGGATCACCAACAGTACCGCCAGTTCTGCGGACCAGGCGCTAACGGGCCGGTTTTGGAATGGAGCCATTCAGAATTATTGGAACGAAATCACCCAGACCGCCGCCTTGGAACACGACCTGACCACCGCCCAGAGCGCCCGCCTCTTTGCACTGCTCAATCTGACCTTCGCCGATGCAGTGATTGCTTTCTACGATGCCAAATATACCTACAATTTCTGGCGGCCAGTCACCGCCGTCCGGGCTGCCGATACCGACAACAATCCTGAGACGATCGCTGACCCGAACTGGCTTCCTGAGGTGGGCACCACGGCGCCCGATCCGTCCTACCCCGGCGCGCACGCGGTGATTAGTGGTGGAGCGGCGGCCGTATTGGGTTCCTTCTTCAAGGGGCATCGTTTCAATTTCGCTGTTACGTCGGAAGTTTTGCCTGGGGTCGAACGCCCATTCGACGACTTCCGGGACGCGGCCGACGAAGCAGCTTTTAGCCGCATCTTCGCCGGCCAACATTTCCGCTTCGACCTCACCACTGGTGAGCGGTTGGGCCGCGAAGTAGCTGACTTTGTCGTCGATCATTTGCTGACTCCCCGTCACGGGGAGGAGGAATCCGGCGAGGACAAATAGAAAAACGAGAAACCAAAAATCAAAAACAAAAGCATTGAATATGCAAAATACACCGATCCACGAAAGCTCTGTGCCAAACGGCGCAGAAACGGCCAAATCACAAACATCAGTCTCTAACGCCAATGGGCATCTCGGCCGACGGACGTTTATGAAGCGCCTTGGTCTGGGCGGAGCCACCCTGCTGCCAGCCAGCACCCTGTTGACGGGCAGGACCGTTGCCAGGGCTGCGGGATTTGGGAGAGGACTGACTCGCGGGGACGTCGCCATCCTTAAATTCCTGGCGGCTGCCGAAATTCTGGAGAGCGACCTGTGGCAGCAATATAACGAATTAGCACTGGGCAACGAGTCCTACCAACTTGCTTTGAATGTGCTCGATGGTGATGAGGCAACCTACGTTAACCTCAACACCCGGGATGAGTTCAGCCACGCGGCCTTTATCAACAAATATCTCGAGTCCAAAGGCCACCAGCCCGTCAGCCTCGAGGAGTTTCGCAGGTTGCCGAGCAGCCAGGCAACCGGATCGAACAAAACGGCCAAACGCCTGACCAATCTCATGCAGCTCACAGTTGATACGAGCTTCTATTTCCGTTATCGGAGTGCGCTCAATCCGGATTTCGGCGCCAAATTCCCGCAAATCGTTGACTTGGTAAACGTGCCGGGCATTCCCAATTCGGATCTGCCCCCACCGACGGACTTAGACCATGGGTTCATGATCCAGTTTATCGCGAATACCGCCGGTTTCCATTTCGCGAGCATCGAGCAGGGTGGCGCGAGCCTCTACCAGTCTTTCCTTCCAAAGGCAACCAGTCCCGAAGTGATTCAGATCGTAGGAGCCATTGGCGGCACGGAGATCCAACACTATCAAACCTGGACCGACAAGGCCGGCAATGCCCCTGCGTTGACGGATAACAATGGCAACACCATCTTCCCACAACTGCCCGGCGCGCCCTCTCTGCCCAATCCTCCCGATGGCACCGATAATGCCGCCGCGAACGACACCAACCAAATCTTCGCCACGCCTTGTGAGTTCATTGACCCGAACCTGCCCCTCTGCTCCGCGATTCGGCCCATCTCGACTCAGCAAGCTGGTGCGGTGGCCACCATCGCCTTTTTCAAGAACGATGGACTCTTCATCGGTCAAGGCCAGGACTTTCTCGACTTCCTGAACGAACTGGCGGAAGAAGCCGATGAAGCTCGGCGCCAGTCGGACTAGGTTTTCCAGGGAGTTACACATAAGTAATCCGCCCAAAGCCAACCGCCTGCCGGGGGCAACCCGGCAGGCCGCCCCGATAGAAGATTCCTGCACTTTGAAAGACTTCAGCAAGGAAAGCCCGTGACGAACAGACCAGCCATCCACCTCAACATCGAGAGCCCAAGGCGCCGCCGACGCGCTAAGCGGGTACCCATCAGGGTATGGCAAAGCCATTTCTGGAGAAAACCCATCATTAACGTCCCAACTTACCCGCCATTCGCATCACATCCAAATCGTTTGCAACAAACCAAAATGATCACCTCACAAAATCCGAATACTCGAAAACGAATGTTACGCTGCGCTTTCCGCGCCCTGGCCATTTGCTCCTTTAGCTGGTCGCTTGCCGCCTTTGGCGCTGTAGTCAACATGAACATAGTGAACTTCGCGTTTTCCCCAAGCACCGTAAACATAAGTGTAAATGACTCGGTCACCTGGACGTGGGTCGGTTCACCTCATACGACTACGAGCGATACGGGTCTGTGGGACTCGGGTGTTTTCGGAGCCGGGCATACGTTCAGCCGCACATTCACTTTGGCCGGCAGCTTTCCGTTTCATTGTACTGTTCACCCTTTTATGACCGGGACGATTATGGTGCAGTCGGCCAATGTGCCGCCGGCAGTCGCAATCACCGATCCGCCCAACGGTTCAGTCCTGGCCTCCCCCGCCACGTTCACTATCAGCGCGAAGGCGTCGGACACCGATGGGAGTGTCACGAACGTGCTGTTCTTGCAAGGGACCACCTCGCTCGGCAACGTCCAAAACATTCCGTATTTGGTGACGGTCCATAATCTGGCGGCTGGGGATTACACGCTTTCGGCTGTGGCGAGTGACAATGGCGGTGCCAAAGCTACGAACGCAATTACCATTCACGTCGTTACCGCCGCGCCAATCACTCTCAGTGAGGCGCAGCAACTCTCTCCTACCTGCTTCCAGTTCAGCTACTCCGCTACCGCAGGCTTGCGCTACGTCGTCCAGCGGTCGGCAGATTTAACCCACTGGACCGCGCTCACCACGAATTCCGCCACGAGCAACTCCGAGATTTTCCTGGACCAAAGCGCAACCGGAAATCCCGGCTTCTATCGCGTTGGGCTTCTGCCCAATCCTTAACAGGCAAAGAGTATGTGGCGGCATCGATTACTCATTAGCGTCGGATTTTCCGGTTGGCTGATTTCAACGTGTGTGGAAATGGCCGCCGAGCCCCTCTCGTCGTCGGAGCCAGGCAAAAGCAACGAGCAAAGCTTCGCGGCGAGAGGGGTAGTCAAGGAACTCAAGCCGGGGGACAGAACCGTCCTGGTCAGTCACGAGGCTATTATCAACTACATGGACAGCATGACCATGCCCTTCAAGGTAAAAGAGTCAAAAGAGTTGACCGGCCTGCAAGCCGGCGACCGAATTTCATTTCGACTCCACGTGACAGAAACCGAGAGTTGGATTGGCCAGATCGCGAAAATCGGAATAATCCCAATGGCTGAGGCCAGGCAACCACGCAGTCCCGCGGCCACGGAAGTGCCAAAGGCAGGGGCCAGCCACCCACTACTGACTTTCAAGTTCACAAATGAATTGGGGCAGGCTGTGAGCCTGGGCGAGTTCCGGGGCCAGGCGCTGGCGATCACGTTCTTCTTCACGCGCTGTCCTATTCCCGACTATTGCCCACGACTGTCGAAGAATTTTCAGGAGGCGTCGAGAAACCTCAGTTCGATGGCGGGTGGCCCCACCAACTGGCACTTCCTCTCGGTTTCGTTCGACACAGAAATTGATAACCCGCGGGTGCTGAAGGCCTATGGGGAAATGTACCATTACGATCCGGCGCACTGGAGTTTTCTCACCGGGCCCGCGGATAAGATCGGCGAGCTCGCGCGGCTCTCCGATGTGACGTTCGAGCGGGACGGCGGCTCGTTCAATCATAACTTCCGCACCCTGATCATCGACCCCTCCGGTCATCTGCAAATGGCCTTCCCGACAGGCGGGAATCTTTCAGGCGCGATCGTAGA
The DNA here is from genome assembly GCA_035566895.1 of Binatia bacterium. Taxonomy (GTDB): domain Bacteria; phylum Verrucomicrobiota; class Verrucomicrobiia; order Limisphaerales; family UBA8199; genus DATMQA01. Next base: position 33,089 of record DATMQA010000198.1, read on the forward strand.
TGAAGTCCTCAAGGCTGCCGCGCTAACAAACAGAGTGGCCTCACGAAATTCCACGAAGGGAGAGCCAGATGAAGCAAGGAACGCAAAACACCGCGCAGGAAGCGCCCGTTTTCACGGTGGATGACCACCTGCGCGTGCAACAACAAATCGAAGAACGCGCGAACGAGCTTTGGCACGCGCATGGATGCTGCAACGGGGCGGCCTTGCGCGATTGGCTTCAAGCCGAGCGTGAGGTTCTGGAGCAATTCGTCCTGGCTTATGCCCTGCGGCCCTCAGCGCGGCGAGAGCCAAGCCGAGGGACGACTGCCGAAGCCAAACCGCCGAGCTCAGGGACCACGCCCATGAGGAACCGCCCGAAACCTAAATTACGGAAACCCGTACTAACAACCATACCACCGTGAATACGACGCCTGGCATACTTGGTATCAATCGCTATGGGGCGAGAAACACGGCCAAGCCCGTCAACTTCTATTGCGCCGCGCCCACCGCAGCATCCGTTGTCCTGGTCGGAGATTTCAACGGCTGGGATGCCACTTCTCATCCAATGCAGCGACAGGTTGACGGTTGTTGGTCCCTCCAGGTGCAGCTCACTCACGGCCATCACCGGTATCGATTCTTGGTGGACGGCAAACCAGTCCTGGACCCGCGCGGAACGGGCATCGCCCGCAACGAACGCAACGAGCGGGTCTCACTCGTTGCTGTGAGTTGATCCCTGCACTGGCCCGTCATCTCCGCCGGTTCGCGGTGCGCTCGCATCGCCTGCGCATCAATGGGGACCGGGCTATGGATTCATGGACTGACAGATTGCGGAGGAGGGAAGTTTCCATTATTATTCGTTGAAGATTATTGAGCACGTATGGCCACCCACCCAACCTATCGAATCGGCCACAAGCGCTACGGGATTGATAATTGCGAGCCACAGAAAGAGGCAGTCCGCGAAGGTAAAATTGAATTTCACGCGCTGACCAAAGGGCACTATCCCGGCACGTTGATGCCCAAGGACATCCTGCCCGGGCTTAACAGCATCGGTTTCTGGGATGCCAATACTTCCCAGGACTGGGGGCTGAATGCACATCGGAACGAAGGCATTAAAGTTGTGTTCTTTGAGACCGGAACGTGCGACCTGGTCATCGGTCAGAAAACGTTCAACTTGCAGGCGGGCAATTTTATCGTCACGCGTCCGTGGCAGCTTCATAAATTCGGCGCACCCAACATCGGCCGGGGACGGCTGCACTGGATGATTCTGGATGTGGGGGTCAGGCGGCCACATCAAAGTTGGAGCTGGCCGAAGTGGATCGTAATGACCAAGGCCGATCTCGCTGATCTGACGGAAAGATGGCGGCGGATTAATAACCCCGTTTGGACCTCCACACCGTCCATTGCGCAATCGTTCCGCGAGTTGGCTCGGTGCATTACCGCCTGGGGTCAGCCCCGCGCCGTTTCGCGCATGTCGGTCCATTTGAACCTGTTGCTGATCGGCGTCCTGGATGCCCTGGCGAAACAGCAGACGCATGAAAACGAACAATTGACCTCGCGCAAGCGCGCGGTCGAAGTGTTTTTTCGCGATCTCAAGGAGGGGAGCCTGGACCTCGGCGATGAATGGACGCTGGACCGCATGGCTGCTCACTGCCAAATGGGAGTGACCGCTTTTTCAAAATACTGCCGCGAACTGGTCAACATCGCGCCCGTTGAATATCTCAACCAGTGCCGGCTGGAGCGAGCCGCACAGCAATTGCGCACCGGACCCGGCCATTCAATAACCGACATCGCTTTCGCCAATGGTTTTAACTCCAGCCAATACTTCGCGACCTGTTTCCGCCGCCGGTTCAAGATATCTCCGAGTCAATTCGCATCGAATCACGCAGCGGCAAGAACACCAAACGTAAATGGTCGGTAACGGCGGGCGCACATACCGGAGCGCGGACATTCCTGTCAGACATTCCTGTCCGCAGCAATCTTGAAATGCGTAGCGGCCTCCGATTCGCAGTTCCATTCCACATAGGAGCTTGCTGTGGACGGGAATGTCCGCGCTCCGCCCGCCCGTCACTGTTCAGTTGATCTGAAGGTGTGAATTTAAAGTGACGGGCTTTCCTTTTTTCAGATTCAACACAACGTTTTCTCCCTCGTATCTCACGTGATAAGTTCCGCCCAGCTCGGAACGAAGAGTCGCTGAAGTCAATCGACCGGCCTTCCAGGCGAGGTCCACTGCCACTCCGCCACGAGCGCGAAGGCCTTTGACCGAACCTTCAGGCCATGCCGAGGGCAACGCCGGCAGCAGTTCGATTTCCCCCGCGTGACTTTGCAGCAGCATCTCGCCGATAGCCGCCGTCACGCCGAAGTTGCCGTCAATCTGAAACGGCGGGCAGGCATCGAACAAATTCGGATAAAGGCCGCCCCCGCTGTCGTAGCGAATTCCCAAATCCGTCGCCGGACTCAGTGCCTGGCGAACCAACGAACAGGCACGGTCACCGTCCCGGAGTCTGGCCCAGAGCGCCGCTTTGAAAGCGATGGACCAACCGACTCCGCCATCGCCGCGTGCTTCCAGCGATTGCCGGGCCGCCCGGGCCAGCTCTGGCGTCGTGCGGGGGGAGATTTCATTCCCTGGATACAAAGCCCACAGATGCGACACATGGCGATGATGAGGGTCGGGTTCCTGGTATTCCTCCAGCCATTCCATGATGCGGCCATCCGAACCGATGCGGGTCGGCGCGAGCCGCGCCCGCTTGTCGAGCAACTCGGCTCGGAAATCAGCATCCACCCCTAGGATTTCCGACGATTCGATGCACGCGGTGAAGGAATACCGCACGAGTTGTTGCAGCATCGTGGGCCCCAGGCACACCGTCGCCTGCCGGCCATCGGGGAGTTGAAAATGATTCTCGGGTGAATTCGCCGGCGCGACGACCAACCAATGGTGCTTTGGCTCCTCAATCAGCATGTCGGCGTAGAATCGGGCCGAGCCTTTCAGGATGGGATACGCCCAACGAAGAAACTTCGGGTCGCGGGTAAACAAGTAATGATCGTAAAGATGCTGGCATAACCAGGCAGAACCGCTGTTGGCCGCACCCCAGGACGCTTCTTCACCCGGGGCCGTGAAGCCCCAGGGATTGGTGATGACGTGCGCCACCCACCCGCGCGCCGCATAGTATTCCCGCGCGGTTTTGGCGCCCGGCTCCTGTAATGAATCAATCAGGGCGAATAACGGCTGGTGCAGCTCCGAGAGATTGCAGATCTCCGCCGGCCAATAGTTCATCTGCACGTTCACATCGAGATGCCAGTCGCCCGTCCAGGGAGTGTTGGTTTCTTCGGCCCAAATGCCCTGCAAGTTTGCGGGCAGCCCGCCGGCCCGCGAGGAGGAGATCAAAAGGTAACGGCCAAAATTAAAATAGAGCGCTGCCAGCGCTGGATCGCAAGCGCCGTTCTTGAATGCCTTCAGTCGTTCCGGCGCAGGTTTGGGGCTGGAGTCCGGGTTGACTGACCCGAGCTGAAGAGAGACTCGCCGGAAGAAATTCTGGTAATCGGCGACGTGTGCTTTACGCAATGAAGTGTAGGGCTTGCTGCCAGCCTGATTTAATTCCGTCAGCGTCAGTCCGACCGGGTCTTGGGTTTGGCGGCCGGCGAAGCCCTGGTAGTCAGTGGCCGCCGTAATCAGCAAGAGCACCTCATTCGCCCGGCGGATTTCCAGCGCATTTCCCCTCACCGAAAGTTCACCGCCGCGATTCAACACTCGCACGCGTGCCGCATACTTGACTCCTTTGCCGTCCACGCCGTTGTCGAGTTGGCCGGTCATGAGCAACCCCTGTTTCGGCTCAGCAACGGTTTCGAATCGCTCCGGCCGGTCCAGGCTGACGACGAACGAAATCTGGCCTGGACGATCTGCGCTCAGCCGCAGCACCATGACTTCATCCGGCGCGCTGACAAACATTTCGCGACTGAATTCGATGTTGCCTCGGCGAAAATGCATCCGTGTGACCGCATCATCGAGGTTCAATTGGCGCGCATAACTGCTGACGGGCGTGTTGGTGTCGCTCGATTGAAAAGTCAGGTGCAGATTACCCAACACCTGATAGCAGCCATACTGACGGCCGGCTGAGCCTGGACCTTGGCAGGTAAAGTTCGCGTTCACCAGCGCTTCGGCCTCGACATTCCTGCCTTCGAGCAGCAAGCGACGAATCTCCGGCAGAACCTTGTTCGCATCCGGACGATCCGCATCCTGCCGGGACCCCGACCAAACAGAGCTTTCGTTCAGCACGATGCGTTCTTCATCCACGCCGCCAAACATCATCGCACCCAGGCGTCCATTGCCCATCGGTGAAGACTCAGTGAAATTTTTTGCCGGCGCCGCGAGCCAGATTGTGGTTTCGGGTGGAGAGGACCTTCCGATCTCGGCCCCTGCTGACGGCCCGATGAGCAATGCCCCGAGCATCGCGACAATCAGCAGCAGCGTTCGCAAACCTGGTGTTTTGCGCGTATTCACGCCACTGGCACCGGATTTGAACAGGAGGGCACGGAGAGAACCGAGATTTTCCTTTGCTTCTCCGTTTCCTGAATTTCCTCTGGGCGCCTTCATGGGGTTCTCTCCATTAGATCCGGTTCAAAAAGCCGTTTAGAGGTACCGTCGCGCCGGGCTTGAGAGTGAACGTCGCGGTCGTCTGACCATAACGAACCTTGATTGTTCCGCCTTTGAGGCCGTGGATGTCGGCAGTTTGCAATTTACCCCCCTTCCATTGCAGGCTCACGTCATACTCGCCGCGGGCGCGGAGTCCGGAGACCGAGCCGTCATCCCAGCCAGCGGGTAAGGCAGGCAGCAAGCTGATTTCGCCGGCATGGCTCTGCACCAGCGCCTCTGCCACCGCTGCCGCAAAACCGAAGCTCGCATCGGACTGGTTGGCGCCGGCATTGTGCAGGTTCAACGCCGGGCCCCGGCCCGTATAGGCTTCGATGCATTTGGCAACCTGGTCCCCACGCTCCAAACGAGCCCACATGGCGATGCCCCACGAGACGATGAACCCGCCGCGCGGCGGATGAGCTTCCATCCATTTTTGGTAAGCGGCGGCAAATTCCGGATTGCCGCGCAGCGTAAGGGAGCATCCAGGATAGAAGGCGAAATTAGGCGAGACGTTGTGCCCTTGCGGGCCGGTCTTCCAGTCTTCAATCCATTCCTGGACAAATCCGGAGCTGCCGATCTGATAAGGGGGAATCTTCGTCAGTGCGTCTTCCAGTTTGGCCCGGAAATCCGCGTCCAAGCCAAGGATTCTGCTGGCCTCGATACAATGCGGGAATAACTCGCGCATGATGGCGACATCCATCGTCGGCGAGGGTGACAGGACGGCGGGCTTGCCATTGGCATCGAAATAGCCGTGCTCCGGCGACATGGAGAACGGCGTGACCAGCCAATGATGCTTGGCCTCGACAATCATTATATTCAGCAAAAATTGGGCGGAACCTTTCAAAACGGGATAGTATTTCCTGAGAAAATCCACATCCGCGCCAAAGGCGTAGTGCTCCCAAATACTCTGGCACAGCCAGGCGCCGCCGACCGGCCACATGCCGAACTTCGCCGCGTCCACCGGCGCCGTTCCGCGCCAGAGATCGATGTTGTGATGGGTGACCCAGCCGCCCACGCCGTAATAGGCCTTCGCCGTCCTTGCGCCGGTTTCAGAGATGTCCTGAATCATGTCGAACAAAGGCTGGGCGCATTCCGGCAGATTGCAGACTTCGGCCGGCCAGTAATTCATCTCGGTGTTGATGTTGATGGTGTACTTGCTGCCCCAGGGCGGAAGAACGTCTTCGTCCCAGATGCCCTGCAGGTTGGCTGGCTGGCCGCCCGCGCGGCTGCTGGCCACCAGAATGTAACGGCCAAGCTGAAACACCAAAGCTTCCAGGTTCGGATCGCGAGTTCCCGCCTTCACTGCGGCGAGCCGGTCTTCGATGGGCTTGTCGTTCTGCGCGGGGTTGCCGATATGCAGATGAACGCGCCCCATCAGCCCGCGGAAATCCGCCTCATGCCGCCGGCGAAAAGTCGCGTAATCCTTGTCGGCACATTTCGCCAGAATCTTCTCGCACTGGTCGGCTGGATCGCCGCTGATATCGTGGTAATTAATGTAGCTGGTCGCCGTGGTGAGAATCAACGTGATGGCGTCCGCCTTCTGGATGCGCAGGCTTTCTGCGGTGGCCGTTGTTTGGCCGCCTTCGGTGCGCGCTGTCATCGCGGCTTCAAAGCGGAGCCCCTCGCCTTCGACGGGCGCGATCAGCCAGTTCGTTTGCGAGCCCGGCCTCCTCCACGTTCCATTCAGGACCAGTTGGCCGGGCGTGGCGGTGATTTTGTCCACGAATTGGGGGGGACTCTTGAACCGCGCCTCGACCGAGACTGAGCCGGGCTTGTCGGCAGAAATGCGCACGACCAGCACGCGGTCCGGGTAGGAGATGAAAGCTTCGCGGGTGTATAATATGCCGCCGGAACGATAGGTGACTTTGGCGACGCCAGTCTCCAGGTCCAACTCGCGGAGATAATCGGCGACCTCACCCACGCCGTCGAACGAGAGCAACAAATCGCCGATGGGCTGAAAGGCCTGCTGGCCCTTGGGGATGCCCCAGAAATGGTCGTCCACCATTTTTTCAGCTTCCTGGAGTTTCTGCTCGGCCATCAACGCTTTAATCTGGGCGAAATACTTGCCCGCATTCGGGTCGTCGTAGTCATGGGGCTTTCCGGACCAGAAGCTCGAATTGTTCAGAGCGAGCCGCTCGGTTTTTGTCCCGCCAAAAACCATGGCCGCGGTAAGCCCGTTGCCCAGCGGCGAGGCTTCCGTCCAGCGCTGGGCCGGCTGCTTGTACCAAACGACCATGTCGCGCGTGCCCGCGGCGGCGCTGGCCGGCAAACCGACGCACCAAGCGGCGGAGGCGATAGCGGCAAAAAGGCGTCGAAGGGACAAAAGTGCGTGCCTGGACATGGCTCATTCATAGTCGAAAGCCGGCGGGATTGTCCAGACAGGCCTTTGTATCCAGGCCTGGAACTGGCCTCCAAACGAAATAGATTTTTCTCGGCCGGCTCATGGGCAGCGTATGTTCAATTTTCTTCGCCGAAGGAAATTGGAAGCCAAAAACGGCCCAAGTGGCGTAAACTGGCTCTCGAAACAAATACTCCTTAGAACAACCAGGCCACCAAACATGAAAGCAATCACTCTCTGTGCAACCCTTGTGGGCGTGCTCACCTCGGCGGCGAACGCCGCGAACATCACTTGGGGTAGCCCAACGAAGATCTCTGGACCGTCCGACGTCCGCACTGTGGGAACCTATTTCGGTTCCTGGGCCCCCTACAACGGCGGCGCGAATGCGTCTCCCGTCAATGGCGTGACTTTCCAGGGTTTTTCCGATCTTCCCAATCTCAGCAGCAGCTTCGACAACGGCTATAACGGCTTTGGCAATCCGGGCACGTCCGACAACAACTACAACAGCCTTTTGCAATACGCGACTTTCTCCAACAATTCCGGCGCTAACACGTTCGGTTGGAATGGCATGACATCAGGGGACACCTACCTGGTGGAGTTTTGGGTGAATGACGGGCGCAATATCGGCCAGAGCCGCTCCTTGACCCTCAGCGGCGGCAGCGATTCTTCAGGCTTCCTCAGCTACGGTTCCGATGGCAGCGGCCCCGGGCAATTCATCACCGGACAATTCGTCGCGGACCTTTCCGGCTCGGAAACCATCACGGTGACGCCCTATTCCTCTGGCCCGAATCCATCCGCCCAGGTCAACCTTTTCCAGGTTCGTGATATCACCGTTCCTGAACCATCCTCACTCGGCATTCTCGCTGCCGGTGCGGTGCTGTTCGTTTTGCGTCGGAAATCTTCGGCAACCTGAGAAGAACCCGTTGCCAAACGCAACCTCCGTAACGGAAGCTTGCGGCTGTTCGCGCAATTGCCGAGCGGCGTGATCGAGCCGGTACTGGCTCGGCTGGAACTGACCTGATGAACGACCCGATGAGCCGCGTTGATTGGACGATCGTCGCCATCTATATGCTTGGCGTGGTCGGACTGGGCGTCGCCGCGGGATTCCTGCACCGCAAGAACGAAGTCGGTGGCGAAGGCGGTCACTATTTTCTCGCGGGTAATACGCTGGCCTGGCCGGTGATTGGCCTGGCCATGTTCGCGGCCAACATTTCGACCGTCCATCTGGTCAGTCTGGCCGAAGCGGCTTACAAGTTCGGACTCGTTTTTGGCAACTTCGAATGGATGGCGGGGTTCACGCTGATTCTGCTTTCGTTGTTCTTCGCGCCGCTCTATCTGCGCTCGAGAGTCGCGACGCTGCCTGACTTCCTCGAACGCCGCTTCAATCGCGGTTGCCGCGACGTGCTGTCGGTCGTCTCTTTGTTCTCCGCGATCGTTATTCACATGGGTGTCGCCCTTTACACGGCCGCCTGGGTGTTGCGCGGAATTCTCGGACTCGCGCCCGGCGCAACCATCCTCGGCGTGGACGCGTTGTTGTTGTTCATCACCGTGCTGGGCTTGCTGACGGGAGTTTACACCATGCTTGGCGGCCTGCTGGCGGTAGTCTGGACCGAAAGCGTGCAAACGGTTTTGCTGCTGGTGGGGGCGATCGTCATCACCGTCGTTGGCTACTTAAAGATTGGTGGTTGGAGTGGGCTGGCCCATACGCTGGCGACCCATCCGCATCCGCTGGCCGCGGTGCCGGACGGCAAAGTCACCTGGGGCACCGGGAACTTTCTGAACATGGCTCGAAATCCCGGTGATCCGTCCGGGCTCGCGTGGTACTCGATTCTGCTCGGTTATCCGGTGCTCGGCATCTGGTATTGGTGTTGCGACCAGACGATCGTGCAACGAGTCCTGGCCGCGAAGAATGAAACGCACGCCCGGCTGGGACCGCTGTTCTGCGCGTTCCTGAAAATCTGGCCGGTTTTTTTCTTTGTCTTGCCGGGCGTGATCTGCGTCGCGCTGGTCCAGCAAAACGCCTTTGCGGGCGCTGCCCCCCAAACTGCCGCCGACACCTACACGTTTCTGATCACGCACCTGTTGCCAATTGGGTTGAAGGGGCTCGTTGCAGCGGCGATGCTGGCGGCAGCCATGCAAACTTGTTCCGCCGCCCTGAACTCCACCGCGACGCTGGTGGCGTATGACTTGTTCAAACGTCATCGCCCCAACCTCAGCGATCACCAACTCGTCACCATCGGCAAAATCACCACGGTGCTGGGCACGATTCTCGCCATCGTGGCGTCGCCGCTGTTCGGCCACTACACGACGATTTTCGAAGGAATTAACAAACTGATTTCCTACGTCGCCCCGCCCATCACTACCGTTTTCCTTTTGGGCGTGTTCTGGAAGCGCGCTTCGGGCAGGTCGGCATTCATCACCCTCGTGCTCGGCATGCTGCTGGGCTTCGCCACGTTCCTCCTGGATTGGAATAACCTCTATCGCGGCGACTTCATGTTGATTGCCTTTCTGCTATTCGTCGCCTGTGTGGCCATTATGACGCTGACGACTTTCCTGCTTCCCGAAACGCTCAAGCCCGAAGCGCGCCTGCTCGTTTGGGAAGACTGGCGGGAACCCTTGCGCGGCGAGGCAGGTGGTCGCAGCCTGGGCAATTATCGCGTAGTCACCGCGATGGTGTTGGCGACATTTGTCGCGTTGTACCTGATTTTCCGATGACGCCATGAGCACTCTACTTCTCAAAGACAAGGTCATTTTTCTCACCGGCGGGTCCTGCGGCATTGGCCGCGAATGCGCCAAAGCCTGCGCTGACGAAGGCGCAAAAATAATAGTTGTCGCGCGCGACCGGGCCGGGGTTGAAGCGGTCGCCGCGGAGCTTGGTCCGGAACACCTGGGACTGGTTTGCGACGTCACCCGCAACGCGGAGGTGAAGGCCGCGGTGGAAAAAGCGCTGAAGCATTTCGGCCGCTTGGATGCCGTTCACAACAATGCCGGCATTTCCTCGCCTTGCAAACCAATTCACGACACGACTGACGCCGAATGGAGTGAGTTGTTCGATGTGAATTTGAAGGGCGTGCTTCACACCACGCGCCATGCTTTTGAGGCGCTGGTGGCGAGCAAGGGCTGCATTCTTAACACGTCGAGTCTCGTGGGCGTCATCGGTCAGGAACTCCACGCCGCCTACACTGCGACCAAGGGCGGCTTGAACGCGCTGACGAAATCCATGGCGCTGGACTATGCCAAGTATGGCATTCGCGTGAATGCAGTATGTCCCGCGGCCGTATGGACGCCGATGTTGCGCCGCTGGTGTTCCGAACAACCCGACCCCGCGTCCACCGTGCGTTACCTGGACGAAATCCACCCGCTGGGTTACTGCCCGGAAAGCACGGTGATTGCCGATGCCTGTGTCTTCCTGCTTTCGGACAAAGCGCGCTTTATCACCGGTCACATTATGCACGTGAGCGGCGGGGCCGAGCTCGGTTATCGGCGCTGAATAGGTTTATGATTCAAACCGTTTCCATTCGCGACGCGCGGTTTCCCATCGGCCACGGCCATGGTAGCGATGCGATTCATCGGGACCCGCTCTATTCATACGCCGTGACGCAATTGCACGACGACCAGGGTCGCACTGGCACCGGACTGGCCTTCACGCTGGGGGAAGGCAATCAACTTGTCTGCGAAGCGGCCAGGTTTTATGCGCAACGACTCATCGGCCAGCCGATCGACGAACTGATGGCGCGTTTTGGCGCGCTCCAGCGCGAGCTGGCGGATGAACAACAGTTCCGCTGGCTCGGTCCGCACAAGGGCGTGGTGCAACTCGCACTGGCCTCAGTCACAAATGCATGTTGGGATCTCTGGGCCAGGACCCAAGACGTGCCGCTGTGGAAACTGCTGCTGGATCTTTCACCTGAACAAATCGTCGCCACCCTCGACCTTTCTTATCTGGAGGACGAGCTCACACCAGCGCAAGCGCTGGGAATTCTTCGCCAACACCAGGCGACGCGTCCGTCGCGTGAGATAGTTTTGAAGGCGGGTTATCCCGGGTACGACACCTCGGTCGGCTGGTTCAACTACGACGACGAACGGGTCCGCGAGAACTGCCAACGCGCGCTCGCCAACGGATTCACCGCGCTGAAACTCAAGGTCGGCTCGCGCGATCCTGCGCGCGACCTGCGCCGCGCCGGAATTGTCCGCGAAGTGGCCGGGAACCACGCCCGGGTGATGCTGGATGCGAACCAGCAATGGACCTTGCCGCAAGCGCTCGACATCTGCCAGCGATTGCGGGCCATTGATCCCTTCTGGATTGAAGAGCCCACCCATCCCGACGACGTGCTCGGGCACAAGACGCTCGCTGACGCCATCGCGCCGACCCGGCTCGCGCTGGGCGAGCACGTCCCGAATCGCGTCGTCTTTAAGAATTATTTGCAGGCGAATTGCGCGGGCTTCATTCAAGTGGACGCCGTGCGGGTGGCGGGCGTGAGTGAATTCATTGCCGTGAGCGTGCTGTGCAGGAAGTTTGGCGTGCCGGTCGTTCCGCACGTTGGCGACATGGGACAATTGCACCAGCACCTGGTGCTATTTAACCACATCGCGCTCGGGCACGAAGTTGTCTTTCTCGAACATATTCCGCATTTGCGTGATCACTTCGTTCATCCCTGCCTGGTCGAAGGCGGCGTTTACCACACGCCGCAGGAAGCCGGCGCAAGCTGTGAATTGAAACCCGCGTGATCCATGAGTGTATCGCCCATCGTTGATTCGCACGTGCATCTGTGGAAGCCCGCGCAGTTTCGTTACGCCTGGCTCGATGGGCTGCCCGCACTCAACCGGGCCTTTCAGCCGCCGGACTTCATCGCCGCCAGCGCGTCCGTGAACGTCAGTAAATTCATTTTTGTAGAGTGTGGCTGTGAGCCCGCGCAGAGCCTGGCGGAAGTGGATTGGATTTCGACTCTGGCAAAAAGCGAGCCGCGGTTGAAGGGTATCATTGCCCAGGCATCGCTTGAACTCGGCGAAAGCGCTCGCTCCGACCTGGTAACTTTGGCGAGCCGCCCACTCGTCAAAGGCGTCCGGCGAAACCTGCAGGCTGAATCGGACGAGGAGTTCTGCCTGCAGCCTGAATTTATTGCGGGGGTGAAGCTTCTCCCGGAGTTCGGGTTCACCTTCGATTTGTGCATTCGGAACGAGCAACTGCCGGTTGCAACTGAGCTGGCGCGCCGCGTTCCGGAAGTTGTTTTCGTTCTCGACCACCTTGGCAAACCTGATGTGCGCCATCATCATTTTGAAACGTGGGCCAGGGATCTGGACGCACTCGCGGCACTCCCCAATGTGATGGTCAAAATTTCCGGGCTCACTACGGAAGCCAACTGGCACGATTGGCAACCAGCCGACCTGGCGCCGTACTTGGGGCGAGCCTTTGAGAGCTTCGGGCCGGAGCGACTCATATTCGGGAGCGACTGGCCGGTCATGACCCTGGCGACGAGTTATCAGAGGTGGGTGGAGACCGTCCAGACACTCGTCCCATTCTCGAAAGAGCCGGAGCAGGTTCAACTCTTCCGAACCAACGCAGAAAGGATCTATCGTGTTTAGTCTGCATAAGAAAACGGCGCTGGTCACCGGTGGCGCTTCCGGAATCGGCGCCGCCGTCGCCGAAACGTTTGCCCAGGCCGGTGCCACAGTCTGGATCGCCGACTGCGACGAAGCGAATGGCCGAGCCGTTGCCAAACGCATCGGCGGACAATTCGTCTTGCTCGATGTTGCCAGCGAGACGGATTGCGCGCGGGCGGCGCAGACCGTCGGGAGGCTGGAAATCCTCGCGAACGTAGCTGGCATCGGTCACGTGGGCTCCTTGGATAACACGACCGCGGCAGATTTGGACCGCCTGCATGCCGTGAACGTGCGAGGGGTTTTCAACTGCTGCAAAGCGTTCGTCCCTGCCATGCTCGAAGGCAAATCCGGCAGCGTGATTAACCTGGCGTCGGTAGCCGGCATCGTCGCAGTGCGCGAGCGGCTCGCGTACACCACAACCAAATTTGCCGTGGTTGGAATGACCAAGGCATTGGCACTGGATCACTCGCACACCGGGGTCCGGTTCAATTGTATCTGTCCGGGCCGTGTCGAAACGCCGTTCGTGCTCGCGCGCCTCAAAGAATATCCCGATCCCCAAGCCGCCTATCGCGAGATGGCTTCGACCCAACTGAACGGAAGAATGGCGAAACCCGAGGAAGTTGCCGCCGCCTCCCTCTATCTCGCCTCAAACGAAAGCGCCATGGTGACGGGGAGTGCGCTGATGATTGATGGCGGCTGGAGCGCAGGAAAATAGTTTATGAGAATCATTCGTTACCAGGACAACCAGGGAGACACCCACTATGCCTCGCAGCAGGCGGATGGCTCGGCGTTCAAACTCAGTGGCGATATTTACGCCGGTCCGCAACTTTCACGCGATCGGGCGGAGGTTGCCCGGTTGCTCGCCCCCATCGCGCCGGCAAGCATCATTTGCATCGGTTTGAATTACCGGCGCCACGCGGAGGAAACCGGAGCGAAGTTTCCGGAATATCCGGTCGTGTTTTTCAAAGGCATCAACACGCTGCAGCATCCGGGCGGACCGATACAGATTCCCACCCACTTGCGCAGTGACGAGGTGGATTACGAATGTGAATTGGCCGTGGTCATTGGCCGCGCGTGCAAGAACGTCCCTCGCGCGAGCGCCCTGGAATATGTCCTCGGCTACACTTGTTGCAATGATGTCAGCGCGCGGGATTGGCAGCTCAGGCGTGGTGGAGGGCAGTGGTCGCGTGGCAAGACCTTCGACACCTTCAGTCCGCTCGGCCCGGCGCTCGTCACGCGAGACGAAATCCCCAACCCGAACGCGCTGAAGATTCGCACCGTGCTGAACGGCCAGGTGATGCAGGACTGGAATACGAGCGACATGATCTTTGACGTCCCGGCGTTGATTGAATTTCTCAGCGGCAGCACGACTCTTTTGCCGGGCACGGTGATTCTCACCGGAACTCCCCACGGCATCGGCATGGCGCAGAAACCACCGCGCTGGTTGCGGCCTGGGGATCAGGTCAGCATCGAAATTGAAAACATCGGCACGCTGACCAATCCCGTGATCAACGAGCCGCCCTGAATTCCTCGAATTCGACGCCGTTACTCTTGTGTCCGCAGAATGTAAAACTCCCGCGGATTACTCGGATTAACCACATTGGTGGATAAATTTAAGCCGCCGTTCCCGTTAAAGGAGTTGGTCAAAACAGGTGTCCATTGCGTCAATGGCAGCGTCACATTGGCGCTTTCCAGCAATACAAAGGTGCCATTCGCCGGCCCGTTGGTCGCCGTAATTGTCAGCGTCGTGCCCCTGACGGCGACACGAGTAATCACCGGCGTGATGTCCCGAACCTGAAACAGGTTCACTTGTGGGCTGGGATTGGCCCCGGTGGAAAAGGCCGTCAGGCTCAACGTTTGCCCGCCGGAACTGTTCGCCACAAAAGTGCCGATAATGTATTGTCCTGGTCCGCTGCCGTCGGAGCCAAAACTTAACGGGGCGGAGGTGTTGGTTCCACCGGTAATGGTTTCCGTTCGGCTCTGGCCAATATTGCGGCCGTCATTCACCCAGAATTCAATCAAATAGACATGTCCTGGCGTCATGCCGGCCCAGCTAAAAGTTGCCGGGGTAGAACCTTCATTGGAATACCGCGCAGATTGCAGAAGCGTATTGTAGTTAGTATCCGAAGTATTGGGCGAACCGTAACTATTATACCCACTATCAAAAGTTGGACCGGACGTAAAGAAGGGCAAATCAGAAAAACCCTGGAACGTCACCCCGTTAACTGGAAAAGTGTTGGCGCTGCCGTCTTGAGGCGCCCATGAACCAAAGTATATCCCCTGGGTGCTCACGTCGGCCGTGCCGGAAATGGTAACCGGAGCTCGCCACGTCACGTTGGGTCTCAGCGTGATGTCACGAACCTGAAACAGGTTGATTTGGGGATCCGGATTGGACCCGGAGGAAGAGGCCGTCAGGGTCAACGTTTGCCCGCGTGAATTGTCCGCCACAAAGGTGCCGATAATGTATTGTCCTGGTCCGCTTCCGTCAGAGCCGTAACTTAAAGAGGCGGCGGTATTGGCTCCCCCGGTAATGGTTTCTGACCGGCTTTCACCAATATTGCGTCCGTCATTTACCCAGAACTGAACCAAATAAGTACTGCCTGGTATCATGCCCGACCAGCTAAAGGTTGCCGGGGTAGTTCCTTCATTGGAAAAACGCGCATATTGCAACAGCGTGTTGTAGTTAGCATCGGAAGTATTAGGCGAACCGAAACCGTTATAGCCGTTATCGAGAGTTGCACCGGCTGTAAGGCCCTGGATATCGGAAAAACCCTGGAACGTTACGCCGTTAACCGGAAAACTGTTGGCGCTGCCATCTTGCGGCGCCCATGAACCACAATATACCCCCTGGGTGCTTACATCGGACGTGCCGGAAATGGTAGCCGGAGTTTGCCACGTTACGTTGGGCTGAGCGTTCGCGCCGGCGATGAACATGCCGGCGCTGGACGCGCAGACCATGATTGCTTTTATTGTTTTAGATTGCGCGGCCTCAAGGCCGCTGAGGATGCTGTCGGTAAAGAAACGGAGTGTTTTCTCTTTTTTCATAACGGTTAATGTTTGGTGGGATTGGCTCCACGCCTGCCAGGCGCGTGGGTTGAGGCGAAGCGCGGCCACGGGGAGATGGCGTCTTCTACGTGCTCCGCAGAATCGTGTTTCATATCTATACTCTCGCAAAAATAACGAAGCGGGTCTTGCGATTCTCTTCGGCGAGGAATTTTGAACACACCACAATAAACCCGGCCTCCAGTCCGAGCGGGGCGTACCCCATGAAACTGTCAATGAGGACGCTTGTAGTCGAATCCGTTTACGATTTGGGAGAACCGGAAATGGCGCCAATTAGGACGCATGGCGAGTTCAGGCATGACGACGGCACAAAGTGACCATTTTCTTGAAGGATTTTAGCCGTGACAAACGTGTTGTGGGTGATAATGGAAATTCACAGCTTATGACACAAGAACGACCATTGCCTCGTATTGCGAAGGCTACTTTGATTGTATTGTCTTTTGCCACACTTGTAACTGAACATTTTAGCCCACAGGACCATTCATGAATGTTCAAACGACTCTAAATCTCTACGGGCGAACTGAAGAAGCGGTCAAGTTCTATTGCAGGACGATTGAAGCTGAGACTCTCTTCATGATGCGGTTTCGCGACTGTCCAGACCCTTCCCAATTGAAGCCAGGAATGGAGGAGAAAATATTTCACGCAACATTTCGCATCGGTTCCACTGAAGTCATGGCGTCAGACTGCGGTTGCGAAAAGTCGCCAACCGAAACAACGTTTGCAGGCTTCTCGCTTGCTCTCCGAGTCGAAACTCCGCAGAAAGCCGAACGGTTCTTCGCGGCTCTCAGCGATGGTGGACAGATCCAAATCCCTTTGCTGAAAACATTTTTCGCAGAGCGATACGGAATCGTAGTTGATCGCTTTGGCATCTCTTGGAAAATAATGGCCGAGTCTGAAACGCAACACTGAGATAAAAATGAGGGTGACGTCGCCGAACACTTTTAGCACGGGTGCGTAGAGCACTGGCATGGTTCTTGTGCTATTCGCGTTTCTAGGTCGGAAGTATGCTCGAAGCGATCACTCACATGAGACCTATGCAAATGACACCTTCCCGTGTCGCTGAACCCGAAGCAATCTAAGCGGCTTCGCAGGGGATTGTCGTGCGTGGCCTGTAGCCCTAAACGCCCCGCTGTCTGCCCGCTCAAGGGTGGGCTAGTTTCAATTCCCGCGGCTGTCCATTCACGGCAATGATCACGGATTCGTCACGGATTTCTTTGACGGTGATCTCGACGCGGGTGTCCAGGGTTTTCACCTTGGCGGTTTCACCCGCCATCAAGGTCTCATTGTTAATGAGCGCCATGCGGTGGTTGCCGCTGCCAGAGATCCCTTTGAGCGTCAGCTCGCCATAACGTATTGCGGGCGCAGGTCCTGCCGCCTGGGATGGCGCATTTGGCGGTGATTTGGCCGCGCCAACGGGCGCTGCTGTTCCGGGTTGGCCGCGGTGGGGCATGCCGGGAAATTTGTTGATCTCGGCAATGAAAGCGCTCGTTCCGCCCTCGACGTAACTGGTCTGGCCGATTTGTTGGCCGCTCGAGTTGAGCAGGATGATGGTCGGGTAGCCCTTGATGTCGTACTTGACCGCCAGGTTTGCGTTGGCATTGATTTGGTCCAGGCTCTGGCTCTTGTGCCTAGGAAAATCAACCTCCACCATGATCAAGTTGGGGTTGGCGTAACAGGCAAAGTCGAACTGGTCGAATACCTCCCGCTTGAGTTTCTGGCACCAGCCGCACCAGTCGGAACCGGTGAAATCCAGAAGCACCGCCTTGTTCTCCTTCTGGGCGCGCGCCAGAGCGGTTGGCAGGTCCGTCAGCCACTCCAACGCGCAGGCTGGTTGGCAAACGGCGGCAATCAATCCCAAAACCATCAAACTTCGCTTCATTAGCTCTTCCCTTTCATCTGGACAGCGTTGTCTCACCGCCGGACACCGCCACCCAACCCGCGAAGCTCAGGAGGCGATTCCGGCGCCAAATCGGTGCTCCAGCCACGGCTGAAGCCTACGTTTGCCCTTCGTCACCCCGGGAAAGCCGCTTCTGTGCCAGTCTATGGTTCTTGGTCAGCGGCTTGTGGCGAATCTCCGGTCCCGCGCACGTTCGTCGTGCCTAAAACACGGCGAGGGGATTGACTGGCGAGCCGGTCCCGCCCTCGACAGCCAGGGGGGAAACCAGCAGCAGAAACTCCCAGCGGTTGCGTTGTTTCGCGGCGGCGCTCAGGGCTTCCAGGTCGCAGTTATCCAAAATCCACGTGCCCATAGCGATCAGACACAACTGGTGCAGCGGCATCGAGACCCCCTCGACGCCTGGGGGCACAACGTCACTGGCGGCGTCGCTCCCCAGCACCGCCACATCGCGAGCTTTGAGCCAGCGAGCGCAGGAGGCATGCAGTCCGGCGAACTGGCCGCTCCAGGGTCCCACGGCTGCCCGCCGGGCCCAACGCCCGGTGCGAATCAAAACCACGTCGCCCGGTGCCACTTTCGTCTTGGTTTTCTTTTCCCAGGCGTCCAATTCCTCGGGACAAATCGGCGTGCCGGGTTCGACGAATTCCACGCCGCGCAAGGCCGGCACATCGATCAAAACGCCGCGGGTCACGATGCCCTGCTTGAGATTGCCGATACCCAACCGGAGTGCGCCCTGGCTCGTCACGTTGGTTTGGGCGAAGCCATTGTACATTTTGCCTTCAAAGAACATGTGGCACAGGCTGTCAATGTGCGTGTGCGCCATTCCGTGATAGGAGACCTTGAAAGTGTCGGCGCAGGAAAAACCGGCGTTAGTGATTCCGTCGCGGTCCATCACGTGAATGAAGGGCGAACCGTTATCGACGGCTTTCTCCTTTTCGACGTCGCGCGCCAGGGACACCACAACGCCTTCCCGGACAAGGCGCAACGCCCGTTTTCGTTTTTGCGGTGTCACCAGATTCAGCGCGCCCAACTGGTCGGCCTTGCCCCACCTTCCCCAATTGGAAAGCTCCGTCATCCAGCGTCCAAACTCGGCCCGGGAAACCGGTTTTGCGGCGGTGGCTGGCTCCTGCGCCGGGAGCGCGGCGAGTGAAAGCAGCCAAAGCAACGCGAAATGAATACCGGAACTGAAACAATGTGAAGGCTGGTTCATCCCGCAATTCTGGCGCGACCTTAGGGCAAGTCCAGCGAAGAACGCCGCCGACCTATCATATAGGGCGCATCCACACTGCCCCAGTACCGCTTTGACCGCGCGGAGCGCGGCGCATTGCAGCCCCGAAGGCTCCTCAACCACTTCCGTCTCTGGGAATCCCTCCGCGCTCCAGCCCCCGTCACCCCCACGGAAAATGCTTAACACCACTACGCTGCAGCAAAAGGTGGTGTTTGTGACGACACCCAGCGGCCGGGAAGGAGCGCTTTGGATGAGCGGCCAGCCGCCATCGGCGGACAGCAACGGCAACCTCTATGTCTCGGTCGCCAACGGGCATGTCGGCAACCGGACCAATCCCCAAACCCCTGGGGATCGGGTTGAGAGTTTCCTGAGGCTGACTCGGAGCGGCACCAACCTGACCGTGGCCAGCTCGTTCACACCTTACAACTGGACGGCCCTCGAGGATGGGGACTTGGATCCCCGTTTCTGCCTCTCCAACCTTCTATCGACTGAAACGTTAGCCAGCCGTTCAAACCGTCGCAGCATTGGCCCGAATTGGCCACGTTTTAAAAATTAAATGACTAGTTGACGCGGCTCACTCCCATCAGCAACGCGGCGCTGAGGACTGACACGCCCCCCTTCTGGCCGAGCAGCGATACTTCAAAGATTCCGCACGGCTCGGAAGATCTGGCGATGGAGCGGGCTGTTGTTAGTGGCGGGGTTATTAGTAAACTGATGCAAGGCGCCCATCATCGTGAAAGTCGGTGAGTTCGTGGTCCAGGTTAGAAAGTCCGTCGAGTTGAAAAGAGTATACCGTTGCCAGTCCACACCGGTGAGTTTGAGTCGAACGGCTCCATTCGTCAGCCGGCTGATGGTAAGTTGAGAGTTCATGTTCCAGGTCAGAGCGAAATTTCCCGTCGCGCCGCCAAAGCCATCGATGGCAATCCGGTAAGTCGTTCCCGCCAAGGCCCAAAGGTCAGCCCGGCTAGCCAGTCCCGAGCCTTCGGGATCATCGATGTTGCTGGCAATGGGATTGAGATTGGTCAGGACGTTCCCGGTGTAGACCGCCAGGGTCGTGTTGTAGGTGCTGCCGACCGTGTTGAAATCCACCGGTCCGGAAGCAGGCGCCGTCCACTGATACCAGACGGAATGTCCGCCGACATCCCCAGCATGAGCCCGTTCGCCGGGTTCCTTGGTCGCGGCGAAGTTGGAGCCGTTGGTTTGCCCAGATACGCCTGAAAGCAAGTAAGGATTGGCAAAATCGTCATTTCCTGGAGGATTGACATTGAGAACCACCGTGCCGATGGCCGTCGCATAGCCGTCCACCGCGATGTGGTAAGTGGTCCCGCCAGTTGCGGCGAAGGAAACCTGGCTCTGCAGATAAACACCCTGAATGATGTCATCATTGCTGGCCACCACTCTCAGGCCCGAAACGCTGTTCCCCGTATAAACCGCCAGGACGGTATCGAAGTCGCTGTTCTTGGTGTTAATCACGGCGGTTTGAGGCGAGGCCGGGGTCCAGGAAAACCAAACCGAGTGGCCGCCGGTACTGCCTGCGTGGTTCGGCTCGCCGGGTTCTTTAGTGGCGCAGTTGTTAAATTCCGAAAAACTGAAGGGAGTCTGGGTAATCAGGAGCGCGTTGGTGAAAGCATCATTTGGGGGCGCCGAGGGGCAACCGGTGGGCGGAACTGTCACCGGAACGCGGGTCTCATTATTGGCGGTGTTGGCTTCCTGGATGAGGTTGTCGGGGTTGACAATAAGCTGCAAAACGTAATTGCCCGGCGGCACGGCGGTGACATCGATGTACTGGCAAGGCAGCCCGGCCGCATAAACATCCGCCCAGCCCGATTGGATGCCTTGATAACTGCAGTTGTACTTTTTCTGGGGATTGGCGCCGGGGGCCCAGCTATGGACGTCTTCCAGGCAAAAACCGACCTTATGGCCTGTGGCCACGATATTGTTGCTGAGGTCCAGCAGGTTGTACTCCGCGAAGGACTCGAAATGATAATGCTGATGGCAGGTGGCCCAGTAAAAGAGTGAGTTGGTGGCAGGGTCGCCCATAATCAGGTCGCCGCTCCCTATGTTGCGCGTCTCGGTGGTGAAGCTGAGCAAGCGGTGAGTTCCAGGCGTTTCGCACCCCTCGACAACCTCGCAATCCGTGTTGGTGAACGTCCGGGTAATGACGGTCGCCGACACGGACGGCCCCCAAATGATTAGGTCGGGCAACGACCCTCCGGTCTGGTTCCAGTTCAATAGAACAATGCCTGAGGCGCCGCCATAACCGTCCACGGCAATATGGTAGGTGGTACCGGTAATCGGGTTGAACCTGACCCGGCTCTGGCGGTTGGTCCAGCCCGCGATGTCATCGTTGCTGGCCACGAGCGTGAGGTTGGAAACGCTGTTGCCCGTATACACTGCCAGCAAAGTATCGAAGGTGCTGCCGAGGGTGTCAAAAGTGACCGGGGCGTTGGTGGGCGCCGTCCAGCAATACCAAAGGGATTTGCCGCCGGGGTTCCCGGCGTGGTTAGGTTCCCCGGGTTCTTTGGTCGCGTACGCGTTGTCGTCGGCGTAGGAACCCGCCGCCCCGCTCAAAGAGGCGCAGGTGGCAAAAAAGTCGCTCAGGCAAAAATCCTGGGCGAGGGTTTGTTCCCGGTGATGCGCCAGAGCTGGGTCGTTGGTGCTGGAATGAATGTCGTCCGGCGTTGTTTGTCCCACCTCGTAGAGCTCAATCTTGTAATCCCAACAGCCGCAACTGCTATCCAACTGGACATCCCAGGATTGATCGCCGGTGCTGCGGCAGCCGGTGATTGAGTGCGGTGCGTTGGTGTAAATTGGAGCCCAGTTTCCTGTATCACAGTGCGCCCAATAGACGATCTCAAAAACCGACAAAGTACCATTGCATCCTTGCACGACAGGACTCCAATTAAGCCGTGCCTTGTTGCCAGGCAAGTTGCCCGCGTAGCAGCCGTCCCCGTTGCAATCCTGCTGATAAGTCCACCAGGAACCCCCAATCTGGGCGGTTTGTGCCTTGGCACAGGGGGTAAGGAATCCATTGGCCAGGGAAGCACACAAAAAGAGCACGCGTGCAAATCTCGGCGGATAGCCTGGATTATCCCTGTGGAACGGTGGGTTCCTTCCGACGTTTTGTATGTGCATCTGGTATCAGCCCGCAAATGCTTATCAATGGTACATCAAACTGCCTGTCCCCAGCCCGGGCCGACGCGGTACCTCGCACCACGCAACGTCAGAAGGCTATCTCAACTCTTGCGTTGGGACGCAACCTTATACCATTCATTCGACGGTATTTCAAGAGGCTGCTCCGCGTGCCAACTTTCAAACCGCGCGCGAACCCACTCTACCTCGCGGGCATATTTGTAGAAGACGGCAAAATGCAGGTAGGGTTCAGTTACTGCGCTAAAATCCCAGTCCTCAGCCGGAACCTCTGCCGGGCCGAACACAGACGCGGTCCACACGGGATTTGGATGGTTGGCTGCCTTGTAACCAAATTCCCGCAAACCTCGTCAATACGCTCGGTGGGCGCTGTGGGGACGTAATGGGAGCGATCCGTCTCGAATGCGCTGGAGTTTGAACTTCGCGCAGCAAAACCTGGCGTGAATCAGGACATCTCGCGCCAGGTCCGGCCGGACGAGCCACAGCTTTTTTCTGATTAGTCGTCCGCGTCCTCGTCGGAGTCAAACGGAGGGGTAAGGCCGGTATAATTACCAACGACCTTGGCGTCGTAGGGGGCATACAAGCCGTTCTGGGTTGTGTGCAGGTCGTATCCCACATTGTTGCCAATGGTCGTGCCTCCGGCCAACGGAAGACCGTAGCTGAAGACAATGTTACCGGCATGACTGACACGAATAACGCGGTTATTGAATTGATCGCTGATTAAAGTGTCTCCATCGCTGAGCCGGACCGCACGAGTCGGCAACGGGTTGGTAATACTCATCGGGTCGGTCGCCGTCGCGAATTGCCAAACGACTTTGTCATGGGGATCGACTTCGACGGCTTGCGCGTTGCTGGTATCGGTCAGGAGTGTGTCGCCGTTGTCGAGCCGGCTGGCGAAGGCGCAGGCACCCAGAGTGCCACTGGCCGTAAAGGTTGCGACGATTTCATCGTCACGGGTCACTTCGATAGCGCGGCTGTTGTTCTCGTCGGCGATCAGGATATGCCCATTTTCGAGCAACTCCGCCGAGTTTGGGCTGCTGAGTTGGTCCGAGGCGTTGGTATTTGAACCCGGATACTGCCAAACGATGTGCTTGTGCAGGCCCACCTCGATGATTCGATTATTGCCCTGATCCGTGATCAGGACGTGAAATGTGGGCAACCAGGTGCTTTGTACCGGCGTGCTGAGCAGATTGGGGCCGGAACCGGTTTGGCCGAACTGGCCGTATTGCCAGACAATGCGACCGTGTTCGTCAACCAGGATGACGCGATTATCAACCGCGCCATTAGGAGCCTGGGGGATGACGTTCGGAGGCGTGCCGGTTCCAGCCATGAGAGTGAAGCGGCCGACACGTTGTGCGTCGTTGCAGCCGATGATGGAATGCGCAGAGAAGTCGTTGGGCCCCAGCCCAAAGGACCAGACGATCTTTCCCTCAAGAGTTGCTTCAATGACCCGATTATTGAACTGGTCCGCGATCAGAATGTCTCCCCGGCGGTTAAAACCATGGCCACGCGAGCCGTGGTCGTCCCGGTCACCATGGTCGGCGAGGACGGAAGTTGCCCGGAGCAGGAGTGATAAGGAACACGCGAGTACGGCAGCTCGCCAGAAGACCGTGCCGCAGCGCGGCGGTCGAAGGTCATGGACTTTGTTAATATTATGGATTCTCATGATTTCCACCTTTCTAGCATTGGTTTTGTGCCCATGTTGCGTGGGCGGGTTAAAGTGTTGTTTGGGGTACATCCTGATTTGAAATCTGGTTTTCGGAGGTCTGTTGGTTGGTCTCAGAATCCGTAGGACAATTGAAAGACGAAGAGGTTGTGGTTTTCCTGGGGATCGTTGCTGTGGTGAAACTCGTAATCCCCTTCGAATAAGAGGGTATTGCGGGAATTAGTGGCAGGTTGTTGCGGCTGCGAGGTGGCGAGGTTCTTAGCCTCGGGGTTTCCGGCGGGTTCGGGGGATCCGGGGTCCGCGGCGGGGGTTGCCGCGTCCGAGGCGATGAGGCTGTTGTGACTTGCCAGCAGCAGCCATATTCCGCCAAGTGGAATGGTCACGCCCAGCATTCTCCGCCAGAGGTGCAGCCGAACTGGCTCCGGCCGGGAGCGATTTTCAGCAGCGGAGACCCTAATCCGGTTCATAAGTTTTCAGCTCCGTCGCGCTTTGAAGGTAGGATGCGCAGGAACCGATAAGGTTCTGCTGATCTTTTTCATGCGCGGGTTGGAACCAAACCGGTGGGTCGCGCATCGTACGATCAAGCCTCATAGCGAGGAAAACAGCAAAAAGAAAGGCACCGATCATGAATACCGAAGGAATTGGCAGAACAGGCAAAATGAAGCTGAACCCACTGGGGTCGAGAGGTCAGGCTCCGGCGCTAACCGTCTTGCTGGCCATTGGCCTGGCAGGGAGCATTGGGGCTCCGCGCCTGGCTCAAACATCCGGCACCTGGGCCAAGACAGGCACCATGAACAACGCGCGCCAATACCACACGCTCACGTTGCTTCCAAACGGCCAGGTGCTCGCAGCCGGCGGCGGGGTGGCGGGCAGCGCGGAGTTGTTCAACCCCGCGAAGGGGGCCTGGGCGATCACAGGCAGCATGAATACCGACCGCCAGCTCCACACGGCGACGCTCTTGGGGGACGGCCAGGTGCTGGTGGCTGGAGGCCTTAATAATAGCGCCTTCCTTTCCAACGCCGAACTTTACGACCCCACAACGGGAAAATGGTCTGTCACCGGCAGCATGGAAGGCCCGCGTTATGGAGCTGCCGCCACGCTGCTGCCGAACGGACAAGTGCTCGTGGCAGGTGGCAATGACGGCACGGAGAATATTGCGACAGCCGAACTCTACAACCCCGCGACCGGCACCTGGTCCAGGACCCGGAGCATGAGCACTGCCCGCCAGGCCAACACGATGACCCTCCTGCCAGACGGAAAGGTGCTCGTGGCCGGAGGCGACGGTACGACTGCGATCCTCGCCAGCGCTGAGCTTTATGATCCCGCCACGGGCTCCTTTTCAGGTACCGGCAGCATGAACAGCCCGCGAGAGGGTCACAAAGCCACCTTGCTCCCCAACGGGCTGGTTCTCGTTGCCGGTGGGGTCAGCTCGTCCGGCGCCTTGTTCAGCGCGGAGTTGTACAACCCGGCAACGGGCAAGTGGGGGTTGACCGGCAATATGGTGGTCAATCCCGTAGGTTTCACTGCCACATTGCTTGGCACGGGAAAAGTCCTGGTCGCGGGAGGAGCGGTAGGGAGGTATCCGAATGAGCATACGACCGGCGCCGCGGAGTTGTATGACCCGTCCACCGGTTCCTGGGCCGTTACGGGCACGCTGAACACGGCCCGCGCGCTGGCCCAGGCGGCCTTGCTCGAGGATGGCCAGGTGCTCGTCTCAGGCGGCCAGAACTTTTCCAGAACGGCCAGATTAACCTACCTCTCCAGTGCCGAGCTTTACACCCCGTAGCTCAAAAATGAGTGAGCCCAACTTTAACAAACAAGGAAAGGAAAACTACGAAATTGCGTTTACTGCCAAAAGCGTCACCTGCGCATTCAAAACGGCACCCTCGTGAACCCCAACACATTGATTCCGGCTAATGGGAATTCCCCACAGGCAGCTTGGCCGTCATCTGTAGTCTATTTTACCAATGTTAATAGCGCTCAAATACTAAAGTAGTGATACTGAAATCGTCCCCGCTGCTGTTATGGCACCAGCTTATTTTTTCGGGAACAAATCATATTCCAACGGCAAGTTCACCCACCTTGGAGCGCCCGCCGGCACGACCACCAGCGCCGCCGCCATCAACAGCATCGGTCAGATCGTTGGAACGATTATCTTCAACAGCGGCGCTCCCGAGCACGCGGCCCTTTACAGCAATGGCGTCTGGACTGACCTCGGCGGGTACCCGGGTGCGATGGGGACTTCCGCAAGTGGCATCAATACCGCCGGACAGATCATCGGCGTCGCCGGTTTTAAAGTGACGAGCTATCACCCCGTCGAAGCAGATTTAAACCGGCCGGAAACCCTTAAATCTGCATTTGAAGGAGCACATGGGGTGTTTCTCGTCACCAATCCTCGGGAAAAAGGTGCCGATGAGCGTGAGCAGCAACTGCGGCGGTACACGCGGCCAAGGATGCCGGGGTCGAACATCTGATCTGGTCCACGCTGCCTGATGTAGAAGCGATCAGCGGCGGCAAGTTCGACGTTCCCCACCTTACCAACAAGGCCAGGATTGATCCGATCGTCAAGGCGGCCGGGTTTGCGTCTCACACGTTTGTCATCCCGCCTTTCTACTACCAGAACCTTGTGGGCGCTCTTGCGCCGCAAAAACAAGCAGACGGCTCCTTGGGCTGGGCTGTTCCGCTTGATCCCGATGTGCGTTGCCTTCACATGGGCGACATCACGGAACTTGGCAATATCGTGGCCAGCGCATTCGTTCAGTCGGTTCAGGCAGGCAATGGCGAGTATCTGCCACTCGTCGGCGATTTCATGAACTTCAATGAGATCGTCGAGACGCTAAATCGACAGGGAAATGAATTTTCATTCAAACAAGTCCCAAAGGAGATTTTCGCCACTTTCTTTCCCGGGGCCGCCGAGATAGCAGAGATGTTCAGCTACTTCCAGGTTCTCAATGATTCTGCGAGGCTGGCCGAGTTGCGGGCTTGATGAGCACGAGCTTGCCGTATTGCGCGCTTGGGCTATTCTCTGCTCAGCCATATTTTGTCCTCAACTAAGCAAGAATTGTAATGATGCAAAAAATGTCATCGCAGAGATCGCGGCCCGGTGCGGTCGTGGCCGGCACGGTGCTGGCCGCCACCCTGGCACTAACCAGCATGAGAGCCCAGGATGCGCCCACGGGCGATGCGGCGCGCGGCCAGGCGTTTTTTCAAATTAATTGCGCAGTTTGCCATTCGCCGGTGTTGGGTCCGGACAACCTTGTGATTATGAAACAAGGGCCGAGCCTGCTGGGCGTCGTGGGACGGCCGGCGGGCTCACTGCCTTATTTCAATTACACCAAGGCGATCCGGCAGTCGGGTTTTACCTGGAACGCGGTGACGCTATACCGCTTTTTGGCCAACCCGATGGAGGTGGTGCCCGGCACCACAATGCCGATACCGGTGGCGGACCCGCGCAATCGCGCCGATGTGGTTGCTTATCTGGCGACGCTGAAATTCCCGGAAGGGGTGACGCCTAAATACGAGGCCTTGCCGGAAACGGCCGGAGGAACCGACCCGAATGACTGGCAGCGCCAGGCCCCTGGAGCCCAGCATCGTTTCACTATGGCCGAGTTGGCGAAGCCTTATGAGACGAGGTCCGCAGGCAACGGCCCCCAGGTGGTAGCGGCGCCGACGAACGCGACGCTGGCAGTGCCGCCGGGGTTCACGGTGAAAGTATTTGCGAAAGGCCTGCACAACCCCCGGCTGGTGCGCACGGCGCCCAACGGGGACATTTTCATCGCGGAGACGGGTCGCAACCGGATTCGAGTGATGCGGACGACGGACGGGGCGGCCGCGCCGGCGGAGAACCAGGTTTTCGCGGAGGGGCTGGAGCGTCCGTTCGGGATCTCGTTCTATCCGCCGGGGGACAAGCCGGAGTGGATGTATGTGGCCAATAACAATTCGGTGGTGCGGTTGCCCTATCATAGCGGGGATTTGAAGGCCAGCGGCACGCCGGAGGTGATTGTGCCGAAGCTGGCGGAGACGACCGGCGGGCACAGCACGCGGGACGTGGTGTTTTCCAGAGACGGGAAGCGGATGTTCATTTCGGTGGGTTCCGGATCGAATGTGGCCGAGCAAATGAACAAGAAGACGTTGGAGGAAGCCCGGGCGTGGGAGGCTGAGCATGGCGTGGGAGCGGCCTGGGGGCCGGAGGTGAACCGGGCCGCCATTCTGGTAACCGACCCGGAAGGGCATCAACCTTTGCATGCGTTTGCGACGGGCGTCCGCAACGGCGTAGGGTTGGCGGTGAACCCGGAAACAGGCGACTTGTGGGTATCTACGAACGAGCGTGACAACCTGGGGGACAACCTCGTGCCGGACTACGTGACGCGAGTGAAGGAAGGCGGCTACTACGGCTGGCCGTGGTTTTATATAGGGAACCACGAGGACCCGAGGCATGCCGGGGAACGGCCGGACCTGGCCGGCAAGGCCATTCTGCCCGACGTGCTGGAACAGTCACATTCGGCTTCGCTGCAGATGACTTTTTACACCGCGAATTCGGGAGCGGCGGTATTTCCGAAAGATTATCGAGGCGACGCGTTTGTGGCACTTCATGGGTCGTGGAACCGGACCATTCGCACCGGTTACAAGGTCATCCGGGTGCTGCTGAACCACGGAGTGCCCACCGGGCAGTATGACGATTTCCTAACGGGTTTTGTAGTCGACAACCGCAGTGTATGGGGCCGACCGGTAGGGGTGACGGTGGCGCACGACGGTGCGTTATTGGTAACCGAAGACGGCAACGGGACGATGTGGCGGGTGGCGTACGAGCAGGAAAAGTATGCGAAAGCTGTTTTCCCGATCGGTAGGACATGCGTTTGTTTAGAGTCACACGAGAAACCAAAAACCGTTCGTTGGCCAGACTTGTTTTGAAATGCTTGCGTCTGCCCGACCTTGGATCATTCATCACCTGCCGCGATGGAAAAAACCAAAAACATTCCCACGAGACACCGGCTCTCGGGTACTTGCGCTCCAGCGCTTCCGGCACTCTTGCAACTCAGCAGCCAACGTACCGGCCATAAACCAGTAACCTCGATGACTGCGCGTGGCTTTGTACACCTCCCTCGGATGGATGCCCAACCGAATCGAAAATCAAAACTCAAAAATCCCTTCCCTCCGTTATCTTCGTTTCCTCATGTTAATTCCGGCCCTTCCCCTCCTCGATCGCAGCCGCATAACCGCTCCGTACCCCCTCACCCAACCGTTGCCCGTTGAGCACCTCGCGCCAGTGATAAAACATCAGCGCCGGACTTTGACCCTCGGCACCCGCTCCGCCATGACCCATACCTTCCATTGCCTGACTTTGTCTTTACACATTTGTTGCAATTGTGTAAAGACAAAGTTTGTAAAGCTAACCTGCTGACGAATAGGACCTCTTTTCCGTCAAAATCCCTTATTTTAATCTTCTTCTTGACCCGGTAACGCTAAAGTGGCACTTTTTACCCATGAAGGAACTTTGTCTTTCGACTTTGTCTTTGCACAGGTGACTTTGTCCTAATTATACTGTTGGGCTAAAAATGTAACAGTGCCTGCATGAAGCTGTTTCGGTTCGTTCTAATTATGGCGATTTTCTCATGGCTTGGCGGCGGCTGCAATCCCAAGCAGTCTCCAGACTTCGCTTTCATTGACAGGTATCTCGAAACGTGGGACCGGTTTGCACAGGGGGCGAACGAGCTGATGCCGCGTCTTAGAAAAGATGGGCCGGAATTCCAGCGCCACCTCGCTGATGCATTGAGCAAGAACGATTCACGCGCCCCGAGTCGAGTTGTCTTCTTCGGTGTCGTCCAAGTCGGCGGGTTCATACCGATTGATTCTCCGGTTGGACAAGCGTTTCAGGCGCGCTTCGGCAGCGCGGTCCCCGTCTTCACCGATGAGAAGGACGGTGCAAAAAGTTTTTTCGCCGGCGACCTTTACTTCTGGTGGGAGAAGCACAACTCAGAATACGACACCTTCCCACTGTATGAGGATTGGCGCCAGCGTCCATTCGCGAAGAATGTCGCAATAAAAATGTATGAGAGCGCAGCGAAAAATAGCAAGTGACGCACCGCCCAACAAGAGGATGGAGCCGATGACGAGCAGCGCGATATGCCAGTGGTGCCAAATTGTCGCCGGTGACGCGCTGCTCGTCACGGCTCATCCTCGGCGTTCGGCGTCGCTACCTGCGTCCAATGAGTGAAGCCATTCTACTCGAAGCGTTGCGAACGTCCTCTGCGGCAGCGCGGACACTCGAATACGACTTCGACTTCGTGCCTGCGACACGAGCCACGAAGTCGAACCTCTTTCAGCTACGCGCAGGCTCAGGCTACGAGTTGGTTGCCACGGACGCCAGCGGCGGGGAGTTTGCCCTTTGCGATGCCGGGGCTTTGCCGACGCGCCCAATGCTTTACGCATCATCTGAGGGTCAGGCTGGAGTCATCGCCATCAGCCTGAAGATCGGGCTTTCGACCATCATTGACCTGCCGTTCTGGCAGGATTGTCTCAAATTCTCAGGTAGTGGTCAGCTTGCCGAGATGCGGCGGGTAGCTCCACTTGCCCAGAGTGACCTGCTTGCGGACAGGCCCCAGATCGAATCGAGTCGCGAAGCCGTGCGGGCGATCTTTGGCTTGTCGCCGCTTTCAGATCCGCTCCGGGAGCTTCATGCGGCCCTCACGGAGATCTCAGCACGCTACCCCGTGAGTGGCCCTGACGGTTGGCAGTTTGCGCCGCTGTTCGGGAAGTTTACCGCCGAATCAAACGCCGAGTGGCGGCGGCGGCTGAAATCCCAGCAATGAGCACCCTCTCCACCAGACCCACAGCGCCGAACCCGGCTAGTGCAGTGGACGCGCCGATAGCGTCTCTGTTTGCATTTGAGGGCCAGCGGCGGCGCGCCACTGACCAGCATCGTTGGCCCGTGTGAGGTACAGCGATGAACATGCGCATCAAACTTAGGGCGTTTGCAGCCGCGGCAGCGGGGTTGTTGTATGTGTCCGGCTGCCATACCGCAGAAGCGCCCAAATACAGCGATCTGATCAAAACCTGGCACCCGATCTCCATCTATCACGTAGCCGATGGCAGCCACATCGTTCTGGTTCAAAGCATCACTAACGGAGTGGAGTCGGGGAAATACATCTGGCCCATGTTTTCGTCAATAGGGCCGGGCGGCGATGGATTCGCGCTTAGCGCCTGGCGGAGCCCAGATGGCTTTTCGCTAATCGACCTCGGACCGAGGCAAGGACAAGCCACGGTGCTTGAGTACACTAGGCGCCAACCAGACGGTGCAGCGAACCGGAGCCAGCCGGTTAGCCCCCAGACAAATCAAACATCAGCGCCGGCTGGCTCCGGTCGCTGACCTATGTGTTAGTATCGGGGTTGGGGTCTGGCCAACACTTTGACACTTTCATAATATCGTCAGCCTCCGCCACCACGGCGATTAAAGCTTCCGGCACCGCTCTTTGTCTCCGGCTCCACCTGGAAAGCCCGCATACTTCCCAACACCACCCCCAACTCCTCGCCTCAGCCCCTCCGCCCAAACCCGCAACCCGTGGTCACCTGCCCCTCGTCCTCCTTCGCCGCTCAGCGGTTTTCCTCCTTCAGCATTTCCTCAGGTTAATTCATCAATTATAAAAACTGAATTCTTGCGCCGAGCCCGCCAAAATCACTTACCACCTCCAATTTGGCCCCAATCTCGCTGTCTTAATTCTGCGTCGCCCTATGGGGTACCGATGTCAAAAACACGACACCACGGCTGCTCTCTCCCGGTCGCCGGG
>DATMQA010000199.1:0-57151 GCA_035566895.1 Binatia bacterium
TGTTGCTGTGTAAGTCGATTCCTGCGATTAATTTATCTATAGGTCTTCTCATGGTTTTTGCGTTGTTTGTTGACTGTTAACTCACGAACAACGTTTTACCGTGGGGAGACCTTCGTCTCAACCGCCCTTAATGTTTATCAACCCAAGCGAGGTGGGTGCCCAGAGTTTGGGCGCACTTGGTTATGACGACCACGGCACATGGTATCCTCGGAGCGTGAACGAAAGAGAAACCCCTCACCCCGCCCTTATGAGGGGGAGAGGGGGAATCCGAATCCATGTTTATTGCGGCGTCTTTGGTTTGGCGCACTGGTCGAGTTTGGCGGCCAGCGCGGTTGCGGCAGGGGTTGGCGCGACTTTGTTGTCGAAGAGGATCTCCTGGAGGTTGAGGCGGGTGCCGTAGTAGAGGCGATTGGCGTCGTAATCGGCCGAGATGGTCCCGCCCTTGACGGCGGCGCCGCCGAACACGCCGTAGCGGTCGTTATAGACCAACACCGAGCGCTCAATGGATTCCACTTTGCCTTCGAGTCCTTTGCTGTGGTTTCCGCCGGTGCCACGGGCTTCGCCCCCGAATTCAAAGGCCGAATCGGCGACGAGAGTTTTGGCGCTCTCCTCGGTCATGAACAGAATCGCCACAAAGGTTTGCTGGCCGCCAAGCTGGAGGCCCAGGCTCGCCTCGTTCGCCTTTACCCACCCAAAAGGGCCCCAGTTGCCTTTCTTGTCCTTCACCAGGGCGACGCCGCGTCCGCCCTGGTAGGCGAAAATGAAACCGGCTTTGGTCCGGTCCAACAGAATAATTCCCTGGCACCTGGCCAGGACGTCCGCAGGCACTTGTTTGTGGGGCTGGGCCTGCAGGGTTTGGAACTGGGCGAGAAGCCTTTCCGCGTTGAAGTCGAGCTGGGGTTTATCGAGCGCGGCGGCGGCCCAGGCCAGGCCCGCAACCAGCAATGTGACGAGTGTTTTTTTCATTGCGCGATTGATGAATTCGGGGGTTCTGCAGGCTAAAGGCCGCGCTCCGAGGTTAGCGCTTTCACTGAGGCTCGAAAATAAATACGCCCTTTTTATTGCCCACGACGATATCCGGATGCTGCTTGCTGGAGACGTAGCCGACGGTGACCTGGGTGCCGACGCCTGAATCGCTGTCGATCAAGTGAGGGATGAACTCCGCCTCGCCCTTGCCGGAGCGCACCAGCTTGAACCAATACAGCACCGCCGCCCCGTTGGAATCGGGGTCGCCTCCGTGTTTGCCATGGGCCCAGAAGCGTTTCCCGGTCACGATGTCCTTCAGGCCGTCGCCGTCGACATCGAACAGCGCCAGCGAATGGAGCTGAGAAAAGGCCACGCCATCTTTATTCTTGGAGGCGTCCTTGTTGAGAATCACGTGTTCGCGGAAGGTAATGTTGCCGTTCTCCCTGACCTGCTCGAACCAGGAGAGGCCGTAACCGTGCGCATTGTTACAGGTAATGACGTCATTTAACCCGTCGCCGTTGACGTCATAGACGAGCATCTGCGCGGCGGCATCGGCAAAGTGAAAGGGGTGTTTGGTCCAAACCGGATCGTTTGCGAGTGAAGCGGGCTGTTCCCACCAGGCGTCCTTTTCGAGAATATCGACGCGGCCATCGCCGTTGATATCGCCACAACCAAGGCCGTGGGTGAACTTTTGATAGCCGCCTTTGGGGGTGATGGGGTGAAAGGTCCACGGGGCAGCCGGGTTTTTCCAGTCGGCCTCGACATAGCCGATGCAGCCGCGCGAACAGCAAAGGATTTCGGGTTTGCCGTCGCCGGTCACATCGGCCAGGCCAGGGGACTCGTTATCGAGCACATCGAAGATGACGTGGCGCTGCCAGTGGCCTTCGCGGCCTTTGGGGTTTTCGTACCAGGAGACCGGGGTGCCCGGGAAGCCATAGACGATGACGTCGGTCCAGCCATCGCCGTTGAAGTCGTACGCGAAGGTCAGAAAGCATTCCGAATAGGCGTTCTTTTCGCCCAAGGCGCCTTCGAAACCGGGTATCGTTTCCTCCGTGCCATCGCTTTGCTTGCGTTTGAAGCTGGCATTGGCGGGCCAAATCTCGTGCCGATTGGTGAACCCGGGCCCTTCATACCAGAAAGGGCCGGAAACGACATCCATCTTGCCGTCATGGTTGAAATCGCCGATGTCGGCGCCCTCGGCCCAGAATTGGTCGGTGGCCTGAATTTTTTTGAAGCTGGGGGGCGGCTCGTTGGGAGCGGCCATGGCCGGGACCATGGAGAGAGCCAACGCCGCCAGCAATGTCTTGCGCATTGGAGGATGCTTGATGATTCGGGAGAAAGGGTCAAGGAGGATGCGGCCGCCTCCAAGGCGGTTGCAGGTTGAAGGTTGAAGGTTGAAGGTTCAAACATCATAATGCCCCTTGTGGGTTTTATGGCGCTTTTTGGACGACCGAAAGAACGGCAACGGTTTTATTTGTTGCCCGGGATGGGCGGCAGGAATCTGCGGCGGAAACGCAAGCTGATCCTGAGGTGGTCGATTGCGGCCGGCCTGCTCACATCGGCCGTGCTGGCGTTTGTTCTTTATTGGCTGAGCACCCGCTGGTAATTGGCGGTCAAAGGTTCCCCCGGATGAGGAGGAGGAAGATTAAGCAGCAGGGACCTCCTCGACCAGCAAAGTTGTCGGCCGCATATTGACCGCGTCGATCAAGCCCTGGTCAGTGAGCTTCAGCTCTGGAATCGGGGAAAGACTGAGGAACGAAAGGGTCATGAAAGGAGCTTCCAAATCACAGCCCAGGTGACGGGCGGCAGTGTTCAATCCGGCGATTCGCTCGATGACTTCATCCAGCGGGCGGTCCGAAACCAGGCCGGCGATTGGCAGAGGCAGAGCCGCTTTGACGGCCCCACCGGCCACGGCGACCTGTCCGCCTTGCATGGATTCCAACTCCTCGATCGCGCGGGTGATGTCGTCGTCGTTAGTGCCAACGACAACGACATTATGGGCATCGTGTGCAACGGTCGAGCCGAGGGCGCCAGCCTTGAGTTTGAACCCGCGGACAAAACCGACGCCGACATTGCCGGTGGCGCGATGGCGCTCGACGACCACCAGTTTCAGCAGGTCGCGCTCGAGGTCCGGGAACAACAGGCCGTGTTCAGTGCGGGGCGTTTCAATGACTTGCCGGGTGACGATTTGGTTGGGGACGATTTCGATGACGCGGATTTTGGCGGGGTGGTCCAGGCGGACTTCGAAGTCATCGGGGGCCTGATAGCGGAGGTTCATGGTGCTGCGCGGCGGTGGGACCGGCGCCGGCTGGGGGGCCAGATATTTGCCCTGGTCCGCCACCAGCTTGCCTTTTTTGTAAGTCTGGCGGACAACCAGGTTGTTGAGGTCATCGAACACGATGAAATCGGCCCAGTACCTCGGAGCGATGGCCCCGAAATTGCGCAACCGATAATGCCGGGCGGTATTGATGGTGGCGATTTGCAGGGCGGTAATGGGGGGAATGCCCTGGCGAATGGCCTGGCGCACACAATGATCAATGTGGCCTTCGGACACGAGGTCGCCGGCGAGCTTGTCGTCGGTAGCGAAGGAGCAATTGGCGGCATTGTGAGAATTAACCAGGGGCGCCAGGGTCGTGAGATTGCGCTCGGTGCTGCCTTCGCGCAGCAGGACATGGAGGCCGAGGCGGATTTTTTCACGGGCTTCCTCGAGTTCGGTTGATTCATGGTCGGAGCGCACGCCCGCCAGCACGTACGCATTGAGATTGCGGCCGCGCAACCCGGGGGCGTGCCCATCGATGTTCTTGCCTTTGCCGGCCTCGATTTTGGCAAGCTCGCTTTCAGCGCCCAGATAAACCCCTGGATAATTCATCAACTCAGCGACGCCGGCGATGCGTTCGTCGGCGATCATCAGCCGGAGATCGTCGGCAGTGAGGCGGGCGCCTGCGGTTTCGAATGGAGTCGCCGGCACGCAGGAGGGGAGCATGATGAAGAAATCCACCGGAAGGTTTTTGCTGGATTCCATGACATAGCGGATGCCGTCCAGGCCGAGCACATTGGCGTATTCATGAGGGTCGATGACGACAGCCCCGGTGCCGTGCGGGACAACCGCGCGGGCGAATTCCCGGGCCGTCAGCATCGAGCTTTCGACATGAAAATGACCGTCGATGAGGCTGGGAGCGAGGAAAGCGCCCTCGAGATCGATGACGGTGTTGGCGTCGTATTCTCCGAGGCCGACAACGCGGCCATCATCCACGGCGACGTCCGTCAAATAGATCTCGCCGCTGAGGACATTGACCAACCGGGCGTGTTTGAAGAGCAACTCGGCAGCACGTTCGCCGCGGGCGATGCTGAGCTTATGCTGGAGGTGGCGCATAGCCAAAATGATTTGCCCATCCGGCTTGTATCGGCCGCCGGAGGAGGTCAAATTTCAAGAATGGTGCCTCAATCTCAAGCCTTTCGACCCGAATTTCCTCCAGGAGCAGCGGCGTTACGAGAACAAAATGGCGCGGTGAGGGACCCATATGTTTATGCGATAGACGCCCGGAAGCGTTTTTGGGCAAGATCAGGCTGACGCATGGTTAGAGCCTGCGTTGGTTTGGAAACAAGCCTGGTAAGATTGGGTTTGCCAGCTTGAGTTGATAGAGTCCGGGGAGCGTCTTTGGGGGCGCTCCCCGGCTTTTTTGCGTTGAGGGGGAGAGGGAGTAGCAGATCGGCTTGGCGCGAAAGGGGACAGAATGCTAGGCTGCACGGAATAATGAGAAGACTGTTCGCGCTATTTGGCCTGGCTCTTTGCCTCTGCGGGCTTTCGGGGACCGGGTGCCGTTCCACAGGGGAGCCGTCCGCGGCACATTTTGCGGCGGTTGAAATCCGAGGCAATACGCCCGGGCAAATCAGCGCGATGACCGCGACCGTCTTCCAGGAACACGGCTTTAAAGCAACCGAACCCGGTTTCGACCACCTCGTGTTCGAGAAGAAGGGGTCGACGATGAATGAGATCGCCTATGGAGGCTGGATGGGCGAGACCCCGGTTTGGGTGCGCGTCAAGTTGTCCGTTGTGCCGGTCGCGGAGGGGACTTGCCGGCTGCAATGCGACGCTTATCTGGTG
This sequence comes from Binatia bacterium, assembly GCA_035566895.1. Taxonomy (GTDB): domain Bacteria; phylum Verrucomicrobiota; class Verrucomicrobiia; order Limisphaerales; family UBA8199; genus DATMQA01. The sequence goes on from DATMQA010000199.1 coordinate 5,072, forward strand.
CAGGACAAAGGGTCACCGATCGAGGAAGAAAAGCGAATCGGGAGCATGCATCGTGGCCAATACCGGAAGCTGCTGGAGGAGGTGGCCCGGAGGCTTAATCCACAATGAGTTAAAAGGGTTAATTGAGGTAAATGAGGGCCTGGAATCCGGGCGAGTTGGGTGCCTTGTTCAGCGGGACGTCACAGGGGCCAAGGCCCACCGCTCGGCTGGGTGTCACTCAGTCTCGACCACTTCAACCGGCCGGCGGGCGAACCCAATACCGAGCTGGACGCACAGCAAGAAGGCGCGGTGGCAATCCCGGTCGTTGCAAATCCAGATTTCGGCGTCCGGCGGGTCACCATTGGCGGCCAGGCCATCGCGGACTTCGCAGGGAATGCCGGCGTGAACCATCTCGCGGGTGACCTGTTGGACCTCGGTGTCGTCGGAGGAGAAGAACAACATTTTCATAAATTGCGTCTGAGGAAAACGTGCGGCCCGGCCGCGTCTGACGCAATTGGGGGCGAAACTGGAAAGCGTCCAGGGGATTCACTGGGACGCGAACGAAAAAGAGGCGGCCCGCCCTCGGGCCGCCTCATAACCACAACCTAACCCCATCCTGCAACATTGGAGAGGGGAAGGGGGGAATATGTTCAAACTAATCTCTGACCAGGGGCGAACGCGAGAGAGGGGGATGGGCATGGGGTCACGGTGGGAGTGGGGGACCGATGCCAGGATGTTGATGTTGGGATGTTGAGTGACAGTCATCACCGAAGCTGCTATACAAAAGCAGAGATTTCTTATGAGAAAAATGGTTTTACCGCTGGTCCTCAGCCTTCTGGTCCTTTGCGGCTGCGCCCACCAGTATGTCATGAAGCTCAACAACGGGAGCACCATTACCACGGCCAGCAAACCGCGCCTCAAGCACGGAACTTACGTTTTCAAGGATGCCCTCGGCCACGATAATTTCGTTCCGCGAGGCCGGGTGGTGGAGATTGAGCCGGCTTCGATGGCGACGCAGGAAAAGCAATTCCAGGTCTCCAACCCGACGCCCAAGAAACACTGGTATTGGCCGTTCTGAGGAGAAGTGACGGGGGATGGGGAAACGAGACGAAGTGGAGGGCAGAGTGAATGGGGCAGCTATGCTCGCGCGGTGACGAATTTTTCGACGTATTTGCCCAGCAGATCAGCTTCAAGATTCACCGCATCACCGACCTTGCGCTCGCGCAAGGCGGTAACGTCGTAGGTGTGGGGGATAATCCAGATGCGGAAGGTCTTTTTGTGCACGCCCGCCACGGTGAGGCTGATGCCATCGACCGCAATCGAGCCTTTGAACACGATAAAGCGCATCACCTCTGGGGCGGTGGCGATGTCCAGCACGTGGTCCTGTCCCACCCGCTCCCAGCGAGTGATAGTGCCCAAACCGTCGATGTGCCCGGTGACGAAATGTCCGCCCAGTTGGCCGTCCGCGCGCAAGGGACGTTCGAGATTGACCAGCGAACCCGGTTTGGCGAATTGCAGGTTAGTGCGCTGCCAGGTCTCTTTGAGCAAATCGAATTGAGCCAGTTTGCGTTTGCCGCGCGAAGCAAGCTTGACCACCGTGAGGCAGCAGCCGTTGATCGCCAGGCTGGCACCGACTTTCAGGCCTTGCCCGCAAAGCCTGGTCCGGACGGTCAACTCAATCGACCTGGCGCTGGGTCGGATGCGCTCGACGGTGCCGATTTCTTCCACGATGCCTGTAAACATGGGGGGAAAGGGTGAAGGTGGAATGGTGAAAGTTCAAGGTGGAAGGTTCGCGCCCGGTTGAAGGTTGAAAGTTGAAGGTTGAAAGTTGAAGGTTGAAAGTTGAGAGTTGAAAGTTGTCTCACATCCATGCCTGCTTACGCAGGGCTCAGCTTTCACTCGGACCCGGGTTTACTGAACCTGCAACTTTCAACCTTACCGGTCAGCAGCCAATCGGGCCCAAGTCTGCGCCATTTGACATCGGTCAGGACAGGGGCTTCGCCGAGCGTTCGAACGCCTTCGCCCGCAACGGCCTTGCGCGCGTCGCGTCCACCCAGGATTTTTGGCGCGTAAAAGAAGGCGACACGGTGCGCAAGGCCTGGGAGCAAAAACGAGGCATTCACCTCGCCGCCCCCTTCCACCAACAGGTTTGAAATCTGTTCCGAGCCGAGCTTTTTTAAGAGCCAGCGCAGGTCGATACACGGCTGGCGGGCCACGCCGTCCGCAGCGCGCGGCGCTTTGGCCAGCGGCGCAACCAGCACGCGCACGTGCCTGGCCAGAGCGGCGACCCGTTGTTTCGGCGCCGACTTGCTCACTACAATCGTCGTCAGCCCGGTCCATGCGTCACGGACCACCCTGGCATTCAATGGTGTCCGGGCTTTGGCATCCAGGACGAGCCGCCGAAGAGCTGGAGTTGGGAGTTGGGAGTTGGGAGTTGGGAGTTTTCGTGTTCGCCGAGTCAGACTCGGGTCATCCGCCAGGACGGTATTGATTCCGACCAGAATCGCATCGGCGCCTTGCCGCAGCTTCATTCCATAGGCGCGGGCCGGTTCGCTGGTGATCCATTTTGATTCACCGGAGGCGGTGGCGATTTTGCCATCGAGCGTCATAGCCGCTTTGACGGTCACCAGCGGGGTTCGATGCACGATCCAATGATTGAAGGCTTCATTCAGCCGCTGGCATTCCTCGGCGAGCACGCCGTGGACAACTTTGAGGCCGGCGCGTTTCAGCAGGTGAAAAGCCCGGCCCGAATGGCGGGGATTGGGGTCGGTCGCGGCCACCACGACCTTTTTAATTCCGGCGGCAATAATTGCCTTCGTGCACGGGGGGGTGCGCCCGTGGGTGCAGCATGGCTCGAGAGTGACGTAGAGGGTCGCGCCTTTCGGGCTATGGCCCCGCTTTTCGGCATCACGCAGCGCCTCGATCTCCGCGTGCGGCGCGCCCGCGCGATGGTGCCAGCCGCGCCCGATGATTTGGCCGGCCTTTACCAGCACGGCGCCGACCATGGGATTGGGGGAAGTTGTCCCGTAACCGCGCTTCGCTAAACGCAAAGCAACGCGCATATAGCCGGTCGTAGCACGCGTATCCATCCGTACTCGATCTCACTCGCTAAACAACGCCTCGGCGAACTGTTTGGCGTCGAAGGGTTGCAAATCGTCGGCCTGCTCGCCCAGCCCCACAAATTTGATCGGCAAGCCCAGCTCCTTCTGAATGGCAACCACCATGCCGCCTTTGCTCGTGCCGTCGAGCTTGGTGACCACGAGGCCGGTCAGCGGGACGGCCTTGTTGAACTCGCGGGCCTGATTCAGGGCGTTCATGCCGGTAGTCGCATCGAGCACGAGCAGCACTTCATGCGGGGCCCCAGTTAATTGTTTGCCCATCACCCGATGCACTTTTTGGAGCTCCTGCATCAGGTTGTGCTTGGTGTGCAAGCGCCCGGCGGTATCGACAAATAAATACGTCGAGTTGCGCGCCTGCGCGGCGGCCACGGCGTCGTGCGCGACGGCGGCGGCATCGGCGCCATAGGCGCCGGCGATAACGTCCACCTTCAGCCGCAGTCCCCAGAGCTTGAGCTGCTCGATAGCGGCAGCGCGAAAAGTGTCGCAGGCGCCCAGCAGGGCAGGCTGGCCGCGCGCCTGGACCAGATGGGCGAGCTTCGCCGCGGTAGTGGTTTTGCCGGTGCCGTTGACGCCGACGATGGAAACCACCGTGGGGCCTTCCGGGGCCCGGCGGAGTTCGGAGTGATTCGAAGCCAAGCTGTGCACGACTTCGCGCTCGGCGATGGCGAACACATCCAACCCGGAGCCGCCCTGGGTTTCGTAGTCCTTTTTGACCGCCTCAATGATCTGCGTGGTCATGTCCATGCCGAGATCGGCGGCAATGAGGGCGGCTTCCAATTCTTCAAGGGCGTGGGCCTCGAGCTTGGGGGAGCGGGTGACGATGCGTTTGATTTCGTGCGCCAGCTTGCTGTGGGTCTTCTGCAGGCCGGCCTTGAACTTGGCGAACAGGCCCATGGAGTTAGCGGAGAGTGCAGAGTGCGGAGTGGGAGGTGCGTGAAAGGTTAAACGTGATGCGTGATGCGTGAAACGTGAAACGTGAAACGTGAAACGTGAAACGTAAAACGTGATGTGTGAGCTTCAAGCTACCGGAATCTTGTATCGCCGGCTGGTTTTTGGGAAAAGCAGTTATCATGTTCGCACATCTCGGTTCACGCATCACGTTTCACGCACGACTTTTCACGCATCAGGTTTCCCGCCACTTTGGCCTTCAACATTTCGACGTGCTGGTATGGCAACTTAACCGTGCCGATTAGCGGCTTGCCCTTGCTCATCCCGTGGCAATCCGAGCCGCCGGTTACCAGCAGATGAAAGTGGTCAGCCAGTTCCAGGTAATGCTCGGAGGTCGCGGTCGAGTGTTTGGTGTGAAAACATTCGATGCCGTCCAACCCCGCCTCGACCATGCCGGGGATCGGGTCGTCGGTGCGGTTCAGGCCTGGATGCGCGAGGACCGCCAGGCCACCAGCCTGGTGAATCAACTCGATGGCGGCGGCGGCGGACATTTTGAATTTAGGCACCCATCCGGGCCGGTTTTTTTTCAGAAAGCGTTCGAAGGCTTCATCCAGGCTTGCGCAAATCCCGGCTTGCACCAGCGCCCGGGCGACATGCGGCCGGCCGGGCGAGCGGCAATTGGCCAGCGCAAAAACCGCGTCAGATTCCAGCGGGACATTCATTTGTTTGAGCCGGGCGACGATTTCGCGAATCCGGTTCTGCCGCACGCCCTGGAATTTGCCAATCTCCTCCAACAACCGCCGATTTTGAATGTCAACGAGGTAGCCCAGAATGTGGATTTCATCGCCGCCCTGCTCGGCGGTCAACTCAGCGCCCGGGATGAACTCGATGCCGACGGCGTGGCAGAGAACCGCGGTGGGGGCACAACCCTCGACGGTGTCATGGTCGGTGAGGGCGAGGGCGGCCAGGCCGTGCCGCCGCGCCTGGGCCACCAACTCCTCCGGCGAATAGGTGCCGTCTGAGAAGTGCGTATGGAGATGGAGGTCAGCGAACATCGTCATTTGACCGCGCGAGCCGGCCTCATCAGCTCGCTCTTCACCTTGTCCAGAATACCGTTCACAAATTTACCGCTATCCTGGGTTGAAAACTTTTTGGCGATATCGACCGCCTCATTGATGCTGACCACCGGCGGAATATCGTCTCGATGGAGCATCTCGTAAATCGCCAATCGCAGGATATTTCGATCCACCGCGGCAATCCGGTGAAGGTCCCAGTTTTTGGCGTGCCGGGTGATAATGGCGTCGGCTTCATCGCGGTGCTGCAGCGCGCCGCTAATGAGAGGGTCGGCAAAGAGGCGCACGGCAGCTTCTTCGGTGGTGGGAGGCGGCAACTGGACGGGCTGACCCCAGGTGGCGGCGCCTTTTTCTCCGGCGATGGCAGCGCCCCGCTGGGATTCCCAAAACTGCTCGAGGGCCGCCGGGAGGTCTTCCGGCGGGTTCAAATCATACTGAAAAAGAAATTGCACGGCGCGCTCCCGCGCCTCTCGTCGTTTGCCCATACTCCACCATGGCGCAGAAAGGGTTTTCAAGAAACCAAAATCTTCACCCATCACAGCAAGGCAAGAGCCACCACGCACTCCATACGCTTCACGAAAACAGAGTGAGGTCCGCGAGCCGGAGTAACCCGCATGTTCGGGCCATCGGTTGAACTGATGTTCCGACTAAGTTTATCGATTAACACCACCGCGGCCAGGGGTCGTATGCTTGGCGGCATGAAAACGAATCCGCGTGCCTGGCGAGTTTATCAGTTCCGCATTTGGGCTGGTCTAGCGGGGCTTTTGTTCTTAGTTTTGCTGCAGTTCGGCAGGGTGTTTCGCTTCGGACGTGACTGCGGCGGGCCCACGGCGCAGTCTGGCCTCGTCAGCGAGATGCCGGGTTTGGGTGATTGCGTCGCCGGGAGATAGGAATTATCGGACGGCGTCATAACGATAGGCGCAGAGCTGGAGTTCTGCGCTCCGACCAAGCATGAACGAACAAGACCGAGCGGAACTGGCCCGGCTCAAATACCGGCAGGAGCTGTTGGAACAGGAACTGGGCTTGCTTTCCCGCCAGCTCAAAACCCTGGAGCAACGCCTGAGCCAGCCCGCGGCGCCGGTTCTGCAGCCTTGGCAAAAGCCCCAGGAAAAGATCAAACAGGAAACGCCCGTTCCCAAGCCGGCCCCTGTTTCGCCACCGCCTATTCCACCAATTATTCAGGCACCGGTTGCCGCTCGGGTCGCACCTCAACCTGCCGCCAGCGTGACGCAGAAGGTGGAGTCCGAAGTCAAAGCTCCCAAGACTGAAGCGATTGCGGCCCAGCCGCCACCGAGCACTCACCGAACGCCGCCCGTTCACCCCCCCTCCACCGGTTCCCTGTCACCGAGCACTCCAGCGCAGCCCCCTTCTTTCGAAATGCGCCTGGGCACCTACTGGCTGGTGCGCATCGGCATCGGGATGGTGCTGACGGGCCTGGCTTTTATCGCCAACCTGGCCTACCAGAACTTCGGTGCGGGGGGAAAAGTCCTGTTGCTCTACGTGGCCAGCGGGAGCTTGCTGGGGGCGGGTTGGTGGTGGCAACGCCAAGCGGCCAAGGAGAGCCTGAAGAACTATGCCCAGGTCCTGTTCGCCGGCGGCCTGGCAGCGTTTTATTTTACTACTTACGCGGCCCACCACATCGAGTCGCTGCGGGTGATTCAAAGCGCGCTACTCGATGGGTTGCTGCTGCTGGGCTGCGCCGGTTTCATGGTCTGGATAGCCGACCACCGCAAATCCGAGGTGCTGGCGCTCTTCGCCGTTGTGCTGGCCTATTACACCTCGATCATCACACGCCAGGTGGGGCTGTTCACGCTGTATTCCAACCTGGTGCTGACCGTCACCGCCGTTTTCTTTCTGGTGCGCAATCGGTGGGCTGTGCTCTCCTTCGCGAGCCTGGTGGCCAGCTACGCGACTTACGGTTTCTGGCGTTTCCTCAAAGGCAGCGAATGGCAATGGCCTACGCCCCAGGAAGGGCTGTGGACGGGCACGTGCTTCCTGATGAGCTATTGGCTCGTGTTTACCGCCGCCGTTTTCTTCTCCCGCGACAAAAAATTCAGCGGCGAAAACCGCGCCACGTTCCTCACTATGAACAACGGCGCGTTTTTCACCATGTTCCTGCTGACCATGCTGCAAGTCCATCACGGTGGCTTTTGGAAGTTCTCGCTGATTTACGGTTCGGTGCTGCTGGTGCTGGCGGAGGTAGCGAGGCGCGCCCTGGCCGCGGAACCGCTGGCGAAAAACTTTTATCTCACGCAAGGGTTGCTGCTCGTGACCATCGGCATCATTTCGAATGATCGGTTCGCCGGAGTGCAACTTGCGCTCATCCTCGCGGCCGAGAGCGTCATCCTGCTCATGATGGGCGGGCAAAGGAAGAATGCAGTTTTGCTGACTGGCGCGTACATCGCCGCGGCGCTGGCGGTCGGGTGGGGGATGGACGGCATGCGCCAGCCCGATCCCCACGGTCTCTGGCTGGGGATGACGCTGGGCGCTTTGATGATGGCCAATACGTTGCTGGTGCATCGGCAAACTCGGGGTTCGGCCGAGACGGGCGAACTCCGCGTGTTACGGCCCCAGGTCAGTTATTTCGCGGTGCTGGCGCTGGCGATTTGGCTGGTGGCCGCGTGGGACAACGCGCCGCGGGAGCATTTTTCTTTGGTGCTGGCCGGCGAGGCGGCATTGCTGATTTTTTCGATTTACCTGCTTGAGGTGCCGGAGGTCAGCTTGCTGGCACAAGGCTCTTTGTTGATAGCCCAATTGACGTGGATTTACGACGCGTTTCGCTCCGGGCCGCTCGAGCCGTGGTGGAACCCGGTCCTCATGCTCTCATTCAGTCTGGGTCTGAGTTATTGGTGGCAGAAACAGAAAGTTTTGGAATTGCCTCCGCGGGACCCGTGGCTGGAGTTGAATCAAGTGCCAATCCTGGGGAAAAACGTGGTCCTGCTGGCCGGGGTGCATACCGCCGTGAGGCTGGCCGGCGGGTGGGAAATCTTTTCAGCAAGCGCGGTTAATTCCCACCAGCTATGGCTGCCGATGGCGATCGGCGCCTTCATGCTGGGCGACGCCCTGGCGGCCGACCGTGAGCAGCAAGGCGCGGCCGCGCGGCAAGGGTTTCCACGTTTTCAAATCGCCTATTCAACCCTGCTGGCGCTCGTAGTTTGGCTGGCGGTCACCTGGCACCATTCCACGCACGCGAACTTCCCGCTGGTGCTCGCCGCGGAAGGACTGTTGCTGACTTTTTCGATTTATCTTTTGCGGGTGCGCGAGATTTCGCTGCTCAGCCAGAGTTACCTGCTTATCGCGCAACTTGCGTGGCTGGTCAACTGGTTTGCGCCCGGCCAATCGCCGCCATGGTGGAACCCGGCGCTGTTGCTCGCGATGACGCTGCTGCTTAGCCACTGGTGGCAGAAGCAGAAAGTCCTGACATTGTCTTCCGAAGCGGGAGGGATTTGGCAGGGACTCTACGCGCTGGCGATAGTGGGCGTGCTTTATTTCTGGCTGAGTCCGAAATACCAGCCGCCGTCCTGGCTGGCATTGACCAGCCTGCTGGCGATTGGCTTGACCGCTTACGGAGTGTTCACGCGGGCGTGGTTCCTGGCGGCCTGCGGTCAAATCTTTCTGCTGGTCAGCGGCGCCCAGTTTGCCTGGCAACTTCACGAGGGCAAGCCGGGGTGGGCCTTTCCGCTCGCACCGATTGGGGCTTTGGTTTTCCTTTCGCTGGCCACGGCCGAGTGGTTCAACCGAAAACCCGGCGCCGACGCGCGGGTGAGCCAGCCTCTGCTGGGAATCGCGTTGGTCTATCGTTGGGTGGCATTGGTGATGTGCCTGGTATGGATTTGGGATTATATCCCGGCGCGCGAGCGGATCTGGGTCCTGGCGCTGGTGGGGTTGTTACTCTTCGTTTTCGCGGGTTGGCGAAAGAATGTGGAGGCACTCCTTTTTGGCGGCGTCTTCACGCTCAGCGGTTTGGGATTGTTCTGGATGCCGGGGTACGAAGCCCCGACCGTCTTTTGGCCGAACCTGATTGCGATTTTGGCGCTGCTTGGCCAGCAACGCGCGGCCAAGCTGCTGCCCGACCGTTATCGTCTCGAGCGCAACGTGCACGGCGCGATGATCCTCCTGGGCGGACTCAGTCTTTGGGTTTTTCTCTCACGTTGGGTTGGCGATTTAGAACGTGAGGGAGGCGGAGCGTACCTGACGGCCGGCTGGTCTTTGCTGGCGCTGGGACTTTTCACAGCGGGAATCGTGCTGCGGGAGCGGCTCTATCGCTGGCTGGGTTTGGGCATACTAGCTTGCGCGATTGCCCGCGTATTCATCTTTGATGTGTGGAAGCTGGAAACCCTTTACCGGATTTTGAGCTTCATGGCGCTGGGGATCGTACTGCTCGTCCTGGGATTCATCTACAATAAGTACCAGGAGAAAATTAAGGAATGGCTGTGAGCGGGTAAGGGGTTAAGCAGGTTAAAAGGGTTAAATGAGTTAACTGAGGAAAGGCAGCATCTTATCCCAAGGTATTCACGGCCTTTTTAACTTCTTTAACTCATTTAACCAAATTAGCTATCTATCTACCTCTGAGATCAGCCCCAGTCGTGACGTAATCAAGCAGGTCGGCCATATCTTGCGGCGAAAGTCCCTCTTCCAAACCGACGGGCATAAAGGACCAGGAGCGGGCCTCGATGGCTTGCAGGTTCAGCCGCGGCCAAACCGCCCGCGTGCCGTCCAACTGGCGCAAGGTGATGGCGGCGAGGCTTTCATCTTCCTTGATGCCGATTAAACTCTCGCCTGCCTGGGTCTCGGCTGTCCAGGGCGCATACGTCGGCGCCACCACAGCGTTCGGCTCGACAATCGCTTCGAGGAGTTTCTCCTTGCCCATGAACCTGGCGGCCGTCAGGTCCGGGCCCAACGGCTGGATGTTGCCGTGGGCCTGGTGACAGCTCGCACATCGTGCCGAAAAGATTGCCTGGCCGTGGTCAGCGGTGCCGGCCAGGCGCAGCGCGGATTTGTATTGGTCGAGGGTTTCGGGTCGATGGACGGGCACCGGGCCAAAAAGCCGCACGGCACGCTGGCTGATCGCAGAATCGTGGTGTGTCCGGAGAAAGTTCTTCTGGGTCGAGGAGAAGTCGGCGGGGGAAATCCTGCCGTCTTCAATCGCCGCCAGCAAGGCGGGGAGCCGATCATTGCGAGACAGCAGGGCGCCAATGGCTTGATTTCGCATCTGGAGGGCCAGGGCCGGCAGTCGTTTCAGCAGTTCATTGAGCACATTGGGGTCGCCGTAACGTCCCAACACGGCCAGAGCGGCAGATTGAAGGCTGGCCGGCTGGCGCGGCTCGCACAGCAGCAGCAGCCAACTGCCAATGTCGGCAAAAGTGGAAGGGCTGACCCCCAGCAACCGGACGGCCTCCAACCGGGTCTGTTTGGACGCCTTTTCGTCGGCCATCGCCTCGAGCGCTTGCGAATAGAAGCGCGCGAGCCGTCCCGGTGAATCCACCAGCGCAAGCGAACTGTGTGTGCGGCGCAGGCCCTCGCCCAAAGTCGCCAGCAGCCCGAAGGCCTCGGTGCGCCCGAGAGCGGACTGGTCGATGAAGTCCAAAACCTGAATCACCTCGTCCATCCGGCCCTTGGCCCCCGTCATGAGCGCAAGCTGGCGTAAAAACTCCGCGCTATCACTTCGAAACCAGGCATCCCCCGCCAGAAGGACGAACAGGCTGCCCGCGCCCTCGGCCGTGGAACTCAAGGCGGCGTTTTGAATCCACGCGTTGCCGCGGTCACGGTTCAGGATTTCGGCCAACACGCGCGCTTTGTCCGGCCGCCTGATTTCGCCCAGGCTGAGCGCCAACTGATAACGCACCCGCAGCGCTGGGTCGCCCGCGAGGGGTTTGAGTTGGTCCCAGAGCGTGTCGGAAACCGCCCCGTCCCTGGCCAACCGTTCGCATAACGCGACGCTGTGCTCGCGCACGCGGTCATCCGCGTCCTGCAAGCCACTCACCAAATTGGCTTCCTGGAAGGCCGCGCAGCCCTCCAGGGCGTGGAGGGCGTGAAGGCGGGCGAGCGGGACCTTGGCGCGGTTGAGCATGTTGCTCAGCAGCAGCACGGCCGCCGGGTCCTGCCGCTCGAACAAAAGCCGCGCGGCCGTATCCCGGTGCCAGCCATCTGGCTGCGCCAGGGAAGCGACCAAATCATAGGTCCTGGCCTTGCCAAGCTGCGGGAGCTTCGGGCGCCGGAAATTCTCCGGCACAATCCGAAAAATCCGGCCGCGCTCGTAGCCGTCCTGCAGGTCGGCGACATAGAGCACGCCATCGGGTCCGCAGATGACCTGGACCGGGCGAAACGCACTGTCCTTACAGAGCAGGAACTCGGTGTTCCGTTCATCCGCCGCCCGCTCGGCGAGCAACTCGAGGCCGTTTTCGCGCAGCACCGCGTGGTGAATTACGTGCGCATCCGGATCGGCGATGAACAAGCTGTTGAGGTAATTAGTGGGAAAGGCGCTCCCCCGGTACACCGCACAACCGTGGGCGTTGGTGAGCCAACCCGGCGCCAGCACTTTGGTTTCGAGCATCACCGCCGGCCCAAGCCGGTTGCCGCCTGTGGAACGGACGGTCCCGGGTTTGGGCGCGGTCATCGAAACAAAATGGAGAATCGGCGGTGCGGTACCGGCACAGTCGAGCATCTCGGGGAGCCTTGGGAAATAGGGGTTGCGCGCGGCGTACCGCGGTGCATACATGGCCAGCCGTAATGGGCGGATAAAATCGGATTCGAACCGCCGCCCGTCATTGTCGAAGCTCAAGCCGGACTGCGCGGGGCCGGCTTCCGGAAAAACCGCCGACGTGCGCGGGTCGAACGAGAAATCGCTGCCGGCCAGCGAGATGGAGTTGGCCAGCGGTCCGTTCGGGGCGGTGATGACACCGCCCAGGCCCGCGGTCGCGCCATGAATACGATTGTCGAGGCCCCAATTGAAATTGTTCAACACGGTTTGGGAATTGAGCGCGTTGGTGCCGCCGAAGCCGGTCAAAATGGTTCGTCGCACATCAACAACGCCATCGGCTTTGCTATCCTTGAGGTAGAGGATTTGCGAGGCGGTGGCCACGAAAATGCCGCCAGCATAGCAGGCCACCGCGGAAGGCCAGACCAGGTCTTCGGCATAGACCGTGCTGGAACGATAGGCGCCATCGGCCTCGACATCTTCCAGCAGCCGAATCCGGCCCAGGTGCGGAGTCGCTTCCTGGGGCTGGGCGGCATCGCGCATCTCGACGACAAAGAGCCGCCCGTTTTCGTCAAAAGCCATGGCCACGGGCGCAGTAACCATCGGCTCGACGGCGGCTAATTCCAGTCGAAAGCCAGGCTTAACTTGAAAAGAGCTCAGCACATTGGTAAGGACCGTGTGGGTGACGCGGGCGGAATTGGTGGGCAAGGTTTCCGCTGCGGCAGCACAAAGCGCGAGCAAAAACCAGAAGGTCAGAGCGAGAAGGCATCCAACCGATTTTGCGGCGCTGCGCGAAAGGCCCATGCCTTCATCATCGTTTAACCCTTCGCTTCGGGAAAGAAGGAAAAAGCCCCCTTGGTCTTCCTGGTGAGCGAGTTGCCCGCAGATGACGCAGACTGACGCAGATGAACAAGGAGTTGCACCAAACTTTTTGATTTGCGCCCCGTTTTCTTTTGAGTTTTCCAAGGTCCGCTCCCAAACTCACGTAGAATGAAACCTGACCAACGCGGACCTCGGCCGACTCAAAATTCAGAATTAAGAACTAAAAACCCTCCCTTCTCCCGCCGCGAGTTTCTCACCACTTCCAGCCTCCTGATGCTCGCTGCCGCGGTGCCGGGCTGCAAAACCTCCGGAGCGCTCTCCGGTCGCGAGCCGATCATTGACATTCACCAGCACGTCAATTACTCCGACCGGCCCGATGAGGTCCTGCTGGCGCACCAGAAAGCGATGGGCGTTACGCGCACTATCCTCCTGCCGGCCGGCCGGCCGGTCAACACCCCGTCCACTCATGACGGCCTCTCCAACGGTTTGCAGGCCCAATGCTTCGGCAACCAGGCCTGCTGCCGTTTGGCCAAAGTCCATCGCCGCAAATTCCTTTTCGGCGCCAACGAGGTTCCCGACCTGGACGATGCCGTTGAAGAAATCGAAAAGTACCTCAAGTTGGGCGGCGTGGTCATCGCGGAACAGAAGTTCGGGATCGATTGCGATTCGCCGGCAATGCAGGGAATCTATCAATTGGCGGCCGATTACCACGTACCAGTGCTCATGCATTGGCAACACGGCAGGTACAATTACGGTTTTGAGCGGTTTTATAAAATGCTCGAACGATTTCACCAGACCACCTTTATCGGCCACGCTCAAACCTGGTGGGCGAACATCGACAAGAATCTCACCGACCAGGCGGAACTTTATCCCAAAGGCAAAGTGACTCCCGGCGGAATCACCGACCGTTACCTGAGCGATTACCCAAACATGTTTGGCGACCTGTCTGCCAGCTCCGGTCTTAATGCGCTATCGCGGGACGAGGACCACGCCCGCGATTTTCTCCAACGGCACCAGGACAAATTGGTTTACGGCAGCGACTGCGATGATTGGGCCGGGACCGTGCCGCAGTGCCAGGGCGCCCGGACCATTGCGGCGGTGCGGCGGCTGGCAGCGAGCAAACAGATCGAACGCAAGTTGCTTTATCAGAACGCAAGAAGAGTGTTCCGGATTTGAGCCATAGGGGAAGAGTCCTCGCAGAAAGTTACTTGGGCGGGTGAGGGTCAAAGCTTGACCCGCAGCCTGGGTCCGGCGAAGCTATGCTCCCTTTGAATGTCGTTTTGCAGATGAGTAACAAGCAAGTTTCGTCCCTTTTCCTGGTGTTGCTGCTGGTGGCAGGTGCCTCTGCCTCTCAAGCCGCCACCCGAAAAGCCACCCAACCGAGGGCCACAGGCCGCGGCGTCATCTCCCGCGACCCCTACCTGGGCGCTATCGTCGTGGATGCCGGGACAGGCAAAGTCCTTTTCGAGGACCAGGCCGATGCGAAGGGTTACCCGGCGAGCATACTCAAGTTGATGGACCTGCTCATCATTTTGGAGAAGGTCGACCAGAAACAGCTCTCTTTGCGCGACCCGGTCCCCGTCAGCGTCAAAGCTTCGCAAGCCAGCCCGTCGAAGGTGTGGCTGGACCCGAGGGAAACATTCACCATCGAGGAAATGCTTTATGCCCTGGTGGTACAATCGGCCAATGACGCGGCAGTAGCGCTGGCCGAAAAGCTCGGCGGTACGACTGACGGTTTCCTGGAGCTGATGAATAAAAGAGCGCGAGAATTAGGCATGACCAGCACGGTGTTCCACTCCGTGAATGGTCTGCCGCCAGCGCGCGGCCAACCTCATGACCTGACCACCGCGCGTGACCTTGTTCTCCTCTGCCGCGAATTAATTCTCAAACATCCCGAGGTCCTGCGCTACACCTCGACCCGGGAGCGAACCTTTCGTCCAAATGCGGGCAAAAAGACCGTGATCATGCGAACACACAATCATCTGCTCGGCCATCTTGAAGGCTGTGACGGGTTGAAGACCGGCTACATCGACCAGTCGGGTTACTCGATCGCAGTGACCGCGTCCCGCAGTGGGCGCCGGGTCATTGTGATCGTGCTCGACAGCGTGGATTCTCACACGCGCGACGCCAAGGCGGCGGAACTGGTCGCCAAAGGGTTTGCGGCACTCCCGGCCGGGCGGTTCACGACCACCGAGCCGAGGCGCTAAGGGCGTGGAACAGGAGTTTAATTTGCGAACGGGATTTGCGGTTTCGGACCTCTAATCGCCATCACCCCAGGTATTGGCCACCGAACCGTAAGGAAGCGGAGGCCGGAGGGGAATGAATCCAACTCGGGGCGGCATAGAAAGCTTTCCGCCCTTGGACAGGAGGATTATCCTGGAGCCCGGTCTATGAAGGATACAGCCGTGGCCTCCGATGGTGATAGGTCTGTTCCGACGGACTCGCGCACGCCCGTTTTTCGGGTACGCGAGTTGGGGAAGGTCTATGGGACGGAGGCGGCCGAAGTGCGGGCGCTGTCGGGGGTGGACCTGGATCTTTACGAGGGGGAATTGATCGTGTTGCTCGGGCCGTCCGGCAGCGGCAAAACCACGCTGCTCAATAACCTTGGCGGGTTGGACGTGCCGACATCCGGTGAACTCCGGTATCGGGGAATGGACCTCACCGCCGCCAGTGAGAGCCAATTGACGCAATATCGGCGCAAAACAATTGGGTTTGTTTTCCAATTCTACAACCTGATTCCCAGCCTTACAGCGAGGGAAAACGTCGGTCTCATCACGGAAATCGCCCCTGACCCGATGCCACCGGAAACCGCGCTGGAAATGGTAAACCTGGGAGCACGACTCGACCATTTCCCGGCTCAGCTCTCGGGTGGCGAGCAGCAGCGTGTGGCGATCGCGCGCGCCATCGCCAAGCGGCCGGAAGTGTTGCTTTGCGATGAACCGACCGGCGCCCTGGATGTGCACACCGGGATCGTGGTGCTGGAAGCCATTCAACGGGTCAACCGCGAATTGAGGACCCTGACCGTGATCATCACGCATAATGCCGTCATGGCGGACATGGCCGACCGGGTGATTCATCTTTGCGACGGCCGGGTGCAGGACGTGCAGGCCAATGATACACGCGCGCCAGCCAGCAGTCTCAAGTGGTAATGTGCTATGAGGTCGAATAGTCCGTATAGGTCCGATGCTTTCTCACCTTGACCGCAAGCTCTGGCGCGATTTGAGCCGCATGAAAGGTCAGGCGCTGGCCGTGGCGCTGGTCATGGCGTGCGGCCTGGCGATGATGGTGATGGCGCGCAGCCTCATTTACTCGCTGGAATCCACGCGAAGGGAGTATTACGAGGCGAACCGGTTTGCGGAGGTGTTCGCCCAACTCAAGCGCGCGCCCAACTCCATCGCGGCGCGAGTCGCTGAAATTCCTGGGGTAGCCACGGTGCAAGCAGGCATTTCCTCCCAGGTCACGCTGGACATTCCCGGCCTGGACGAGCCCGCCAGCGGGAATGTGCGCTCAGTTCCGGATTTTGGGCTGCCTGAACTCAACCGCCTGTTCCTGCGCTCGGGCCGCTGGCTAGCGCCGGGCAGCCGCCGGGAAGTGCTGGTCGGGGAAGCATTTGCCGAGGCCAACCACCTGCAGCCCGGCAATACCATTGCGATGCTGCTCAACGGCCGGCGCCAGGAGTTTCAGATTGCAGGCATTGTGCTCTCGCCGGAGTTCGTCTTCGAGTCCCGGCCCGGCGCGGCGCTGCCGGACAACCGGACCTACGGCATCTTTTGGATGCCTTACAAAGAACTGGCAACAGCCCTGGATTTGGATGGCGCTTTCAATTCTTTGTCACTCACACTTGCCCCGGGCGCTTCCGAGATCCGCATCATTGCGGCGCTGGACGTGCTGCTGACCCCCTATGGCGGGCGCGGCGCGTATGGGCGGGCCGACCACCCCTCCCATATCCGTGTCTCGGACGAGATTCGCGTGCAACAGATTCTTTCGGTCGGCTTCCCGCTGGTGTTTCTGAGCGTGGCGGCGTTCATGACGAACGCAGTCCTGACGCGGCTGCTGGTGTTGCAACGAGAACAAATCGCAATTCTGAAGGCCTTCGGCTTTACGGACCGGCAAATCGTCATGCACTATCTGAAGTTTGCGTTTGTGATGGTGGCCGGCGGCACGCTCCTGGGCGGGGTAGGCGGAGTGTTGTTGGGCCGGCGGCTTGTCCTGCTCTATCACCAATTCTTCCGCTTTCCGGACTTATCATTTCGGCTGGATCAAACGGCTTTCCCGCTGGCGTTGCTGGTCAGCGCCGCAGCCGCTACGGCCGGCGTTTTCGGCGCGGTGCGCAGGGCCGCGCGCCTGCCGCCCGCCGAGGCGATGCGCCCGGAACCGCCCGCCAATTACCGGCCCGCGCTGATCGAACGGACCGGGGCGGCGCGGCTTCTTTCTCACAGCTTCCGCATTGCGGTGAGAAACCTGGAACGCCGTCCGGTTCAGGCCTTGTTCACGGTGGCGGGCCTGGCGCTGGCGACCGGCATTCTCATTGTGCCGAACTGTTTTCGGGACGGTGTTGCCGAAATCATGGATTTCCAGTGGGATCTCGTCCAACGGCAGGACCTGAGCGTTGGCTTGGTCGAGCCTGGAGGAGCCCAGGCGGCTCATGATTTTGCCCGCTTGCCGGGGGTGTTGAACGTCGAACCGATGCGGCACGCTTTCGTGCGCGTGAGTTATGGCACGCAACGCCGCCTGTTGGCGCTCCAAGGCCTGCCCCGGAACGGAGTGCACAATCGCGTTGTGGACGAATCCTCTCATCCGATCGAACTGCCGCAGAACGGGCTGGTGATTTCGGCGAAACTCGCCGAAGCGCTGGGCGCGAGAGTGGGAGAGGACCTGATAGTGGAGGTGCTGGAGGGCAAGCGGCCGGTGCGCACGGTGCGCCTGACGGGGTTGGCCGAGGATTTCGCTGGTGTGGCGGCCTACATGGACTTGCACGCCCTGAACCGTTTGCTCGAAGAGGGCGACGTCATCAGCGGGGCGACCTTCACCATCGATGCTGCTCGCCGAACCGAGTTCCTGCGCGCCTTGAAAGGCATCCCCCGAGTGAGCTGGCTGGCGATCAAGAATTCGCTGCGTGAAAATTTCCGCCAGACCACCGCCGCCAGCATCGGTATTATTCAAACGATTTATCTTGTCTTCGCCACGGTGGTCGCTTTCGGCGTGGTCTATAACAACGCCCGCATTTCGCTCGCGGAACGAGCGCGGGAACTGGCGACGCTGCGGGTCATTGGGTTTTCACGACGGGAGGTGGGTGCCGTGCTGGTCACCGAGCTGGTGCTCCTAGCGCTGCTGGCCGTACCGCTGGGCCTGTTATTGGGGACCGGTTTTGCCGCCGGGATTCTCAAGGAAGTAAACACCGAAACCGTGCGCGTGCCGCTGGTGCTGACCACCAGCAACTACGCCTTTGCCGTGCTGGTGGTGACGATCGCTTCGATTCTGTCCGGCTTGCTGGTTCTGCGAAAGCTTAACCAGCTCGACCTCGTCGGCGCGTTAAAGGCACCCGAATGAGCAGCTCAACCTGTCATACCGCAGCCCGGCCAGAAACGGCGCCCGGGAACCACTTGCGGGGTTTTGGATTTTTGATTTTTGATTTGCGATTGCCGGCAGCAACCGGTCATCTGATCTTCCGATCAAAAATCGAAAACCAAAAACCAAAAATGCACCCGCCGGTTTGCCAATGAACCCAGCCACAACTCCACGCGTTCGTCGTTGGCTGCCCTACCTCGGCGCCTTGATCCTCATCGGGCTTATCATCGCCGGGCTTTGGCCAAAGCCGGTTCCGGTCGAGACCGCCCGGGCCACGGTTGGCGCGATTCGCGCCACCGTCAACGAGGAAGGCAAGACCCGCATCAAGCAGCGCTATTTGATTTCTGCGCCGGTCGCAGGCCAATTGCGCCGTATTCCTTTCAAGGCCGGTGCGGTGGTCAAAGCCGGCGAAACCGTGCTGGCAGTTATCGACCCGCTTGCGCCCACGCTGCTGGACGCGCGCACGCGCACGACGGCTGAAGCCAGACGCGACTCGGCCGCCGCCAATCTCGAAAAGACAGGGTTTTCGCACGTTTTTGCCGCCAGCGAGCTGCGCCGGTTCGAAAAACTCTATGCGGATAAAACCGTGTCGGTCCAGGAACTGGAGACCGCTCAAATGCGAGAGGCGACCGCCGCGAAGGAAGAAGCGGCGGCCCAAAGTGCCTTGCGCCAGGCGGAAGCCGAGCTGGCCGAGTTCAGCTCCCCGAATGCGGCTGCGACCAACACGCTCTGTCCGCCAACTGAGGTCAAAGCACCTGTCAATGGCCGGGTGTTGCGCGTGTTCGAAGAGAATGCGCGGGTCGTATCAGCGGGCACTCCGTTGGTGGAGGTAGGCGACCCGACAGAATTGGAGGTAGTGGTGGAAGTGCTCTCGCGCGACGGCGCAGCCATTCCGCCGGGCGCCAAGGTCGAATTCGACCATTGGGGTGGAACCGAACCGTTGCTCGGCCAGGTCCGGTTGGTGGAACCGGCTGCCTTTACCAAGGTTTCCGCACTGGGTGTCGAGGAACAGCGGGTCAACGTGATTGCGGATTTAACCACCCCTCCCGAACAGAGGCGAAATGTGGGCGATAACTTCCGGGTCGAGGCTAGAATCATCATTTGGGAGACCGACAACGCCCTTAAGGTGCCGGCCGGCGCGCTGTTTCGGCGGGGCGAAGATTGGGCGGCGTTTGTCGTGGTTGAAGGTCGCGCCCGATTAAGAGTGGTCAAGGCCGGTCGCTCGAGTGGGACCGAGACACAGATTCTGGTGGGCCTGAAAGAGGGCGAAGAGGTTGTCCTTTATCCTGGAAGCCGGGTGCAGGACGGGCAACCGGTCAAACAGATCAAAATTTAGTCCTGCGGGTGGCGGAAGCAGGGCATCCCGCACTTGGAGAAACCCTGGCATGTAGTATAACTCCTGTATGGCCCATAAGTCCTATCTGTTTTCCAGCGTGCCGTTGTTGTTGCTGTTGGCCGGCTACAGCGCGCCGGCCCACACCAACTCCGTTGCCTCTCGATTCCACCCCCCCCAGGACGACCTCGGCCACCTCGACGCCAAACTGTCCCGCCAATTAAATGAACTGCTCTGGTTCCAACACCTCAGCGACGTCGCGCTGATCGATAAAATTCGTTTCACCGGTCCGCCGCTGCGCACCACGAATAACGCGACGCCTCCACCCGGCAGCAACGAAGTCGTCGTGTCGGCTCTGACCTTTCTGCCGCATGAGCGCGGGCGGGCGCACAAACTCCCGCTGATTGTGCTGGCCCACGGCGAGGTGCACGGCAACATCGCCACTGACGAGGACTTCCACATCGTGCGCGAGTTGGTGCAACAGGGTTACGCCGTCATCGCACCCGATTACCGCGGCAGCAGCGGTTACGGCGCCGAGTTCTGGCGCCAGATCGATTATGGCGGACTTGAAATCGAGGATGTCCACGCCGCGCGCCGATATATGCTCGAGCGATATTCGCAAATTGACCCGCGCCGCGTCGGCATCATCGGCTGGAGCCATGGCGGGGCGATCGCCTTGCTGACGGTGTTCGCTCATCCCGACGAATACCAGGTCTGCTACGCCGGCGTGCCGGTCAGCGACCTCGAAGAGCGGATTCGTGTGCGGGGCAAAGGTTACGAGGAACTGTTCGCTGCGCCCTATCACCTGGGCAAGATGGTCAGCGAAGCGCCCGAGGAATACCGCCGGCGCTCCCCCGCGTGGAATGCGGAGAAACTCCGAACGCCGCTGCTGCTCCACGCCAATACCAACGATCAGGATGTCACCATCGGCGAAGTCCAACGCCTGCTCCAGGCTTTGCAGGCCGCGGAAAAGAATTTCACGTACCGCATCTACACCAACGCCCCGGGGGGCCACGATTTCAACCGGCTCGATACCGCTTCCGCCCTCGAGTCCCGCGCCGAGATTTGGCGTTTCCTTGCCCACTACCTTCATCCAGTCAATCCGCCGAGGTAAACCCGGGGCGTCTGGTGGTGGAAGTGGCGGCGGCAACCTTTTTTCTTTCCACGGTTCGCCGGACAGGGCAGTCTCACGGCGAAGGTTATTCGGGTCCATGCGCATTTTAATCGCAACCGTAACAGCAGGCGCGGGGCATCTGGCGGCGGCGGCGGCTCTGGATGAGGCCTGGCGCGCGTTCCGCCCGGACGACGTCGTCGAACGGCTGGACCTGGTGAAATTCTTTTCGCCGCTGCATCGCAAGATCGTGTCCGATGGCTACGTCAGCATCGTCGAGCATGCGCCGGAGCTTTGGGGCATGATGTTCGCCAAAAGCGACACCCGTAAACGGGCGGAGGCCCTGAACCGGCTCAAGCGCCTGTTCCCCAGCAATTCCCGCATCCGTTTCGCGCGTCACCTCAAGCAGTTCAAACCCGACGCGGTCCTATGCACCCATTATCTCCCGCTGGAAACCTTGAGCTGGCTGCGGCAGAAAAAAGACGGGCTGCGGCCGCTGGCCGTGAGCATCGTCACCGATTTCGAAGCCCATGCGCTGTGGATGGAAGCCTGTGTGGATCTGTATTGCGTCGCGGCTGAGGAGACGAAGGCGCGGCTGGTGGCTCGCGGTGCTCTGGCAGAAAATGTGGTCGCGACCGGCATCCCGATTTCGGCAAAGTTCGGCGCCAAACCGGACGCCAAGGCGGTACGACAGAAACTCGGCTTGCGCGATGACCAACTCGTGCTCCTGGCGCTCAGCGGCGGGTTCGGCATGGGGCCGCTGGCCCAGATCCTGGCGGAATTGGATAAAGTGGATCGGCCTTTCCAAACGGTCGTAGTCACAGGGCGAAACGAGGAGTTGCGGCGCGAGCTCGCCGGTCAGGACCGAAAGCATCCTACGCACGTGCTGGGCTACGCCTCGAACATGCACGAGTTGATGGCTGTGGCTGACCTCATCATTTCCAAGCCGGGGGGGTTGACCACGTCCGAGGTGCTGGCGATGGGCAAGCCGCTCTTTATCGTTAGCCCGATTCCCGGCCAGGAAGCGGCCAACAGCGATTTCCTGCTCGAACGCGGCGCGGCCGCCAAAGCCAACCGCGTCGAGGATTTGCCTTATCGCATCGACCAACTGCTGGGCACAAAGAAGCTGGCCGAGATGGCGCGGGCGGCCAAAGCGCTGGGCCGGCCCCAGGCCGCACAAGCGGTGTGTGAAGAAGTCGTGCGACGGGTCGAATTGGACCGTTGTGTGGTCAACGCTGTTAAATGAGTCAAAGGGGTTAAAAGAGTTAAAAGGGCCTTGTGCCATGCATGGCGGACCCCTCAATTAACTCAATTAACTCAATTAACTGTCTTTCACCTGAGATGAGCAGTCCAGTCACCGGCTTGTATGGCGCGATGCGCGGAGTGGTGCGACTGGCGCTTGGATTTTATTTCCGGCGAATCGAAAAATTCCATGCGGAAAGGGTTCCTGTCACGGGCCCGGTTTTGTTCACTTCCAACCACCCCAATTCTCTCACCGATTCGTTCGTCATCGGCACTTCCGTGCCGCGAAGGGTAAACTTCGTCGGGACCGTGCAGTTATTCCGGCTGGCGCCATTGAAATGGCTGCTGACCCGCTGCGGCGTGATCCCGATCAACCGAGTGAAGGACGATCCGAAAGCGATGCGCACCGTGGCCGGAACTTTCGAGGCCTGTTTCCGGGTGCTCGAGGCGGGTGAAGCGGTTGGCATTTTCCCCGAAGGGATCACCTACGAGGATTCAGAGCTGAAAGAGGTAAAGAGCGGCGCGGCGCGGATGGCCCTCGAACTGGAGCGACGACACGGGGGAAAGCTGGGTCTGCAGGTTGTCCCGGTCGGCCTGACCTATTCCCAGAAAGAGGTCTATCGCAGCGATGTGCTGGTCCACTTCGGCGAACCACTCCGCGCCGCAGATTTTTTAGACGGCTACGCCGAGCGTCGCAAAGAGTGCATCACCCGGCTCACTGCGGCAATCGAGCGCCGGTTGCAAGCCCTCATCCTGCACCTGCCGCAGATGGAACACGCCCGGGTAGTCGCGGGTGTCAAACGTCTTTACCTCGACCGCTTGCGGCTGGGACACGGCACCGTCCAGGACGCGGTTTCACCGCAAGCAGAAGCGCTGCTGGTGATGCAGCGAATTGTCGAAGCCGTGGAGCGCGTTTACCAAACCCAACCAGAACGCGCCGGGGTTTTTGCGGCCAAACTCGAGGCTTACGAACGCTGGCTTGCCCGGCTCAGAATCCCCGATGAACACCTTGCCCTGTTTCCCGGGAAGCGGAGGCTGGCCGAACAAAGTCTCGCCTGGACATTGGTCGCTCTGGCTGGCTTACCCATCGCTTTGTATGGCTGGCTGCACCGGCTGATTCCCTTTGCCGTTGTCAGGTGGGCCGTGCACCGATTCACGGAACCGGGCAAACGCAAGGCCCAGGCCTCGACTGCCGCCATCGCGGCCGGCGTCGTGGCTTTCGTCCTATGTTATTCGGCTTATGTCCTTGCGTTTCACAAAATCTTCGGCTGGCCGGCCAGTTTCTGGTATGCCCTTTCACTGCCCCTGGCGGGGTTGGCGGCGCACTACTACCTGCGCGAGTTGCAGCGACTAACCGCCGGCGTGCGCAACACCGTCGTGTTGGTTCGCACGCCATTCGCCGCAAAACGGCTGCTCACGCTGCGCCGCTCCCTTATTGCCGAGATCGAGGCCGTGCGGGCAGAGGTTCCGCCAGCCCTTGCGGTAGCCGGTGCGCAGAACCGAGGGGCCTGAAGATCCGGAGGGACCGGATATGTCAGAGGCCGGTAAGATTTGCATTTCCTGAATCAGTTGCTGAGCTATCGTTCCCAGGTGGCAAATAACGATTCCATCCAGTTGAAGGGCGAAGAGCGTTTGTGAACAAGCAGATTGAAATGGATGCGCCGTTGGCAGAAATCCAGTTGGTGGTTTTCAGGCGTTCGCCGATTCATGGGACTGGCGGGTATGCCCGAAAGGACATTCCCCAAGGCGCCCGTGTCCTCGAGTACGTTGGAGAAAAGATCGACCGGCGGGAGTCGCTCGGCCGTTGCCAGGGAAACAACGAATACATTTTCAGGCTCAACGAGCAACTGGACCTCGATGGCAAGGTCGAATGGAACCCCGCGCGATTCCTCAATCATAGTTGCGCTCCGAATTGCGATGCCGAGCTTGAGGAGGAGCGCATTTGGATTTTGGCCAATCGCGACATCCGGACAGGAGAGGAACTCACCTTCAATTACGGGTTTGACCTGGAGGACTACAAGAACTATCCGTGCTGCTGCGGGGCCTCGAACTGCGTGGGCTATATTGTGGGGGAGGAGTTTTTCGAGCACGTGCGAGCCATGCGAAGCGGGCTCGAGGCCGGCTTTGATTGATTGGGCCTCAGTGCGTGAAAATCACGCCTAATGCGTGAAAATCACGCGTTGTCGTGGAAGCCACTAGAGGTATTTCGGCTGTTTGACCCTTTTTAACCCGATGGCATTGGGCCTGCTAAACGACATGCGCATGAAGGTATGGCTTGCTCTCATTTCCACCGGTGCTCTCTTGTGCGGGTCTCGGACCTCAGCGTTCGAAGCCATCCCCTCGTACCAGGGTGGTGGGGCTATCGGCTATGAGCCCGGCGGGGCCGGCTTTGGCTTTTCGCCGCGGTCAAATATCACCGTTACAGCCCTTGGCAATGGCGGTGACGACCAGACCGTCGCCGTCACCTTGTGGGACAGTAACGGGCTACAGTTGGTCTCGGCACTGGTTACGAGCAACAGTCCGCCTTCGAATTGGGCGCGGTACGAGACGATTTCCCCGCTCACGCTATCCGGGGGTCAAACTTATTATGTGAGCGCTGTCGAGACCAATAGCGGGTTATGGATCGATCATGTCATTTGGGGCTCCGGTGCCACCAGCAACGGGAACTTCACTGTCGGGCCAGGGATCACCTACATAGGAGCCGCGCTGGGGACGAACGCAGACGGCACCTTCCCTCACGAACTGGACCGCACAAATTATCTGATGGTTGGACCTAACTTCACCTATGTCACCAGCACTACGCTGCTGGTGACTGGGTTGCAGTTCATCTCAGGCCAGGTAAAGATTGCCTTCATCGTGTCCGGCGTTCCGGCGGCCTCCTTCACCCTTTTCGAATCCGGCCAGCCCGGCGGCCCCTGGGCCACCAACCTGGCCGCAGTCCTCACCACCAACGTGCCCGGAGTCTCCTACACCTTCACCACGCCCCCGGGCGGCCCGGTCAATTTCTACAGGGTGCGGACGCCTTAAGGGCGTTGCGGGTCGAGTCTCTGCGGAAATCACTGTCCGTATCTCGTTAAGGCAACTGGAGCAGGCGATAGAAACGTGTCTGGCCCAGGCCGCCTGATTGGGAGCCGTTGTCCAGGAATGAAAAGGAACCGTTCGTGGAGGTCAGAATGTTGGTGAAGGTTTGCCAGGTGGAAGGCGAAAGACCCGGAGTCCATTGGACTCGAAAATACAAGTTGGAGTAATTGGGGGTGCTCCAATGCAGCAGGACGGCGTTGGTGGTTCGCTGGATATCGGATAGCGCGATGGGCGGGAAGGTCAGGACCAGGCCCTCCTGGACGCGGAAGAATTGCCAGGCCAAAGGCTTGGGAAGGCAGAAAGTGGTTTGATAATCTGTGGCGGTGAGGGTGCGTGTCAGCGTAATCCAATTCGAGTCATTCAGGTTGGCCAGGCCCTGGAGGTAATAATGCGCGCCCGGCAGAGAAGGCCAGGTCAGGCAAAGGCTGCTGCCCGTATCCATGGCGTTCGTGATCATCGTATTTGTGCCATACGCGGTCCAGGTGGTGGCCAGGATGGAATAAGCGGCCGGGACGCCGGAAACATTTATCGCCGCAAGGTACCACTCGCCAGGGCTCAGCGGCACCGGGGTTGAGTAGTTATAGAATACAATCAACTCGTCATTGAGCCCGGGGTTGGCGCTGAGGAAATCATAGCCGGCGAGGCTGGGCACCGGAAGGCCTCGGCGGGCGACCAGGGTCAGGTTGGCGGTGGAAAGGTTGATTTCAAATTGGGCGCGAACGGCGTTGGTGGTCACCACCAGGCGATAGTAATCCGGGGCAGTCCCTGCTCCGGCGTTGGTGTTGGCGAAAGGCACTCCGTCGGACAGGGTAATGACGCCGGCGATATCAAAATCCACCTGGCAAGCGAAGGTGACGGAGACAGGGTTGGTATTCTGAATGCCCAGAAAGTATCGGGCGCCGGGAGCGAGCGGGGGCGTGCCATTGGTTTGGAGAGTGCGGGCGGCGGCGCTGATGTTGGTCAGCAGCAGGATATCACCAGCATTGGTGCCGGTCGGCGGCGCGGCCTGGTTGAAGAGAAGGTTGACCGGCGCGGTGGCGTTCAACAAGGAGTTGGTGGCGAAATTGATCCACGGTGGAGCATCTACGAAGCACCATTGGACCTGACCGGGCGCGAGCGTGTTGGTAACCGGCAGGCCGGCGACCAGCGGGATGGGAGCCGGGCTGGAGTTTCGAAGGGCCAGGGCCAGTTGCCAGCTCCGCAGGGCTGGTTGAGGAACGGCGGCGCCCGCGCGGTTGTCCCAAAGTTCCAAAGTCCAATTGCCGAGGGCGGATTCGCCGGCCAGTTTCGCGAGGGATTCTTCGGGCAAATAGTAGATGCCGTTAGGGGGGGCGGAAGCGGCAGCCGAATAGGTAAAGTTGGTCAAAGGAGGCAAGCCGAACTTGATGGGGAGCGCGGCGAGGTTGGTGTTCTCGGTGAAGGTCAGGCGGAGCGGCTGGACGCGGGTCGAACTAACGCTGTAGAACCAGGCGGTGTTGGAATCGGCGTTGCCGCCTTCGTTCATGACAATGGTCAGGACAGTGGAAAGACCCGGGCCGAAAGAGACGTTCGTGGTGAAGGTATTGCTGACCAGGCCGGAATCGAACAGAAGAGTGTTATCGTAATAGACGTGCATGGTATCCGGCAGCGAATAGAAATCGGCATTGATGACTATGGTGCCGGAGGTTTCGCCGGTATCGAAAAGGTTGGTCACCGCTTCCGGCCCGCCGGAGTAAGGAACGGGGAATACATTGGTTATCGTAACGTCAAACCCCATGCCGTTGGTGGAGAGCCCGCCTCGATTTTCAGCGAGCAGAACGCGCGTGCCCGAGGGGCTGACGAGGTTTAGCACCAGGTCGGAAACCCGCGGGTGGTCGATGCGGACGCCGACTTCGGCGGACAAAACGGTGGCCTGATTGGTGACCGTGAGGGTGGAGGTGGAGACGGCGTCATCGAGGAGCGAAACAGGAGCCGTCGAGGTGAAGCGGAGCGGCAGGGGCGGAGAGGGACCGAGGCCGGGCTGCGCGAGGAGATCCACGGTGGCGGGAAGAGAGCCCAGGTTGCAGAGTTTGATGGCGTAAAGCCCGGGATTGAGCGGCGGATGGCTGGTTTGGTCGAGCGTAAGCACCACGTTGGACGCGGCGGGCGAGAGCAGGAAAGTCGGGGCACTGCTGGCGGGGCCATCGACCGGGTAGATTTGGAGCGAGAGCGGACCGTCGCCCGAAACCAACGAGACCGTCGCGAGCAGATTGGTTGTTTCGGGCGGCAGCAGGGTGAACTGATGGCTGCAAGCGCCGGGCAAAACCGTGGCGACGCTGCCGGCGGAGAGGTCGGGTTGCCGTTCGAGAAAGAGCGACAGGTTATCGTTGGTGCCCGGCAGGTTTGTGCTCAGCATCGTCAGCATCCACTGGCCGCGGGCCTGGCGGCCATCGAAATCACTCAAGCGACCCGGGCCATCCGGGGGTTGGGCGCCCGAGACATCTCCTTCGCCGCTGTCATCATAGACAAAAGCCTGGCCCGCGACGGCTCCGTTGGTGGCGTGGTTGTTCAGCACCACGGCGGTATTGCGATGAGTCAAAGTGCCCAGCAAGTCACCCATCGCCGGACGCGTCAGGGTGTTCGTGACGATGACGCGGCGCACCGTGGCGGATTCAGGAGCCAGACCGAAGATGTAAGCCGCGGCGGGCAGGGTGGCCGTGCCGCCGGGAATAAGCGCCGGGGCGGGGACACCGCTCAAGAGTTGATTGCCCTGCGCATCAGTTTGGACGAACGGCTGTTCGCTGAACAGCGCCAGGAATCCGTATTCTGCGCCCTGATGGGACTCGCACTTCACCCCGATGTAATACGGCCCAGGGGTGGCATTGGAGTAGAGGAGCATTTCCGTGCCGCCGCGGCTAACGGAGAAGTCGGCCGCGCTGAGGACCGTGGGGTCGAGATTGGTCAGGCCTGGAGCTCGAGAGACGTAAAGGTCGACGTCAGCTTCGAGCCGCGCAGCGTTGGTTGGGTTGGCGGCCGTGGTGATGCTCGAAGGCGGGAGGGAGAGGGTCGGGGGCAGAAAAGTCAGGAAGGCGGCATTGGTGAACGCCGTGTTATTGGTGAGGACATAGAAATGCCATTGGTTGGTCGAGCCGAGGTCGAGCCAGGCATTGGCAGAGTTCGTCAACAGTACCGTGTTGGTGCCGGGGAGTGGATTGTCGGCGCCGACGCGCTGCTGCAAGAGCAGAGCACCGAATTGGTTCGGCGTGGCAGTGAAAGTGTTAGTGAGGAAGGTCACGACCGGTTGAGTGGTCGAAACGATGGGCGAATTCGTCAGGGTGAGCGCATTGGTGAATTGCCCATCACCGCTGGAGATGACCAGCGCATAATCCTGGGCGACGTTGCTTGCCTGGGCGGTGACGGCGTTGACCGCGACGCGCCGAGCCAGGATCGTGACCGAGTAATTGGTGGTTAAACCCGGGGCAAGATAGATGTTTTCGACATTGTTGACGTAGTCCGGGTCTGGCGGGGCGTTGGTGTCCCAAGGCTGATTGAAAACGCTTCCGGCCGGGATGTCGTTGCCGAGGAAGACTTCGCCGGTATCCAGATTGGTGACCAGCAGATCGAGATCGTTGACGAGTTTGAGGCCGGCAACAGGGTTTCCCGGCGGGTCGGTCCAGACCAGCGTCAGGCGCAAGGGAAGGCTGCGGGCGGCGGGGGAAACGGCAAGGAAGCGGGTTTGGCTTTGGCCGGTGGCGAGGGCGTTAGCGGGATTCTGGTCGAAGAGGAACATCGAACTGGCCTGAGCACCCGGGTTTGTTAATGCCACGGGCAGGCTGTTCGGGAGTTGAGGCAGTCCCCAGCCCTGGGCATTGGTGGCGGAACCGACGCGCAGGTCGTAGGGGGCGCCGAGGGACCGGGCGCCATTGATGAGCAGGGCTTTCATGAGAGCGGGGCTATTGGTCCGGCCCAGGCGTTGTTCGAAGAACTCCTGCATCAAGGCCAGGGTGCCGGCCACGTCGGCAGCGGCGAGGCTGGTGCCGGATTCAAAGCGGTAGAACGGGCCGAGGTTCGCGTTGAGATTGCTGAGCACAACGGAGTAGTTGGTATCGGGCGAGGCGGTGAAGAGATTGTTGCTTTGGGCGTAGCAGGCGGCCTGGTCCCACTGGGCGGAGCGGGTGGAAATTATGAACGTGCCGGGCGCGACCAAGTCGGGTTTGAACCGGCCGAACTCGCCTTCGAGGCCACGGCCGACGTTGCCACGGCTGGAGAAGGCGGCGACCTGGTTGGTGCTGTCGGTCGCGGCGAGCCAGGGCGTGTTGGTTTGGCAAGTGCCGGCGCAGGTCCAGGTGTGATTGGTGAGGAAGCGCGGCAATTCGAGCGCCCCAACGGTGATGACGTTTTTGGCGGTGCCGGGCGACAGGATGGTGCCAGCCGTCCCGCCGGTGCCGTCGTCATGGCCGCGGCCGGAATTGCCTGCGGGAAACACGAAGAGGACGGGCTGAGAACCGGTCGTGCCCGGGAGGGCGTCGCGGACGGCAGCGTCATAGCCGGCGGCCGCGAGGTCGTATTCATTGTCGCCGGCATAGAGCCAGCTATTGTTCGAGATAAGGGCGTTGGTAAGGGCAGCGGTCTGCTGGAGGTAGGCGTCACCGGCAGCCGAGCCGGAACTCAAATTGACCGAGACCGAGAAGAGCTTCGCGGCCGGGGCCTTGCCGCGGAATTGCAGGCCGACGGGAGGTGAAACCGAGCCGGGGGCCGAGGTGACGTTGGTGGATTGCAGGCCCGAGCCGGCGATGATGCCGGCGACGTGCGTGCCATGGCCATTGGTGTCGGTCCCGCTGGCCGGGACATCGACCAGCACGCGGCCCAAGAGGTCCGGCTGGTTGGTATCCACGCCGGTATCGTTGACACTGACCAGGATGTTGGAACCAGCAAGCCCAAGGTAATTGGAGGAGATGACGCTATTAGCGGCGACACCCACGGCAGAGCGGCTGAGATCATTGGCGGAGACGCGCGGGCGTGAAAGCTCGAGTTCCTGCACGCCCGGCAGGGCGGCCAGCGGGAGCAGAGTGCCCGAGGGCGCGCGCACATTGACGAGCGGGCCGAAGGGGGAGGAATGCTCGGAAAGGATTTCGAGGCCAAGATTCCGGACTGCATCGAGGGTGGATTGGCGGGCGCCTGGAAAGAGCAGGAGGTTGAGCGGGAGCGGTGGACCCTGGAGCGCAGGTTGGGCCAGGGCCAGTTCCAGCAGGGAGGGTTTGAGCTTGAAGTAGGGCTCGAAGGGCAGGACGGCCTGGACGCGAGGGTCGATGGCTAATTGTGCGGCTGCAGTTGCGGAGGCGCGGACGAGGTAGGCGTTGTTGGGAATGTAAGCGCCCAACTCGGCGCCAGTTGCCTTCAGGACCGAACGGAAAGCGCCATCAGGCGGGCCGCGGGATTGCACGATATAGGCTCCCGGTTCGCCATGCGCACGAAGGGCGTCCGGAATCGGGAGCGAAAGCGGAAGAGCGGTATCCAGGACAGCATTTTCAAGGAGGATGGCCTTATCGCTGCGGGCCAATTTGCCGAGAGGTTCGGAGGTATTGCTAAGGCGGAGGGCGGAGGGTGTGGATGGTGGATGGTGGATGATGGATGGTGGAGGGGTGAGGCGTGATACGTGATGCGTGATGCGTGATGCGTGAAAAGGGAAAGGTGAAGGTTCTGCCGTGCCGAACCTGCCGGCGAATCGCAAAATCAGGGCGAGGAGCAAAAAGCTAGACGCGAGCCAGATGAAGTGCCGCCGGCACATTTGTAAGCTAAGTAAAGCATACTCTATGCGGCCACTCGACACAAATCAGGCTTGGGGGGGGCGGAAGTCCAAAGTCCAAGGTCCAAAGTCCAAGGTCTACAGCCCGGAGTCTGAAGGGGTGGGGGGTGGTCGAAGTTAGTGGCAGTTGGTGGCGGTCGAGACGCAAATAAACACCAAACACCAAGCTCCAAACACCAAATAAACATCAAATTCCAAACACCAAACACTCGTGGAGTAATGGCATTACAGTTTGGCGCTGAAAAAAACTTCCCGTAATTTCGCACGATTTGGCGTAATGAAGGGCAAGGGATCGGCCCGCGATGCGGGAATTCGGTTTTTGCTCTCGGCTGCTCTCGGTGGCTCTCGGCTGGGCTCGGGCCAGGGTTCGAGGTGGGACAAGGGGACGGAGCTGGCGTCGGCGTCGTCCTGGAGGGAGCGGGCGCGCTCGACGGCGTCGTCGAGGGTGGGGAGGCGGAGGTGGAGGCGTTTGGCTTCGGCGTGGCGGACGAGGTCGTAGTCAACCAGGGAGAGGCGGGCGAGCCGGGTGAAATCGGGGTCGGGGGGATTTGGAACAGGAGCCTGATCCGGATTTTGAACAGGAGGTAACTGAGGGAACGGAAGGGAGGGATTTTGGATTTTTGAATTTTGATTTTCGATTGGTTGCGAAGCTACAGGCGCCGTGGCTTGGGCGGGCTCCGGATCTTTAACAAGAGGATCGGGTAACGGAGGGGTGCCGGAAGTTGAAGGTTGAAGGTTACAAGTTGCAGGTTTGCCGTTATCGGAGATTGCAGGTTGAGGGGTGGGCGCTGTCTTTTGGTCGTGCGCTTCCCCCTCACCCCGGCCCTCTCCCGTGGGGAGAGGGAGACCGTTAGTCGAAGGATTTTGGATTTTTGGTTTTTGATTTTCGATTGGTTCCGAAGCTACAGGCGCAGTGGCTTGGGCGGGCTCCGGATTTTGAACAGGAGGCAACGGAGGGAACTGAGCGGAATTTTCGATTTTTGGTTTTTGATTTTCGATTACTTCCTGTTTGCCGTTATCGGAGATCGCAAGTTGAGCGGTGGGCGCCGAGTCTACCGAGTGCGAAGTGCAAAGTGCAGAGTTGGGAATGGGGGAATTTTGAAGAGGAGGAAACGGAAGCGGAGAGGAACAGATTGGCGATGGGACGGCCAAAGGCGGCGACGAAGTGCAGGACAAAGTGACGGACACAGCGGGGGACGTAGTGCAGGACGAAGTGGTGGTCAAAGTGGGGGACGAAGGCTGGGGGTGTGATTGAAGCCACTGTTGAATGGCTTGGGTAAAGGCGGCGACGTCGGGGTCCGGGTCGAGAGCGGCTTCGAACTGGGGACGTTTCTCGGCGGCCAGAGCTTCAATTTCGGCAATGGCCTCGAACAAGGAATCCGGGAGACCTTCGCGGCGGGGCTCCAAGGCCCGGGGGAGGACCTGGGGATAGGCGTCGCTGTCGGGGTTGGGCAAGGCGTATTTGTTCGGCAGGAGGTGGGTGAACCGGCCAAAGAACTCGGCGAGCAGGGCGCGGCGGCAGTGCAGGATGACGTGGGAATCGGTGAATAGTTTAAGGCCAGGATTACTCATACAATTTTTCAATCATCGGCGACGCAGGAATTGAGACAGCGGATCAAATGCCAAGCATGGGGTTGCGAATCATTTTCCGACCCGCTGGCGTACGAATTTGGTTTTTATAATACCTGAAATAACCGGTGGGAATGCTGAAAAAGGAAACCGCCGAAGGCGTCCAGGACGCGCTTGCGGAGCGGGCAAGACGGTGGCGTTTGTCCTTTTCGTTTTTCGGCACGCGCTTTTTGCGAAGGTGCCGCACCTGAGTTAAAAAGTTGCAAGGGTTACATGGTTACATGGGCCCAATGAGTTCAATGGGTTAAATGGGTTAACTGAGTTAAAAAGTTACAAGGGTTACATGGTTACATAGTTACATGGGCTCAATGAGTTAATCAGATTGCTGAAAAACCTGCAGAAGCTACAGGAAAGACGGACTTCGGAAAGATCAGAGACTCCTTACGTCGTCTCCTACATGGGCGCCGCGCGTTAGGGGGCTGCCGAACAGGCAAGTTGGGCTTGGGAGGCTTGTTTGCCACGACGCGAACTTAATGTTTGGTCCACAACTACGACCGGGCATTCGGCCTGTTCGACGACGCGCCGGGCGGTATGGCGGGAGAAGAGATTCCAGGTTGATTTAGAGCGCGGCTCGGATATGACCAGGAGATCAAAAGCCGCGCTGTTTTCGACGATGGCTTCAGCGGGAAGTCCTTCGACCAGCAGCGTTTGCACCTTGGTCTGGTTTTTCCTGAGTGACTCTTCCAATCGCGACAACTCAGACGCTCCGGTCACCCAAAGCTGTTTCATCAGGTCTTCGGCGGTGCCGGAATGTGTGAAAGCTGCAGGCGGATTGATGTCGATAACATGGAGGATTGTCAGAGTGGCATCGAATTGCCGGGCCAAGGCGATGGCACGTTCGAGCGCCTTGGCAGAACGTGGTGAAAAGTCGGAGGGGACAAGAATCCGGTGGATGGGCCGGGCTGATTCTTCCCTGCCGCCATCTTCTGCTGGCAGGAGACGCAAGGATGCGTCTGCGCTGGCAGGCTGGAAGCCCGCCTCCACGGTGGCAGTCGCTTGGTTTAGCATGGTTCAACATCCCGCGGAACGGTGCGCGGGGGTAATCAAAAGAACCACGGAATGCATTAAATTTGTATTAAAATGCGCAGTCCTTGGAGCAATTCAGCGAGCTTGCGCCAGGGGCTTAGCCGCGGGGGAGAGACCGAAAGCATCAAGGGCGAGGTTAAGCGTGAGGACATTCACGCCGGGGTCGCCGAGGAAACCGAGATCAGGGGCATCGGTGTTTTGGCGGACAAGCTGGCGGATTTGGTCCTGGGTCAGGCCGCGGGCCTTGGCGACGCGAGCGACCTGGAGCTCGGCGTTTTCGGGGCTGATATGCGGATCGAGGCCACTGGCGGAGGCGGTGACGGCATCGGCAGGCACGGGCGCATTGGTCGCCAGGCCATTCTGGGAGCGGTAGTCAGCGACATTTTGAGCGATGCTGTCGCGAAGCTTTTGGGAGGTCGGGCCGAGGTTGCTGCCGCCCGAGCTGGTGGCGTCATAGCCGTTTCCCGCCGCAGAGGGGCGCGAGTGAAAATATTTTTCACCGGTGAATTGCTGGCCAAGGAGGCGCGAGCCTTTAATGGTTTTGTCGGCGTCCAGGAGCAGGCTGCCGTTCGCTTTGTCATGGAACAGGGCCTGGCCGAGTCCAAAGACCACCAGGGGATAAAGGCCGCAACAGACGACGGCGAGCGCGAGGGTCACCACGATGGCGCTGCGGAGTTCGGGAAGGAAGTTTTTCATAAATCAGACTGGATCTTTTCCAGGGGTTAAATGGGTTAGAGGAGAGATTACGATTAAGATTACGATTAAGATTAAGATCGACGACTAGACGAGTCTCAGGGCGGTTATGATGACATCGATGAGCTTGATGCCGATGAACGGGACGATGACACCGCCCAGGCCGTAAATGAGCAGGTTGCGCTGGAGGATGGCCAGGGCGCCAATCGGCTTATACACCACGCCGCGGAGTGCGAGCGGGATGAGGGCAATGATGATCAGGGCGTTGAAAATAACCGCGCTGAGAATGGCACTGGTGGAGTTGTGCAAGTGCATGATGTTGAGCGGGGCGATCGCCGGGAAGGTGGCCATCAGCATAGCTGGGACAATGGCGAAGTACTTGGCGACATCGTTGGCGATGCTGAACGTGGTGAGTGAACCACGGGTGATGAGAAGCTGTTTGCCGATTTCAACGATCTCGATGAGCTTGGTCGGGTTGCTGTCCAGGTCCACCATATTGCCGGCCTCGCGGGCCGCCTGGGTGCCGGTGTTCATGGCCACACCGACATCGGCCTGGGCCAGGGCCGGGGCGTCGTTGGTGCCGTCACCGGTCATGGCGACCAGATGGCCGGAGGCTTGTTCGGTGCGGATGCGTTTGAGTTTGGCTTCGGGGGTCGCCTGGGCGATGAAATCGTCCACTCCGGCTTCGGCGGCGATAGCGGCAGCGGTGAGGGGATTGTCGCCGGTGATCATGACGGTGCGGATGCCCATCTTGCGCAACTGGGCGAAGCGCTCTTTGATGCCGCCTTTGACCACATCTTTCAGTTGGACCACGCCGAGCACTTCGGCTTCCTCGGCGACGACCAGCGGGGTGCCGCCGGCGCGGGAGATCTCTTCGACGCTCAAACTAACCGCCTGCGGGAAGTTTCCGCCCAACTGACGAACGTAATCGCGCATGGCCTCGGCCGCGCCCTTGCGGATGCTTCGAGTGATGCGTGATGCGTGATGCCTGATACGTGACGCTTGAAGCGTGGCGACCGGAACGCCGTGGCCGGCCGGCTCGAACGCGGGCTGTGGTTGTTCGCCATCCCCATAGAAATCCACCCCGCTCATACGGGTCTGGGCCGTAAAGGGCACGAACTTCGCCTGCGGCTCGGCCAACTCACGGGCGCGCAAGTTGAATTGCTGCTTGGCCAGGACGACAACGGAGCGGCCTTCGGGGGTTTCGTCCGCCAACGAGGCTAGCTGGGCGGCGTCGGCGAGGCGCTCCGGTTTGATGCCGGGGGCCGGGATAAAGGCCGTGGCCATGCGGTTGCCCAGGGTGATCGTGCCGGTTTTGTCCAGCAGCAACACATCGACGTCCCCCGCGGCTTCGACGGCCCGGCCGCTGGTGGCCATGACGTTGCGGCGAATGAGCCGGTCAATGCCGCTGATGCCGATGGCGCTGAGCAGGCCGCCGATGGTCGTGGGGATCAGGCAGACCAGGAGGGCGACCAGGACCGGCACGGAGAACACGACGCCGGAGTAGATGCCGAACGGTTTAAGCGTCACACACACCAGCAGAAAAATGAACGTCAGGGCCGCCAGGAGGATCGTCAGGGCAATTTCGTTGGGAGTCTTTTGGCGGCTGGCGCCCTCGACCATAGCGATCATACGGTCCAGGAAAGCCTGGCCTTTTTCCTGGGTGACACGAATCACGATGCGGTCGCTGATGACGCGGGTGCCGCCGGTGACGGCGCTGCGGTCACCGCCGCTTTCGCGAATGACCGGGGCCGATTCGCCGGTGATGGCGGACTCATCGACGCTGGCGATGCCTTCCTCTACTTCACCATCGGCCGGAATCGTGTCCCCGGCTTCGCACACCACGAGGTCACCTTTCTGCAACTGTGGGGCAGGAACCCGCTCTTCGCGTCCATCGCGCAGGCGGCGGGCGATGGTGTCCTTGCGGGCCTTGCGCAGGCTCTCGGCCTGGGCTTTGCCGCGGCCCTCGGCGACGGCCTCGGCAAAATTGGCGAACAGGACCGTGAACCACAGCCAGATGGCTAGTTGCGTGATGAAACCTTTGTCGGCCGGCGAGGTAAAGATGCCCACGGTAGTCAAAACCGCGCCGACCATGGTGACAAACATCACCGGATTTTTGACCATCAGCCGCGGATTGAGCTTGCGGAAGGAGTCTCCGATGGCCGGACCGACGATATTCCAGTCGAAAAGAGATGGAGCTTTGTGAGTCATGGTGCGTAAAACGTAAAACGTGAAACGTGAATCGCAGTTAGTAGAGTTTTCCCTGGCCGGTAAGGAAGTGTTCGACGATGGGTCCGAGGGTCAAGCCGGGCAGGAAGTTCAGCGCGCCCACCAGCAACACGGTCCCCAGCAGCAAGATGACGAAAGTGAGGCCTGAAACGGGGAAAGTGCCCGCGCTGGGTGGGGCGATCTTCTTTGCGGCAAGCGAGCCGGCCAGGGCCATGATGGGGACAATCATCAAAAAGCGGCCAACCAACATGGCTAAGCCAATGGTCGTGTTGTACCAGGGTGTATTGGCGTTCAGCCCGGCAAAAGCGCTGCCGTTGTTGCCGTTGGCGGAACTAAACGCATACAGGATCTCGCTCAGGCCGTGCGGACCGTTGTTGTTCAATCCGGCCAACCCCCACTTGCTCACGGATGCCCAGGCCGCAAAGCCAAGAATCGACACCGCGAGGACCAGCAAGGCCAGCATCGCCATTTTCACGTCATAGGATTGGATTTTCTTGCCGAGGTATTCGGGGGTTCGCCCGACCATCAAGCCGGCGATGAACACGGCCAGCACGACGAAGACGAGCATGCCGTAAAGGCCCGCCCCCACCCCGCCGATGATGATCTCGCCAAGCTGAATGTTGAAGAGCGGAACGAAGCCGCCCAGCGCGGTGAATGAATCGTGCATCGAGTTGACGGCGCCACAGGAAGCATCGGTCGTGATGGTCGCGAACAAGGCAGAGTTGAAGATGCCGAAACGGACCTCCTTGCCTTCCATATTTCCCCCGGCCGCTGCGACGCCCAGTTGCTGATGGATCGGATTACCTGCTGCTTCCGCGTACCAGCACAAGAAGACACCGGCCAGAAACAAGGTCATCATCGCGGCCCACACGGACCATCCATGCGCCTGGTTCTTGACCATCCGCCCCAGGTAGTAAGTCAACCCGCTGCCGATGGCGAAGATCGAGAGTATCTGGATAAAGTTCGAGAGCGGCGTCGGGTTTTCGAACGGATGCGCGGCGTTGGCGTTCATAAAACCGCCGCCATTGGTTCCGAGCATTTTAATGGCGACCTGCGACGCCACCGGGCCTTGCGCGATCACCTGTTCTTCCACTTTCTGGTCCACCATGACCGGCATGTTGGTCATGACGGGTTGGCCTTTCTCGTCGAGCTTAGGCACATCGACCATCATGGCGACGCCATTGGTGAAGACTGGTTGGCCTTTGGCGTCCAACTTAGGCGCTTGAACCATTACGGCGACGTTGGTCGTGACCGGCTGGCCTTTTTCGTCAGTTTTGGCAACCTGGATGGTGAAAGGCTCAGTGAGTTTGGCTTTGGTGTAGGGCTTGAAGTTTTGGAGCATGCCTTGCGACACCAGGAATACGGCGAATACGACGCAGATGGGCAGCAGCAGGTAGTAAGTTGTCCTCACCAGGTCCACCCAGAAGTTGCCCAGGGTTTGGGCTGAGTGCCGGGCAATCGCCCGCACGAGCGCCGCGGCAATGGCAATTCCGGTTGCGGCCGAGCTGAAGTTGTGGATGACCAGCGCGACCATTTGCGAGAGATAGGACATGGTCGATTCGCCGGTGTAGCTCTGCCAGTTGGTGTTGGTGGTGAAGCTGGTGGCGGTGTTGAATGCCAGGTCCGGGCTGACGGGGCCGAATCCCTGGGGGTTGAGGGGCAGCAGGTGCTGCAGCCGCAGAATCGCGTAAGTAAACAAGCAACTCACCAGGCTGAAGAGCAGCATGGCGAAGGTGTAGGCCTTCCAATCCTGCTCCTGGTCGGATTTGACTGCCATCAGGCGATAGGTGAGTCGCTCTAAAGGTTTGAGAATGGGGTCAAACCAGGTCCGGCCACTGGCATCCAGCACCTGGACCAGGTAGAGGCCCATCGGTTTGGTGATGAGCGCCAAGACCCCCACGTAGAAGGCAAGTTGCAACCAGTCAGTTGAGCGCATAGCGAGCGAAACGTTAAATAGTTAAAAGGGTTAAAT
The DNA here is from genome assembly GCA_035566895.1 of Binatia bacterium. GTDB lineage: Bacteria > Verrucomicrobiota > Verrucomicrobiia > Limisphaerales > UBA8199 > DATMQA01. The sequence continues at coordinate 43,298 of DATMQA010000199.1, forward strand.
AAGTTAATTGAGGTGCCCGAGTAGTGCGCCCAGGGAAAAAGTTTCTCCCTAGAATTTCTCGGGCCGAAGCATGGCCACGAGCAAATAGACGAACAGCAGCAGAGCAACAATGCCCACGATTAGGTTTTCCATAAATGTTCCCTTACAATTTCTCGCAGGCGCGGACATACAAGCCGCTGACCACGAAGAACAGCACCACGACGGCGATATAGATAAGGTCAGTCATAATATTTTTCCGTGGCTGAATATTCACGAGGGCTTGGGGTTCGGATAATAAAAAGCCGCGCCAACCCCGTTAAAAATTCGTAAAAGAAATGACCGGCCTTCTAAAGCCTTTTGGGGCTGAAATCTTGGATTGAATTGACGGTTTGAGGCAGGTTATGCGCGTGAAAGCGATGAGCAAACGACGGGCGAAGTCCGAGGGCGAATTACTCGACAACGCCACGAACAACCTGCTGCGGGCGCTCAAGCGGGACATGCTGAAAAAGGACGGTGGTATTGACCGCGAAAAACTCCGCAAGGATGGTTACGGCGAGCGTTTATTGGATCGATTGGCCATTCTAACAACCCACTAAGTTTGGCTCAAACGAATATTGCTGCCGTCGGTCCGATCCAATCAGTTTGACGGGAGGCACCACCGGCGATCAGTGGTTGCGCTGGAACAGCTTCCCTGGCAACTGCCGGATGAGCCGTTTCATTTCCAGGCTGAGCAAGGCGACCGATACAGCCGAGCTGGGCAGGCCGCTCTTGCGAATCACGTCGTCGATGCCGACTTCTTCGTGGTCGAGCGTGTCATAGACTTTCTGCTCGTTTTCGCTGAGTTCCAACGCAGGCAGAACGCCGGTCTGGGCTGGAGACGGCGGGCGGTTGCTGGGCGGGAAGAGGTATTCGAATTCGCTGAGAATATCCTCGGCGCCTTCGCAGAGTTTGGCGCCCTTCTTGATCAGGTCGTGGCAGCCTTTGCTGAGAGGGGAATCGATGCGGCCGGGAACGGCGAAGACCTGGCGGCCGTATTCGTTGGCAAAGTTGGCGGTAATCAGCGCGCCGCTGGTGAGGTTGGCTTCGACCACGACCGTGCCGAGCGTCATGCCGGCGACGATGCGGTTGCGGATGGGGAAGGATTGTTTATCACCGGGACGGTTAAAGGGGAACTGAGTGATGAGCGCGCCATTGGCGCTGACGCGCTCGAACAGTTCCTTGTTCTCGGCCGGCCAGATGATGTTGATGCCGGTGCCCAGCACTACAATCGTCCGTCCTTTGGCACTCAAGGCCCCCTGGTGCGCCGCTGTGTCGATCCCGCGCGCGCCGCCACTGACAACTGTGACCCCAAGGTAAGCAAGCTGGTACGCCAACTTGCGGGCGACTTCGATGCCGTAATGGGTCGTCAGGCGGGAGCCAACCATCGCCACGGAATTTTTGTCCTTGGGCAACAGGTCGCCTTTGACGTAAAGGACAATCGGCGGGTCGTAGATTTGGCGCAGCAGTTCGGGATATTCGGGGTCGCCCTGAGTGACGATGCGGCAGCCAAATTCTTCGATGCGCTTCAGCTCGGCTTTCAGGTCGATGGTCTTTTCCCAGGAGGTAATGGCGTTGGCGGTTTCTTCCCCGATACTATGAACCTGGAGGAGTTGCTGGCGGGAAGCCCCGAGGATGGCGGGGGCTTCGCCGAAGTGCTCGAGCAATTGGCGGACGCGCACCGGGCCAATGCCATCAATCAGGTTCAACGCCACCAACGCCTCGCGCGAGTCCATGCGCGGGGTATAATGGTTTCAGGATGGATCTGCAAGGAATTACAGTTGGAGTGATGGAAGACCCCAATCCCAGGCGAACCGAAGAAATAGTTCACCGATTGCTGGGGTTGGCAGGGCGAGATGTCCCCTTCGCGCCACTCCTACGAATCAAAGTTCCGGCGCGATGGGGACATCTCGCCCTACCTTCTTCGCTAGGGATTAGGGTGGGGGACAAAGTGAGGATGGGGGCAAACGGAAGAGAGCAGTACAAAAAAACCGGGCTAGTCAGTCAGGGGGTGACCGAAAAGCCCGGGGAATTTTCGAATTAAGTACAACAGTAGGATTACGGAGAACATCGGTCCTGGTCTGTACCCGGAACCCGGACCGAAATTAACAAATCGGGCTGACAAAGAACATTCAATCATTTCGCCCGCAAATTCAAGTGGCGTAATCTACGCTTAATAAATCATGGCCCCTTATTTCTGTCAATGGCCATTTTGCAAGTATTAAGCCAAATTCATTTTACTATTAGCCAATTACCATTACTTACGTGTTTGGCTTCATCTATTCTGACAGGTTTCGTGGCTTTTAATTCAAAGTATTTTCGGAAAAAGTCAGGTGCGCCTTGGCAGCGAGCGGACAAAGCAGGTTGCCCGTGCCACCAAGTGTCACGAATAGGTAACACGCGTGGCTTAAAGCCTCTTTACGTCATCCGCCAGCCGCGCGAAATGGGGTCTAACCCGCCTGGAGCCGGGCCAACAGGCCGGAGAACCGCTGCTGGGTGCAATTGTTCCGGACGGCCAGTCCGAGGGCCTTGCCCTGGCCCACCAGGACGACCAGGTGTTTGCCCCGGGTGACGGCGGTATAGACCAGGTTTCGTTGCAACAGCAAATAATGTTGGGTCGCCAGGGGCAACACCACGACGGGGAACTCAGAGCCCTGGGACTTATGAATGGTAATGGCATAGGCCAGGGAAAGCTGGTCCAACTCACCAAACTCGTAAGTGACCTCGCGCTGGTCGAATTTCACTTTGAGTTCGCGTTCGACAGGGTCGATGCCAACCACCTGGCCAATATCGCCGTTGAAGACTTCTTTGTCGTAATCATTTTCGGTTTGGATGACCTTGTCGCGGACGCGGAACTGCCAGCCGAACTTCTCGACGGCGGGTTCGCCGGGCCGAGCGGGGTTCAGTTCGGACTGGAGCCGGACATTCAGCTCACGGATGCCCAGGGAGCCGCGGTTCATCGGGCTGAGCACCTGGACGTCGCGGATGGGGTCCAGATTGAATTTGCCCGGGATGCGTTTTTTGACGACTTCCACCAAGGTGTCGGCGATACGCTCGGGTTGCTCGCGTTCGATGAAGTAGAAATCACCCTCGCCGACCGGCAATTCCGGCATCAATCCCTGGTTAATCCGGTGGGCATTGGTGATGATGCGGCTGTGGGCGGCCTGACGGAAGACCTCGGTCAAGCGAACCACGGGGACGATCCCGCTATCGATGATGTGGCGCAGGACCATGCCGGGGCCGACGGAGGGCAACTGGTCCACGTCACCGACCAGCACGAGGCTGGCCGAGGCCGGCATGGCCCGCAGCAGATGATGCATGAGCGGCACATCGACCATGGAGGTTTCATCGACCACCAGCAGGTCGCAGTGCAAGGGGTTGGTCTCCTTACGGATAAAGCCGCCACGGCCCGGGTCGGGTTCAAGCAGCCGGTGGATCGTTTTAGCCTCCAGGCCGGTGGTTTCGGACAGCCGCTTAGCCGCGCGGCCGGTTGGGGCGCATAGTTGGCAGCGCACGCGCTTAGCCCTCAGAATCAGCAGCAGCGCGTTGACCAGGGTTGTCTTGCCCACCCCGGGTCCGCCAGTGAGCACCAGGATACGGCTGGTCAGAGCCTGCCGTAATGCGGCTTGCTGGCTGGGCGCCAGTTCTTTGCCGGCTTTTTGCTGGCACCAGGCTACCGCTTTCTCGAAATCAATCGGCGGGTAATTTGGCGGCAAGGAGCTGAGCTTGCGGATGCGCTCGGCGATCCCTGTCTCCGCCCGCTTCAACAGCGGCAGGAAAACCAGATCCTCATCCCCGACTTTCTCGCGCGCCAACTCGCCATCGGCCAGCGTCCGTTCAAGAGCCGACTCGATGAGCTTTTCCTCCACCTGCAGTAATTTGCCGGCTTCCTCTTTAAGAAACGCCACCGGCAGCGCGCAATGACCCTGGCCGGTGGCTTCGAGGAGGACATGCGCCAGGCCGGCGCACGCGCGCAGGAGCGAGTCGTGCGCGATGCCCATTTTCTGGGCGATTTGATCGGCAGTGAGGAAGCCGATACCATGGATGTCCTGGGCGAGGGCGTAGGGATTGGCCCGGACCTCGGCGATCGCATTTTCTCCGTAGGTTTTATAAATGCGCACCGCCCGGCTGGTGCTCACGCCATTCGAGTGGAGGAAAACCATGATTTCGCGGATGATCTTCTGTTGGGCCCAGGCTTCCTTGATGCGATGACGCCGTTGCGGGCCGATGCCCTGGACATCTTCGAGCCGCGCGGAGTAATTCTCGATGATGTTAAAAATCTGCTCGCCGAATTTCGCCACCAGCTTTTTGGCATAGACGGGCCCGATGCCGCGGACCATGCCGCTAGCCAGGTATTTCTCGATTCCTTCGCGGGTTGTTGGCGGGGTGCTCCTGAGCAGGTCCGCTTTGAACTGCAGCCCGAATTCGCGGTCCCGCACCCACCGGCCTTCGGCCGTTACCCATTCACCCGCGTTAACCGACGGGAGGGAACCCACCACCACCACGTCGTCGCGATGGCCCTTGGTCCTGACCTTCAACACGGCGAACCCGTTCTCCTCGTTGAAAAACGTGACACGCTCGATCAAGCCGGAGAGACTTTCGATCGGCGCGGGCGGTTGGTTGGCACTCAAAGGCACGAGGCTGTAGGAGACGACGTCACGAGATTCCGATCAAGCGCGGAGTGGAAGGAAATCCGAAGACCGAAGGCCGAAACCCGAAATGGCAGAATGATTAAAGCAGAATCATTCTGCCGATTGTTCCGCGCTTTCTTCGACTCCGGCCGTCGGTCTTAGCAAGGCGCCGCTAAGCGGCCTGGCGAATGTTATCCGAATCTTCGGAAGAGCGTTCCCCGTGAGCGGAGGGAGCCCGTGGTTGCGACCTGGCCGGCTCTTCCACGCCGTCTGACAGTTTGGAGCAAGGAGCACAAATGTTCGGATTGCAAAGGAGAGTGTTCTCTTCTTCGCTGATCGGCTGGCCGCAACATCGGCACACTCGTGCGTTCATTGGCGGAAACCCTCGTTCAAAATCACAAATACTGCAAGTGAAGATTATCTGGGGTGATTAACCGGGGGGGCGGCGCGGGACAACTGCGCCCAAGCTTACAGGATAACCGCGGCAAGACGGGCGATAAGCGGCAAAGTTCCGCAACGCAATTTTACCTCAGGGCGCGAGCAGCTCATAGCTCACAAAGGCCACCTGCTTGCTGTCTGGAGACCATGAGGGCACATTAATCGTTCCTTGCCCTCCGAACAGCCGGGCCAATTCCTGGATGGCCCCGCCACCCGCCGGCATTAAGCGCAAGCGAACCGGTTGATTGGCCGGATGGCCGGTGACGCCTTTCTCGTAGGATAGCAACACCAGCCATTTCCCATCCGGCGAGGGATGGGCAAACCAGTTGTTGAACTCGTCCGAGGTCACTTGTTCCTGGTCGCTGCCGTCGGGTTTCATCCGCCAAATTTGCATGCTGCCGGTGCGCTCGGAGTTGAAATAGATGTATTTTCCATCCGGGGAATAATCCGGGCCATCATCGAGGCCCTTGGCGGTGGTCAAACGTTTCTCTTCGCCGCCCTGCGCCGGGATGGTGTAGATGTCGAACTCTCCGTTGCGTTCGCCACAAAAGGCCAGCGTGGCGCCATCGGGTGACCAACCATGCCAATAGGACGGCCCTTGGGTGGTGATGGGTTTTGGTGTGCCTCCCGAGACCGGCAGCGTGTAAATCAGCGATTTGCCGCCTCGGGTTTGATCACTGATGGCCAGGCGCGTGCCATCTGGCGAGACCCCGTGGTCGTTGTTGCAGCGCACCGCGAAGCCGGTATCGACCGTCTCGGGTTGGCCACCGGCGAGCGGCAGCCGATGAATGCGCCCGCCGGAGTTGAACAGAAGGTATGTGCCGTCGCGCGACCAGTTGGGCGCTTCGATATGATTGGTAGTATGATAGACCACTCGGCGGTCCTTTGAACCAATGGGGACTACCTCCAAGGCGCAATGCAAGACAGATTTGGCCTCAGACCGGGGCGTTTTGGGTTGCAGTTGTAGCGCGGAGAAACGGGCTTTTTCCAGCTCCCGCTCATCATGCGCGCACACAGCGAGCCCCACATAGACCGGGTCCACCAATTTGAGCCGGATGAAGAGGCCGCAGGGAGAAAGGGGGGCCGATGTTTCGCGTTCGCTCGCCTGCGGCAGCGACATGAAAAAGACGTCGCCTTGTCTTTCGAGCCCGGCCCGCCCGGGCCGGCTGACGTTCGCCTGGATTTCGTGGGTCATCCCTCCGGGCATGTCGCGGAACTGAAGAGAGGTCAACCCCGCTCCATGCACGGCCACATCGACGTAAGCCGAGTCCGGGCTGAGGCTCTGGCGAACCATCAGGCAGGCCTTGCGATGGGCGTTTCCGCCGCTGCCGAGAAATTCGATGGCCGTTTGCAAAGCGAAATCTCCGGATACTTTTTTCCAGACGAAATGGAATGCATCATTGGTAAACCACATGTTCTCGCCCCCACCGCCCACGACATATGCCTGGGCCTTGGGGTCAAAAGCCGTTGAGCCGGCGTGGCTGGTTTTGCCGATGTCGCCCTGGTCTTCGAAAAGCCCCAGATCAGCGCCGTGGGTCATGGCCATCGGCAAGAGCAGCAAGCCAAAGAGCAGGCCGAGTTGACAGGTGTGGAGTGAGCGCTGCCAGGTGCCGGTCGCTGATTGATGCATGCGGCAGGAAATAGAGCGATTCTTCATGGCGCGATTCAACCATGGAGAATCGCCTAAGGACATCGAATATTTTGACGACAAGCAGGAGAGCGCGCCCCTTCACTACGGGACCCTCACGCCTTCACGTCGAAAAAAGACGGCCTGGGCTTTAAGGGCCCAGGCCGCCTCCCAACCCAACCAAACCACTATGAAAGGGAGGCGGCGACCGGAACCCAGCCACCGCCCCACTCAGGAGGGTGCAGAACGGGATTCTACACTAAACGATATAGCGCAAGTCCGATGCCAAGTCAGATTTGAGAAAGAACCAGCACGATTCCATCCCCTGGCAAAAAATCAGTTTTATTTCAATGCCAAGCGACGCTTTTTCAGCCCTTTTGAATCGCTTTCATTTGTTGAGGCCTGGTGCCATGCTGCGCCCATGCGCTATTTTGCCTTGCTCCGTCGCGCCAAAACCTCCTGTCTGGTTAGAGCCTTCCTTTGTTCCGTTGCCTTCACGGCACCGGCCGCGACGAACCTCGAGCCCGCGCAGGTAGAAGCGGTAGCCAAGTCGTTACCCGCCAAACCGATGGGCTCGGGCCAGCCTATCACCAATCGCGACGCTTGGGAAAAACTCGCGCAAGCTCCAGCCTTCGCTTCCGTAATTACCAGCGCGCAAACGATGGCCAAGGACCCGGTGCCGGCCCTGCCCGATGAGCTCTATCTCGATTATTCAAAGACCGGCAACCGGGATCGCTGCCAGAAGGTACTGTCCGCGCGGGGCAACCGGCTGGTCACCTTTACCCTGGCCGAAGGCCTCGAAAATCGAGGTCGTTTTCTGGGCCCGCTCACGGAGACCATCGAAGCGATTTGCCGGGAGCGAACGTGGGTTTATCCGGCACATGACGGCAAGCTGAACAACTTCTACGGGCGAACGGTGGAAATGGACTTGCGAGCCACGGCGATGGGCTGGGAACTGGCTACCCTGGACTATGTGCTGGGCGACAAACTGGCCCCCTCGACCCGAAGCTTAATCCGCGACAACGTGCGGCGACGGGTGCTGCGACCGTTCCGCGACATGGTTGAGGGTCGGCGGTCGGAGATTAACTGGCTGCGCATCCGGAACAATTGGAACGCGGTGTGCCTGGCGGGGGTCACCGGAGCGGCGCTGGCGCTCGAAGATTCGCCGCAGGACCGCGCATTCTTTGTTGCTGCCACAGAGCATTACATTGCTTACTTCCTGAGCGGGTTTACGCCCGACGGCTATTGCAGTGAAGGGGTTGGCTACTGGAACTACGGTTTTGGCCATTTCCTGATGTTGGGCGAAACGATTCGCCAGGCCACCGGCGGGCGTGTGGACTTGCTGGCGGAGCCGGCGGCTTTGCAGCCCGCGCTGTTTTGCCGGCGCTCAGAAATCCTCAACGGCATCTATCCCACCATTTCGGATGTCTCTCCCGGGAGCCGGCCTGACGCGCAGTTCGTCCGCTTCATCTGTGAACGGTTCGCCTTGCCGAAACCGGCCGCAGAGCACGCGGACTTCGTGAAGCCTGCCGGCAGCCTGGCGGCAACGTTGCTCTTTTCTTTTCTCCCATCGCCACTGCCGCCAGCACCGCATCCGCCCATTGCGGCTGATTCCAGATTGCGGACCTGGTTCAAAGAGGGTGGCGTGCTGCTCTGCAGGCCCGCACCCGGTTCGGCGGCGCAATTTGCGGCCGCACTCAAGGGCGGAAACAACGCCGAGAACCACAATCATAATGATGTCGGCAGCTTCAGCGCCGTCTCCGGCAAGTCCATGGTGATATGCGATCCCGGCGCGGAGGTTTACACGGCCCGGACGTTCAGCGCTCATCGTTATGACAGCAAAGTGCTGAGTTCCTACGGCCATGCGGTGCCGGTCATAGCGGGCGAGCTGCAACGGGCAGGTGCCGAGGCTCGGGCCGTGGTCCTCCACACGGATTTCCGCGATGACGAGGACACCCTGGTTTTGGATATCCGGTCAGCTTACAAGGTTCCCGAGTTGAAGAAGCTCGAACGAACGTTTGTGTTCCACCGCTCCGAAGCGGCCGCGTTGACCGTGCGGGATGAGGTCGAATTCAGCGAGCCCAGGAGTTTTGCGAGCACGCTAGTCACGTGGGGCAATTGGAAAAAGATTTCGGAAAACGAACTGTTGATTACAGACGAGCAAGGCGCCGCGCGGGTCGCGATCGACACCGGCGGCCGCGGGTTCAAACTCGATTCCGAGACGCTTAATGAAGACGTTCACACGCCGAAAAAACCGGTGCGGCTGCTCATCGCCCTGGAGGCGCCGGTCGAGAAGGCTGTGGTAACGCTGAGGATTACACCCGCGACACGAAAATAGGCCGTACGCATTCCTGACGGCTGATTTTGTCTTTCATTGGTATTGCTCGCCTTGAAATTCAGTCGGTTTCGACACAGCGAGCGACAAAGTCGAAACGGCCTGACTTTAGGGACTTTTCGCAGCCTGGCAGGTCACTTTCCCGGCCTTCCCGATTTGCGGTGCCGCTTCTTCAACGCAGCAAACTCTTTCATGAACGCCGCCAGGCGCGTAGGGTCCAGCTTGCCGAAAATTTGTCAGGGAGGTTGCGCATGGGCCAGTTATAAGGTCCCAAGCCGAAAATTCGAAATCTAAAATCCGGCAGGATTACACGCAGGTCGGGTGAGTGTCACTTGCAAGCTCGAAAAGAAGGACTATATTAGAGCGAAAGGGAGTTGTTATGAAAAAGAAGACCGCAAAAACAGTCGAGCAGCCGCAACCTTTCACACCGGGCGTCAGCAAAGCCATGGTACGCCAGCATGCTTACGAACTATTCCGCGATAAATTGCCCGACCATCCGCTGACATTGGAAGATTGGGTGCTGGCGGAAAAGGACCTGGTGGCTTCGCTCGACGCTGAGAATTTAACCAAGTAAGCGGTTGCTGCTGAAATTCAACTGCGCCGGTGTGGACAAAAAGCCCGTAAAACGGCTGCGTCTGCATCGACGCAGTTCAAATCCAAAGTCAAAGGTCCAGAGTCCCAATAGTTCGACCAACTGCAGAATAGAAATTCTGCGATACAGCAGATTAAAAATCTGCGCTACGGCGGAGCGCGTACAGGCGCTTTATTGCGCGGGTGGGCAGTGGGACAGCCACTAATCCAACATTCACGAGCGAACAATCGCTATTTGCCCTTGAGCAGCGCTGTCCCGTAATCGCGGTTCATCTTCGCAATAAAGCTGAGGCTGATTTCCTTAGGGCAGACTGCTTCGCAGGAGCCAGTCACCGTGCAGTTACCAAAACCCTCGACATCCATTTGCCGGACCATGTTGAGGGCGCGGCGGTCCTTTTCGGCTTTGCCCTGCGGCAGGAGATTAAGATGGGAGATTTTGGCGGCGACAAAGAGCATAGCTGAGGCGTTCTTGCAAACTGCCACGCAGGCGCCGCAGCCGATGCAAGCGGCCGCATCCATCGAGGTGTCGGCGGTAGTTTTGGGGACAGGAATGGCGTTTCCGTCCGGGGTGCCGCCTGTGTTCACCGAGACAAAGCCGCCCGCCTGAATAATGCGGTCGAAAGCGGTGCGGTTGGTCACCAGGTCTTTGACGATGGGAAAGGCTTTGGCGCGCCACGGTTCGATGGTAATCGTCTCGCCATCGTTGAAGTGGCGCATGTGCAACTGGCAGGTGGCGGTGCCGTGGCGGCCGCCGTGAGGGACGCCGTTAATGACCAGCGAGCACATCCCACAGATGCCCTCGCGGCAATCAGAATCAAAAGCAATCGGCTCCTGGCCGCGCTCGATGAGAGCCTCATTGACCACGTCGAGCATTTCAAGGAAGGACATGTCTTCGAGAACATCCCTCGCCTGGTAAGTCTCGAAATGGCCGGGCGCCTGAGTACTCTTCTGGCGCCATACTCTAAGGGTGAGATTCATGCTAAAAACTCCGGAGTCCCAGGCAAAAACACCAAACACCAAACACCAAGCTCCAGGAAAACTTCAAACTCCAAACTTCAAGAGGCACCCTGAGCCAGGGGATACTCCGAGGTTGGTTTTTGGTGTTTGTGGCTTTCCTGGAGCTTGGTGTTTGGTGTTTGGTGTTTCTCATTTGTAACTCCTCGTGCTCATGTGCACCTCCTCGTACACCAGCGGTTCCTTGTGGAGCGCCGGCGGCTTATCGGGCCCCTGATATTGCCAGGCAGCCACATAGGAAAAATTCTCGTCATCCCGCAGCGCCTCGCCGTCCGGGGTCTGGAACTCCTCGCGGAAATGGCCGCCGCAGGATTCGCGCCGGTGCAGGGCATCCAGGCAAAGCAACTCGGCAAATTCCATGAAATCGGCAACGCGTCCGGCATACTCGAGGCTTTGGTTCAACTCGCCGTTCTCACCGGTCACCTTTACGTTTTTCCAGAATTCCTCGCGCAGTTCGGGAATCCGCTTGAGCGCTTCTTTCAAGCCCGCTTCGTTGCGCGCCATGCCGCATTTTTCCCAAAGGATTTTGCCTAATTCCCGGTGAAGCGAGGTGGGCGTGCGCTTGCCGTTGATTGAAAGCAGCTTGTTGGTGAACGCCAGCGAATCCGCTTCAGCCTTTTTAAAATCGGGATGGCTGGCGGAGGGTTTGGGCTGCTTCGCGGTGGCGAAATAATTCCCAATCGTATAGGGCAGGACAAAATAGCCGTCGGCCAGGCCCTGCATGAGGGCGCTGGCGCCGAGACGGTTGGCGCCGTGGTCCGAAAAGTTCGCTTCGCCGAGGACAAACAGGCCCGGCAAAGTGCTCATCAAGTTATAATCGACCCAGGTGCCGCCCATCGCGTAGTGGACTGCGGGGTAAATCCGCATCGGCGCTTCATAGGCGTTTTCACCGGTAATCTTTTCGTACATGTCGAACAGATTACCATAGCGCTCGCGAATGACCTGGGCGCCCAGACGTTTGATGGCGTCGGCGAAATCCAGATAAACCCCCAGTCCTCCCGGACCCACACCGCGGCCGCCGTCACAAACCTCTTTGGCTGCCCGGGAAGAAATGTCGCGCGGGGCGAGGTTGCCGAAGCTCGGATACTTGCGTTCGAGGTAATAGTCGCGGTCCGCTTCGGGAATGGACCCGGGGGCGTTGCCGCAATCTTCCTTGCGTTTGGGGACCCAAACGCGTCCGTCGTTGCGCAACGATTCGGACATGAGGGTCAACTTGGACTGATGCTCGCCACTGACGGGGATGCAGGTCGGATGGATCTGCGTGTAACAGGGATTGGCGAAGAACGCGCCTTTCTTGTAAGCCCGCCAAGTGGCGGTGACATTGCAACCCTTGGCATTAGTCGAGAGGAAGAAAACGTTGCCGTAACCGCCGGTCGCCAAAACCACCGCATCGGCCGGGTGAGAGGAAATCTCACCATTGATTAGATTGCGCGCGACGATGCCTTTGGCGTGGCCGTCAATGACGACCAGGTCGAGCATCTCGGTGCGCGGGAACATCTGGACGGTGCCGAGGCCGATTTGGCGGCAGAGGGCCTGGTAAGCGCCCAGCAGCAATTGCTGGCCGGTCTGGCCGCGCGCGTAGAACGTGCGCGAAACCTGCGCGCCGCCAAACGAGCGGTTGGTCAGCAGGCCGCCGTATTCGCGCGCGAAGGGGACGCCCTGGGCGACGCATTGGTCGACGATGTTGACGCTCACTTGCGCCAACCGATAGACGTTGCTTTCGCGCGCGCGAAAATCCCCGCCTTTGATAGTGTCGTAAAAGAGGCGATAGATGCTGTCGCCGTCATTGGCGTAATTCTTGGCGGCGTTGATGCCACCCTGGGCGGCGATGCTGTGGGCGCGGCGCGGGCTATCCTGGAAACAAAAGCATTTCACTTTGTAGCCGAGCTCTGCCAGAGAAGCGGCCGCGGAAGCGCCCGCCAAACCGCTGCCGATTACGATAATGTCGAACTTCCGCTTGTTGGCCGGGTTGACCAGCTTGAGGTCGAACTTGTGCTTATCCCACTTTTGGGCCAACGGTCCGCCGGGAGATTTGCCGTCGAGAGTCATAGAATGTGCGTCGCCTCCAAAATTCCAAATTCCAAACTCCAAGCTCCAGAGAAACTCCAAACAGCCAACGCCAAATCACAAAAAAGCGGCACGTGCCTGGTTTGGAGCTTGAAGTTTTCCTGGAGCTTGGTGTTTGGAATTTGATGTTTCATTTCAGCGCTTCCTTCCCGTACCCCAGGAGAATGGCCACCGGAATCGAGGTGTAACCCAGGAAAATGAGCGCCCCCAAAATCCAGGCGCCTTTATCGAGGTAAGGCCGGTAAGCGTCATTTTTCCAGCCCATCGACTGGAACATGCTGCTGGTGCCATGGCTCAGGTGCAGGCACAACAATGCCATGCCCAGGATGTAAAAGGCGGCCACCCAGCCATTGTTGAAACCAACCACCATCATCTTAAAAATATCGTGGCGCTTTTCCGGGTCGACAAAATCGACAAAATTTTGTCCAGTCAGGTTGATGTATTTTACCTCGGCCGTGAAGTGGAGGAGGTGATAGACAATGAAGACGAAGATGATGGTGCCGCTCATCAGCATGGTGCGCGAGGCGTAAGAGGACCCCACCGGCTGGTATTCGGCGTAGCCAATCGGCCGCGCCGCCTTGTTCTCCAGCGAAAGCGAGGCTGCCGACCAGATGTGCAGCACCAACATCAGCAGCAGGAAAAGCCGCGCCGGCCAAATCAGCTCGGGGTTGGATTGCAGAAAATGTCCGTAACGATTGATGGCCTCCGGCCCCAGAAAAATCTGCAAATTCCCGGCCAGGTGGCCGATGACGAACAGGAACATGAAAAAACCCGTCACCGCCATGATATATTTCTTGCCGAGGGACGACTTGAAAATGTTCGATAGAATGTTCATGGCGGAAGCCTGGCCACCGTCGGCCCAGGCGGCGCGACAGAAGGAATCTAATGGGAACCGGCCGCAGGTCAAGAAATCTAAACTGATTTTAGCTAGAAGATAAACTATAAGTTCTTCTGTTGCAGCGCTTTCCTGCAACGAGCAATCAGTAATCAGCCATCAGAAATTCGCAATCGGTGGCCCGCTGACTACCTGGCTGCTGACCACTAACCGCTCCGGTTCAAATCAACTCGTGCAAGGAGCTGATTCCCCCCGCTCCCGGGCCGGCAATGCCTCGCTGCAGCCAAAGGCCCTGCAAGCC
>DATMQA010000200.1:0-18283 GCA_035566895.1 Binatia bacterium
TGGTTGACTACGACCTCGTCCGCCACGCCGAAGCCAAACGCCTCCACCTCCGCCTCCCCACCCTCGACCACGCCGTCGAGCGCGCCCGCTCCCTCCAGGACGACGCCGACGCCAGCTCCGTCCCCTTGTCCCACCTCGAACTCTGGCCCGAGCCCATCCTCGACGCCCCGGCCCTCTTCGACGAAATCCACGACCGCTACCTCCACTACGCCTCACTGCCCGGTGGCGCCGCCGTCGTCCTCACCCTCTGGCCCGGCCACGCCCATGCCATCAAGGCTTTTGACCTCACCCCGCGCATCCATTTAACCTCCCGAAAACAGGGCTGCGGCAAATCCACCGTCCTCAGCATCCTGGCCGCCCTGTGCCCCAGGGTCCTGCGCACCAACAACCTCAAACCCGCCGTCCTTTACCGCACCGGGCCGCGCCAGCCCACCGTCTGCCTGGACGAAATGGACACCTACCTCCACCTCTACCCCGAACTGGGCGGCCTGCTCAACGCCAGCAACGACATGGACGCCTGCGTTTACCGCTGTGAAGGCCACGCCATCCGCGCCTTCAAAGCCTACATCGCCATCGCCCTGGCCAGCATCGGCCCACTGGTCCCCACCCTCCGCGACCGCTCCATTGTCCTTGCCATGGAGGAGGCCCCGCCCGGCTACCCCAAAGCTCGCTTCGACAAACGCAAACTCGAAACCGAAACCATCCTCGGCCGCAAAATCGCCCGCTGGGCCCAGGACAACTTCGCCGCCATCGCCGCCTGCGACCCGGTGCTGCCGCCCGAAGCCTACAACCGCCTCGCCGACAAATGGCGTCCCCTCTTTGCCATTGCCCAGGTCATCGGCGGCCACTGGCCCCAACGCGTCCTGGAAGCCTTCCGCCAACTCAATGCCAAACCGGAACCCGCCCCGGACCTCGGCCTCCTCCTGCTGGCCGACATCCGCGACATCTTCGCCAAGACCGGCGCCCAACGCCTCTTCTCCTCCGCCCTGGTCGATGCGCTTTGTGCGGTGCCGGAGCGTCCGTGGTCCTTGACTACTCCGGTAACGGACCTCGGTTCGGCCAGACCCATTAACGAGGGCTGGCTGGCGCGCAACCTCCGCCGGTTCGCGGTGCGCTCACATAACTTGCGCATCAATGGGGACCGGGCCAAGGGTTATGAACTGATCGATTTCACGGGGGTGTTCGCCAAGTATCTAGGTTGACTAAGGGACTAAGGGACTAAGGGACTAAGGGACTAAGGGACCAAGGGACTAAGGGACCAAGGGACCAAGGGACTAAGGGACCAAGGGACTAAGGGACCACAGGACCACGGGTGTAATTTGGCGTAACGAAGTGGAAGGCATGGCGGGCACGCGGTGCGGGAAATCGATTTTGGTCTCGGCTGCTCTCGGTGGCTCTCGGCTGCTCTCGGCTGCTCACGTTTTTGGCTGAGCGGACCGCGAGTGGACGAGAGCAGACGGGAGTTGGGGTAGAGGCTACCGCGAGTAGACGGGGCCGACCAAACACCAAGCTCCAAACACCAGGAAAGCATCAAGCGCCAACCTCCAAAAAAACGCAGAGAGGGTAAAATGGAGCATAACCTACCAGCGCCTACCATGAGCAAAAATAGTGCAACTTGGCGCAACTTAGCGCAAGTCAGCGCAAGTCAGCGCCGTCCACAGTCCAAGGTCCACAGTCCAAAGTCCAAAGTCCAAAGTCCAAAGTCCAAGGTCCAAAGTCCAAGGTCCAAAGTCCAAGGTCCAAGTTCTCGAAGGGGGCCAGGAGATGGTCGCGGTTAGCCGCGGTTTGGCACGGTTTGGCGCGGTTTGGCGCGGTTGGAGAACCTAATCGATACCAATCTGGTAGGTGGGAATGGTGCTTCCGGAACCTTCCGCAACCTTCCGTAGGCTTCCGTAACCTTCCGTGCGGATAGGATTGGGCGGGAAGGTTCCCATCCGGATTTTGAACAGGTACCGGACAGAGGGGGAATTCGAAATTTCAGTTCCGGGCGAAAAACGGCGAACTGTAATTTGGCGCAATCAAGTGAAACTTGGCGCAATTAACTGAAATTAACTGAAACTTTTCCGGGTCTGGGAAGCGTTTGTGGTGTCGTTTGGCGTCGTTTGGTGTC
This sequence comes from Binatia bacterium, assembly GCA_035566895.1. GTDB lineage: Bacteria > Verrucomicrobiota > Verrucomicrobiia > Limisphaerales > UBA8199 > DATMQA01. The sequence continues at coordinate 2,111 of DATMQA010000200.1, forward strand.
GTTTGGTGTCGGTGACGGAAGGCGCCAAGGTCCAGAGTCCAACGGGTGACGGGTGACGAGTGGGTGGGTTGCCGACATGGGTGCGCCCTTGGAATTTCTTTTTCTCGGAGAGGGGTAAAAGAGGCGTACCAGTCGTGCCAAGCCCACGTTTACCGGGGTTTTTGCATTTTTTAGGCGTACCGGAGCCGTACCGGTGCCGTACCACCCCGAGGCGTACCGGAGGCGTACCGAGCCGTACCGGCGGCGGGGGTGACAAAGCGGAAAAAGCTGAAAATCTGAAATGCTGAAATGCTGAAACCCTGGCGGCGCCCTTGGAATTCTTTTTCTCGGGTGACGGGGTGACGAGTGCGGGGTGACGGAATGCTGAAAACTGAAACGCTGAAACCTTTCAGCGCGAGATGAGCCGGTAAAACATGCTTCCTGGTGTTGCAGGAATCGTCACTTCATTCTGCAAACTCGTGCAATTCAGCACCGGCGCAGTGGTCACATCCGTCCAGTTGGAGGTGGTGAAATCCCAGTTCTGTTGCAGGACAAATTTCCGGGACGGCAGGGTCCAGGACAAGACGAGGTTGCCGGTCGAGGGGGCCAGGTTCAACCGCGGGGCGGGAATCGACTGCCAGGTGTAAACCAGCCCCAGATAGGTACCGTTGTTGTCCATGCTTGCCGCCACCAATGCATTGCCATCCGCCGAAGAGGCTAGCGCATACCAGTTCGTGTACGGAGCGTCCATCGGCGTCCAGGTGATGCCCGAGTCAAGCGAGCGGTAAATCGGCCCAGCATGAGCGGCGGCGGCCAATTTAGTTCCGTCCGCGGATGAGGCAACGCCGAAATAATCCAGGTTAGTGAGGTTCGCACGCGTCCAGGTGGCGCCGGTGTCGGTTGAGGTGAAAACTCCACCGGGAGAGAATGTGCACGCTATGAGCCTGGTTCCATCCGCCGAACACGCGATACTGATATAGGAGCCGCTCGGCGAAGCGGTCGGGTACCAGGTTGCTCCCGAATTGGTCGAGACGTAAACCGCCGGTCCGACTGCTGCCATTGTCGTTCCATCGGCAGAGCAGGCGACCGAAAGCCACATGTTGCCGGGTGCGTTCCCCAGCGTCCAAGTGCTTCCTCCATCGTCCGAAAGGAAAATCCCGGATGAAACCGGGGGGGCAAATTCCTGTGCGTTTACCGCCACGAGCCTCCTGCCGTCGGCCGAACAGGCGACGCCCTGGAAGGTGCCACCGATGTTGGTTTCCGACCAGGTGACTCCAGCATTGGTGGAAACACAGAGCGGGCCAGTAAAGCCCACTGCTGCTATTGTGTTCCCGAGCGCCGAGCTGGCGACGCCATGCCAGTTTGAGAGCACGATCCAATAGGGCGCGGCGGGCAGCGGAATGGTGAGTGCCGCCCATGATACGCCCGCATTGGTGGATTGGTAAACCGGACCATCATAGGTGCCCGCCAACAAGGTCATTCCATCGGCGGAAGACGCGACGCGAAGGTACTCGGTGGAGGGCAAACTGGTGGCCGTCCACGTTTGGGCCGGTATGCTCGATACCGAATCCAAAAGAGAACCGATTGCCAAGATGGCCGGGAGGAGCCGGCGAATTATGTAAGTGATACCTGAGACGGGCCTTTGCATCGAATAATGACAAGCAACAATCGTGCCGTAACGGGGTCGGAATCGGGGGCGGATACTTATTATTTCGCTTTCCCTCGAACCGATGGAACAAAAAGGAAGTGGTTGGGTCGGCGGGTCTATAAACAGGCCACCCCTGCCGGGGTTTGGGGCCACGGGCCAAGCAGCCGCGGAAGATCCGAAACCGTTGCGGAGGCACGGCGCCCCATGGAGCTTGTCCTTAGCTCTCCAACCGCGAGGCAATGCGTCCGGTCCAAAGCGAGGCGAATTGCGTCAGCATGACCGAAACAAAAAACAAAAAGAACCCGCTTTGTACCCGGATCTTCGCCACGCCGCCGGATTTCAGGGTCAGCACCAGAATCGCCACGACGAAAACGTCGAGCATGGACCATTTACCCATGTTCGAGACAAATTTAAAGAACGTCCGGGCCTGACTGGCGGACAATCCGGGATAGAGCCAGAGGGCCAGCAGAGCGTTGATTTTCACGAACGGGAAGCAAAGCGTGAACACAAAGAGGATCAAAAACAAGAACAGTTCGCCCGACCGCCAGAGAATCCCCAGCCCTTGATAAACGGAAACCTGGTTCTCGAACAACCACAGCTTGGTCACGGAGGTGAACGGCTGGAAGATGCCCGCAACGAAGAAACCCATCGACGTGAGCAACATCAGGGCGATTGTCCCGCCGGTTCGTCGGTGGACCATTATCAACGGCGACTTGCGTTCCATGAGTGTTACCGGAGTCTAACCCTGAGTTGACGAGGCCACAAGGCGACATGACTTTTGCTGCCATCACGTTTGAAACCAGCGCCGCCTGTTCCGCCTCCGGGACCGCGGCAATAATCTCCGCGCGCGCGCCTGCACAGCCGACCCCATTTTTTCACGCGGCCAGCGGTTCAACTTCGCGCTCAATCCTCGCAGCCTTTTGGTAGCGGACCAGGCGCAGATCGTAATCAGCCTGCAAGCCTGCCCACATTTCGGCGCTGGTGCCAAAATACCGCGCCAATCGCAAAGCCGTATCCGCTGTGATGCCACGCTTCACGTTGACCCTGGGTTCGCGGAAAGCCTCCAACGCCTCGCGGGATTTCCCGGGAGCCCCAATCGGCTTTGGCGTGGCCGGCTTCATCGTCCCGCGGCGGGCATTTTGTGTCAAAGTGTATGACCGACCCCTGCATGGTGCGCTCGGCCCATGTGCAGGCTAATGGGTGACCCCTCTTACGCGTGGATGCTTGTCCTTGAGTCTTCTCTTTAGCGCTTCAGAGGCTGCTCGGCAAACTGCGTTAAAGGCGCTCAGCTTCTGCACTCTTTCGAGAATCAAACCCGTCGCTGGGTCTAAGCTCTCGTCGGCGCGGTCAAGCAGAATGCGAACGCTTTGAATATCTCCGTTTCGATGCGTTCGAATGGCATCCTTTAGCAAAGCTCTTGTCTGCTCGTCAGCTGCCAATTCACACGCCTCGTCAAGGGCTGTTTGAATCAAAACGCGTGCTGCAGCATCGATTTTGGAGACGAAATCGACCCAAAACTCAACAGAGCCGGGCTTAATTTTGGTCTGATCTTCCCTGGTCGACGGCAAACGATAATAAAATGGAGGCTTTCCCTCAGGATCAATACCAGCCAAAACTCTGAGAACAGGTTCGAATTCCTCCAGCGGCCGATGGCGGTCAGGTAGCGATGCGCGATGCTCCCAGAGTGACAAGACTGTTTTAAAGCACTGTTTCTGGGCAGCGGCCTTAGCCCTCCCTTTCGCATTCTCGGCGACAACAATTTGCTCCGCGACGTAGTGCGCCATCCAAAGGGACAGCGTATCACCACGTGGATCACAACCGAGTTCATGAACCAAGCGTTTACCCAAGTTTATAGCTTTTGTCTTTGTCTGTGAGGATTCCATTGGATGAGAGGATGAATATTTTATGAGAAGGAGGAATGTAACCGAAGTCGTTATCCCTTCGAGAATAACGGCTGCGATGCTCTGTCCGGCTAATTCGAACTTCGATAATAAGTTCTTTGCCTGTTAGGGCGCAGAGCTTCTTCAGCAACCGGCATGATGCAGCATTGCGCTGACCGTGCCGGAATGGTTCCTCCCGTGGATTTATTGTTTTCTCACTCCACACTTCGCAGGTCAGGGACGGGAGAATCCCACGTTGCAAATGCCACTCGCGGCCTTCTGGATCAGTAGACAGCCCAAGCATGGCCGTAAATGAGTCGTCAACGCTATCTGGCGGATACGTGACCTCTTTGGCGTAAGGATCAAATTGATCTATTCCATAGTTCCCCGGACGGCCTTCCCGAATCCACCCCAGCAGTTCGAAGGGCGGCTTGTGGAATTCCGCTTCTTCGTCCAAATAGTTGGGCAACCTGAACCCATTTGAATCCTCGGCACTCCGTAGTGCGTTGGCCAAAGCGTCTGCTGCCTCTGGGTTCAGGAGAGCGCTCGAAATCGATATGTTCTCCACAAGATCACCTTTGCATTCGCACCAGTAGCCACTTACGAAGATGGATTCTGCCAAGGGGCTTTGGCCAGTAAGGCAGTCAAAAAAGTCGTCTGCGGTGACACCCCACAACCAGTTTTCCTCTGGCTTTTTCGTAACCCAATCGCGCCTCTTGACGGGCGAGGGATCACGTCGCTCCATTAGCCATTTGCCATCACGACGGCTCAGCAAATGCCATCTCAGCCAATCGCCCCAAGGGTCCTCATCGTAGTGCCATCGTTGGACGACGGGCATTTTGGAAAGCAATTGTGAAGCCACCGCAAGGCATGAGTGGTAGGAGAAATAGAAATCATACCTCTCGACCCGAGGATACTCGCCATGATGAGCGTAGGTGGTCATTGAGCCTCGTTGGTCGAGGGTGTTCCATTGCTCCTGGCGGGGATCGGGTACATACCCTTCGGTCATGGGAATATTAAACTCGCGGATGGCCACTTCAGCAGCAGAACCGGTAACCTCGTCAGCCGAAACACCAAAAAGCTCGCCGAGAGGCTGAAACCAGTAGCGGTCGAAATCCAATGCGAAGCGATACCTCAGGTTGTTTTCTTCTTGCCGTCTAAGCGGCTCCTGCGAAATGCGCGTGCGCTTTGCTTTCTTAACCGCGAAAGGACTGCTCCCAACCTTCTTGAGTTTCATTGTAACGCGCGCTGAATACGATCTGGGGTTGGCACGTTCAACGGAGAGCGCGATTTCCGCAGCTGTTTTTTGAATGAGAATGTGAGGCAATCCGTTCAGAGCAATTTCAGCAAAGGTCTCCGCATAAGGTTTTAGCAAGTCGGGTTGGTCAATTGCAACACGCGCGAAAGCGATCAAAAGATAGAGTTTTGAATGAAGATAATAGAACGGAAGGCGTGGGCTAACGAACGGACCAGCGCTCTTGCTCTGTATCAACGAAACCAAAGCAGCTGTCTCGGCACTACACATGTTTTCCCCGAGTCGTCGAATGCTGTGAGCGGCTTGCCAACGGACGCCGGAGTAAGGTGAACCCAAAGCTGCCCAAAGGAACTCTGCCACTACTTCGGGCGCGTTTGCGGGAGCATTCAACCATTCAGCCCAAGGGCCGTCGCCGAATTCGCCAGGGATATGCTTCTCAAAACGAGATAAAGCGAAACCCAGAAGCGCAGAGGCCTCCTCCAAAGAGAGAAGATTTGAGACGTTGCTAACAAAGCCGAAAAACGTGCCTGCGTCCACTAAGTCGAGGGACTCCGCAAGCCCTTCAAAAACCCCTTTCTGAAGCGAATGATTTTCTCCTGGTTGTGTAAGGCTCTGGAAGGTCCGCTTCCAATAATCATTACAAACAATCTCGGCTGCAAAGCGTTTACCAATTGCGGTTAGAAACGATGGCCAATTCTGCTTAACTGCAGCCTTTTGAAGCCAGCCAGGGTGGATTTCGTCTATGGCATTGCTAATGTCATAAATGTCGAGAGCCTCGCTGCCGATCAAAGCACGCAAGAACTGGCTTTCGTTTCCGGCGGGAACGCGCTGGATGAGCTCATGCCAGAATAGTTTAAGACCACCCATGCTCCCCGTTTTATCGAGAGCTTGCTTAGCAGCGTTTAAGCCTTCAGGTGACAGCAGGTCCCTGTTTTCAAAAAACCTGTGCCAACTAATCTGTTTCTGACCCAAATCAAAAGAATCGCTGACTTTGGAACCGCTCTGCGAGCTCAGCTCAGGAGCCGTTTCAGTCGTGCGACCTCGGACGGTTCCAGCCACGCTGCCCTTTTCGAGCTGATACTGGTTCGCTATAGCCTCAAGGGCGTTCCAGGATTCGAGAGCAGCGCCGCATAATTCGCAGTCCCGGATCGCCTGGTTGAAAATCCGTTGCTGTTGAACTTTAATTTTCTCGTGCCGGATGCAAGCTGCGGCATATGCCACAGAGCCGTTGCATCGCTCAAAACCGCTAAAGCACCATGCTACACTTGGTGGGATTATTTCTTGCTCCACCGCTTCGGTGGCAAGAGCAAGCAGTTGGTCATTAAACCACCCTACGCCCCGGTCGCGCCAGCGGCTGAGACCCGCAAACGCGCTCGGGGCATAAAGGCGAACTGCGATGCGCATGGAATGATTGCGATCCCAGTGATCCTCGCCTGCGGACTCGCCTACAACCTCCGCACACCTAATGAACCTGTAAGAAAGCTCTGGGAATGGGGTCTTCTTTTCGGCCGCTCGTTCAGCTACAGCAACCAAGGCTCCCCAGCGTTCCACCACTTCATCCCCGAACTTCGACACTGATTCAATCGCCTGATTAAAATACGCCGCCGCATCTGCCTGGCTGACGGGCAAGACAGCGCGTGCCAAGGAGACAAACCAATCCGCGCGCTCTTCCGGCCTCTCGGCTCCTGCCAGACCTATCGTTTTTGAGCATGACTGCTCGAGGGGCGTTCTGAGGTCACGAAGGTGGTCGAGTCGACATGCTGCTCGGAGTGCCTCCAATCTGTCGAGCAAGGCGAATGTGCTGTCGCTTGCATTAAGAACATTTGTTAAGAACTCTAAGTTATCCTTGCTAATCGCACTCCCTTCCAAGGCCAATGCTTCAAATTGAATGCGCGTTACTTCGTAAGGGATGCGGTCATTCCTCCTGTATCTGCTCTCGAGAATCCCTTCGGTTATCGATCGCAACCTCCTGACCTCGACGTCGTCTGCATTTGGATCGCGGAGGAGGAGTCGCGCCCGCAGAATAAGCCACGGGAGGAGTATTTCAACGACCTCCCTAAACTCTCTCTCGCTTTCACCCTGTAAATGCGAGGTTCGGTCGCTTGCGTCTTTCTTCGGAAGCAGAGTTGAAATATCGGGAGAGAAGTTGCCACCGAGAACTGACCGCAGGGCCACCCCTCGGAGGAAAGTCCTTCGTTTATCTTCCTGGAAGTTTCCCCCCAGATCCGCATCTCCAACAGAAAACGTGTAGAATTCCAAAACGGATCGCACCTTCTTTTGTGATAAACCTCGGAAAACAGAAGCCTCGGCCAGCGATATAATGGCTGGAGTAAACAGGTTCATATCAACACACGACCTGGCCTTACGAATCAGTTTCCTTTTCCGCGACAAGGCATTCACCGCGCCTCGAAGACTTTGCTTAGGAGGAAATCTTCCAACCGAGAGCAATTCATCCACCAAAGCGAGAGTCACAAAAAGGTTCTTGAAGCTCAGGCATGCCAACTTATCGATCTCTTCAAATCGTCCAGCATCAATAAGACGGTGCACGAAAATGTGCGCTAGGCGGAATATCAGGTGCGGCGATTTCCATTGCCGAAAGAAGCGTAAAGCGCCTTCGGCGCCCTGCAGGTTATACAGCGTCCATGCGAACTCAGCCAGGTCAGCGTCGGTTAGCTCCTCTTGCGGCGCAGACGGAAATCCTTCACGCCTTGCTCTGGCATCCCGCTCTTCGAAGTAAATTTGAAGCCATCTCCAAGCGCTTCGGAGGTAACTTCTCGCTTCGCCCTTAAAGTCCTGGACTGAAGAAAGCAGAGCAGCCGAATATACATTCGCTGAGCCCTTCCACGCTGACTGGAAAGTTTGCCGATACGAAAGTTCCTGAACCCGGTGGGGATCTTGCAACGGCGCGATCAGGTCAATATTGGCCCGTAAAAGCTCCATTTGCCGCCTATCTCCCGCGACTTCTTCTCCCGCGCGGAACGCGAGACGAGCCGCATCGGCAAGGCGGCCCATCTTGAGTGCGGCTTTGAAAGCAAACTGAAGGCGATAAACCCGGATATCACGTTCATCGATTGGGTTGTTTTCTGGCAGGAACCCGTCCGAAAGAGCGAGGGTGATCAGACGATCATAATCTCCCCCTCTCATGAGCAGCTGGGGGAGGACCTTCGCTACATAGGTATACCTTCCTGCCAACGATTCGATAGCTCTGGCGTATAACTTAATCGTTGCAGGGTCAGCGCTAAAATGCTTGCGAAACCACGTTTCGGTTGGTTCATCGCGGAATTGGACGGCGTCGTCTGAGCGCCAAAGTGGTCGCCCGAGATCGCTGACGAAACTGCTGATGGCTGCTTCTTTCACACCGGCAGCGCGCGCCAAAACTTCAATAGGAATAAACGGCGGCAAGTTCGCGAGGCCCTTGCAGATCGAGTCAATCTGGACTTGGATTGTGTCTGGATATTTATCTTTGAGCTCGGCAACAGCAGAGTCGAGTTGCGCCTCGATCTGATCCTGAACAGTGGTTCCTGATGGGCCTAAACGCGTTAACGCGTCATGCACAGTTTTGTGGTCGGCTGCGAGCGCGTTGGCCTGGACCCGTGGATTGCCGCCAGACAATCGATGGAATTCTAGACCATCCTTCTCCGACGCAGCGGGAAAAAAGTTGTAAAGATGAGCGGCTGTTTCATTTGCTGTGAACGAGTCAAGCAGGTATTGCTTCACACGGCTTTGGGGATGCAATAGCTCTATTCGTTCGGTGCGGGAGAACATTACAAGCCGGCATGACGAAGGAAGATTTTCGCGAAGCAATGCGCTAGCAAAGCACTGGTCTCGAACCTCGGCTGCAGCGATTTCGGCGTTGTCCGCTGCGTCGATAAGCAACACTAGAAGGGCGTGCCGATTGACGGCCCGCAAGGAATTTGAGGCCTGTTCAACGCGTTGCAAAAATATACCGAAAACTGTGTCTGCCGGTGCCCCCGGATGTACGATCACGGGCCGGCAAAGCCCCAAACTTGCCATTTCGTTTACTATTTGCACCAAAGCGTCACAGGCGCGGTGACGAGGCTCGCTGGGGTTTCGGTATTTGCCGCTGCCAAAGCAATCGTAAATAAAACCCCTTGAGCAGACTGGAAGAGATTCCAAGATTTGCCGAGCAAACACAGATTTGCCGACTCCGCCAGCTGCATGAATGATGATTGGCCCCGGTGCGGTCAGGATGTGCTTCAGCAGGCCATCATGCTGCTCGCGCCTGACGAGCTTTGGCAACTCCTCAAATTGAGGGGGAGCCGGAAAAAGGCCCCGCGTCGAGCTGACGCCCAGCCGATCCAAAACGTGCTCTGGCAAAATGAGGCCGCTCGAGTTCGGGAGCGCCCGGTCGGCAACGAGCGCAATCACATGGTCAATTTCCTCCTCTCGGACGAAGCCTGCAACATGCTCATTCAGCTCTCCGCGTAATTTCTCCCGTTGGACGACGTAATCTCCCTCGCCATCAACAAAAGACACCAAAGCGCAAAAATTCCCCAGGACCGCGCCCTTTAACCGCGTCGCGCGCTCCAAGTCTCGGTGTAGTTTTGGCGTCGCTTTCTTTCCCGAGCTAATCGCTCGAATCCCCTCTTTTAACCGCTGGCTGATCAACCTGTTGGTCACTATCGTGAATGCAACGGATTCCTCTTGGGGCGTGTGCCCGGTTGTAACTCCGGAAGCTCGAAATCTCTTCGCAAATCCAGCAACCGTTGCTTTCAACTCGTTGAGGGTAAAAGCTGTATGCTTTCTGACGGTGGAATGCTTTAACTGGAAAAACTCAATTTTCTTCTTTCGCGCGCCAAATTCCGAATACTCTGCTAAATCTATTACATACTCTCCCGCCTTTTTGTTCTCTTTTGATCCCTCGATAATCACGCTTTTCAGATTGGATCTGGGATTTATCATTCTCAAACAACGGCGCGCAGCCCACCGATAATGGAAAACATCCCCTGCGCGAGAATACCTGAGCAGAGAGTTCGGGGTCTGGTTTTTCATTTCAGTGGGCACCTGGAGAAGGCCTCAGTTGAGCTCGCCTGTTCATCCCCATGTTGGCTAAAGTCGCTTCATCGGTTTGACAATATCAAACCCAGCATCCCAGCAACACCGAATAACCAATAAACGAGAAGAGGGTCACCCATTAGGGCGCTGATCAATAGAAAAAACGTTGCCCGCTCCGGTTTTTTTCTCTTCCGGTTACACTATGGCTTGAAATCATATTCACAGGCCTGACCCGAATCTGCGTTTTCGCTAGTCTTGATTCCGCATCGTTCCTGGCGAGTCAGTGCGCGACGGAGGCGATCCGTTCAGTCACCCACCTGGTTCTAGCGCTTTGAGGAGGCCAATTTTCCTCAACCTCAATTTCGGAGGATGGGTCAAACCGGGGGTCAGAACTGTAGTCGCGTACAGGGCGCTAATTCCTATGAGTTTCCGTTCGCCTTGCGAAACTTATATTTGACCCTTTTTGCCGACACCAATGCGACCGGCGCCGGACCGTTCTTCTACCGGGTCCGTGCTCAGCAGGAGGACCGCGTCCTTCTGCGCGGCGTTGTCTCCCTCTGCGGTTGCGGGCGTGCTGCTGAACGGATTCCGGTGCGCATGGATATGTTCTTGCCCCTTCGGGGCGGCAATGTGCCGCGCTCCGCGCGGGCAAAGCGGCATTGGGGGCAATATCCGGGTGCGCCCAGTTGACAGTCTGTCCCGGTTTAGCGCTCGCGGAGGGTGAGGCGCGTGCTTAAAGTCGTGCTGGCAGAAGAAAATGCCATGCGCCAAAATCCGTTCATCGTGCTGGCGTTGGCCGCCTGGCCAGCCGCCGCCGACCAATCCACCAACCAATTCCTGTCCGCCATTCCGGAGGGGTATTACCTGCAGACCTACGATGATTGCGGCGTCGCCGAGCGCCAGCCTCACGTGTCCATGAAAGACTGCTATCTCTGGACATTCGCTCCGAGCGACACCGACGCCGGCCCCAAAGAACGTTCCGCCGTCTTCAGTTACAAAGGCATCCAGGCCGTCTACACCGAGCTCGATCCCAAACTGTCCTACGTGCTGGCACTCACCTACGCCAGCGACATGTCTATCACCGCGTCCAAAGCCTCGAAGCCAACGGCGTCGTCCTGCACGGACCTTACGAGCTGCCTAAAGCCAAGGCCACACGCCTCATCGTCAACGTCCCCCGGGAAGTCACCCGCGACGGCAAAATGACACTCTCGTGGAAAATTCACGGGGAAGTCAACCCCACCGTTTCCATCATCGAAGTGTGGGCCAATGCGCCATCGACCAACGGCCTGCGCCTAAGTTGCCTTTCGGGCCTGCCGGCCAGCCTCCAAGGCCAGGTGCTTAACCTGGCCTATGACCCCGTCTCCAACGCTTGCGTCCGCGTCGCCGGCCTCGGCAGGAGCGATGCGCTGACCACCAACGCCGGCCCGGAAGGAACCTTCAGCTTCAGCCGGAAGGAAATCGAATCGCTGGCCGCCGGCGGCGACCTGGTCCTGACCGCGCGCGCCGGCGGCGAGGAAGGTGGCACGCGATTGAACACCGCCCATCTCTTCTTTGACCCGGTCCATTACCGCCCGCTACCCGACCAGACCGCAAACCTGCATCAGAACTCCCTGTTGCTCGACGGGGTCTGGGCGCTCGCTCGCATCGCCGCGAATAACCCTCGCGCCTGGGCCCTCAAGGACCCCGCCTGGGGGCGCTTCACCGTTCCCGGCCAATGGCTCCAGCAAGACTTCGACATTCCCCAGGACAAACCCGTCGCCGTCGCCAAAGAATTCATCATTCCCAAAGCCTGGACCGGCAACCGGATCATCTTGAGGTTCGACGCGATCCACGCTGGCACGCGATACTGGCTCAACGGCCACGAACTGGGTTACAGCGAAAACCTCTTCACCCCCGTGGAATGGGACATCACCGATGCCGCGCTACCCGGCCGCACCAACCGGCTCGACCTCGAGATGAAAGTGGCGACCGTCTCGGAGGCTCTCTCCTATTCTTCGGCCTACGCCTTCCACAACCTTGGCGGGATCGACCGCTCGGTCCGCCTCTTTGCCCTGCCTCCAACCCATATCCGCCAATTGCACCTGGACGCCGAGCTCGACAGCAATTACCGCGACGGCGAGGTGCGACTTCACCTGGTGCTGGAGAGCGGCACAAAACCGGAGACGGGGCTGTCACTCTCGCTGAAGCTGCTGGCCCCAAACGGAAAAACGCTCGAATACTCGCTCTCCCCTCAGGCCGTGGAGCCGTTCACGGGCGCCAAGGCCGTCGAGTTTGCCGAACACGTCTCGACCCCGCTCCAATGGAGTGCGGAGAAACCCAACCTGTACCGCCTGGTCCTCGAATTACGCCAAAGTGGAACGACGCTCGAACGCGTCGAGCGCAACCTCGGTTTCCGCAAAATCGAAATTCGGGGCAGCAAACTTTATCTCAACGGGTGCTCCATCAAACTCGCCGGGGCCTGCCACCACGAATTTGACCCGCTCACTGGCCGCGCCAACACCGCCGGCCACGCCGAAACCGACGTGCGGCTCCTGAAAGAAGCAAACCTGAACCACATCCGCACATCACATTACCCGCCCACCGCCGAGTTGCTGGATGCGGCCGACCGGCTCGGAATGTACGTCGAAGTCGAAGCGCCGTTCTGCTGGGTTGGCGGGGCGCTGGACAACCCGACCAACCTGGCTGCCACCCTCACGCCCACCTCGGCCATGCTGGATTACTGCCACAGCCATCCCTCGGTCATCTTCTGGTCGCTCGCCAACGAATCGCACTTCAACCTGCAGTTCCTGGCCTCGGCCCGGATGTGCAAGGAACTCGATCCGACCCGCCCTACGACCTTCAACCAGGACTTTGCCGGGAGTCCGCTGGCCGCGCTCACCGACATCGCCAATTGGCATTACCCTGCGTGGCCTTACGACAAAGTCTTGGCCGGCGACTCCCGCCCGCTCTATTTCGGCGAGTATTTCTTCCCCGTCTGCCACGAACAAACCGATGTGAGCATCGACCCGGGACTGCGCGAGCTATGGGGCCAAGGGCAGGCCGAGCCGGATTCCGAGTTTGGCAGAGCCTGTACTCTGGATTCGGAGAAGGGGCCGCTCAAGCCCGGCCTCAGACCCGGCGGCTGGAGCAATATCTACCATTCCGGCCGCGTCATCGGCGGCTCCATCTGGGCTTCGCACGACGATGCCTTCTATTTCTCCGCCACCAACCACGCCGGCTATGCCTGGCACCACGGTTTCTGGGGCCTCATCGACTGCTGGCGCCGGCCCAAGCCAGAATGGTTTCTGGCCCGCCATATCTTCAGCCCCGTTTGGCTGGAAACCCGGCATGTTGGTTTTGCTCCCGGCCAGAAAACCATCCGCGTGCCCGTGGAAAACCGCTGCGCGTTTACTGATTTCAACGAGCTCAGGTTCGATTACCAAATCAACGGGCACAAGGGGCGGATTCAACCCCACCTCGCTCCCGGCCTAACCGGCGAGCTTGAATTCCCGGTCCCGCCGGGAACCGCCGAAGGGGACCCACTCACTTTGCGAGCCACCGCGGCCTCTGGCGTCCTCATCGACGAATCGAGCATCCAACTTGGCAACAAACGAGACACCTCCCGCCCCATGCCCGGCTCGGGCGCGCCTCAAGTGCGCCGGGAAGGAAGCAAGGTCATCATCCAGGGTCTCAAATTCGGCATGGTGTTTGACGAAGCTAAAGGCGATTTCGTTTCCGGTGACCCGCGGCACACTTGCGCGGTCACCTCGTTCCCGACGGTCCATGTCACCCGCTATGATTTCGGCGATCTGAACGGGCCGAACTCGCCGCCCTACGCGGTCTTTCCCGACGCGGGGACCCGCCATTTTGAGAAAGTCGAAATCCAGAACGAACCGTCAGGGCTGCGGTTAATCGTTCATGAGCACTATAAGAATTTCGCCGGCTTTACCACCTGGCTGATCGACAAGAATGGCCGCGGCACCGTCGCTTGCGACTACACCTATTCCGGTCCAGCAATGGACACCCGCGAGGCCGGCATCCGTTTCCTGATGAAGCCCGGCTGTGACGAAGTGAAGTGGCAGCGCTGGTCTGAATGGAGCAGCTTCCCATTAGAGAGCATCAGTCGCGCCCGCGGCACAGCCAAAGCCCACCGCAACAAAGAATGGGGTCCCGCCCGCTGGAACGAGCGTCCGCGCTGGCCCTGGGCGCTGGATGAAACCGAACTGGGCACCGCCGATTTTCGCTCCGTGAAATTCAATATCTATGACGCCGGGCTGTTCGCGTCAGATGGTTCCGGCTTGAGCGCCCGCGCCGATGCCGATGCCCATTTCCGCGCGGCTCTCGCCCCCGGCGGCGTCGCGGCCAACCTGCTCTGGCGCTGCCCTTTAGGTCAAGTACCGCTCAAAAGCGGCGACCGCCTCCAAGGCCGCTTTGTCGTGGCGCTGTCCTTTGCCCGTTGAACGGTCTTCAGGAGTTGCTGCCCGATCAAACGTGGAAGCATTCCCGTTTGCACCTTATGGGTTTGGCACCGCGTTGAGCAAATCAGGCTGTCCCGCGCGAACGGCGTGCTGTTGCAGCAGGGCCTTGGTTTCGGGCGAAGGATCGAAGGCGAGCAATCGGGCGGCGAGCGTCCGCGCGTGAGGGAGGTCGCCGGCACCGGCAAAGACTTCGACGTTCTGAGCCACGGAGGAGATCAGAGAGTCGTGTTGAGCTTTCCGAATCATTTCGGGGTTGGGAATGTTTGGCGGCAACGGCCGCTCGGCCGACATCATTTCGAACTGCGCACTGACCTGGGCGTAGGATTTGCCCACCAGGGCATCGCCGTAACGCTGCGCCGTGACGAGTTGATCATAGGCCGAACTTGCCAGCACCTGCCGGCGTTGGTCGTCTGCGGGCAGTTGGTCGAAAGCGGCCAGCGTGTTCTGCTCTTCCTTAAGCACGCGATTGAGCGCGGCGAAGTCCATCGTCGCGTCGAGGGCCGTGGGGCTGGCGAGCATTCGCTGCAAGGCCTGGTCGCGCCGCTCCTGCAAGGCCGCGAGCGCCTCGGGATATTGTTCGCCGAGCTTGGCAATCGAACTCAGCAGAAAGCTCGCACGCACGCCGCTGTAGGCCGCCACGCGCGGCATGCCTACGTCGAAGCACCACAGGAATTCCTTGAGTGCGGCCGCTTTCTCTCCGCTGGCGGCCAGCTCCTGAGCGTGCTTGTAGCGTGCTTCCACCGCATCGTGCGTGACCGGTTCAGCCGTCTCGGCGTTGTCCAGGCGCAACCGGCCAACCTCTCCCCGCAATTGCAGCAATTCGCGGGAAGGGCCGCCGGAGGCCGGAACAGAAGCGCCGGCCGGGGTCCCGTGTTGGGCGAGCTGTTCGTTCTCCAGCGCCAGGTGCTGGTTCTCCTCCGTCTGCTGCCGCAACGACTCTTTGGCCTCGCGCAATTCCGTTTGCGCATGCTGGTGCATCACCACGGGCACGGCGACGCCCGCGACCACCAGGGCGCTGATGATACCGATTTTCAATTTTGTCATACTCATAATTTTTAGAATGGTTAAGGCGGTGCCACTGCCGGCCGCTGCACCGGCCAGCGCGATACCGGCGATGTTTGCGGCCAACCCTGCGGGTGCCGCGGTTACTACCTGCGTGAGGAGTGCCGTTCCGAGGGCCGTGGTTGAAAGAGCCACGCCGCGATGTTTCAGCAGCGACTCCAATTTTCCCAGCGCCCGGTTCACCCGTTTGCGGGCGGCCTCTTCGTTGCTGCCCAGCGCTTCGCCCACCGACCGGAAATTGTTTTGCTCGAAAAAGCGGAGCAGAATGGCGGTGCGATCTTCCGACTCGAGCTGGTTGATCGCGTCGTCCAGAACCGGGGCGACCAACGCCAGGTTCGCCGCGGAGTGATCTTCGAGCGCATTCATTTCAACGACCTGCCTTTCACGGGCTTGACGGCGACGATTGCTTCGCAGGGTTTTCCTGGCGACGAAGCAGGTGTGGCGATGCAACCAGCCGCCCAGCATGACTTCCCGCGACAGCGTGCGCGCCGTCCGGGCCAGGTCCACAAAAACCATCTGCGTAACGTCTTGCGCCAGATGCGTGTCCCCGTTCACCAGCCGGACAGCGGCGGAATAGACCAGATCGACGTAGCGCGTCACCAATTCGCGAAAAGCTGTTTCCGAAGCGGTCTGCACGTATTCTACCAGCAATTGTTGGCTGTTTGTCATCTTGCTTTCCTATTAAAGACCCGCTGAAGGAGAAAAGCGGACTTATATTTTAAGGACGCACAGTCCAGGGGTCACCCATTAGGGCGCCCATCAACAGAAAAAACGTTGTCCGCTCCGGTTTTTTCTCTTCCGGTTTACACTACGGCTTGAAATCGTAATCACAGGACTGATCCGAATCTGCGTTTTCGTTGGTTTTGGTTCCGTATC
>DATMQA010000201.1:0-46113 GCA_035566895.1 Binatia bacterium
AAAGCTGAGGAGATAATGCTTCGGAAATCTCCCCTGGACCTCGACAAGAACCTTCCGCGCCTCCCGCGTCCGACCCTGGAAGTTGAGCGCAGAGGCCAGAGCGATGAAACCTCCTACCTCGTGCGGCGCGATCCGACACAGTTTCCTGGCAACGTTCGCGGCTAAATCCCATTTCTTTGCCGTGCACAAAGCCATGTAACGCGCGCAAAGAGCGTCAGGATGCAATCGGGCCTGCGGCGGAAGTTTCTCCAGTTCCTTGATTGCTTCGGACCAGTCGCCGAGTCCAAGCCAGCCTTCGGCGGCTTCGAGGTGCCGTTTGTCAATTGCTCGGAGGGACATGACGCGATTTTCGCACGTTTGTCCTCTAGCGCGAGACTTTCTTTTTTGCTCAAAACCGCAGCACTACCCCCAACACTTGGGCAAGCTCACCGGGCTGATTTCTTGCGAGTTCTGCGCGATAAAAAAGGAGCGACCCGTCGGTTAAAACGGATCGCTCCCGCAGAGTCCCCGCAGCGCCCACCGAGCGTATGGACGAGGCCTACAGGAATTTGGTTACAAGGCAGCGGGGGCTAAATGTTTACGTCATCCGCTCAAGAAGCAAGAGAAGCTTTACCCCAACCTCTTTGCCGGTTTAAAAGGGGAGTCGCCGGGCGTCATGTCCTTTCCGGGTCCCCGTCAGGCACCTTCGTATCGGGGGGGGGGACAGGCGCTCGGCACTCTTCTCCCTCAACTCTCGGAGGCAGGGCGGCGGCACGGTCCCAGGCAAAAGAGTCACCGGCCAGAAATTCATTGTCACGTCGGCAACGACTCCGGCAGCACGCCGAGCCGAGCAGCAAAATCGCCGCCCGAAAAAAGAAGGAGCGGCTCGAAACCACCGAGCCGCCCCACACGAACCGCCGTCACTCAACGAAAGTTAGACGCCGCTTGGCCGAATATGTTCCCGACTTTTTCAAGGACTCGCGGGACGAGGCTGGTCCGTTTTCATCGAATTCAGCCACCAGGCCCTTCGACGCAGCCTTGAGCCATGCGGCATTGAGCGCGCTACGGAGCGGCGCTTCGTCAATTCTTTCTAGAAGTATATGCGTGCTGCCGCGCCGGGCTTTTGCAGGGACGAAGGCCGTAAATTGAGACTTAACGAAAGCGGCTTGCTGCTCCAGCGATAATTTGACCACCGCCCAACGTTCATCGGGATAGCCAAGGGTCGCGAAAATTCTCCCGGATACCATAAACTGAGGACGGTTCGAGCGAGAAAGCTCCTTCGTTCTGGGTAGGCTGAAAGCGATCCTGCGGAAATCGTTGGCGGTCACGGCTTGGTTGGGTTGGCCTCCTGTGCACCGGCGAGCCGCCGAGGTTAAGCATCCGCCGCGCAGACCCGGCGCGGAACCTGAACCTGGGGCGGGTGCTCCGCAAAAGCAATCGCCAAGGCGGCACGCCAAGCGAGCTTCTGAATTCCACGTTTTTGCCAGGCTTTCTTCGGCAGGCGGTTAAGCTCCTGGAGCGCTCGGCGGGGGTCCCCCAAGCGCAACCACATTTCGGCGGTCGTCACGCGCAACATGTCTTTCATCATCAGCCCGGATTTCATGGACGATGATTTTGCCAGGGGCCGGAGGCCTGTCGATTGGGTCGAGACCTACTAGGAAAAAACTGGGGCAGAAAGGCGTGCCTGCCCGGGTCACGGCCAGCGGAGGCGGTAGAAACGGCTGGAGTAATTGGTCCACGCTGGATCGCTGAAATAATACGAGCCGCCGATGAGCGTGTTGGTTTGCAACGGAGACCAGATGGAATTGCTCAGGTTCGTGGAGGCCTCGACCACGACGACCAAGTTGCTTGTGCCGCTGATAATGAACCCGAACCCGTTTGTCCCTACGCCAAAGCCGGGACCGTTGCTCTGCACCTGCGGGTTCCATAGAACCGTCGGACGACCGTCAAGAAAGGAAGTCCAGCCCGTCGTCCCTGGCAAGTAATAAGCGGTCGCGGAGTTGTCACCGGAGAACACAAATGGACCAACACTAGGGGCATTACCCTGGAAATAGACTGCTGTCAGGTTGGTGCACGCTGCGAACGCATACGGCCACATGATGGTGACGCTGTTGGGGATCGTGACACCTGCCAAACCGCACCCAGCGAACGCGTGACCTCCTATACTGGCGACGCTGGTGCCAATAGTAACGTTGGTCAGGTTGGTGCAGCTTAGAAACGCCCCGTCCCCGACGTTAGTGACGCTGTTAGGGATGGTCACGTTGATCAGGTTGGTGCAGTTGCGAAGCCCCTCAACCCCGATACTGGTTACCGGCAGGCCATTGGTTGAGTCTGGGATAATCACCGCGCCGCCTGGACCGGTGTATCCCGTGACGGTGAGCGCGCCGTTATTGGTCGTGAAATTGAATTGGGCCTGGACGATGGCAGGCGACGTCAACAACAGCAGCAGGAGAAGCCATGAGCGGGAGACACGCCGACAGAGGCATTTTTGGATAAGGTTCGACTGACGGCGTAGAGGTCTTTGGCGCGCTGCAATGGCGCGGTGAAATAGGTTGGTTGGCATCGGGCTGTCCGTTCTGAAACACCTTCGGTGGCCTTTTTATCAAACCTCGGACAATTTGTCAAGCAAAAGCAGGTGCTGGAAGAATTATGCAAAAGGCGCGCCCCGGGCTGCCGGCACCAAGGACCTCGGCACTGAACACGAATCTCCCGCGCACGTTCCGGCCCGGAGTCGGTGCCGGGGGTGCCGGGCGTAGGGCAGCCGACACGCGGAGGCCGGGCAGCGGTGCCTGGTGTCCTGGGGCTGGGCTTTGTGCGCCGGCCAGAACATCGGAGGAGTCGTCGGACCGCGGAAGCGACCGGATTGCCCTCTGGCATCGATAGGGGCTAGCTCACCTGCCTCGGATCATCTCCCTTTAGGATCAAACTTCCTTCCCTGAAGCGAGAACCCAGGGAATCCACACCGCGAAATCGACAAAGTAAACCACTCGCAGCATCGCCTCGCCAAAGTACCCAGGCTCCTGCCACCCATAAGCGCCGTTTTGCCACTGTTTCAGTCGAGGCAGCAATCGAGCCGGGTCAGTGCCGCCAGCCTGAGCCATGACACCACGGACCACCTGGGAGGCTTCCCGAAGTCCGCTTTGGCCGCACTCCCGAAAAATCTGGTTTAAGAGCCTTGGGCGTCGAGCCTGAATCCGGTATCCGTATTCAAGTCCCGACGCGAGCCAGTCCAAGAGGTCCAGCTCTCCGGTTGGGCACTCGGTCTCACTCTTCACTCCGGCGCCCCGTAACTGCCGACGCAGGAATCTGAGCACCGTCTGACACTGTTTCGGTTGCCCTTCATAATACTCACGCGTGAGGCGAAGCAGCGGATGCTCTAACAGCGCCAGCACCGACTTGCCGACTCCATTCAATGGGGCGCCGATGAGCACCCGTGAGGCAATGTCTGCGATGCCATTGCCGATTCGGGGAGGAATGTCCCACACCAACTCAGACCGCCGCGGGTCACACCTTGCCGTTGTGGCGGCTGCGTATCCGGCGCGGAAGGTTTTTATGACCGCATCGAGGGTAATCCCCAGCACCTGGTTTTCGGGTGCTTGACTCCATTGTGCCTTCGCAATATGCGCGCAGGCGCCGCTCAGGCCGTCGAAACTAAGGTGTTCTTCTCGCGAGCATTCAGCCAATACCCCGAGTCTTCTTTCGGCTTCGGCCAACTCGCGACCCGGCAGCACGTCCCCCAGAAATTCTGGGTGCGCACGGCCCAGATCGTGGCCTGCGCAAAACGAGAGTTGCATCCAAACGCCCAGCTTTTCCTTCTTCATTGGAAATCCCATTAAGGACATCTCACGAACGAACGGAAAGAGGAGCTTCAGGCCATCGAATTCACTCGGGTCGGCTGCCAACCCCAGCAGGTTCCTGCAAAGTGGGTCATCAAGGCGAAAATACGGCAGCGGCGTGTTGTATGTCCGTGCCGCTTGAGCCTCGCGAGTGGCATAGGTTGCTCTTCGTTTAAACTTTGCCGTTTGCGACATTGGTCCGGGCGCGTTCATGCGGCCCTCCCGGGTTGAAATTGGACCGTGAATGTCGGCCATTCTGCAATGAAGAGCAGATTTTCCGGCTCCCACCAGATTTCTAACTGTTGCATGACGCGGATTTTCTACGCACCAGGAGGCCGGCAAAAAATTAACCGTCCTAATATCAGGACGGTTTCGTTGCCGTTGGAGATTTGTTCGAGAGCGAACACCGCTCTTACACATCGAGACAGCCTACCGGGCCGTCTCACGCCACCATGGTCTCCAGCCTGGTTGGCAGACTCTCTTTTTCAAGAGTCATTCCTGATGCTGGAGTTTGGACAGCGAGGCAGAGGAACAGTTCAAAGTTGGTCTTGAACGCTCCGCCAGCCAGCCGGCCAGGCTATGCTAGCTTCTCGCCGCGGCCGAACTCGGTTCCGAAATCGTGATTGGCGAAACGAAGCGCATGCAAGGCAAAAAACTGCCACTGACCGCCGTTGAGTTCACGCGGTGCGGGCCAAAAACAACCGCATGATTGAACCCGCGCTCGCCCTCGCCTCCAAACTTTGAACTGGAGCAGCGCTTAGCGACTTCGTCAAACCGACCGGCATTGCGACATGAGGTTGGGCCACCGTGCTAACAGACCCGCGTGCCACGGCTACGGCGTGCCAGCGTGACAAAGGGCCACCGGGCCAAGCGAACATCTTGCCGGGGGTCCCGTGCCTGTTGGGCTGCCCGGCCGGTCACAAGTTGCCAGTTGGCACATAATAAAAGGGTGCGAAAACCGGGCTTCCCGCCACAAATTGCACCCCTTCGATAATTTTTTTCTAGGTCTAGGTAGTCTCTCCAACCGAGGTCCAGGGTCAGCCAGCCCCCCGCCGGCCCTCTGGCGCGCGAAGGTCCGGGGTCGAGGTCACCGCGGCCGGCTGGGATTGGGTCCCTAGGGTGGATCGAACGGAAAGTTCACTACCTGGTCGCGAGCGCCCAAACACGGAATTGAGCCCGCAGGGCCATCCGAACGGTCTCCCGATGGCGCTCCATTGAACTATCCCGGCTCAAAGTTACAACACTTTCAACCGCCGCGGCCCTCAGTCCGATGAAGCCAGCACCTCACCGGCTTTCGCCCTGCTCGTCGCTACAGCCTTTTGCGCATAAAACTCGCGCCAATCCCAGCCTCCGTCCGCCGGGGAGGCTTCATTTCGCTTAGTCTGCGCCTTTTCAACCTCCCGTGCCGCCGCTTCCTTGAATTTCCGGTGCTCCCGGAGAGCCTGCTGGACTTGCTCGTCTGTGGCCGACTGAAAGCCGATAGACCGCGCCCAGGTCTCCAGCTTGTGGATTCGCCGGCAGAGAGATAAAGGCGGGACCGTTTTCCATCGCTGGAAACACCGAGGATTCAGGTTGGCCTGTCGCGGCACAATTTGACGCCAGTGCCGACCAAAGCGGGCTTTGAAAAAGGCCACCAATTCGTTCCGGCGGAGAATTATGAATTGTTCGAGGGTCATATAACTGGGTCGTAATCGGGAAATCCGTCATGGCGCCGGCCCCAGAGAGCCAGGCTCTCCTCCACGGCGGCGACCGAATCCATTCCGGGAAGCTGGTCAAGGCGACGCATGGCCCGCGAGATGGCCGCACGCAGGCTGGCGAGTTCCTCCTTCGTATACGCCTCAGGCTCATGGACAGGCGTTTCCTCGCAGGTGCGGTCGAGAATTCGGCTGGCCACGTTGAGAGCGCGAACCATGTCGATGAGGATTCTTGGCTCAAACTTGGGCTTGTTAGTCCTCGGGTTCCGCGGCGAAAGCCAATCAAGAAGACTTTCCTCGTCGGTGAATCGGTAGGCTCGATTTAAGAATTGATTGATGAGGACTCTTAAGTGACAGGCTTGAATGCGCGTGACCACTCGACTGATGGTTAGGTCGGTTGAGTTGCGCCTCTCATCATGCCGGAGGGCTTGGTATGCCCTTAGTTTGGTCGGCCAATCCTCTTTGGCTGCAAGCACCTCGACCACCTCGGCGGGCATCTTCAAGGCAATGCCGACCTTGGTCGAGTTGCCCAGGAACGCCAGGTAAGCGAGGAATATTCTGGCGACGTCCCAATGTTCCTTGTCAAAAGTGTTCATAATCATTCATAACCGTTCGACCACCGTTCTCTCGGACGGTGTTCCGCGGGCCGCTGAGCCATAGAGCCTTCGATTCGACGACCCAACGAGCCGCTGGACGGCTAACCACCTGGGCGTCCGGGCTCCCCGGGGCTGGCAGGGACGGGGCTGTCCGATGACACCGTGACGCACCTTTTGTAACCTTTTTGCCGCCCAGTGGAAAACTCATGACACCGTGACACACTGTTTCTAACCTTTTGATACTTTTATAATAAATGGATATGTGATTCATGTGGGTAGGAAGTGGCAGAAAGGGTGTCACGGTGTCATGCCAATAGGTCTTGCATACGTGGCTGTGACACCATGACAGACTATTTTTAACCTTTTGGTGATTTCAAGATACATACCAGTGGTTTCCAATGGTTATGAATAGGAAAACAAGGTGTCATGGTGTCATGGTGTCACGGTGTCACGGTGTCATCCTGTGGCACGAGGCTTTATGACCCAGATACGCTCAGACGCAGTTCGCCTGTATTGAATACGGTCCGGGTGTTTATTTTCGAGCCGGCTAAGGTAGGTAGCGGCAGCATGCGGCCAGGTCAGCAATTTCTTGGCCTCGTAACCATGTAATGGCGACGCAAATAAGTGCATCTGGAGTCGGTCAGCAGTTCCCTCGAAACCATTCTGGTGTCCGATTTCCGACCCTTTTTCCGTCGTGAGCCCGTCGTCTGTCTTGAACCATAAGTCAATTAATGCAAGCAGCCTCACCTCGGGTGTCAATTCATCCAGGGCTTCGACTAGGGCTGGATGATGGAAGTGCTTCACACCAAACCTATCGCACTTCAAACCCTCGGGGATTTCCCATTTGTTTAGGAAGTGAAGGAATGCCGGTAGTTCACGAATCAGAGTCGCCCACAATGCCACGCGCTGGGCCTCGGTGAAGGTTGGCATAGGGAACGGAGCTTTGGAAACCTTCAAGAGGATAATTTTGTCGCCCATCGATTCGTCTAAAGGCGGCAAAATCAAAAGATTTTCCGATTCCTCGTTCAACGAAAGACTCACACGCCATAACGGTTTCAGGCTGATGGCCTGCCGATTTTTGGCGTGGCACGACTGCACCTCATTAACCGTGAAGTCCTTGATGCGGGCGCCAAAGGCTCTTCGTGCCCGAATGTCGGTGGACGCGATTTCATCTTCAATAACAAGATGCTCGGCTCCGAGCAAATCGCTGTTGAAATCCGTCGCGCCGCTCATGTAGCGGAAGGGCTTGGCCGACCGCCCGCCCAAGATTTCAGTTATGATCTTTTGAAAAAAAGATTTTCCCGAATCGACTTCACCTGCCAGGACTAGCAACTGCCCCGGTCGCAAGTGGCTCTCGCGCAAGCTTTCATAGGCGATTTTTAGCCAGCCACAAACATAGAGCCTTTGCTCGTCGGGAAACAGGTTCCTCAACAACTTGTCCAGGATAGGGAATTGCCCGGGCCGTGGCATAATTAGCTTGGGCGAACTGGTTATAAGAATTCTCTGGCCGCACATTTCAGTCAGCCCCTTCTGGTAACCGGCGAGAGGTCCCGCGTAGGTCACATCGAATTGCCGTTGGACCCGATTCAGGCAGTCGTCCAGGTCAGAAAGCACTTCTCCCTCGCGCGGTTTCGCAGAAAACCCACAAGCCCGCAACTGACGCTTGAGACCGGTTTCGTTGACTGTTATCCAATCGCCGCGCGTGTTTAGAATCCAATAATCTTTTCGCCCGACATCGTAATACACCTCGGGTCGCTCCATTCTCGTTATTGGAGGTGCCGGCGTTTCCACGGCCGGAGGTGCTGTTCCCTCCGCGGTCTGCGGTGCCGGTGTTTCCACGGTAGGTGGTGCTGTTGTTCCAACGGTTGGAGTCTGCTGGTCACAAGTTACGTTCATTTCGCCTCCGTTCGCGAAGGGTTAAAATAGATTACGCGCTGCCGCTTGCCGTTGTCACGCTGGCCCCCCGGCATTCGAACAAGTTGGCAGCGTGTCCATGTGGCCGGGTCAGCACCAAGGCGAACAGCGGTTCGAAAGAATTGCTCCACTTCCTGGTCAGATTTCTGTCCGCAGAAAAACCAACCATGCAAAGATTTATTGCCGCTGTGGACAACGAGCCCCAGCGGTGCGAACTGGTCAAGGTGGTTCAGCAACCCAGCGTGCTGGTCGAACGAACCCTGGTCGAACTCAACAACGAGAAACCGACGCCTTCCCGTATTGGCCAGACAGCGCGTACTATCGCGGCCGTCCTTAGTTTTGCCGCAAAGCGCGGTCATCGGACTGGGCACCACGAATTGTTGTTTCGCCATGAAGCCGCGCCAATCTTCCCTGGGACGGGTGATTGCCAATTCCTTCTTCGGCGCCGCGCAGATTAGCGGATTGCCTGGGAAGAGGATGTCGATGATTTCTTCGGTGTGGGGGAGCCCGTCATCCCAGCGAACTGGGGAAGCAGCTTCGAGCGCCGCGAGGCCTAGGCCCGCCTTTGCAATCGCTCGAATTTGCTCCTCGTCCCGCGCCGGCCACCGAGGAGTTGGTTTCGAGTTGATGGGCCTTCCCTTCTGGTCATTTAAATACATTTCACTATTGTCGATTGCTCGCCAGATTTCTTCATCCGTCACTGGACGACCGCAATCTGAGCTAAACTTTTCAAGCAACTGTGCGATGCACCCCTTGTTTTCAAAGAAGCGATGCAATCGAATGGCGACATGATATAGCCAGAGATTCACTCCAGTTCCGGCCCTTGGACATGACCTCAGCCAATCTTGAATGTATCTCGGTAGAAGAGCCTCGATAGATTCGGTTGGATATGGGTTACCAGTTTTAGTTTCAATCATAATTCTGGTTGTTATTGGTTGCAGGCTTCAGCGGTCGTGGTAACGGAGGCCGGCGCCTGAGCAGCTTCCAGGCTCTTAAAGCCTGTGCCGCAACCGGCGGGGCCGTTTTGTTCGTCCATTTGGGCGCGGATGTAGTTTCGAACGCTCCCCATGTCGATGAGACGTATCCCTGATTTGTTGCCCCTCACACGGAGCACACACCCTTTGATGTGGCCCAGGGCAAGAAGGTTGTAAACGGACCCGCGTTTTAAACCGGTGGTTTTCTCCACGTCGCGGATTCTGCCAAATTCCGGCGTCATGCCTGTCGTATCGCCGGGTCTCACCGGCTCGGTTGTTAGTTCTTTGCTATAGTTCATTTGTTAACCTTTGTTTGCGCGCGCATAGGGGCCGATGAGCGCGCTTGTTTGGGTGGGCCTCCACCATTTGCGTAAAGGGGGCACCTGAGGCCAAATCGTTGCATTACAAGACGTCGAATTTCCTCCTGGTCGGCTGGGAGTGATTCGTCCTGCAACCATCGGAGAAAATGCGGAGCCTCTCTCCTGACCTGTTGGATTGCAGCTTGATACTCGCTCTCCGAAACTTCTTGAAATGCGAATTTGTTTAAACGTCCGGCTCGCAACATTTCTTGTTTAAACGCAGCCCAAGCTTTTGGTCCAGCTATCAATTCGAGTGCGAATTGCAGAATATCTAAAATCCTCCGTCGTGCTAGGCCGGCAGTCGTAAGCCCCGGTGCTACTGACCCACATCCCTTGTCGAGGCCAGGGGCCGGCATGGCAGAGGTTGTTACGGTTGCATTCGAAGGCGCTGTGCCTTTAGTGACGCCTGGGGTCTTTCTGTTAGGTTGCATCGGTTGATTTGGATTTTGACCCGCTTGCGCGCGGCCAGTTGTTCCAGGCGCCATGGCTACAGTGTCATTAAGTCTCATATGTTTCGAATTGCGTTCGGGCTTCTATTCCCAGCGGTCCATACGGACGGCTTTGATCACTTTTGAGCAAGATTGCCCACGTTAAAGAGTCTCCAGTTGCGCTGCTTCCGTCAAATATAGCATTGCGTTAGGAGAGACGATCCTAGGGCCACCCGTTGTGTTTTGCCGCCGCCCTGGTGAATGGTGGATTCGCCGACCAGTTGAACAGTCCCTTCATGTTTCGTTTTTATTCATTTATTCTTGCGTTGAGGATTGCTCCTCTTGACCTCACTCCGTCTTTGCCCCACTCAGGACAAAGGAAGTCCGAGGGAACCTCACTTTGAGGCTCCCTTACGCCATTTTCTTGGCGTTAAGGATCAGTTAGAAAATCAAAGGAATGAATTGGAGACTTCGAGGGCTCCAATATCGCAGGAGCCAATAAGGGGACTGGTCACCGAATTGTTGTTCGAGCAAAAGCTCAGTGGGAGGCCACCCCTAGCGGATAGGTTCTTACTTTGCGTGCTATAATGAAGCCGGCCAAGTCTCTCTCGAAAAAAGGCAACGATGATTCTTTTCATCGCTTCAGTGTCGGCTGCAATATGTTTATCATATAATCTGACTCTAGCAGACGGACGGCAAAAGTGACAACCACTCTTTCAGCCGAGTTAGTGAGAACACGCAACGAGTAAGTTCGGTCAATTGTTCCGGCTTTTCGTCGTTTAGCGAATCGCGGAACTTTGACCGTTGTGCCGGCGACACCAGATTCGGTGTTTCCTGTTCCGCAGCCCTTCTGTTTTCCTGTCACGGGAGCCTCCGGCCCACTACTCTTCGAGGTCCTCCTCAACAGGCTTGAATCTCCACACCCATCCGACCTAACTGCACCGCCGGGTTTCGCTGCGAAACCAAAACGGGCGAGTAGTTTCCTCCGTTAAACACCAACTTCTGAACCTCGGCGTCCAAAATGTCTTCCGCCAGCGTAATCACGTCCCAGGAAAAGGCTTTTTCGGCCGACGACCTCTTCGCGCACGACTCATTCGGAGTTTTTATCTGCTTGCTCATTCTTCACGTTCACGTTGGCACGCATCACCCATGGCGCAATCGCCACCTTCTCATTTTCGCCGATTGCAGCGTCCGCCCCAGGCGCTCAGCCAACTCCTGGTCCGGCATTGTCCCCACCAGCCTATTTTCCTCAGGAGACCAACCATCCACTCTTTTCACGGGAATCCCTAACTTCCGCCGGTGCAAGCATACTGCCTCGTAGGTCCGCCCTAACGACCGGCTGGTCTTAATGTCCGTGTCTGTCCCCAGCAACTTCTCCTCCGCCTCGCTCCACGGCCGCACCCATGGTTCCTTTTTCGGGATACCCCTTGACTGCCGCCGCGCACCCACGGTCCCGACCGTGCGGCCAATCAAGCGCGCTACTTCCTCGTCAGTTTGCTTTCCCAGGAGATTGTCCTCGCGCTTGGTCCAGGAGTGCTGTTTTGGCGTTCCGCCATACTTCGCAATCCCACGCGCGCAACGTTTCTGAAACACGGCCTCAACCGAGCGCCCAATGCGGCGGGCGACCTCCGAGTCTCGGCTTTTGCCCAACGATGCCAATTCCGCCTTTGTCCACTGCCGAGGTATGCGCTGGAAGGCGGGCAGGCCCAGTCGCATCCGCTTCCTCTTGACTGAACACAACGAACGCTTCAACTGCTTGGCGACCTTGTAATCCGACGCCTTGCCCACCATCGCCTCCTCCTCTCCTGTCCAGCCGCGTGGCGTGTGAATCCACGGGAGAATGCCAAGCTCCTTCCGGCGCTTTCGAACCTCCGGCTGGGTGCGGCCAAGCTCTCGTGCCACCTGGGCATCCGTGCTTGTCCCGAGCAACTTCTCCTCCGACGCGGACCACGGACGCAACGAAAAAGCAACGATTCCCAGAACGGCGCGCCGGCCAATGACTGATGCTGTGCTCCGACTCAATCGCCTTGCGATTTCCTCATCGGCCATGGCGCCCAACAGAGCATCTTGTTCCCGGGTCCATGGAAGGCGCTCACCGGGCAGGATGAACCTTGGCAGGCCAATCGCACGGCGCTTGGCTGCTACCGCCTCGAAACTGCGCGAGAACCTGTTGGCCAATTCGCGGTCAGGCTTTTTCCCCAGTAACCCGAGTTCTTTTGCTGTCCACGGACGCAGGCCCATGCCCGAGACTATCTAACCCCGGCCCCGCTCGAAATCCCTTTCTCAACGCTATCAACTTCGGACTCGAATGCCAGGGCCGGCAACTTCTCAACCGCCGACCGGAGCCCGGGCAAGTCCATATGAGTGTAACCAGCATTGACAGCCTCGGAACTGTGTCCGGTCAGCTTCATTCGGACCTCCTGGCTGACACCTGCGTTGGCGAGCCCCGAGTTGAAGCTGTGGCGCAGCGAATGGAAGGTCAGCTTCGCAAATTGGCGCTTTCCCATTCCAGGTCCCGTCTGCGCGTCAATACCCGCCACCGCCATGATACGTTTAAACTGACTGCTTAAACCATTTTTCCCGCAGCTTGGTTTCCCCGCCAACGAAGGGCAAAGATACCCTTCTGGTCGGTCTGTGGCGGCAAGGTTTTCAAGATGCGCGAGGAAGGCCGGATGCATCGGGACCACGACCCGCTTATTCTTCCGCTGTGTTTTTAGTGGCAGGAAATCAATAACGCCCTGAACGAGGTCCACGTTATCCCAGCGCATGTTGGCGCAATCGCTCAGCCGGGCTCCGCTGTAATAGCCGAGCAACACCATCGTCTTCCAGTCGCCCTGCGCTGCGTTGCTTAACGCCGACACTTGTTCCGGTGAAAAGGCGTCACGTTGACTCGATGAAACGGTGATTGGGCGAATCGCCAAAGCTCTCTCCACTGGATTGGCCAACACGAGCCCAAGTTTCCTCGCGACATTGAACGCGGCGCCCAAGGTGCGCACATCGACGCTAAGGGTCTTTGGCGCAACGCCCGCTTGCTCCCGGCTCTCGATGAACTGA
Source organism: Binatia bacterium (assembly GCA_035566895.1). Taxonomy (GTDB): domain Bacteria; phylum Verrucomicrobiota; class Verrucomicrobiia; order Limisphaerales; family UBA8199; genus DATMQA01. Next base: position 12,835 of record DATMQA010000201.1, read on the forward strand.
AGAATGTCGGTGTGGCCAATCGCATTGAGCGAGGCGGACTTCTTGTCGCGCAAGCCCACTAGAAAGTTCTCCACCGTGGCGGCGTATCGCCGGCCGGTATTGCCGGTCTTCCCGATCAGCCATTGGTGGAGAAAGGAATCAACCGTTTCGTTCGGAATGCCGTCCTGGCCAACCTCAACCAGGATGTCGTTCAGAATTTTACGGGCCTGGGCCTCGACGAGCCGGCCTTCCCGGGCTTTATCGGCAGCAGCCTGGAATTCGTCGGCCAGCCTTTGCGCCAGCCGTCGGTCGCAGGTTTTGGTGGAACGGTTGCTGCGACGCCCCGAGGGCAGGGTGATGCAAGCGATGAGGAACGGCGAGTTCTGTAAACGTCTTAGTGATGCCATAAAAGTTCAGCCAATCTCGCACGACCTTCCTCCGAGTACAAGAGTAAATTAGCTGAACGGCTGGCTCTACCACCATTAGAGTTTCGGGTGGAAATTCTCTCTTAGACGACTGTAAACAAGCGTGGCCAAATTTAAATCCGTTAGCAGTAGGCGTTAGCAATTTGGGTTTTGTGAAGCGTAAGCGATGAATAAAAGCACTGATTTTGCGGGGTGGAAGTGATTTTGGAGCGGGTGAAGGGAATCGAACCCTCATCTCAGGCTTGGGAAGCCCGCATTCTGCCACTGAACCACACCCGCTTCGGGTGCGGTACTTCTAGCCGATCTCTGAGCCGGATGCAATGGCCGAATTTGAGTGTTTACTTTACCCCGTTTTGCTCCCTCAATAATGCTTTAATAACGTTGCATCATGAATACGCCATCCAAACACCGCACGTCACGCCGCTCTTTTCTGAAGACCTCCGCCCTGGTCGGCGGCGCGCTCGCCGCACCCTCGGGCTTGCTCAGGGGTGCTGAGCCCGCTTCTGATTCCAGGCCACCCGCCGCCGCAGCGACCTCCACCACCGGAACCGCGCCGATTGTTAACAGCAAGACGTTGCGGGTGGGGCTGATCGGCTGCGGCGGGCGGGGCTCCGGCGCTGCCGACCAAGCCCTCGCCGCCGATAAGCATGTGGTCCTGGTGGCTATGGGGGATGCCTTCGAGGACCGTCTCCAAACCAGCTTGAAAAACCTGCAGACCAAGCATGCCCAACAGGTCAAGGTCACTCCCGAACAATGTTTCGTTGGGCTCGATGCCTATCAGAAAGTCATCGACAGCGGGATCGATGTGGTGCTGCTGGCCACGCCACCAGGGTTCCGCCCTGCTCATCTCAAGGCGGCAGTGGATGCCTGCAAGCACATCTTCTGCGAGAAACCCATGGCCACTGATGCGCCCGGCCTGCGCTCGGTTCTGGACACGGTGCAGAGAGCCAAGGAGAAGAACCTCTCGTTGGTCGCCGGATTTTGCTACCGCTACAATCACGGGGTCCAGGCCATCATGCAAAAGATCCACGACGGTGCCATCGGAGAACCCCGCGCCCTCTACACCGTTTATAACACCGGCTCGGTCTGGTCGCCCTTCCCCCGCCAGCCTGAATGGACCGATATGCAATACCAAGTCAAGAACTGGTATTATTACACATGGCTCTCGGGCGACCACATCGTCGAACAGGCCGTCCACAGCCTGGACAAAATGGCCTGGGTGATGAAAGACGAGCCGCCGATGAAATGCGTCGCACTAGGCGGGCGGCAGGTGCGCACCGCGCCGGAGTTTGGCAATATCTTCGACCATTTCTCGGTTGTTTATGATTACGCTAATGGGGTGAAAGGCTTCCACTCCTGTCGGCAGCAACCCGGCTGTTTCAGCGACAACTCGGACTACTTCATGGGCAGCGAAGGAGTCGCTCACATCGTGCGCGCTTTCAGCGGGCCGTTTGTTATCAAGGCCAGGACGAACTGGCGTTTCCACGAGGAGAAGCCGACGGACATGTACCAGAACGAACATGACGCCTTGTTCGCCAGCATCCGCACCGCAAAACCCATCAATGACGGCGTACGAATGGCGCACAGCACGCTTCTGGCGATCATGGGCCGCATGGCGGCCTACACCGGCCAGGAAATCACCTGGGACCAGGCGCTCAATTCCCAGGAGAACCTTGCCCCCTCCGAATGCAACTGGAGCACACCCATCCCGGTGCCGCCTGTCGCCATGCCCGGCCAAACGAAGTTTACTTGAAACAACAGCCTGCTCGGTCCGCTGAGTCGGGCTACGTCCGATGACCCATCCTATGCACCGCCGTGACTTTCTGAAAACCACCGCCAATGCTCTCGCCCTGGCCGCCCTCACACCGGCGGCCTTTTCTGCGGAAGAGAAAAGCCTGGCAGCGGGTCAGCGCAAACGCCCCATCCACAAAGGCATCATGTGGGCCACGGTGGGCGTCAAAGGTTCTGTGCTGGAAAAAATGAAAGCCGTCAAAGAGGCCGGCTTCGAAGGCGTCGAGATGAACAGTCACATGGACCAGGAGGAAGTCTTGCGCGGGCGCGACGAAACCGGGCTGGTGATTCCCAGTGTTTGCGGCGTTCACCACTGGAAAAAGCCGCTTTCGGACCCTGACCCCAAGGTGCGCGAGGAGGGTCTCGAAGCCCTCAAGCAAACTTTGCGCGATGCCAAACGATACGGCGCATCATCCGTGTTGCTGGTGCCGGCAGTGGTGAATAAAGAAGTGAGCTATGCCGACGCCTATACTCGGTCCCAGGCCGAAATCCGCAAGGCCATCCCACTAGCCGAGGAGTTGGGAGTCAAGATTGCTTGTGAGAATGTCTGGAACCATTTCCTGCTCAGCCCGCTGGAAGCGGCTCGCTATGTCGATGAATTCAACAGCCCGGCGGTCGGCTGGCACTTCGATGTCGGCAACGTTCTCAATTACGGGTGGCCGGAGCAATGGGTTCGTATTTTGGGCAAACGCATCCAGAAGCTCCACATCAAAGAATTCAGCCGCAAGAAACGGGACAACGAAGGCCTCTGGAAGGGTTTCAGCGTCCCCTTGCTGGAGGGCGACAACGATTGGCCTGCCGTCATGAAAGCCCTGGATGACATCGGCTACAGCGGTTGGGCCCAGACCGAGCAACCCGGGGGAGACTCTTTGGAAGGGCTTAAGGATTTAGTGCAACGGTTCGATAAGATTCTGTCCAGTTGAACAGGTCCAAGCCGCGTCTATTTCCGGCTTCCGTCGCCGCTCGCCGTAGTTCCGCTTTCTTTCAGCACATACGCCATCAGCCGTCGCACGCGCAAGCAGCCCACCAGCTTCCGGCCCTCCTTGCGCTCGACCACCGGCAACGTCTTTAGCCGATACTCCCGCATCGTCGTGGCCGCCACCGCGCAATCATCATCCACCGCCACCACGACCGGATTCCGGGTCATAATTTCACTCACCGGGGTCTTCGGGTCCGAGTGGCTATTGTTGGTCTGGCCACGTAGCAGGTCCGTGATGGTGACCACTCCTTCGAGGGTCTGGCCATCGCTCGAGACGAAGAAGAATTCGTGGCCGCGCTCCACAAAGGCCTGGCCCACTTCGCGCATGGTGGCCTCGGGCTTCAAGAGCGGCTGCGGCACCGGCTCCATCAACTCCTTCAGCGTCGTGCGCTTCAGCAAATCATACACCTGCGGCCGGTCCTTCCAGACATCCACTGCCCGGCGATTGAGCGTTTGCGCCAGCGCTTCCTTCAGCGGCGCGAGCGCCCCGGACATCTGCGCGAAAACATTCCTGCCCATCACCAGCACCTCGACCGGCGTGCGCGCGCGAATCGACATCACCCGCGGTCGATTGCCGATCAGCGCTCGCTCCCCAAAAAACGACCCTGCGCCCAACACCGCCACTACTTCCCCATCCGAACCGTTGGTGGCCCGCACTACCTCGACCTCGCCCTTTTCCAACACGTAGAAATTTGTGGGCGGCTCGCCCTGGCGGAAAATGAACTCGCCCGCGTTATAATGCGCGTGCGAGACCCGGTCGGTTTGCTCGATTCGAACGTGAGCCAGGTCGCGCGGAAACAGCAGCAACGAAGCCCAATCGAATCCTACCTGGAACCGCCGCCCCCACGTCGGCAGTTTGAAAAGATAGACGCCCCGCCAGACGAACCACGCCAGAAATCCCGACAGATGCAGCCCAAACAGGTCCGCTACCGCTTTGTGTCCGCCAATCGAACACAGCTCCCCGAGCAGTTTGAACTGAAACGGCCGGGTCGGCTGCCCTTTGAGCACCCGCACGATATTCTGTGCGCATTGCCGGCCCTGCCGTTCGGCGAATTGCCCGGTGGTCGGAGACGGCTCCCCGTTTCGAGCATTGATAATGCAGGCGCAATCTCCAATCGCCCAGACGTTATTCATCCCTTTGAGCCGCATGTCCGGTTCAGCCAGCAACCGCCCTTTTTCCTTGGACGCCGCCAGCCCGGCTACCACCGGCGCCGGCGCGCTGCCAATCGTGCATACAATCGTGCCGCCCTTGAGGCACTGCCCGCCCTCCAGGGTGACTCCTTCGGGCGTTGCCGAATTTACCCGCGCGTTCAGAACCATCTGCACGCCGGCGGCTTCCATTTTCTTGCGCGCGAACTCCCGCAGCTCGGGGCTGATCTCGGGCAGGATTTGGTCCCGCGAATGAATCAGCACCACCTTGACGTCTTCGACCTTCCAATTGCGGAAATAACGCGCGCTGTCCCGCAGCAAATCATTTATTTCTCCGGCTGCCTCCACGCCGCTGTAACCGCCGCCGACCACCAGCACGGTCAGGTATTGGTTGCGCCGCTCCGGCTGGGAGGCAACCTCCGCCCGCTCCATCTGGGTCATGATATGCGAGCGCAACGCCGCCGCGTCGGCCACCGTCTTGAGCGGGAAGGAGTGGTCGGCCATTCCCGGCACGACGTTCAGGTTGGTGACGCTCCCGCAAGCGATGACAAGGTGGTCATAGCGCATCCGGGTGCCCTGGCCGTCTTCGGCTTGATACTCGATCTCGCTCTTGGCCAAATCAATCGCCCGAACCTCCTCGGTTCGACAAAACGATTTCGGCAGCAGTTGCCGCAACGGCACGATAACGTCCAGCGAGTTGATCGAAGACCCAACCACTTCGGCCAGCAGCGGGCTGAACACCAGGTGATTCTGGCGGTCGAACAGGACCACGTCGGCTTCGCTGCCCGCGAGCTCGCGGGCGAGCGTTTCAGCGCATTTGACCCCGCCAAAGCCTCCGCCGACGATAATAATTCGTTTCTTATCCATGTGTCCGTGTTTCGACGGCCTTCCCGATAACCGGAATATAACACCAAACGCCAAACGCCAAACGCCAAACACCAAATCCCATCCCAAGCTCAAAGGGAGCGTAGGGGGTGCAACCTACCAGCGCCTACCCCAAGGGAAAAACACCAAACACCAAATTCCAAGCTCCAGAAAAACACCAAACTCCAAAACTTCAAAAAGGCGTGGGTATGTTGGAGCCTAACCTACCAGCGCCTACCAGGACCTACCAGGACCTACCACCACCTACCGTACGGCTACCGCCACCTACCGTAAAGCGACGGCGAGCTACCGTAGACAGACCACCGCCGGTAGCACGGCTACCGGGCGACAGGGGTCCAAAGTCAAAGGTCCAAGGTCCAAAGTCACGGACCCCGAGACCACAGGACCACGGACCACGGACTACAGTTGGCAGAAAGAGCGCGCGCGCACACTATGTGTTTTTTACCCGTGCAGTCGTGCCAGAGCCCTGTTTACCGAGGTTTTTGCATTTTTGTAGTCGTGCCAAAGCCGTGTCAGGTCGGCGGGAGGATGATGGATTAATTGATTGATGGATGATGGAGGGCCAGAGCGGCAATGCGTGTGAGCCCGCGCGCGCACACATAGTGTAAAAATGCCGTCCCATCGTCCCAAGCCGCCATTTACCGATGTTTTTGCGTAAAACTACCGTCCCAAAAGGGTCCCAAAGCCGTCCCAAGGACCTATTTACCGATGTTTTTGCCGTCCCAAAGGCGCGCCATGCGGTGGCAGAGCCGTATTTACCAGGTGATTTTGAAACAAGCGTCTTTGGAATTTTGAATTTTCGTGCGGTGTGGGACCGTGACGAATCGCACGTGTCCCCTGACCTTTCGCTATCCACCGTAGCAGCCGGCGCCAGGAGGCTCTGATTTCGGCCCTGAGTTTCGCGCCCAGGGAATGGAAGGACCGACGGAAGAAAGGATCAGAGCCTCCTGGGCGTCGGCTGCTACAATTGAAAGAATGGCGGTTTGGCAACGCATACCACATGTTGAAAAGTAAACGCCACCACCAGAGCACCATACGCATGGTATTTGCCCATTCGCGGTTCGCGGTTGCCTCGTGCAACCGAAGATGAGAATCTGGCGCGTGCAAGTAAACCGGAAGGCGCCCAATGCCAAAGCTCGAGCCTTGCTCAAAAAATTGCAGGCCCTGGCTGAGCGGGGCATCGATGGCGAGAGAATCTCCGCGCAGAAGAAAATTGCCCGGCTCCGAGCACGATTCGATTTCACTGTGCCGGCCCCCGACGAAACACCGGATCTTTTCTCCGGCAGCTTCAAGCGCTCCAAGACGGCAAGGCCCATTTACTCCTTTGCAGCCGATGAATTTGACGTGGCTAATTCCGTGAAGTGGGCGATCGAAACGACCACGAAGATCCCGTGCGTCTATCGCGGCGGCGAGCTGCTGGGCGAGGCCAACCCCACGACGGCGCGGAGGCTGAGGGGCATCGCTGGCCACATCGCCCAAAGTTTCCGCGCGCTGCTGGCTCAATTCAACGGGGTGAGCGGCGTGCAAGCGAATGACCGGGCAGCTTTTGTCATGGGTTTGTATGATGGAATGATGAATGAAACGCGGACGGTTGGGCAGCGCCTCCCGAGCCGCCCTGAGCGGAAGAAGACGTCCAAGGGCAGCAAAAGCGCCACTGCCGCCGGCTCAGTGCTTCACGTCCATCCGTACACCGTCGCCGTTAGCCTCGGCAGACAAATCCGGTTCGCCGTGCCTTTGGAACAAATTGCCGCCGAATTGCAGGCGGTTACGCAGAAGCACCTGGCGCAAAGCGCGGAGACAGCCTGACATGGAACGGGCAAAGAACCTAAACGCTAATCGTCGCTCATCGCCCTGACCCGATTAGATTCTAAGGCCAAAAATCTGGTAAAATTATCTCTCAGATATTTCAAACGGTGCCGGGTTCTGACTGGAACTGAAAAATTTCAAATATCTTTGGCTAGCTTTTAATTGCGGTTGGTTCCGAGGCGGGCAGGGCCAGGAGGAGGAGAACGGGTTGATTATTTCGAGGACGTCACGTCGCCGGCGTTTCGGCGAGCAATTTCTTCACGCCCGACTCGACGTGGCCAGGCTGCAGGCCGACGATGCGCACGATGCCTTTGCGGTCAACAATCGCGTAGGTGGGGTGATTTCTTTCCCGCTCGCGCCGCGGCAGTTCCGTGCTATGTTTCCGGGCTCGAAAAGGGCGTCCCAAACGCTCCGGCACGAAACAGCCTTAAACCCAAGGCGTTACGGTCGAGCGCCGAACCTGGAATTTTGAACATTGAAACTGCAGAACGAACGATGGGTGCTCCTGCTCCTGGCAGCGATCCAATTTGCCATAAACCTGGATTTTTTGATCATCCTGCCGCTGGGCCCTCAATACATGCGCGTCCTGCATATCACCCCGGCCCAGTTCAACTTAATCGTTGCCGCATACGCGATTGCGGCCGGAGTCTCCGGGATCGCCGCTGGGTTTTTGCTCGATCGTTTTGATCGCAAGACGGCACTCCTCTGGCTCTTTCTGGGGTTCGCCACCGGAACTCTTTTGTGCGCGCTGGCCCCCACCTACCACCTTCTCCTGGCCGCGCGCGCCCTGGCGGGCACTTTCGGCGGCGTGACGGGCGCTCTGATCCTCGCCATTGTCGGCGATGTCATCCCGGAACACCGCCGCGGGGCGGCGACGGGCCTAGTGATGTCTGCCTTCTCCGTCGCCTCGATTCTCGGCGTGCCGCTGGGGCTTGTGCTCGCTTCGTATTTCAACTGGCATGTGCCGTTCTACGTCATTGCCGGGATCAGTGTGCCGATTCTCATGGCCGTGTTCCGGTCGGTACCCGCGCTGCGCAGCCATCTGGAGCACGCCGGTGACCAGCATCCCGCTGCGCGGATGCTGGCGGTCCTCATGGAGCCGAACCATCAAATGGCCTTTGTTTTTATGATGGTGCTCACCTGCGCCGGCTTTACCATCTTTCCCACCCTGGCCACCTTCATGGTGTACAACGTGGGATTGACCGAGAAGCAACTACCCTTCATCTATTTGACCGGCGGCTTATGCACGCTCTTTAGCATGAACTGGATAGGACGCTGGGCCGACCGCGCCGGCAAACTGCGCGTCTTCACGCTGATGTCCCTGGCCGCTTCCATTCCCATCACCTCCCTCACCAATCTACCGCGGGTTCCCCTGCCCGTCGCGCTGACGGTTTCGACGCTGCTCATGATCTGCATGTCCGGCCGGTTTGTGCCGGCCATGGCCATGATGACGGCGACGGTCGAATCGCGTTATCGCGGCGGTTTCATGAGCGTCAATTCGTCGGTCCAACAATTCTCCTGCGGCCTCGCCGCCTGGCTCAGCGGGCGCATCATCGGCCAGGGGCCAAACCAGGAAATCACCCATTACCCCGCTGCGGGCCTGGTTTCGTTAGCGTGTGTGCTCGTCTGCATCTGGCTCGCGCGGTTCCTCCGGCCCGCCCCCGGGGAGTTGTCCAATGCGCCCGTATTCGCCGAACCGGCTTGAGTCCTGCCGGGAGGGAGGCTCCAAGCTTCAAGGACTATGGACCACGGACCACAGTTCACGGCTCATTCTAAGTTTGTTGGGCGGCGCCTTTCTGCTGGCGGCCGCGGGTTGTGAAATCGAGCCACCCCATATCAAAAGCGGGTCTAACCCTATGCTCCGTTTCTCGCTAAGCGGCTCCTATTTCCCCGGATTGGCCACGCCGATCGCGCCACAGGCAAGCCGGGCCCCGGCGTTCCCTACCGGTTGACTGCCGTCATCGGGTTTGGCGTGCACAATCACTCCGTGTCCCACAATCGGGTTCATCGGTCCTTGAATGGAAATGTTCTTCACTATGATTTCGTAATGGGCCTTACCCTGGTCGTCGGCCTGCACGTTGCCCAGGTCGCCCGCGTGCCGGTTCTCGCTGTCGGGCAGGCCGTGCTGATGGCCCTCCGGGTTGTAGTGGCTGCCGGCGCTCATGCCATCCGGGGCGGAGCAGTCGCCGTATTGATGAATGTGGAAGGCGTGTTTTTGTCCAGGGGTCAGCCCCTCGAGGTCCGCGACCACTTTGACCGAGTCGCCCTCCTGGGTGAAGCGGACCACGCCTTTACAGTGCTGCCCCGCAGTCGGCGACAACACGGCGACAGCTTGCGGTGTCGCGGGGCTGTCAGCGCCCCACGAGCCGGCGATTGAAACGGACCAGACGAGCGATGCAGTCAGGATTGCAGGCAAGGTTTTCATAGTAATCATTCGCGATTAAAAAACATGCTGGGAACCACCCTAAAATAGCCGCCTTCCTGCTGTAGTCAAGGCGCCCATTTCTTTCCCAACTCGGCAAGGCGGCCCCTTTTGAGGTGTCAGGAGATTCCCCGACAAGATTTCTCTGTTCTTCCTGACTGTCCGGAACCGGGCCGGCGACCTAATCTCACCGCGTTATCCGGATTGGCGGCAGCGGGGAACAAGTCAGCCAGTCGCGGAGGCCAGTTCAGATCAGAAGCGAACAACTGAATGAATAAGATGTGCGGACGGCAAGCAGCAGTGATTTTACTTTTAGCACGGAGAACAGAGGGTCGGTTGGGAGAAAACCCGGCGTCTCGAGGCAGCTTCCCTTTCAGGGGGTTTGAGGAAGCCTTCGCAGACGTCGGGTCCTCCACCCGCCAACCGCGGGAACTGACGGTCGAACTGATTCCAGTACGGTGGGGACCCAAGGTCGGATGGGCCAAAACCATACAGGTCTCTCGGATATGACGTCCGATCCTGGTAACAAAGGGGCTTTATCTCCACGCTTTTGCCTGTGCCCCGAACGGGCGCCAGAAGCCTCCCGGCCGGAGCTCTGCCTGAACGTGCTGGTGCTCTATCAGGACGCCCAAACCCGGCAATGGGCGGGAGAGGTTTGCGAACGCGTGGCGGGCCTTATCAGCCATGACGCCGTGCGGACCACATGGTGGAAAATGCGCGATTTGAGCCAACCCGCAGTCCTGGCCGGGGCTGTTTCCACCGCAATGCGCGCGGATATCATTTTCACGGCCATCCATGCGGCAGAGGGTTTTCCACTGGCTTTCTATGTGTGGGTGGACTCCTGGCTACCACACCGGCCCCAAGGCACCGGCGCTTTGGTAGCCCTGATCGGCCTGCCTGAACGGATGCTTCCCCAAATGGATCGCGGGCGGGATTACTTGCGCGCCGTCGCCCGGAAAGGCCGCTTGGATTTCCTAATCGAGGAACGAAGGCTGTTGCCCGTAGCCCCAGTCCCGAGTCCCAATTCTTCCAAAAGCAAGCCGCCGCGCGTCTCGACGGCGAGCGCGACTCTGGTAACTCAGCCTTGGCCCCTGGCCGACCGAGCTTGCGCTTCTGAGGCCTGATTTCCGGCCTCTGACGGCATTACTTCGGATTCCGTGGGAACAAGCGCAGGTCGGGTTCCAGTATCGGCATCCGTGGAGCCAATCAGGCTACAGTGATGTCCTTGCTTAAATAGACATCCTGAACCGCATTCAAGAGTGCGATGCCCTCCTTCATCGGGCGCTGGAAGGCCTTCCGGCCGGAAATCAGACCCATGCCTCCGGCGCGCTTGTTGATGACGGCCGTGGTGACGGCATTGGCCAAATCGCCCGCGCCCTTGGATTCGCCGCCGCTATTGATGAGCCCCGCTCGCCCCATATAGCAGTTAGCCACCTGATAGCGGCAAAGGTCGATTGGATGGTCGCTCGCCAGCTCGGTGTACATACGCTCGTCATATTTGCCATAGCTGGAACCGGGGGGGTTCAACGCTTTGAATCCACCATTATTTTCCGGGAGCTTCTGCTTGATGATGTCCGCCTGGATCGTCACGCCCAGGTGATTCGCCTGACCCGTCAGGTCGGCAGCAACGTGATAATCCTTGTCCTTCTTGAACGCGCTGTTGCGCAGGTAGCACCACAGCACGGTCGCCATTCCCATCTCGTGCGCCAGCGCGAAGGCCTGCGCCACCTCCACGATCTGCCGCCCGCTCTGGTCGGACCCGAAATAAATCGTGGCCCCGACGGCCGCCGCGCCCATGTCGGCCGCCTCTTTCACCGTGCCGAACAAGATCTGATCGAACTTGTTCGGGTAGGTCATTAGCTCGTTATGGTTGATTTTTACCAGGAACGGAATCTTGTGCACGTACTTGCGCGCGACAGCCCCCAGCACCCCGTAAGTCGAAGCTACCGCGTTGCAGCCGCCCTCGACCGCCAGCCGCACGATATTCTCCGGGTCAAAATAATCCGGGTTCTTCGCAAAGCTCGCCCCGCCGGAATGCTCGATGCCCTGGTCCACCGGCAGAATCGACAGGTAGCCCGTCCCGCCCAATCGGCCATGGCCGAGCATTCGCTGCAGATTGCACAGCACGCGGTTGTTCCGGTCGGTCACGGCGTACAGGCGGTCCAGCGTATCCGGTCCCGGCAGGTGCAGGCGCTCCTTCGGAATTTTCGGGTTCTTGAAATTCAACAGAGAATCGGCTTTATCGCCGAGCAGTTTTGCAATCGCAGTCATAGTCTTTCCAGTTTTTCGTTTTCAGTTCATGTTCAAAGCCGGTCCATAGCCGGCAGCCAACGCATCCGAAGATGTGCCAGCCCGGCAGAAAACAGCGGGCGGATATTAGCGGGTGCTCCCTTCCAACGCTACTGCCAATTGCGCTTTTTCGAATGGTATACCCCGGCCTTCTGCATCGCATTAACGGTCTTTGATCGAACTCACCTCCAGCGCAATAAGGCTCAACAATGGTCCCTGGCCGGTCACCTTGCTGCCGGTAACGAAAACTGAACCAGGTGAAAATGGGCGGAGGTCTCCCCTGGTGTGGGCTGTCCTCAGTGACGGGAGGTCAGATGCGCTTGCAAAGCGGCCACTAACTCCGGCGGCAGCCGCCTTGGTTTGCCCGCCACGTGTGTGCACGCGTGGGAGGTTTCTGCCTCAAGCACCAGCGCGCCGGTTTGGTTGAGGATGTGGTAGGCGAAGCTCAAGCGCGCGCCTTCAGCTTGCGTCGGCCACACTTCGATCCTGAGCAGATCGTCGTAATGGGCCGGCGATTTGTAACGCAACCGGCATTCGATGACCGGAAAAACCGTGTCCTGATCCTGCCACGTCAACAAAGAGCTGCCGAGGTGCCGAAAGAATTCCCCGCGCGCCGCCTCGAGCAGCTCGAGGTAACGCCCGTAGTAAATATGGTTGCCGAGGGTGCACTCGGCGTAGGTCACGCGATGCGAGTAGTAAAAGCCGGACATGAGCGCAGAAGGTAAACGGCCAATCCAAAATTCCAAACGCCAAAAGTTTCGCGGTGTCCTGGACCGGAGGGGCGAAATCGAGGATCGCCACTCAAGAATTAGAGAGCATTGAGGAGTCGATGAGCAAAATTTGCGGCCCCAAAAGCAAAAAACGTTCAGGAATGCCCCGCGTTTTCACTCCGAAACCATTTGCGCCCTCGGGTTTTGAGGTTATGTTCTTCCCGATGGATTGGCAGCAGTTGGTTTCGTTGATGCTAGTCGCCGCCGCAGCCGCGCTGCTGTTGGCGGGCAAACTGCGCCGCCGTCGATTTCAATTCCAGCGCGACACCCACTGCGGCTGTGGTTCCGTGGCGCAATCGGCGCCGCAGAACACGATCATTTTTCGCGCGCGCAAGGGCCAGCGTCCCGAGGTGCTGGTCAAAATGAGATGACACGGCTTGCGCAAACCTGAAGTGTGAAGTAACGTCTTTCGCTCAATAATGGCCATGTGCAAAGTGAGTTCGTCTGTGCATTTTGTGACCCGTTCCGCAGGCGCTATGCGCGAGGGTTCGCGCGCCCACTGGGTGCCCAACACGGATGTCTATGTCACCGATAACGGCCTGGTCATCAAGGTGGAATTGGCCGGGATGCGCAGCGAGAACCTGGAAATTACGGCGGAAGGCAACCGCCTCCGCATCAGCGGCAACCGGCCGGACGGCTGCCGCGCAGCCAAATGCAGTTTCCTGGTGATGGAGATCAACTATGGTCCGTTTGAAAGCGTTTTGGAGGTGCCGCCCGGTTACGAACTGAGCCAGGCCAAAGCCGCCTACCTGAATGGGTTCTTGCGCATCGATGTGCCGGTCACCACCCGGCCGCCCAAGAGCACCAAGGTGCCGATCGCCGAAGGAAATTCGTCACTCATCTGAACTTTTTCGGGCGGCGGGCATCTAACTTGCAGTACGTCGCGATATGACCTCGCCCGACACCGAATTTATAAGCATCCTCGGGGCCGCCGGTAGTCCGGAGGCCCCGGTGCGCGTGTCCACCAGTTCCTTGCCGGAGACCCTCCCCATTCTCGGCCTTTCGGACATCGTCATTTTCCCCGGCATGGTCGCTCCGCTGCTGGTCGAAACCACGCAGAGCACCAAGCTCATCGACGACGTGGTGGCCGGCGACCGCCTCCTCGGCGTCGTCCTGCAGCGCAATGCCGAGGCGGAGAATCCGTTGCCCCACGAAATGCACGATGTCGGCTGCGCGGCCCGTGTCCTTAAAATGCTCAAGTTCCCTGACAACACTGTCCGCGTGCTGGTCGAGGGCCTCTGGCGCATCCGAATCAACCAATACACGGGCACAGACCCCTACCTGTCTGCAAAGTTTAACCTGATCAAGGACGTCAAAGAGGACTCGGTCGAACTGACCGCGATGATGCGCAACGCGCAAAGCCAATTCCAGGAAATCATCAAACTTTCGCCCGCCCTGTCCGAGCAAATCAAGATCGCCGCTCTTAACACCGAAGACCCCGGCCACTTCGCCGACCTGATCGCCGTCAACCTGAACCTTGAGCTGGCAGAGCGCCAGACACTGCTCGAAACCGCTTCCGTCCGTGAGCGCTTGACCCGGCTGCTGCCGATGCTCAATCGCGAGCACGAAGTGCTCACCCTCAGTTCCAAAATACAAACCGAAGTCGCCACCTCGATTTCAAAAACGCAGCGCGATTTTTTTCTGCGGGAGCAAATGCGCGCTATCCAGCGCGAACTGGGTGAGTCGGACCCCAATGCGAGTGAAATCCGGTCGCTGCGGGAAAAAATCGAGCAAACCGCCATGCCGGCGGAGGCCAAACAAACCGCCACGCAGGAGTTGGACCGTCTCCAGCAAATGCCCCCCGCCGCCGCTGAATACGGCGTGACGCGCCATTACCTCGATTGGATTCTCAGCCTGCCCTGGACCAAGGAAACCGAGGACAAAATCGATCTTACCGAAGCCGAGCGCATTCTCAACGAGCAGCATTTCGGTTTGACCAAGGTCAAAGACCGGTTGATCGAATTCCTCGCCGTCATCAAACGGCGCAAACAGATTAAGGGCCCCATCCTTTGCCTGGTCGGACCACCCGGGGTGGGCAAGACCTCTCTGGGCCGCAGCGTCGCCGATGCGCTCGGCCGCAAGTTTGCCCGCATCTCCCTGGGTGGGATGCGCGACGAAGCCGAGATTAGAGGCCATCGCCGCACCTACGTCGGAGCGCTGCCGGGGCGTATCATTCAAACCCTGCGCCGAATCGAAAGCCGCAACCCGGTCATCCTGCTAGATGAACTGGATAAAGTCGGCGCTGATTTCCGGGGGGATCCGGCGGCCGCGCTGCTGGAAGTGCTCGACCCGGCCCAAAACAACACTTTTACGGATCATTACCTGGATTTGCCTTTCGACCTTTCCCGGGTCCTGTTCGTCACCACGGCCAACTGGCTCGAGCCCATTCATCCGGCACTGCGCGACCGCTTGGAAGTCATCGAGTTGCCCAGCTACACCGAAACCGAGAAGCTTGAGATCGCCAAACGTTACCTGGTGCCGCGCCAGTTGGAAGAGCACGGGTTGTCCAGGCAGGAAGTCCGCTTTCCCGACGCCACTTTGCGCCGCGTCATTCATGATTACACCCGTGAGGCCGGCGTGCGGCAACTCGAGCGCGAAATCGCCGCCCTTACCCGCAAGGCCACCCGGCGCATCGTCAGCAACGGTCATTTCCCAAAACCGATGATCCTTAAGCCCGACGCCCTCAAGGATTATCTCGGCGCCGCCCGGTTCATCAACGAAACCGCCGAGATCATCAAAGAAATCGGTATCGCCACCGGCCTGGGCTGGACGCCGGTCGGCGGCGAGGTTATGTTTATTGAAGCTACGCGCATGCCGGGCAAAGGCAACTTGCTGCTCACCGGTTCTTTGGGGGAAGTGATGAAGGAAAGCGCCCAAACCGCCGTCAGCTATTTGCGCAGCCAATCCAATGCCCTCAAGATTGATCTGACCGATTACGGCAAATTCGACATCCACATCCACGTGCCGGCGGGCGCCACTCCCAAAGACGGCCCCAGCGCCGGTGTCGCCCTGGTCGCCGCTCTCGCCTCTCTGTTGACCCGTCACCGCGTTCGTTCCGATATGGCGATGACCGGCGAAATCAGTTTGCGCGGGCGCGTCATGCGTGTCGGGGGCATCAAGGAAAAAGTCCTGGCGGCCGCGCGATTCGGCCTCAAACACGTTATTCTACCTGAGCAAAACGGCTCGGACTGGACCGAGGTGCCGGCCGAGGTGCGCCAGAAGCTCAAAGTTCACTTCATCCGGCACATTTCCGAGCTCCTGCCGCTCGCGCTGCATACAAAGTAGTTAAACGGGTTAACTAAGTTAAAAGGGTTAAATGAGTCCCCCGGGTGCTGGCATTTTCAATTCCGAATTCCGAATTCCGAAATCCGAAGCAAATTCCCTAAACCAAAAACCAAAAGCCAAAACCCCTCGCCAGGGAAAAGGATTTGATTTTCGAACTTTCGAATTTCGGATTTTGGGTTTCAGGTTGTTACCCCTCGCCCTGGTCCTTGGTTTTGTAACCTACCTATGCTCCGCCCAGCCAAAGAACCCTTCTCCTCCGCCTCTGCCCCTTGACCCGGCTGAGGGTGAGCGTCAGGCCCGTGCTCTGCTGGCGAATCTCCTCACCCAGAAGCCGGACCAGAACATGACCAACACCGGTGTCCTGAGAATCCGCGACGCCGGCCGCCATGAACGCGAGGTTCCGGTGCGGTTCGGGATTCTCATCACCCCGACTAACTGGCTTAATACTTACGCAGCCGAGCCCACCAAGGATGCCCCTGGTGAACGGCTCACCATCATTCACACCGATGCGCAGCAGGATCAGTACTGGATGCAGCCGTTTGGCGGAGCGGCCCCTTCGAACGCCCCGCCCGCGAGGCTGACCGGCTGCCAGCTCATGGCTCCTTTTGCCGGCTCAGACTTCTGGCTGGTGGATCTGGGCCTCGAATTTCTGCATTGGCCGCAGCAACGGGTCCTGAAAAAGGAAATGCGCAAGGACCTGTTCTGTGACGTGTTGCAAAGCACTAATCCCCAACCGGCTCCCGGCGCCTACGCCCGCGTCGTTTCCTGGATTGCGGTCAATCGGCCGGACGACATTGTAATCGTCCACGCCGACGCCTACGATTCGGCTAACAAGCTGCTAAAGGAATTCAATCCAAGGAAAGTCGAAAAAATCAATGGCGTCTGGCAATTGGAGGAGATGGAAATCCGCAATCGTCAAACCGGCTCCCGCACCCGCATTCAGTTCAATCTGGAGCGGTGATTGGGGAATATCCAGCCACAAAAGAACACAAAGAAAAAGCAAACCGCCCCGACTCAATGCGACAAGCGGCCCGCATCGGTCTGGTCTCCCTTATCGCTTTGGTATTTCTTTGCGTTCTTGGTGTTCTTTTGTGGCGAGGTTCTTTTGTGGCCATTCCACGTGACTTTTTCCACCGCTTCATGTCTAATCCCCGTGAACGCAATTGTGAGCGAGCCGCTGACAGAACCGCCAAGTTCGACTGCGCCGCGAACCTCCGGGCAAGGGCGCAATGGCCAGGCCGCTACTACGCCTGGCGAAGTCCAGCGCACCCCAGGCCCGCAATCCGCCCCGCCGCGTTCTGAATTTGCCGACCTCTACAACGAGCACAGCCGCGCCATTTACTATCTGGCCCTCCGTTTCCTGAGCGATCCGCAAAAAGCCGAGGATGCCACCCACGACGTTTTCCTCAAGGCCTTCCGGAAAATGGACCAGTTCCGTGGTGAATCCTCCTGGCGCACCTGGCTCTATCGCATCACCATCAACCATTGCCGCAACCTGCAACAGGCCTGGAATGAACGGCACATGTTCTCCAATGCCGATGACGGCGTCTTCGAAAACGCTCCCTCACAAACCGATTCGCCTTTCCGCGTCCTTGAAACCAAGGAGTTGGGCCAGCGCATTCAACAGGCCCTTGATGGCGTCTCCGCCGAATACCGGCTCCTGCTCCTGCTAGTGGCCGATGAACAACTCAGCTATGAACAGGTCGGCGCCCTTACCGAGCAGACCGCCGATGCCGTGCGCGGCAAACTCCACCGTGCTCGCAAAGCCTTCGCCGTCCTCTTCCAAAAAACCGCTTGAGCTTTTTATGAATCCTCCCAAGAAACTTGCTTCCCAACAGCGCACCGACGAAGAACAACTCTCTGCCCGTCTCGGACAAACCCAACAGGCGGCCTTTCGCGAGTTCGCCAGCGTCGAAGAAATGCTCCGCCACGACGCCGTCCACACTCCGGTGCCACCCTCCATCGCTCATCGACTCCGTGAGTCGCTCGGCCCTTTGCCTCCGCCCTCCCGTTCCTGGTGGCGGCGTCTTTTTGGTGGCTGATATGCCGCCGGCAGCTCTTATCTCTCCTATATCCCATATTGACTATGCCCTGCTCTTTTCAGACCGAACTCGAAACTCTCATCCGGGCGCGCTATCCCATCCTCTACATCATCACCAGCGAGGAAATGCGCGTCCAGGAACTCGTCCTCGAGATCGCCCGTAAGCGCCAAAAAAAGGTGTTTGAATGGAGCTGCAGCACCGGCATCGTTCCCGCCGGTTCCTCCATCCAATCTCAAAAACATCGCCACGCTGCCACCAAAGACCCTCTGATGGCCCTTGACCTCGTGATCGACCAGGTCGAACCCGCCCTGTTCCTCTTTAAAGATCTCCACCCCTTTCTCACACGTTCCAATGTCGCCATCATTCGCAAGCTCAAAGAAATCGCCCTCCACCTCAAAAACAGCTTCAAAACCATCATCCTAGTCTCTCCGCTGATGGAGATTCCCACCGAGCTGGAAAAGGAAGTCACCGTGCTCAACTTCCCCCTGCCCGATCGTGAGGACCTTAACGGGCTGCTCGACAAAATCATCGCCGATGTCCGCGAGTTCAAACAGGTGGACCTCGACCTCGACGAGCCGGGCCGCGAGCGCCTGTTGCAGGCCGCCCTGGGCCTCACCCTCGGCGAAGCCGAAAACGTCTTCGCCAAAATCATCGTCAAAGGTGAACGCCTCAGCGGCGATGACGTCAATGAAGTCTTCGCCGAAAAACAGCAAATCATCCGCAAGAGCGGCCTGCTTGAATACTGCTCGACCACCGAAAGTTTCGCGCACGTGGGTGGCCTCGCTGTCCTCAAAGACTGGCTTAACAAGCGCGCCCTGGCGTTTTCCAGCCAAGCGCGCGACTTCGGTCTGCCCGCACCCAAAGGCATCCTCATGCTCGGCGTCCAGGGTTGCGGCAAGAGCCTCTGCGCCAAGGCCGTCTCCAATCAGTGGCAACTGCCTCTCTTGCGCTTCGACATGGGCCGCATGTTCGGCAGTTTCGTGGGCTCCTCCGAGGAAAACGTCCGCCGCGCCATCTCGGTTGCCGAGTCGGTTGCCCCCACCATTCTTTGGGTGGATGAAATCGATAAGGCCTTCGCGGGCACCCAGGCCTCCGGCGCCTCCGATGGCGGCACTGCCGCCCGCGTCTTCGGGACGTTCATCACCTGGCTTTCGGAAAAAACCGCGCCCGTTTTTGTCGTCGCCACCGCCAACGACATCTCCCAGCTACCGCCCGAGTTGCTGCGCAAAGGCCGCCTGGATGAAATCTTTTTCGTCGATCTGCCCACCCGTGAGGAGCGCAGTCAAGTCTTCCGGATTCATTTGCATAAACGCGGACGTGATGCGGCCCTTTTCGAGCTGGACGCCCTGGCCGAGGCCAGCCGCGATTTCAGCGGCGCCGAGATCGAAGAAGCCATCAACAGCGCCCTCTACGATGCGTTTTACGCCAAAGACCAACTGACCGCCGAATACGTCCTGGCCGCGCTCGGGCAGACCGTCCCGCTCGCCAAAACCATGGATGAGCAAATCAGCCGACTCCGCGCCTGGGCCGAAGGCCGCGCCCGCAACGCCAGCATCCTGCCGCCCAGAACTCCGGCTCGCCCATTAACTCCACTGCCAGACCACCACGCGGTCTCCCCTGCACGGATTTCAGATCCGGCCCCGCTAGCCGCCCACTCGTTGCGCCCCGCAACTTAAGGGCAAATACGCACCGCTTTCCGCAAACTTTGCTGGTAACCCCTGGGGTGACCTCTCGAAAAACGAGCAAGATCATGCGGGGCAAGATCATGGTTTTTGTGATCCGGCCCTCATGATCTTGCTGCTTCTCCCCTGCCGCCCCGTGACTTTTCCTGCCCTCTGCGGTCTAATTGTCATATATGCCCGAAAAATCCTGGTTTTTGTGAGCCGTTCTGATACTATCCGCGCATGAGCCGGTTCGTTAATCTCGAGCTGGGGGGCGAGTCCGAGGACCAGTCGCACCAACCTAAGGCACTGGTCAAAGACGAGGCCTATTACTCTGCCGAGGCCCGGACCGCCTGGGAAAACGGTAACTTCGAACTCGCTCTGCGCATGTACGGCAAAGTGATTGAGTTCAATCCCCAGAATCCTGGCGCCTGGACCGGTCAGGTGCGCATGCTCATCGAGTTGGGCGAACCTCACGAGGCCAAACTTTGGGCCGACAAAGCTCTCGAACATTTTCCGCACGAACCGGAACTGCTCGCCGCGAAGGCCGTCGCACTCGGTCGCCACGGTGACCACCAGGGCGCGCTCTCCTTCTCTGACGCCTCCATCGAGGAGCGCGGTGACAGCCCCTATGTCTGGCTGGCTCGCGGCGATGTCCTTCTCGCACGCGCGGAAACCCGGGCCGATTATTGTTTCCAAAAAGCCTTCCTGCTGGCCCCCGGGGATTGGTTCGTCGCCTGGCTCGCCGCGCGGATTCGCTACTACCACGAGCAGTTCGCCCTCGCCCTGAAGCTCCTCCAGCAGGCCCTCGAGTGGAATGCCGGGCATTCTCTGCTCTGGCTTGAACTGGGCCAATGTCAGCAAGCCTTGGGTCTGGTCACGTCGGCGCGCACGTCCTTTACGCAAGCGCACCAACTTAATCCCCAGTGTAGTGACGCTCGCCGCGCCCTCGTCAATCTCTCCCATACCGGTCTGGGACGCCGCCTGCGCGGCTGGTTCCGCAGGGTCTTTTCATAGGTCCCCATGCTTCCCGTCATTCCCACTCCATGAGCACCGAAAGCCTTGACCGCCTTCTCGCCGCCGCCGCTGAGTACGACGCCTCCGACCTCCACCTCGTCGCCGGTGTCCCCCCAGCCTTTCGGGTCAACGGCGAAATCATCATCGCTGACGAAGACGCCCTCACCGAGGCCGAAGTTGAACGCATGGCGTGTGGTCTGCTCAACGAGCAACAAAGAACAAAATTCGACCAGGAATGGGAACTCTGCATCTCCCTGCTCCACCGCTCCGCCGGTCGCGTCCGGGCCACCTTTTACCGTCGTAATGGCCATCCCGAAATGAGCCTGCGCTTTTGCGGCGAACGCATCCCCACACGCGAAGAACTCGGCCTGCCCGAAAAAATCGACGACCTGGCCCGCAAACCCAATGGTCTCGTCCTGGTGACCGGCCCCACCGGCGCCGGTAAAACCACTACGCTCAACTACATGGTCGATCTCATCAACAGCGAGCGCCGTTGCAAAATCGTCACCATCGAAGACCCCATCGAGTTCGTTCACGAGAACAAACGCGCCATCGTCGTCCAGCAGGAAGTTCTCACCGATGTCCGCTCCTTCAACCGCGCCCTTATCCACGTCTTGCGCCAGGACCCCGACGTCATCGTCGTTGGCGAAATGCGCGACTACGAAGCCATCTCGACTGCGCTAACCGGCGCCGAAACCGGGCATCTCGTCCTCGCGACCATGCACTCGCCCAACGTTTCCCACGCCCTGGAACGCATCGTCGGCGTCTTCGAAGGCAGCGCCCAGCGCCAGATCGTCCTCCAGCTCTCCAACGCGCTGCAAGGCATCATCGCTCAGGAATTGCTGCCCGCCGCCGACCGTACCCGGCGTGTGTTGGCTTACGAATTGATCGTCGCCAACAATGCCGTGCGCAATCTCATCCGGGAAAACCAACTCCATCAGTTGGAGAATACCATTCAAACTGGCAGGAAGGAAGGGATGAACCTCATGGACAATTGCCTCTACGATCTCTACTGCAAGTGTCTCATCACCTATGACACCGCCCTCAGCCGCGCCCGCCATCCCGACCACATCGTGCGGCAGAAGGCATAGTTTTCACACCAAGCTCCAAATCCCAAACACCAAGCTCCAGAGAAACATCAAACTCCAAATTCCAAAATCTTCCGTCGGGAGATCCATGCCGTTGCCTCGGGGGGGCGTGGTTGGTGCCAGGAAGGAATTTGGTGCTTGGTGTTTGGAATTTGGAGTTTTTAGCGGCTATGCACCTGGCGCTACCTAAAATCATCAGCGCTGTCCTGACCTTTCTGGTCGTCGTCGGCCTGCTGCTGTGGCTCATGCTGCGCACCATCAAAAATGCCGAAGACCCTGCCAAAATGACTTTCAAATGGGTGATTACCTGGCCCGTGATCATCCTCGCTTTTGCCGCCATCCCTATGCTGTCCTTCTTCGGTCCTTTCGTCATCGTGTTCTGTGCGGTTATCCTCTCGGCCCTCTGGACGCCTCATATCGGCGCCGGCTTCGCCAAGCCGCTCACCAGCCTGTTTGACGGCGGTGATCTTCCGCCCGAAGACCGCCCCGCTTACTCGGTCGCGTGGGCGAGGCAAAAACGAGGCGATTACCTGCAGGCCGTTGCTGAAACCCGCAAACAACTCGAACGCTTCCCCGCCGACTTCGAAGGCCATATGCTCCTGGCCCAAATCCAGGCCGAAAACCTCAAAGACCTCCCGGGTGCAGAACTCACCATCCAGCGCTTCTGCGACCAACCCCATCACGCTCCCAAAAATATCACATTCGCCCTGTTCTCCATGGCCGACTGGTACCTGCGTTTTAGCCAGGACCGCGAGGCCGCCCGTCGCTGCCTCCAAAAAATTATCGACGTGCTCCCCGATACCGAGTTCGCTTTGACCGCTGCCCAGCGCATCGCCCACCTTGGCACTGCTGAAATGCTACTCTCGCCTCACGATCGCAAGAAATATACTGTCCCTGAGGCTCTCCCCAACCTCGGACTCGTCCAACCTCGCGACGACATCAAGCCGGTCGAAATGGACCCCGGCGAGCAGGCCGGTGAATATGTGCGGCACCTCAAATTTCACCCGCTCGATACCGAAGTCCGCGAAAATCTCGCTATCCTTTATACCGATCACTACCATCGCCTCGATCTCGCTGCCGACCAACTCGAGCAAATGATCGCCGAGCCTCACCAGCCCGCCAGGTTGATCGTCCACTGGCTCAACCTTATGGCCGACCTCCAAATCCGCTCCGGCGCCGATTTCGACACCGTCAAAGAAACCCTGCAGCGCATCATCGACACGTACCCCAAGCTCGCCGCCGCCGAAATCGCCCGCAAACGCCTCGACCTGCTCAAACTCGAACTGAAGGGAAAAGAAAAGAGCCTCGCTGCCATCAAACTCGGCACCTACGAACAGAAAATCGGGCTCAAGCCAAGGCGTGCTCGGGGAGAATAGTTAGTAACCAGTAATCAGTATTTAGCAACCAGTGACCGGTTTCACTTGATTGCTGATTACGGCCGCTCACTTCCCCGCCAGTCTCAACGCAATTTCCTTGTCGAGTTGCGCGGCTAGTTCAACGTCGGCCCCGCCGCCCTTTGTTCGCGCCTGCACCGTAACCGAAGTTATCGTCGGATTTACCGCCTCGACCCTAATCCAAACCTTCCTCTGGTTGACTTTGCCCTCGATGGTTTGAAAGGCGTTCGTCTGGCTGCTGTAACTCGTCCCTTCATGAAGCAACGCTCCATCCGTCATCACGACGTCCTTGGCCGCCTTGAACACCTGGTCCAACGGCCGATCGTAACGGCCCTCGATCCGGTCTTTGAGGAAGGGCACACCCGCCGTGCTTTTCTCGTTGACCGTGCTGACGCAGCCTGCCCCGACCAGGACTGCACCCAATAATGCTGCAAAAATCTTCGTTCTCATGGCGCTATGCAACCACATTCGCTCAAACCGTCAAGCCCCGATTCGGACAAAAACGCCGTGACTGGCGCACCGCCCCCATTTTGTCGTCCGCACTTTGTCCGCCACTTTCTAGAGACTAATTGTGTCCTGGGAGGCTTTAGCTGGAGAGTCTTCCAGCCTTCGTGCGTTCCACGCATCACGTATCACGTCCCCGTCCCCCCTCCAGTCGTGCTCGACACCTTCCTCCAACAATGCCATCTTGAAACCGTGATAGCAGCGAAATACGACCACCTCCGGGCGCTCCTGCGCTCCTGCGGTTCCTGCCTGGTCGCCTACTCAGGCGGCGTGGACTCCGTTTTTCTTGCCTATATCGCCCGCCAGGTTCTGGGCAATAAATCCCTGGCTGCTATCGCTGATTCCCCCAGTCTGCCCCGCCGCGAATTCGAACAGGCCCTCGCTCTGGGCGAGCAGTTCCAATTTCCCGTGCGGGTGGTCCGCACCCGTGAATTCGAGAATGACCAATACCTCGCCAACCCCGGCAATCGCTGCTACTTTTGTAAACACGAACTCTTCACCGAACTCGCCCCGTTGGCCAAAGCCGAGGGCTTCGCCGTCATTGCTTATGGCGAAAACGCGAGCGATGTCGGCGACTTTCGCCCCGGTGCCCAGGCTGCTTCTGAGTTCCAGGTCCGCGCCCCGCTCAAAGAGGCAGGGCTGACCAAATCCGAAATCCGGCAACTCTCCGCCCAACTCGGCTTGCCTACGGCTGACAAACCCCAAATGGCCTGCCTGAGCTCCCGCATCCCTTACGGCGAAGCTGTCACCCCCGAAAAACTCCAAATGATCGAGCAGGCCGAAAATGTTTTGCGGGATCTCGGCTTCTACGACGTGCGGGTGAGGCATCATGAATTGGTTTCCCGGTTGCAAATTGCAGGTTCACCCCCCTCAAGCACTGCGGCAAAACCCTCAACCCTCAACCTTCAACCTTCAACTCTTTACCTGGCCCGCATCGAAGTCGGCCCCACCGAACTGTCTCGATTGCTGGAAAAAGGTCTCTCATTTAAAGTCGCCGAAGCCCTCAAAAAAATTGGCTACGCTCATGTCACCCTGGACCTGCAAGGCTACCGCCGCGGCAGCACCAATGACGCGCTCAAACCGCCGAATGGCAAAGGTTAGAACGACTGAATGTTTCCGAGAACGGTCGAATACCTGCGCCGCTCCCGCAAGCCCCACCCTTCAAACTCATCGCGCCGGTTCTGCAATCGCTGCGCTCGTGGCCTTTACCGCTCTCTACTTCCTCTCTGGCAAATTCGGTTTGTCCCTCGCTTTCCTCAATGCCAGCGCCTCCCCGGTCTGGCCGCCCACCGGTCTCGCCCTGGCCGCCCTCCTGCTCTCGCGCTATCGTCTCTGGCCGGCCGTTTTCGTCGGAGCCTTCCTGGTCAATCTGACCACTCAGGGTAGTGCAGCCACCAGCCTGGCCATCGCCGCCGGAAACTCCCTTGAGGCCCTGCTCGGCGCATGGCTTGTCCAGCGTTTTGCCGGCGGGCCCAGAGCTTTCGATAAAGTCTGGACCATTATCAGGTTCGTCCTGCTCGCTGCTCTCCTCAGCACCGCCGTCAGCCCAACCGTGGGCGTCACCAGCCTTTGCCTGGGCCACTTCGCTTCCTGGAACCATTTTCGCTCGATTTGGCTCACCTGGTGGCTTGGAGACGCCATCAGCGCGCTTACGGTCGCCCCGCTGCTGCTCATTTGGGCGACCCAGCCTTTCCCCAGGCTGACCCGTCGACAGCTTCTTGAGGCCCTGGCTCTGTTGTTGACGGTCATTTTAGTGGGCGCCGTGGTTTTTCCGGTTGCACTGCCCTTGCCTGATAGGAGTAGCCCAATCGGCTACCTCGCTTTGCTGCCGCTCATTTGGGCCGCCTTTCGGTTTGGCCAACGCGGCGCCATCACCGCTGCCATCCTTACGTCCGCTATCGCCCTGGTTGGCACCCTCTACCGTATCGGGCCTTTCATCAAACCCGATTCCAATTCCTCCCTGCTCCTGACCCAGGCCTTCATCGGCACACTCACTCTTACCGCCTTGCTCCTGGCCGCGGTCGTCGCCGCTCACGACCAAGCCCAGCAGCAAATCCAAAGCCTCAATGCCCTGACTCAAGCCCGGCTGGACGAGTTGAACACCCTTATGGAAATTCTGCCCACCGGCATCTGGATCGGCAACCCCGACTGTTCAGAAATCCTCGGCAATCCCGCCGCCTATGCCATGATGGGACTCCATCCCGGCATTAACGCTTCCCTCACCCATTCCAAACCCCAGGTGCCTCCGGGTATCCGCATCTTCGTCGATGGCGCTGAAGTGCCTCCTGAAAAAGCCCCGATGCAGCAGGTCGCCCACTCCGGTAAACCCTGGCCCAACCTCGAACACGAACTGCTTTTCCCCGACGGCACACGCAAAACTCTCTATGCCAGCATCGCCCCCGTCTTCGATCAGAACGGACAAGTTCGCAAGGTGATTGGCGCTTACGCGGATTTCACCGATCGCAAGCGTGCCGAGTTGGAGCTCGCCGCCGCCAAAGAACAACTCGAACAGCGTGTGGCCGAGCGCACCGCCCAATTGCGCGAGACCAATGCCGAGTTGGAGGCCTTTTCCTACAGCCTCTCGCACGATCTTCGCGCGCCCCTGCGCTCCATTCGTCACTTTACCCAGTTTGCCCTCGAAGATGCTCGCGAGAACCTCGGTCCCCACGCCGTCACGCTCGAAAGAGTCCTTGCCGCTGCCCAACGCATGGACCAACTCATTCAGGATGTCCTGGCCTTCAGCCGCGTCTCTCGCCAGGAGATGAAGCTCCATGCCGTGGATGTTGAAAAGCTGGTTCAGACGATCGCCTCCGAGCGGCCCGATTGGCAGCCGCCTTTCGCTCAGATTCAGCTTCAGAGCCCTTTGCCCCCTATCCGCGGTGACGAAGCCTCCCTGACCCAGTGCATCACCAACCTCCTCGACAATGCCATCAAATTCGTCCCCACCGGCGCCATCCCTCAAGTGGTCATTCGCAGCGAACTCACCGGCGACAAAGTGCGGCTTTGGTTCGAGGATAACGGAATCGGCATTGACAAAGCTGCCCAGCAAAAGGTCTTCGACATCTTTCAGCGCGCGAACGCCAACGGCCAATATCAGGGCAGCGGCATCGGCCTTGCCATCGTCCGCAAAGCCGTCGAGCGCATGGGCGGGGCCGTTGGTGTCGATTCCGAACTCGGCAAAGGCAGTCGCTTCTGGCTCGAACTGCCGAAGGCGTGAGGGCCCCCGATGCGGGGGGTGCGTTACAGGATGCTGTAGGGGTAAGCTCCAGATGCGGCGGGTCGGTCGAGGCATTAATCCAACAATCCATTAATCCACCCATCCCCCATCACTCCATCAGGCCATTCCGCCCGAAATTGCCCCTTGGTTTCCCGCAACTTTTGGGTACACTTCTTGTTTAAGTAAAAGAGCTTACGGTCTTATGCCACAATTCTCGTACAAAGCCCGCCGTCGTACCGGCGAAGTCGTCGAGGGCGTCCTGGACGTCGCCGACCGCTCGGCCGCCCTACTCCATATCGAGCGCCTCGGCTTGTTCCCTGTCCTCGTCGATGCCGCCAAAGGCAGTGCCGCCGCCGCTGCAAGCGAGCGTCCCGCTGCTGCCAAGACCAACTTCCGCGCCCTGCTGCCTCCTTCCCTCCAGGCCGCTCTGTCCAAAAAGCGGAAACCCAAACTCCAGGAATTGGCCACTTACACCCAGCAATTGGCCAACCTCCTCAACTCCGGTATGCCCCTGACCGTGGCCCTCAACAGCATGACCCACCTCGAGTCCAAGGGCATCCCCGCCGATATCAGCCGCGATCTCCGGCAGGACGTCATGGAAGGCCGCAGCCTCTCCGATTCCATGGCCAAGCAGCCGCGTATTTTCTCCGACCTCTACGTCAACATGGTCCGCGCCGGCGAATCCAGCGGCGCCCTGGTCGAAGTCTTGCGCCGTATGGCCGACCACTTCGAGCGCTTCGCCCAGGTCCAATCCAAATTCAGCTCCGCCCTGGTGTATCCCGCTTTCGTCGGCGTCGTCGGCATTGGCATCATGTTCTTCTTCATGACCTACATGCTTCCCAAGTTCATGACCATCTTCGAGGGCATGAACGTTCCCATGCCCGTCATGACCCAAATCCTTATCGGCATCAGCCATGCCTTTGCCCGGTACTGGTGGCTCATGCTCATTGTCGTCGCCATTGCCGTCATCCTCTTCAAACGTTTCCAGGCCAGCACCGAGGGCCGCCGCAAACTCGACCAATGGAAAATGAGCGCTCCTGTCTTCGGCAAAGTCATCAAACTCAACCTTTTCGGCCAGTTCGCCAGCACTCTCTCCACCCTGCTTGAAAATGGTGTCCCTGTGCTCACCGCTCTCAAGATTACCGAGCAGATCATGCCCAACGTCATCCTGAGAGAGGCTATCTCCAAAACCCGTGAAGAAGTCACCGACGGCAAAACCCTGGCCCAACCCCTGGCCCGCAGTAAAGTCTTCCCTCAGTTGATGGTGGACCTGGTCAAGATTGGCGAAGACACCGGCGACGTGCCGGGCGCATTAAGGAACATTGCCGTCACTTACGAAAACGAACTAAGCATCGCCCTCAGAGTCATGATGAACATGATCGAACCGGTCATGATCGTCGTTATGGCTCTCGGCGTTGGATTCCTCCTGCTGAGTGTCCTCTCCGCCATGTTCGCCATGACCGCTAATATTGCCCGGTGATGATCTGTCCACAGTTTACAGTCCACAGTCCACCGTCGGACGGCCCTGCCTCGCTCAACAATGTTCACGTTTCACGTTTCACGTTTCACGCATCGCGAATCGCGCATCACTCGCCATCCGCCACTATCCATCATCCATCGTCCATCATCCGCCTGCGCCGTGCTTTTACCTTGATCGAAATAATGATCGTCGTCGGCATCATGGGCATCGTCCTCACCATGGGTGTGCCCATTGTCTATAAAGTCTTTCACCGTGCTCCCATGGTCCAGGCCATCCGCGACGTCACCGAGGTCTGCAGCAATGCCCGGGCCCGGGCCATCCTCCAGGGCCATCAAGTCGATGTCATCTTTTACCCTCGAGCCGGCCGTCTCGCAGTGGGCGGTGGTTCAGCCGTTCCCTCTCCGGCGCCGGTCTCCCGCCGCGGGGCCGCTCAGGCCGCTTCCGCCGCCGACCTCGTTGCCGGGGCGACGCAAGCCGCTGCCCCGGCGTCCTCCGGCTCCGGTCTTTCTGCCCAAATCTCCAACCAGATCATGATCGACATGCTCGATGTGAACCTCACCGAGTATAAAGATGCCGACGAGGTCCACGTCCGTTTTTTCCCCAGCGGCACCTGCGATGAGATGACCCTCGTGTTGCACGATGCTCGCGAGTGGAAAAAAATTTACTCCGAATACACCACCGGCCTCATTCACGTGGAGGATTTCCGATGAGAACAAGTGACAAGTGGCGAGTGTGGAGTGACGCGACTGGAGAACCACTGTTCGACGGTGTTCACGTTTCACGTCTCACGCATCACGCATCGCGTCCCTTCACTCGCCACCCGTCACCTGTCACACGTCACTTCAGTCGCGCGTTCACCCTTCTCGAGGTCATGATCGCCAGCGGCATCTTCTTCATGGCCACCTTCGGCATCCTGGCCCTGGTCGCCGGCACCCTGCGCAACGCCCGCAGCCTCCAGCGCAATGACGTCGATATCGGTCTTGCTGCCTCGATGGTTTATCAAACCCTCAAAACCAATAAATTCTCCGAAGGCACTATGTCCGGCGACTTCGGCACCGCCTATCCCGATTACTTTTTCGACGCCCAATGGGGTCCTTACGACACCAATGGCCTGCTGGAAGCCGACATTGTCCTTAATCGCCACGGCAGCCAAAAACCGGTCGATTTCATCTCCATCCTGGTTTGGTCGCCCAACGTCCAAACCGGCCCCGGCTCACGGTCCCTGGGGGGACATTTATGAAGCTAGTCAGTAGCCAGTTGTCAGTCAGTAGTCAGTGGCCTTCCCCTCAAAAACGCGAGCACCCACTACCGACTACTGACTGCACACTACTGACTGCTCACACATCCCGCAACCAATCGGATTTCGGATTTCGGCCTTCTTTCGGCCTTCGGGTTTCGGCCTTCGGTTTTCGCACCCCTCACCCGTGCTCCGCCTTCACCCTCGTCGAGATCCTCGTCGCCCTCGGGATCTTCAGCCTTGTCCTGGCCTCCATTTATTCCACCTGGACCGCCATTCTGCGCGCCTCAAAAGTCGGACGAGACGCCGCTGCCGCTGTCCAGCGCGCTCGCATTGCCGGCCGCACCATCGAAGAATCCCTGGTTTCCGCCCAGTCCTTCGCCATTACCCAGCAGAGCCATCCTGAATATTACAGCTTTAGCTTCGAGAACGGCAGCGAGGCCTACCTCGAGTTCACCTCGCGCCTCGCTACTTCCTTCCCCCGCAGTGGCAAATTTGGCGGTTTCGATGTCCGCCGTGTCATGTTCTCGATCGAACCCAGCCCCGACCATGGCCGTCAACTGGTCTTGCGCCAGCGCCCTTTGCTCATGGACCTCGACAAAGATGAACGAGAACACCCCATCGTGCTCGCCAAGAATGTTAAAGGATTCAAGATCGAATGCTGGGACAGCCGCAACAATAACAAGCTCGATCCTTGGGTGGATGAGTGGACGCGCACTAATGAGCTCCCCGAAATGGTCAAGATCACCCTCCAACTCGCCGACAACACCCATACCTCCGTCGTGCGCGAAGAAGTCACCCGTATCGTCAGCATCCCTGGCATGACGATCCAACCTGGCTGGCAACCCTACGGCCAGCGCGGCGGAATGCCCGTCCCGCCGCCGCCCCCTCCCCCTAAATGATTCCACCTGTCAAAAATAAGGCGTGTTCGGTGACGGCTGGCCGGGCAGCTTATTCGCATTTCGGGCTTCGGCCTTCTTTCGGCCTTCGGCCTTCGGCCTTCGGCCTTCGCGCCTCCACGCCGCGCCACGCACTGCGCACTCCGCACTCCGAGCGTGCCATCGCCCTCGTCATTGTCATGATTTGCATTTTCGTTCTGACCATTCTGGCGGGCGGTTTTGCCTACTCCATGAAGGTCGAGACCCGCCTGGCCCGCAACTCGAGCAACGAAACCGAGCTCGAATGGATGGGCCGCTCCACGGTCGAATACTGCCGCTGGGTGCTGGCCATGTCCCTGCTCGACCCGATGAAACAGTACGATTCCACCGACCAGCCTTGGGCCACCGGCTACGGCTTCCTCGGCCCGACCAATGCCCCCATCGCCGAAGTCCAAGATCCCGTTCGCTTCCCCCATGGCACCGCCAAATGGACCATCGTGGACCTCGAAAGCAAGATTAACATCAACATGGCCACCGAAATCGTTCTTCAGCAGACCTTTATGGCAATGGGCGTCGATGCCGGCCAACTCACTCCTCTCTGCAACTCTATCCTCGACTGGATTGATCCCGATAACGACGAACGCGTCGGCGGCGCCGAAACCCCCTACTACGCCGGCCTGAGCCCTTCCTATGAGGCCAAAAACGGCCCCGTCGACGACCTCTCCGAACTGCTCCTCATCAAGGGCATCACCCCCGACCTTTATTGGGGCTCCGCTGCCGCCAGCCACCAAATGGGCGCTATCCTCCCCCAACTCAACCGCTTCGGACTGCCCACCCAGCCGCCCAATTACCCCTTTGGCTTGGCCGACATCTTTACTCCTCTCTCCACTGGCCGCGTCAACTGGCGCACGTGCTCGCCTTACGTCTTCCAGGCTATGGGGCTCGACCCCGTCATCGCCCAAAACCTTGTCACGTATCGCTCCGCCGACAACGAGGATGGGACACCCGCCCCCCTGAATATTCAAGACGCACTGCTGAGCGCTGGAGTGCCCCGGGTTGCCATCCCGCAGGTCGCGGGCTCGTTCGCCGACCGCAGCAGCACCTTCCAGGTCACTGTCGATGCTGAAATCAACGGCTACCATCGCACCTTCATCGCCGTCCTTGGCCGCAACAACCAACGCGACGTCCAGGTCCTCAACTTCTACTGGAAGGATTGAGAATCATTTTCATCACCGGCACCGACACCGGCGTCGGCAAGACCCTGCTCACCTCCTTGCTGCTCACTCACCTGCGGCGGACCGGTCACCATGCGCTGGCCCTTAAACCCTTTTGTTCAGGCTCACGTGCCGACGCAAAACTCCTCCACGCCCTGCAAGACGGCGAGCTGACCCTCGACGAAATCAATCCGTTTTTCTTCCTCGAACCGCTGGCCCCGCTCGTCGCCGCCCGCAGACGCCGCCGTCGCATCCGACTCGGCGACGTGCTGGAACACATTCAAACCATCGCTTCCCGCCAGTTAGCGATCACCGATCGTCCTCTCCAAAACAAAAATCAAAAATCAAAAATCAAATACATACTCATTGAGGGTGCCGGCGGCTTACTCGCTCCCCTCGGTGAAAATTTCACTGCGCTCGATCTCATTCGCCACCTGCGCAGCGAAGTCATTGTCGTTTCCCGCAACCAGCTCGGCACCATCAACCAAACTCTCCTCACCGTCCAAGCCCTCCAAACCACCCGGCACGGCGCTTCACGCACCTCGCGTCACGCGTCAGGCATGGCGCCTCACGCATCCCTTCGCCTGGCCCTCAAAGTCATCTTGATGGACCCCCGCAAAAAGGACCCCTCCGCTGCATCAAATCCTCGCGTCCTCTCAGAGTTCCTCGCCCCCATAGCCCTTTTCTCTCTGCCCTTTCTCGGTCTAAACTGCGGCACGGTCAAAACCATTAGACCCATCGAAAAGGAGATCACCAAAATGCTTGCGCGAATCCTCGCTTGAAGTCTGTTACCCTCGACCTATCGCAACTTCTCAACCCATTTCTTTTGTGGAATGTTTTGAATCTCAATTTTCAAATCCCAAGATCTGCGCCATGTGCGGATGCCAATAATCAATCCAAGTATTTATCCCGCAGCCATTTGCAAAAAGATATCTTTTTTTTAAGAAACCTCTTGCGTCCGCCCCCATTTCGCATATTGTGTCCCCCGCGTTCTTTGTGATGTTCGGAGCAGTCGGAAAGAAACTTTCAGAAAAGAAATTAAATTTGTTGACCCCTGCTCCCAACTTGTTAGATTGGGTCCCGTTGCTGAGCGCAACACCGGCTGAAAAACAAAAATTTAGCTGTTGACAGTCGGGCAGTTGACCGGTAGTTTAACTGCGAATTTAACTAAGGTCTGAGAGGCCGAGTTAGGGAAGTAAATCGGCCGCTCGGATTTTTTGTCCCCCGGATGGGGAACCAGGTTAAAATCCTGGCTCAGGGTTGAGTTCGCTTCGGCTACTCCAGTCACTTCAGGGTCGCGGTGATTCGCGACTGGGAAAAGATTTTCCGGGTGATAGCACCCGCTGCTCATTGAAAATTGAATTGTGCGATAAGTTAAGAGCCCCTTTGGGCTCGTCCTGTTAGTAGGACGACCTGAAGAGTTTTAAAGATAATAGACCGTCCGGTTTTTACGAACCGGACAATCAGTCGAATCAACTAACGTTTTTTAACGGAGAGTTTGATTCTGGCTCAGAACGAACGCTGGCGGCGTGGATAAGACATGCAAGTCGAGCGCTGATTTCGGGGTAGCAATATTCCGGAGTCGGAGCGGCGCAAGGGTGCGTAACACGTGGGTAATCTGCCATGAAGTTCGGGATAACTTGCTGAAAGGCGAGCTAATACCGAATGTGACTGTTGGGAGGCATCTCTCGATAGTCAAAGCTGGGGACCGTAAGGCCTGGCGCTTCTCGATGAGCCCGCGGCCTATCAGCTAGTTGGTGAGGTAAC
>DATMQA010000202.1:0-17493 GCA_035566895.1 Binatia bacterium
GTCGCCAAGCCCTTCGAATGGAAATTCACACGCGTTGAGCTGCGCGAGTTGGTTGCCAAACTCCAGACCCCGTCTGTACAGGCGCTGGCGGCCTGACCCTTTGAATACGTCACCGAACTTATGACCCAGAGCACTAAGGAATGACGCACATGGACGCAGACAAGAAGGGACCTGCAGAACCGGTGAGGTTCCCGAATCGAATTCAGTGTTCCCTTCGTTCGCGTTCTGCCGTGTTGTTCATCCGTATCGGCGTTAATCGTCATCTGTGGACAAAAGTCGGCGGGCAGCGGTTTTTGGTTGACCCCACTATCCCAATGCGGAATGGTTTGAGGACGCGATCAATGCCACCGGCCATGAAACAGCGCCCTCTTCCGGTCCCGTGCCAAGCTGCTTTTCTCTACTGTCTCCTGGCACTTGCACTGCTCAGTTACGGTTGCCAGCGCTCCGAGACTCATTCCACCCCTCGTAAATTCAAGGTTGCGCTGGTGATGAAGTCGCTGGCCAACGAGTTCTTCAGCACGATGGCCGACGGCGCCAAAATGCACCAGGCAGCCAACGCAGCCTCCTATGAACTCATTGTCAATGGCATCAAGAACGAGACCGACCTCGCCGAGCAGGTCAACCTGGTCGAACAGATGATCGCCCGTCAGGTCAACGCCATCGTCGTCGCCCCCGCCGATTCCAAAGCCCTGGTGACCGTCCTCAAACGCGCCAAAGAGGCCGGTGTGCTCGTGGTCAATATCGACAACAAACTCGACGCCGATGTGCTCAAACAAGCGGGACTAACGGTGCCTTTCGTTGGGCCCGATAACCGGGCCGGTGCTCGCAAGGTGGGCGAGGCATTGGCCAAAGAGCTAAAGCCGGGTGACCCGGTGGCGATTATCGAAGGGATCCCGACTGCGTTTAACGGGCAGCAGCGGCGGCTGGGTTTTGAAGACGCCATGAAGGCAGCCGGGATGAACCTCGTCGCGGTTCAGAGCGGCCAGTGGGAAATGGAGCGCGCCAACAACGTGGCCGCCGCCCTGCTGAGCGAGCATCCGGACCTCAAAGCGATTTTGTGCGCCAACGATAATATGGCCTTAGGAGCCGTGGCGGCGATTCAGGCTGCCGGCCGGAACGGAAAGGTGCGGGTCGTTGGTTTCGACAACATCGGCGCCATCCGACCGATGGTCGCTGATGGCCGCGTTGCCGCCACCGCCGACCAGCACGCCGACCGTCTTGCCGTGTACGGTATTGAGGCGGCACTCAGGATTCTCAAGGGCGAAACACCGCCCGCCGACCTAACCACCACCGTGGATTTGATTACAAAATGAACCGCCAACCGTAATTCGTTGTCTGCCATGCCCGAATCCACTCCGCTCCTTAAGGTCACCGGGTTGCACAAAAGCTACAGCGTTCCGGTGCTCACGGATTTCTCCTTCGAACTCACTCGCGGTGAAGTTCACGCGCTGGTCGGCAGCAACGGCGCCGGCAAGTCCACCTTCGCCCGCATCCTCTGCGGTTTGACACCCGCGAAAAGCGGCGACATGCAACTGGAGGGCCGTCCTTACACGCCCCGTTCCAAACGCGAAGGAGAGCATGCCGGGATCGTCATGGTGATGCAGGAGCTCAATGTAATCGGCACGCTGACGGTTGCCGAGAATATCTTCCTGAGCCGCCTGCCGCAGCGAGCCGGCTTCGTTCGTTTCGCGCAACTCCACGATCAGGCCCGGCAGGCCCTGGCCCGGGTCGGCCTGAATGACCTCGAGCCCGGCGCCCCCGCCGGCCAGCTTGGCGTGGGCCACCAGCAATTGGTCGAAATCGCCGGCGCGCTGGCCCAGAATTGCCGGCTGCTGATTCTGGACGAGCCAACCGCCGCGTTGACCGACCCGGAAATCGAGCGCCTCTTTGCGAACATCCGCCGCCTTCAAGCCGACGGGGTCGGCATCATTTACATCAGCCACCGGATGGATGAACTCCGGCGCATCGCCAACCGCGTCACGGTGTTGCGCGACGGCCGGCGCGTGGGGACTCATAATGCCGCCGAGGTGACGCCCGTGGAATTGGTGCGCGAGATGGTCGGCCACGATCTGCCGGAACGCAAGACCGCCGGTGAGCGCTCCGCCGGAGCGGTGGCTTTGCGCGTGCGGAATCTCTCGGCGGGCGAGCGCGTGCGCGAGGTCACCTTTGATGTTCATCGCGGCGAGATTCTCGGTCTGGCCGGCCTGATTGGCTCGGGACGCACCGAAACGCTGCGGGCCATTTTTGGCGCGGATCCGAAGGACGACGGCGAGATTTTTTTGGGCGATGCCAGGCGACCGCTCAGCATCCGGCAACCGGCCGATGCGGTCCGCGCCGGTATCGGCATGGTGCCTGAAGACCGCAAACAAGACGGTTTGCTGCTCGCGCAATCAATTCGTGTCAATACGACCCTGGCCACCCTGTCGCGGCATGTGCGCGGAGGAGGGTGGCTCGATTTCGGCGCCGAAACGCAAACCACAGATTCTCTTTGCGGTCGGCTGGCGGTGCGTAGCGCCTCCGGTGAGCAAACCGTGGCCGAGTTGAGCGGCGGCAACCAGCAGAAAATCGTAATCGCCCGCTGGCTGGCGCGTGATTGCCAGGTCTTGCTTTTTGACGAGCCGACCCGAGGCATCGATGTCGCAGCCAAAGATATGATCTACCAGTTGGTGCGCGACCTGGCGGCGGAAGGCAAGGCTGTGCTGATGGTTTCGAGCGAGCTGACTGAGCTGATGGCGCTATGCGACCGGATTCTCGTGATGTCCGCCGGCCGGATTGCCGGGGAGTTCAGGCCCGGCCAATGGACCCAGGAAGCGATCACACGGGCTGCCTTTAGCGGTTACCTCGAGCGGCAGGAACAAACCGGATAACGATGTTCAAACTCAATCGTTTTGCCGAATACGCGGCCCTCGTCGCGGTCTGGTTGGGTTTGTTGCTCTTATTCGGCGCCTTGAGCGAGAACTTCCTTTCCCTTCGCACGTTGAGCACGCTGGCGAATCGCGTTCCGGCGCTAACGGTGGTGGCCGCCGGCATGACGTTGGTCCTCATCATCGGCGGAATCGATTTGTCAGTGGGTTCAGTGCTGGGGCTTGGGGGCGCGGTGCTCGGCATCGCGATGGTGGATTGGCATTGGCCATTCGCGATGGCCGCCGTCCTTTGTTTGGGTGTCGGTCTGGCCGCGGGTGCATTCAATGGGCTGGTGAGTGTGCGTTTGCGAATTCCTTCCTTCATCGTGACCCTCGGCATGCTCGAGATTGCGCGCGGCCTGGCTTATCTGAGCACTCACTCGCAAACCAAATATATCGGCGCGAGCGTAGAGGTCCTGTCCCGTCCGCTGACAGGGATCGGCTGTTCCTGGGGCTTCCTGTTGGCGCTCTTGGTGGTTGCCGTTGGCCAGGTGGTGCTCTCCCGAACTGTGCTTGGCCGCCAACTCATCGCTATCGGTACCAATGAGCAGGCCGTTCGCCTCGCGGGGATCGACCCGCGCCCAGCGAAAATGTCTGTCTTCGCCCTGGCCGGTTTTCTCAGCGGCCTCGGCGCAATCTTCTACACTTCCCGTCTGGGTTCCTCCGATCCGAATGCCGGCGCCGGCCTGGAACTTTCGGCTATCGCAGCGGTAGTCATCGGCGGCACCAGTCTCCTGGGCGGATGCGGGTCCGTAGTGTCCAGCTTCCTGGGCGTGCTGATCATCGCCACGCTCGAATCGGGACTGGCCCAGGTCGGCGCTTCCGAACCGGTCAAACGAGTCGTCACTGGCCTGGTGATCATCGCCGCAGTCGTCCTGGACGCCTGGCGGCACCATTTGGTTCATGCGAGATTCCCGTTGGTTCAACGTCTGTTCGCTTGGAATGCACCACCACTTTTATGAAAACTCCAAATCCGAAATCCGAAATCCGAACCAGGCGGCAGAATCGTTATCCCAGAATAATTCGCTCGCTCCTGGGCGTCGGCCTCGCGGTGTTCTCCACCTTACGCGCACCCGCGTTGGAACCAGCAAAAATCATCTTCGACACCGACATCGGCAATGATGTGGACGATGTCCTGGCGCTGTCGTTACTACATGCGTTGCAAACGCGCGGGCATTGCCAATTGCTTGCCGTCACCATCACCAAACCGGACGAATTAGCCGGGCCCTTTGTGGACGCGCTGAATACTTTTTATGGTCGGCCCGATATTCCCATCGGTTTCACGCGTTCCTCCCTGAAAAATGAGCCGAGCAAGTTTCTTCCACTTGCCGACTTGAAGGACGGCGGCGAGCCTCGCTACCCACACCGCCTTAAGCGCAGTTCAGACGCGCCGGCAGCAACGCAGTTGCTGCGCAGAATCCTCGGCCACCAACCCGAACATTCCGTAGTTCTGGTCCAGGTGGGTTATTTCTCCAATCTGGCCGCCTTGCTCGATACACCGGCCGATGAATATTCGCCCCTCACCGGCAGCGAACTCGTCCGGCAGAAGGTGAAGCTCCTCTCGGTCATGGCCGGCGCGTTCCAGGCCATCGGCCAGAATAAGCGGTTTCTCGAGTATAACGTTACGCAGGACCTTCCCGCTTCCAGGAAGCTTGCGCAAAACTGGCCTACACCCATCGTCTGGAGCGGATTTGAAATCGGCATCGCGGTCCCCTACCCTGCGGTGAGCATCGAGCGTGACTTCGGTTACGTCTCGCATCATCCTGCCGCGGAGGCCTATCGTCTTTACAATCCCCCGCCCCACGAGCGGCCAACCTGGGACTTGACCAGCGCGCTTTATGCAGTTTTGCCGGACCGCGGCTATTTCGGCCTCTCCGAACCAGGCCGGGTGACCGTAGCGGAGGACGGTTTCACACAGTTCGCTCCGGCTTCCGATGGACGCGACCGTTTCCTGACCCTGAACGAAGCTCGGGTTTCGAGGGTGAAGGAGGCTCTGGTCCAACTGGCCAGTCAGCCGCCGTGTATTTCAAAATGAATGCCAATTGAGTTGCCTCAAAAGAACACCAAGCGCTCAAAGGGAAGAATTTGACGTTGGCCGATTCAACCTATTTAACCTTTCTACGCCCCCCATGCCACGGCCAATCCCCCGAGTCGTTGTCGTCGGCTCGCTGAACCTCGACTTTATCGCGACAGTCGAGCGCCTCCCCACTGCGGGTGAGACGGTGCCGGCGATGGGCTTGCTCACACGTTTCGGTGGCAAAGGCGCGAACCAGGCGGTCGCCGCCGCCCGCCAGGGCGCCAGCGTCAGCCTGCTCGGGTGCGTCGGCTCTGATGATGCCGGACACGCGTATCGCCGGCGCTTGCGGACAGAAGGAATCAATGTAACCGGCATTCTGACGAGCAAAGGGACCTTGACCGGAACCGCTCTCATCGCCGTGGCTCGCTCGGCCGAAAACACGATCGTGGTCGCTGCGGGCGCTAATGGGGAACTAAGGCCGACAGCCATTCGCCGCCACCGTGAGCTCATCGCGTCTGCGAACCTGGTGCTGCTCCAATTGGAAATTCCGATGTTGGCAGTGCTCACGGCGGTGCGAATTGCCAACCGTGCCAATGTGCCGGTGGTATTGAACCCGTCACCGCTGCGGGAGGATTTCCCTTGGAAAAAATGCAGAATTGATACGCTGATCTCCAATGCGCTCGAGGCACACGCGATTTTTGGCCTTCCCGTCCAACGCCTTCGCTCGAACCTTGCCGCCTGGCGAAACGCACTTGAACAACGACGCATCGGGCGCTTGCTTATCACGCGTGGCTCGAAGTCAACGCTGTTTCTCACGGCGAACGATTTCGCCGAAGTGCCGACTCTGCCAGTGAAACCGGTCGATACCGTGGGCGCGGGGGACGCCTTCGCCGGCGCGTTCGTAGCGCGGCTTGCCGAGAGTGGTGACGTTCTCACTGCGATGCGTTACGCAAACTGCGCCGGTGCCCTCGCAACGCTCAAATCCGGCGCGCAGGAGGCAATCCCAGGCCGCACGGCTACAGAAAAAGCGCTCCGTAAATTATGAGCTCTGCAACCGATGCTCCTGCTGCACAGCCGCGCTCGCTGGCGCTGCTGACCGATCTCTACGAGCTGACCATGGCCTGCGGTTATTGGAAATCCGGCACGACCGATAAAGAAGCCGTGTTCCACCTCCTTTTTCGCAAACCGCCATTTAACGGCGGATTCACCCTTGCCTGCGGCCTCGCTGCAGCCATCGATTACTTGCGCGATTTCCATTTCGATGACACAGACATCGAGTATCTCAGCACTATTCCCGGCCGGGACAAAAAGCCGATTTTTGAACCGGCCTTTGTGGATTATTTGCGCAAGCTGCGCTTCACCTGCGACGTCGATGCGATGCCGGAAGGCACAGTGGTTTTTCCCCAGGAACCTTTGCTTCGCGTCCAGGGCCCGATCCTTGAGGCGCAGATTGTGGAAACCGCGCTGTTGAACTTTCTCAATTTTCAATCCCTCATAGCCACCAAGGCCGCCCGCATCTGCCTGGCAGCACGCGGCGAGCCGGTGATGGAGTTCGGCCTCCGGCGGGCACAAGGACTCGATGGTGGCCTGACTGCCTCTCGCGCGGCCTTTATCGGGGGTTGCGCCGGCACCTCTAATCTGATGGCCGGAAAAGTTTATGGCATCCCGGTTGCCGGCACTCATGCGCATTGTTGGGTGATGTCGTTCGACAGCGAACTGGAGGCCTTCGGCGCGTATGCCAAAGCCCTGCCGACCTATTGTGCTTTTCTGGTGGACACATACGATTCGTTGGCCGGCGTCCGCCACGCTGTCGAGATCGGTCGCCGGCTTCGGCAGCAAGGGTATGAACTGGCGGGCATTCGGCTGGACTCCGGAGACCTGGCGTTTCTGAGCATCGAGGCCCGTCGGATTCTGGACGAGGCCGGGTTCAAGGACACGGCGATCCTCGGCAGCAATGACCTGGATGAGCGATTGATCGACAGCCTCAAAGAACAAGGTGCCACGATTAACCAATGGGGTGTGGGCACGCGCCTGGTCACCGGCCACCCGCAGGCCGCTCTCGGCTGTGTCTATAAGCTCTCGGCCATCCGGCGGCAAGGCGGCGCCTGGGAACATAAAGTCAAACTCTCGGAGCAAGCCGCCAAGATCACCAATCCCGGCATCCTCCAGGTGCGCCGTTTTCGCTCGCCGACCGAATTCCTCGGGGACGCCATATATGATCTCAGCCGCCCGCTGCCGCCGGCATTTACCGTTGTCGATCCTCTCGACCTGACCCGCCGCAAGCATTTTGCGCGCGATGCGCTCCATGAAGATCTGCTGGTGCCGATCTTCCGGCGCGGTCAACTCGTCTATCGGCCGCCTGCCTTGGAAGAAACGCGGGAACGGGTCCGCCAGCAACTGGCCATGTTGCACCCTGGAATCAAACGTTTCGTCAATCCGCACCAATACCCGGCGGGACTGGAGTTGAGCCTGCACGATTTCAAAACGCGGCTGGTTCTGCAGGCGCGGGGCGAGGTTTGAGACTTTGGACTTTGGACTTTGGACTTTGGACTCTAAACTGACTCCATGGTTTCCGCGCTCATCGTTGCCGCCGGCAAAGGGACCCGCATGGGTCCGAATGTGGACAAGCTGTTCCTCCAACTGAACGGCAGGCCCCTGGTGGCGCATACGTGGCGCCGGTTCGAAGAGGCGGCCTGCATCGATGAAATTGTCATCGTGGTGCGGGATGGAATGCAAGGCGCCTTCAACGAGCTGGCAGCAAACTGCGTACTCAAGAAACCGTTTCGGCTTGTTGCCGGCGGAAAAGAGCGGCAGGACTCTGTTTGGAATGGGCTGGCCGCCCTGGCGCCGGCCGCTGAGATTGTCGCGATCCAGGACGCCGCCCGGCCCTGCACCAGCGAGAACCTTATCGCTGCAACCGTTGAAGCCGCCCGACGGACAGGCGCCGCTGTCGCCGCCCAGCCCGTCACGGACACTATCAAAGAATCCGCCGACGGTAAACTGATCACCCGCACGGCCGACCGGTCGCGGCTCTGGGCGGTGCAAACTCCCCAGACTTTTCGTGTCGAGCTCATCCGCCGCGCGCTGGCCCAGGTGCGGCAGCGGGGCCTGGTCGTCACCGACGATACCGCCGCATGCGAGCTGATTGGCGAGCCGGTCGAACTTGTCGTCAGCCCCTTACCTAATCCTAAAGTTACGCGGCCCGACGATTTGGCGTATATTGAGTTGCTGTTGCGAGAAGGTCGAACCACGGGACACAAATGAACACGAATGAGGTGTCATGGTTTTGCGTGCGTTCGCAACCCAAGCACGAGCATATCGCCGCTGCGCACCTGCAAAAGGATGGAGATATCGAGGTCTATTTGCCCCGTATCCGGTTCAGACGTTCGACCCGCGATGGCCCGGTGTGGTTTACGGAAGCGTTGTTCCCGAATTATCTCTTCGCGCGATTCGACCTGCAGGAGTCCTACCGAAAGGTCCACCACACACGCGGCGTGCAGGGTATTGTCCACTTTGGGGATCAGTGGCCGACCATCCCGGACACGGCTATCGCAGAACTACGGGCCACGGTCGGTTCCGACAGTGTCCGCATCATCCAGGAGGAGTTGAAGCCTGGCGAGACGATTGTAATTTCCGGCGGGGTGTTCCACGAGCTTCACGCAGTGGTGACGCGGGTGATGCCGAGCCGAGAACGCGTTGCGGTCTTGCTGGAATTCCTGGGCCGGCAGACCACCGTCGAGCTGGCCAGGCAGGCCGTCATCCGAGAGGGCGACCAGCGAAAGCGGCTCCTCTGAGCCGCCGGTGGTCGAGCCCCTATGGCCTGCGGGAGAGCACCGATAGGACACCGCACCAGGTCAGAAACAAAAATAGGATAGAGTGAATCTGCAAGGGAAAGTCGAAGCGCGCGTGCATGAGGCAGCCGGCCATGGCCAGCCAGATTAGAATCATGAAACGCCGGCCGCCGTGCAAACCACCGGGCGCAAACCATCGGCCGAGCACAAGCAAGAAAGCCAGCGCAATCACGCAACTGCCCATCCAGCCAAAGGTGATGCGGGTTTCCAGCCAGTCGTTGTGCACCTGGGCGGGCCAGAAGCTGTCGCCGGGCGGCCGATACAGCTCAGAAACATTCTCGAAAGTGCCTGGGCCGGTTCCGAAGAGGGGATAATCGTCGGCCATGCGCCTGACGATTTGGTACATTTCTTCGCGGCCTTCCAGCCCGTCATTGATTTGAGCCAGGCGGGGTTTAAGTGCTTTCCAGCCGAGGGCAAATCCCAGCCCGAGCGCAGCGGAAAAGAAGAACCCCAAGGCCCAGAGGGTTATGCGCCGGGTGCGCGCGTTTTCCTGGCGCTGAGCCTTCAGCAGGAAATGCGTCGCGAGCAGGGAAAACGCCGCCAAAAGCGCGATGCCAACGGCAATGAACGCCCCGCCGCGGCTGGTCGAGATGATTGGGCAGGCCGCCATGAGCACGCCGCAAAACAACAGGAAATGGTGGGTTTTGCGGCGGTGGCCCAGGGTCCGGTTGAGCGTCCACCAGAAGCCAAGGCAGACCGGCCACAACAGGTTGAAATATTGCGCGCCATTCGAGCGGTAGGCATAGGGGCCAAATTGGGCGTCGGCGGTCTTATGAATTTGCGGCGTGACCAGGAAGAGCAGCTTGGGTGAGTTTTCGAGCCTTTGAAAGATGGCTTCGGCGGCGAGCACAGTGCCATTGAGCGCGAGGAGCCAAAGCAGCCGGCGCAAGCGGGCAGGCAGCGGTAGCGCGAAGTCCGGCCCGGCGGCGGCGGATTTCTGCCATTGGGCAAGTTGTTCCCCGGTGGATTTGCCTAAGAGCCAATCGCGGAGCGCCCAAAATGAACATGCCAAACCCAGGTAAGTCCATAGTGTGAACCAGGTGCTCGCGCTATCAAGACTGTGCGGGAGCCACCGGATGCACCGGTCATATTCGAAACTCAGCGTGTCGGGACGAAAGGTCGCGCGAGCGTTCAATGCGCTGACGAGGGTATATGCCAGTATGACCAAGGTAAGCGTGGCCAAACCAGCAGTGATTTTTGGCGAGGTGAGGAATCGCGAGTTTCGTCTTTTGCTTGAAGAAGCCGCGGCCGGAGGTGTGTCGCTAACCCATCGGGGCGGCCGATAGCCTTTGAGCCAGCGGAGGGCCAGTTTAATAAGCAGCGCGGTCCCCAGCGAATAGCCGGCGAGGTTCATGGTCCAAATGGACCAGTATTCAGTGGTGCCAAAAGCCCAGGGCCCGA
Organism: Binatia bacterium; assembly: GCA_035566895.1. Classification (GTDB taxonomy): domain Bacteria; phylum Verrucomicrobiota; class Verrucomicrobiia; order Limisphaerales; family UBA8199; genus DATMQA01. Next base: position 10,173 of record DATMQA010000202.1, read on the forward strand.
ACAGGAGCATCAGGCAGAGGAAGACCTCGGTGAACTCATCGCACAACCGGTAGAGCTGCACGTCAACCGCTCGCAAGGGAAGGAGGTTCCGGTTACGGACTGGAGCCGCCCCTGCCCCGTCTGCCGGTTGTCCGCTACGGGCCGGAGCTATGGGCGGACCGCCGAGTTCCATGCGCTGGCATTGAAAATGAGCCGTGCCTCTTTAACAAGCTTGAAATCCCATCGCTCCCATCGTGGAATGCAATGGATGGAACAAGAGCCAGGCGGCCGCGGGCTAATCCACGGATGGGGCGGCTTTTTAGGAAAACCCCAATCAAGTGGCGTCGCGCGCCGCTTTGTTTGTTGGCGTCGCCTTTCAACCCCGCTCACTGGTTTCTACTGAACTCAGGGAGCGGCGTAATTGCGTCCGCCACGGGTCCCCGAAGGGCCAAAATTGGTCGCCGTGCCGGAGGGGACAATATACGGTGGGGCGATGGAGGGTCCCCTGACTGCTAACCCGCCGAGAACCGGAGGCCCCGTGGGGGTTCCGAGGGAGTTCATCGGCGCGGTTGGTGCGCCAAGGTTTGCGGAAACCCTGGCGGAATCGAGGACAGCGACAACCGAAGGCGGGGTGCCTGCATAGCCAGCCAGGGCCTGATCGATACCCGGCTTCAACTCAGGAAAGAGTGAAGCGAGGGCACGGAGGATTTCCTGGCCGGAACCTGGAGCAGCTTGGGCTACATTCGTGGCAATGTCGTGATATTGCTGGGGAACAACGCGGCAGATGGCAACGACAATCTTGCCGGCTTTGGAAGGCGCGGCCGCGGCGGCGGCTTTGGCGATCTCAGGGGCGAGTTTGGGTTGGAGCTCAGCAGCAGTGCTGGCGGCGATGGAAGCCATATCGGGGACGGCGCGTGAAATAGCACCAACGATCGCAGGCGCGGCGACCGGATTAATAGCGATGGCAGTCTTGACGACATCGACGGTAAGAAAACCGCGGTCTCTTGCCTTGGCGGCCTTGACCAGTTCGCCCGCTTTCGCGGGCATTTCCGCAGCCGGAACTTGAGAGAGGGTTTGGTGCAAAGCGCTCGTTTTGGCAGCGTCATTGGCCCAGGAAACAGCTACGAACATCATCGCCAGTGCGATGTTTATCATCCTTTTCATAATCATTTTACCTATTAGCACTAACCTATATTATTGTTTCATCAATTCTAACAAGAATGTCAACTCAATATTAGTCTCGGTTCCAGCCATTTTTTCACCCCGATATTGATGTGTCGCTCAGAACTGGCAGTGGTGTGCGCGCCTGCCGAACCGAGAGCCGCGCCGTGGCCAGCGCACCCTGACCACGTCGATAAACCCCCGCCACCGCGGGCGGTTTGAGGTCGAAACTGAGATTGGCATTCTCGGGTTTCCATTTATGGGCCGCTTTGACCCAAGCCTCTGCCAGCAACTCAGCGGTCAATTCGAAGACCCGCGAATCCCAAATGCAAGGAGAGCAATGCGGGTGCCAGTCCGACTCGGTGTCCGGCGGACCTGGCTGACCTTCTATCCGCTGGGACGTTGCGGCCTGGAGCTCCAGCACACCACAACTGCCGCCGTTAAGCTGCTGGGTCACCGAATTGGCCCCCGGTTGCGGCTGGCCCCAGACGCGAGAGCCGTCGGCCAGCGTCAACTTGATATAGCTGAAGCCTATGCGATGGGCTGCGAAAGCCAGGTCTTCACAGAGGTCTTCCACGGAAGCGCTGCGCTTGCCCTCCTGCTCGAGCCAATTGGTCAGGGACAAAGCGTAGTGAATCTCCTGGCGCATGGCCAGGGAATTGCCGACCACTCGCCCGACGGCGAACCACTCCCGGCTGAAACTCAGCCTGCCCGCGCAGAGCAACAGCAACAGCAAAGTGAGCCCCACCAGCACAGGTACCAGATGCCCGCGAGACCAAAACGCGGCGAAGCCCATGACCAGAAAAACCAGGGTCACAGCGTAGAACAACAAGACCACTTTGCGGCGCGACATGCCCATCCTCAACAAATGATGGTGAAGATGCCGGCGGTCCGGCCGGAACAGCGGGAGGCCGCGCAATCCCCGCCGCAGGATGGCCAGCGAGGTATCGACAATGGGCAAGGCCAGCACGAACAGGGGGGCGATCAAGGCGGCCAGGATCGAGCCTTTATGCGAACCCATGATTGCGAACAGGCCAACCTGGAATCCCAGAAAATACGCGCCGCCGTCGCCCAAATAAATCCGCGCCGGGGGAAAATTGAACCAAAGGAACCCCAGGAGAGCGCCGGTCATTCCAGCGGTGAGCAGGACAAAGGTTCCATTCTGGTATCCGACATAAACCAGCAGGCCCATCAGCATGAGGCAGATGCCGCTGGCTAGACCATCGACGCCGTCGATCAGATTGATTAAGTTAGTGATACCCACCAGCCAGAGCACTGTGACCAACGCCCCCCAGCCGCCGAGTGGAATAATCCTTTCCGTAAACGGAATTTTGAAAGATTCGATCCCCACGCCGAAATAATACACCACCAGCGCAATCAAAATCTGGCCGAGCAGCTTCCTCTTGGCACCCAGCGGTTTCAAATCATCCCAAAAACCCAGCCCGAACATCGCCAGCGAACTCAAAATCACTACGGCCCGCCCCGGCCCCGCGTAATGCTCTACGGGCAAAAAAAACCGGATGAAAAACTCCAGCCCCAGGAAGGTCGCCGCCAAGGCCAAACCACCTAATCGGCAGACCTGCGCCGTATGGGTGTGGTGCTGGTCGCGCGCGCGGGCAATCCTCGCTCGCACGCTCGTTTTCAGAATCACCGGGGTCAGGAGCAGCATGATGCCCAGACCCAGGAGACCGCACCCGATTATAGGTATTCCGTTCATCCCAGGCTCGGAGGAGATTTTTAACGGGCCGTGCCTGTTTTGCAAGCTTTTTCTTTGACGGTGTTAAACACCACAAAACACCTTGGAAATTCGTAATTCTAAACTTCAATATTGCCCCAATTTTCGGTTGACAGCTCACGGCTCAGGGACTGGAAGACAGGATTTGGAAGTGGCCTTTTTGACGCTGCACCCTAACGAAAGGACGGGGGCGTGGGGCGCCGCACCATTGCCAAAGGCTGGCCTGAGACCTGCTACATTCTCAAACATGAAGCATGCAGGTTTCAAAGCGCACCCCGGCAAAGGTGGTTGGGTCCAAACCACCATTTCGCCCATTCACGATAAGCGCGAGGCCCGGTTCGGCGCCATGGACATTGTTATGTTCATAGCGTTGATCGCTGTGACCATCGGGGTAGCCCGTTTCCTTCTGGCGCATTAAGCACTGACCGCTCCCTCGCCCTTCTTCCGGGCTGGTCGGCGGTGTAGGCCACCTTCCCTCGGAATTTCCATTTTGCTGCCCAGGTTTTCGCCTGTCCAAAATCCAGACAGCCTCACTCGCGCCGGTATTGCCTGCCTTCGCGGTCCAAGCTTATATTTGGCTTAGCTCGCTTGACACGATGTATGTACCGTTACCTCGCACTAGTGGTTGGAGCCGCGGTTCTGGCCGGCGGCTGTGCGCCTGCACCTTCCAAACTGGGACCGGATGCTCGGGCGTTGACCGCTGAGCAAGCTGGAGCCCTGGCACAGCGATTGGCGAACGAGAAGGCGCAAGCGCTTTTCCACTGCCAGCCTTTCCACAACAGCCCGCCGGCTCAGTTCGTTCGGGGACACTGGACCTGGCACGACCTCCGCGGCCGGGGCAGCGGCGACTTCGAAGCCACCGTTGAGTTTGCCACCGACGGCGTAAACCCGGACGTCAGCGTCATACAGTTGGACAACCACGTCATGCTTCGATGAGACCAGGAGCACCAGCGAAGCATGGAGGCCCTGGGCCGCTCATCGTGGTCGTGTTGCTGCTGCTGACAGCGATGACCTTGGCCGCACCGGCCCCCGAACGCACTCCAGCAGATGGCTCAGTTGCAACCAATGGCGAGTCGGTCATCTCCCCTGCCCCGTTCATCGCTCGGTTGTTGTTGCCGCCAGGGTTTCTCGAGAGGCTGGGCGTGACGGAGGAGCAGCAGAAAAGCATCGCCGGTTTGGAAAGGGACTTTGTGACTGCACAGGAAGCGGCGGTTAAGAATCGCGCGATGGCGGCCGGAAGTCAGCAGCCGGAGGCGGCGGCTCAAAAGTCGGGGCCTCCAAGTCCAGCGGTGTTGGCGGAGGATTTGAGGAAGACGATGAGGGAATTGCAAGCGGCGCGGCAGGATGAAGACCGCGAGGCGTTCGAGCAGGGACAGGAGCGGTTGCACGGGCTGCTGCAAAAGCTGGCGGGTTTGCGCGAGGCGTTCGAGCCCGCTCTTTTCACAGTTTTGGATGACGAGCAGAAGGAGAAATACCTGAAACTGAAGCTGGAGCTGGTGCGGCCCGGCGTGCTGTTCGGCCTGATGCATGCCGGAGGCGGCGAGGGAGCGCGACCGCCACGGCGGGTGGACGGCGCAAAGCTCAAGGCACTGACGGATTTGGGTGAAGCGGAGTATCACGGCGTCAAGGGCGGCCTGTATCCGGACGGAAAGAACGAGCGGCCACCGGCGCACGAGTCCGCGGGGCGGGCGCTCGCGGCCAGGGTGCAACCGCTGGATGGGACGGGCAAGCCGAGTCCGAAAGGCAGGATTGTGCTGCTGACCATCGGCATGAGCAACACCATGCAGGCGACGGACGGGTTCCGGGAGGCGGCCGAAAATGATGCGGAGATTAATCCGCTGGTGGTGATTGTGAATGGCGCGCAGGGCGGACAAACGGCTGCGCGCACCCAGGACCCGGCTGACCACGGAAGCGGCACGCTCTATTGGAAGACAGTAGATGAGCGGCTGGCGAACGCCGGGGTCACCCGCGCGCAGGTGCAGGCCGCGTGGGTCAAACAAGCCGATGCGTCGCCGACGCAAGGTTTCCCGGAATACGCCAGGACGCTCGAGAATGAACTGGCGCGCATCATGCAAGTCTTGCACGAGCGCTTTCCCAATTTGAAGCTCGTCTATCTCTCCAGCCGGACGTTTGGCGGTTTTGCCAAAACGCCGCTGAACCCGGAGCCGTATGCTTACGAGTCAGGTTTCTCGGTAAAGTGGTTGCTCGAAAGCCAAATCCAGGGTGACCAGGCGCTGAATTACGACTCCGCCAAAGGGCCCGTAAATGCGCCCTGGCTGAGCTGGGGTCCGTACCTGTGGGCCAATGGACCGAACAAACGGTCGGATGGATTCTTTTATGAAGAGAGCGATTTTCGCGAATCGGACGGGACCCATGAGTCGCCCTCCGGCCAGCTCAAAGTGGGGCGGGAGCTGGTGAAGTTTTTTAAGACGGACGCGACGACCAAGGGGTGGTTCGTCGTCGGGCGCTAGTCCAAAGTCACTAGTCAGTGGTCAGCGAGACCGATGCGTAAAACGTGAAACGTGAAAGTGGAAAGGGCGTCACTTGCGCGTTCACCTTTCACGCATCACGTTTCACGACCCCCAAAAAAGCTTGCATCCGCCGCCATTCGGTGCACGTCCTATTATTCTATGACAAAGAACACGGCTGGTTTGACGCGGCGAACCTTCTTACGCACGGCCGGTGTGACGGCAGCAGGGTTCATGGTTGTGCCCAGGGATGTGCTCGCCGCCAGCGGCCAGACTCCTCTCAGCGAGAAGCTCAATATCGGCGCCATCGGCGTCGGGGGAATGGGAGCAGCCGACCTCGATGTCCTCGGCCGCGACAACAACATCGTCGCGTTGTGTGACGTCGACTCCGTTCGCGCCGCCAAAACGTTCGAGAAATTCTCCGGAGCGAAACAGTTCCGCGATTTTCGGAAAATGTTCGATGCCATGGCCAAGGACATCGACGCGGTTCTCGTGGCCACTCCTGATCATTTTCATGCGGTGGCGGCCATGGCGGCCATTCAGCACGGCAAACACCTCTATTGCGAAAAGCCGCTGGCTCATTCCGTCGCTGAAGTGCGCCAACTGATGGAGGCGGCCCAGCAGCACAAAGTCGTCACCCAACTCGGCAACCAGGGCCATTCCTACAATTCGATTCGCGACTTCTGCGAATGGATTTGGGATGGCGCGATTGGCAATGTCCATACCATCCACGCCGGCTGCAGGGCGGTGAATTCCGCCCTGGACCAATTGCCGCATCTGGGCGAACACCACGATGTGCCCGCCACACTGGATTGGGACCAATGGCTCGGGCCGGCTCAGTCCCGCCCCTATAACCCCGCCTACCTCCCAGGCAAATGGCGGAGCTGGACCGCGTTCGGCAACGGCACCGTCGGCGACTGGGCCTGCCACGTCGTGGATCCCGTCTTCTGGGCGCTGGACCTTGGCGCGCCGGCGACCATCCGCGCGGAGGTCAAGGATTACGACCCCAAAACGCAAGGCGACTCTTTTCCCCGGGGCGAAATCATCACCTACGAATTCCCCGCCAAAGGCAAGCGCGGGCCGGTGACCTTGCACTGGTACAGCGGCACCGAGCGCATTCCCCGTCCGCCCGAGCTGGAGAAGGACGAGAAGGACATCGATACCGGCGCGGTAGTGGTCGGGGACAAGGGAACAATCGTTTATGGCTCACACGGCGCTGGCCAGGTGCGGCTCATTCCCGAGGCCAAAGCGCTGGCGTACAAACGTCCGGCCCAAACCATTCCGCGCGTGAAAGAACACCATTGGGATTGGGTCCAAGCGATCAAGACCGGCAGGAAATCGGGCTCGGACTTCTCTTATGGCGGCCCGCTGACGGAGGTCGCGTTGCTGGGCGTGATCGCGATCAAACTGCCGGGGACCAAGCTCGAATGGAACTCCCAAAAGATGGCCTTTGCCAACAATCCCGAGGCGAATCAATTGCTCGCTCCACCTTACCGAAAAGGGTGGACTCTGTAATTTATCTCAGATGGCTTTGTCGCCGCGTTCGTCCGTGCGGATGCGGATAGCGTCTTCGATGGGGTAGATAAAGACTTTGCCGTCGCCGATTTTGCCGGTGCGGGCGCCTTGACGATGGCTCCATCCTAGCAGTCCGTTGAACAAGGGGTATTTTCTCGAAGCATTTCAATTCGCTACCGCCGCGAGGATTGGAAGAGTTTCGTGAGTTGCAAACGAGATCCGGGTGCGAGCTGAAGTATATCGGCGAACTACTCCGGCTATGAGACAGCTATGGGTTTCGTTTCGGTAAACGAGCTCACCAAGCCGTGCGCAGCGTGCAGGCACGGCCAAAAGGTAAGTGAATTGGAGAAAAAGAAGCCGCCCGCCGGCTGCGAGTTGCTTCGGCGTTCCAATTCCAAAGAGCTTCCGCATGAGTTGGGAGAGATTATAAAAGGCGGCGGCCAGCTTGAATCGTTTGTTGAGA
>DATMQA010000203.1:0-3552 GCA_035566895.1 Binatia bacterium
TCGAGGATGTGCAGCGGACGGCCGCCATCGATCATGAAATTCTCGGAAATAATCTCGAACCAGTCGCACACCGGCTTGCGCGTCAGAATGTGGTTGTAATGCGGCGCGCGCAGGCCAATCCCAATCCCATACTCCGTAAACCCATTAAATCGATTTGCAGGCATTTCCCGTGGACTCCGACCGAAGTAAGTAAAAAGGAGGGCCAGCGATGCTCACCAGCCCCCCAACAGGTGAGAAACGAACGTTTGAGGTGGTGGTTAAGAGGGTTTCTTCTCTTCGGCCGGCATCTTGCTGCCATCGGTTGCACAGCCGCCCTTGCCCTTGCAAGAGTTCTTGCCCTTGCAACCATTGTCGCTCGCCTTGCAGCCGCCCTTGCCCTTGCAGGAGTTTTGGCCCTTACAAGCGTGCTTTTCCTTCGTTGCCTTATCAGCCTTCTTCTCCGTGTCCTGAGCGGAAGCGGAAGTCTTCCCCCCGGGGAACAGATTGGAAGCCTGGATGCTGGCGCTAGTGCCCGCGAGCAAGCCCGCGACCGCCGCACCCGTTAGTAAATAGCGATTCGACTTTGTCATTTTCCCCAACGACCTCCTGGTGAATTTTACTGCTTTGCACTTCGGGCAGCGTACCGCCCAAAGACCGTTAAACCACTAGACGCAATGGTCGGGACGTAACCATTACAGAGCTCGTGGGCTGGCCAGGACCTGGGCCTAGAGGCATAACGGAAGTCCACCATACCCCCAAGTCGCGCCAGCCGCCACAAAAACTTTTCTGCGATCCATGTAAAATTTTCGTCACAGGGCCGGCCTCTTCTTCCAGGACCTAGCTCCAGACTCTGCCTTCCACTGGACTTACGTGAGCGAATGGTCTTTGGATGTGCTGTCACCTATGGTTTCGGGCAGGCCACAGATGCCTGGCCCGCGCCAAGTCGTAGAAAGGCCGAGGATGCTTAGCCGCAGCCGCTTTTCCGACCGCGCAAACTAGCGTAAACTGGCTTACACCGGCGGTGGGAGTAGCTCAGCTGGTAGAGCGTCGGACTGTGGCTCCGAAAGTCGCGGGTTCAAATCCCGTCTCCCACCCCAACCATCCCAGGTCCGACCCGGACGAAACCCCTCGAGGAATTTACCGCAGCTTGCGGCTTGGAAATTAAGAGCAGATCGACGCACGGCAGGTACGGGCAGACCACCTGCGGCCAGTCTGTATCGCGGGTGTCCAAGAGTGGACAGATGTTCGTTGCGCCAACGGTTAGCATACGTGTGGTTTTAGGGTCCTAGGTCGACCCCAAAATTCCAAAATAACGATGAAGAGAAATCCAGCCAAGGAGAATTGACATGAAAAAACTTATGTTAGTTATTTGCTCGTTGGGCATGGGCAGCCTGAGCTGGGCACAATCGGCGCCACCGCTAGGTTCGGCGGAGAGCTTTGCAGTCCTGGGCGCCTCGACAGTTACGAATGCAGGCCCGACGGTCATCACCGGAGATTTTGGTGTGAGCCCGGGAACGGCTGTCACCGGCTTACCTCCGGGGAAAGTGACCGGAGGGACGGTCCACGCGGGCGACGCCACCGCAACAGGGGCTCACGCCGCTGCGCACACCGCATACGCTAATCTAGTGGCGCAACCTTGCGGCACCAACTTGACCGGAAAGACTCTGGGCACTAGTCCCGGCGCGGTCACTCTCCCTCCGGGCGTCTATTGTTTTAATTCTTCGGCGCAGCTCACCGGAGCCCTCACGCTCGACGGCAGCGGTGTCTACATTTTCAAGATGGGGACCACGCTTACAACCGCGAGCAAATCCTCCGTCGTCCTGGCCAAAGGAGCGACGCCTGGAAATGTCTTCTGGCAGGTTGGCAGCTCCGCCACTCTAGGCACCAACACCGTGTTTGTTGGAAGCATTCTCGCGAATATCAGCGATACCGTCACCACCGGCGCCAGTGTTACCGGTCGAGTCTTTGCGCTGACGGGCGCCGTGACGCTGAGCGACAATCAAATTCGCGCCGCATCGAAATAAACGAGCAGGCAGGCACATACCCAAGTGGATGTGAGTCAATAACGTACTGTGGGTACTGAGACCGCCTACGGCCAGTTCTTTTCGACCCTGTCCAAAAGGGGACAGATGCCAGTTTGCATCGGTTGTTAGCATCCGTTCTGCCAGCCCTAAACGTCGACTCGACAATGTTTGTCCCCGCACTGTCAGCGACGACGCAGAGAAATCCAAAGCGAGGAGCTTTGATAATGAAAAAAATGATGCTGGTTATTTGTGTGTTAAGTGCGGCTAGCCTGTGCCGGGCACAGGCGCCGCCATCACTGGGCTCGGCGGCAAGCTTCTCGGCCCTGGCTGGCGGTCCGGCCGCCGGCGCGGTCACATGTACCACTTCCACTCTCACCGGAGACGTGGGCGTCGTGTCGCCCGGCACCTTCACTAACACCGGTTGCTCGATTACGGGGGCGGTCAACACGAACGCCACGGCGGCTTACGCTGACTTCCTCACCGCGTATGGTGCGCTCGGCTCCGACGAGTGCACCCAGGTCTTGACGTCCCTCGATGGCCAGGTGCTTTCGCCCGGTGTCTACTGTGTCGCCGCGGCAGCGACGTCGACGAGCAGCGTGTTGACACTCAACGGGCCTTCGAACGGAATCTGGATTTTCAGGATCGGGGCCGGCGGGACCGGCGCGCTCACGGGCACCAGCTTCTCGGTGGTCATGGCCGGCGGCGGCGTGCCGTGTAACGTGTATTGGTGGGTCGCCCAAGCAGCGACGATGACGGATTCGAACTTCGTGGGAACGATTCTCGCGGGTGCGGACATCACCGTTACGCGAGGAACGTTCGTCGGGCGAGCCTTGGCGGGCGGGGCTGGCACGACCTTGTTGCCGGCAGGCGCCGTGACGTTGACTAACACCATCCTCGGCGGTTGCGGCAGCACCCCTGCGCCCGGGACTGGAACCATCAAGGTAACCGGCGGCGGCCAAATCCCGGTGCCTGACGTCAGCTCCCCCGGCACTGCGAGCTTCGGCTTCAATGCTGGAACGGGCCAAGGCGGCACCAGCGGCCACTTCAACTATGTCAATCATGTAAACGGCCTGCACGTCGATGGCACGGTCAACGAAATCGTCGTGATCGCCTTCAACCCGGATGGCTCACCGAAAACGGTCTTGTTCTCCGGCACCTGCGGTGACGGTTGCGCCTTCAGCGTGACTGTGCAAGACAACGGCGAGCCTGGCATCAACGATCAGTTTGGTGTCACGGTGACCGGCGCGGTAAGCGAGGTCCGATCGCAGCGCGTAATCAGCAACGGGAACATCCAGTTCCATCCTTAGCATCGGCGGCATGCTGAAGTAAATGTCAAGGAGGCGCGGCGTGTGTCGCGCCTCCTTGTATTTCAGACGCCGAGGGCGAACTCGCGATGCGCGGTGAGCAGCGCTTGCTTCATGGCGCTGTCTTCCACCACGAACGAAATGTTGGTCTCCGAGGAGCCCTGGGCAATGGCGATGATGTTGACGTTGTCGCGGCCCATCGCGGCGAAGGTGCGCCCGGCAACGCCGCGCGTACCGCGCATATT
>DATMQA010000204.1:0-13232 GCA_035566895.1 Binatia bacterium
TTTCAATTCCGATTTAGCAGCCGGCCCATCCGCCAGGATGCTGGCAACCACCACGCCATCCTCAATGCCTTTGAGCAGTTTGCGCAAATCGGGCTCATCGCGAAAGGCGCGGATGCCGATGCCGAGCCATAGCCGTGTGAACCTTCCGTCCGCGATGAGTTGGTCCGCGACCTCTTTGGCCAGATTGCTGGGAATCGCGAAACCGATGCCACTATGCAAGCCGCGGATAAGCGTGTTGATCCCGATAACCTCCCCATTGATATTGACCAGCGGTCCGCCGCTGTTGCCGGGATTAATCAGCGCATCGGTCTGGATAAAATCCTGGTCCATTGCCGCTCCTTCAAACCCGGGAATGATGTTGGACCGGCCCTTGGCGCTGATATGTCCGAAGGTGACACTGTAATCCAGGCTGAACGGTGCGCCAATGGCGATGGCAAACTCCCCAACCCTCGCTTTCGCCGAGTCCGCCAGCACGGCCGCCGCCAAGCCCTTGGCCTCGATTTTGATCACCGCCACGTCAGACTGCGGATCGACCCCGCGGACAGTCGCTTGGAAAACACGGCCATCTTTCAGGCGCACTTCGACCTTCTCGGCATCCTCCACCACATGACTGTTGGTCAGGATGTATCCATCTTCCCGGAGGATAACGCCCGACCCCTGGCCGATTTTCTTTTCCGGCACTCGCCCTTTGAATTGGTCATGAAAACGCCGCCAGAATCCTGGTGGCAACGAATCAAAGGAGTCATCGCTCTCCTCGTCCATGGTTTGCTCAGAGGCTTTTTGGATGACGTTGATCACCACCACCGTTGGGGAAGTCTTCTCGGCCACCTCGACGAAGGCCTGGTTGAGTTGCCGGGCCAGTTCCAGATTAGTGTTGGGTTCCTTGGCCAGGGCGGGCGAGGTAGCTGCCAGCGCCCAGGCCAAAACCAGGCATGGCGGGCTGAATCTCAAAAGCTTCATTCTACTCTGCATAACCGCTCAGTAGCTCGTCAGTATGTCAAACATAGACCGGGTTTTGCCGGCTGGCTACTGGAACTTGGAACGTGGAATGGTACGCTCCAAGTTTGACTTGCGCTGTGCTTCTCGATACTCTTTACGCCCAGTGAATTCATTTGTCATGCTCGAGGCCATCGAAAAATTGCTGATTCTGCAGGACCGCGACCGGAAAATCAGCCGGGTGCAAGGGGAACTGGCCCATATCCCGCCGCAGCGCCAAACCTTCCAGGCGCGGGCGGTCGAAGCTCAAAGCGCCTTGGAAAATGCCAAAACCAGGGTCAGACAGTTTGAATCCGAGCGCAAAGCCCTCGAATTGGACGTGGAAGCCAAGCAGCAGCTTATCGCCCGCTATGCGAACCAGCAGTTGCAGACCCGCAAAAATGAAGAATACCGCGCCCTGAGCCACGAAATCGAACTTTGCAAAGGCGAGATTTTTAAGATCGAAAATCAGGAAATCGATCTGATGGAGCAAGGCGAGGCGGCGCAGAAGGAAGTGGTTCGCGCCACGCAAGCCGCCCACGAAGCCCGCAAACTGGCGGACGAACAACTAGCACAACTTGGCGCCCGAGAGCAGAATTTAAAGCAGGAATTGAGCGAGTTGGAAGCTAACCGCGAAGAGTTATCGGCGGCGGTCGATGAAACCGCCCGCAGCCGATACGAACGCTTGGCCCGCAGCAAAGGCGAAAATGTCGTGGTCGGGGTCCAACACGGAGTTTGCGGGGGGTGCCATATGCGTTTGCCCGCGCAAATTCTCGTCATGTGCCAGGCCCAGCAGGAGTTGGTCACTTGCATCAATTGCGGCCGGATTCTTTATTATACCAGGGATATGGATTTGGCAGTGGCGGATTGATATCGTATATTAACCCTGATTTTGGAAGGGCGGAGGATCGCTTCCCCGGCAGAGGCTGGGGGGGAGGAAAGTCCGAACACCAGAGGGCGCGATGCCGCGTAACCTGCGACTGCTGACGAAGGAAGGCGGATGGTGGGATACACGCGGGAGGTGATGCCGCGAGGCATCCCGACGGATAGTGCCACAGAAAACAAACCGCCCCTTTGAAATTTCAAATCTCAAATTTGAGATCTCAGAGGGGTAAGGGTGAAAAGGTGGGGTAAGAGCCCACCGCTCCAAGCGCAAGCGCGGAGGCACGGAAAACCCCATCGGGTGCAAGGCCAAATAGGGGACCCTGGAGCGGCTCGCTCCATCCTCGCTTTCGGCGAGGGGGTTCCGGGTACTGGCTGCTGAGACAAATGATTCTCTCCGCTCGCAAGAGTGAAGACAAAATTCGGCTTACAGCCCTTCCAAAATCACTTATTCTCCTCCCATGTCCAGGCCTCATACTTCTCCAAAACCCCTCTTTGTTCTTCTCATGACTCTCTGTGCCAGCGGGCCAGCCCTCGCCCAAGACCGCTCCCAGGCGCGTTCGATGGTGATCACCCGCTTTGGCATTGTCGCCACCGAACACCCGCTCGCCTCTCAAATCGGCGCGACCGTTCTGTCCCAGGGCGGCAACGCGGTCGATGCCGCCGTGGCGGCCAACGCCGCTCTGGGCGTTTTCGCACCCATGGCCAATGGACTTGGCGGCGATCTCTTTGCCATGGTTTACGAAGCCAAGACCGGCAAACTTTATGGCCTCAACGCCAGCGGTTGGGCCCCGTCCGGTTTGACTCCGAATTTGCTAAGGACCAAAGGCATCTCCGATATGCCGCAACAGGGCATTTACTCCGTCACGGTTCCGGGAGCGGTCGATGGCTGGGATAAACTGTTGTGCCGCTTTGGACGGAAACGCCTGGCCGACGTCCTTGCCCCGGCCATTGGATACGCCGAAGAGGGTTTTCCCGTCACTGAGATTTTTGCGAGCTATTGGGCGGAGAGCGAAAAGAAACTGCGGCAGGACACCAATGCTGCAACCCTGTATCTTCCTGCCGGTCGCGCGCCGCGCGCGGGAGAAATCTTCCGCAACCCGGAATTAGCCTGGTCCTACAAGCAGCTCGCCAAATACGGCCGCAAAGCCTTTTACCAGGGCGAAATCGCCAAACGGCTGGTGGGTTTCTCGCAAGCTCGGGGCGGGGTCCTGACCGCCGAGGATCTCGCGAAATTCTCCAGCGAATGGGTGGAACCGATTTCGACGACTTATCATGGCTGGACGATCTATCAACTGCCGCCGAATGGACAAGGAATCGCGGCGCTGGAGATGCTCAATCTGATGGAGAATTTCAGGTTGTCGGAGTACGCTCCACTCTCGGCGAACGCGCTCCACGTGATGATCGAGGCCAAAAAGCTCGCTTATGCCGACCTGCTCCGTTACGTCTGCGACCCTAAGTTCAGCCAGGTCCCCGTCACTGGCCTGCTCTCGAAGGCATATGCGCGCGACCGCGCCAGGCTGATTGATATGGCAAGGGCCAACTGCCTTGTCCCTCCCGGCCAGCCGCCGCCGATTGGCACCGACACCACTTACCTCTGCGTCGTGGACGCCGAGGGCAACATGGTTTCTTATATCCAAAGCAATTACAGTTCCTTCGGGTCCGGCCTGACCGCGCCGGGGACCGGTTTTGCTCTGCAAAATCGCGGCGGCCTGTTCAGCCTCGACCCGGCCAGTCCAAACCTGCTGGCTGGCCGGAAGCGTCCCCTTCATACCATAATCCCCGGCTTTCTGAGCAAGAGGGACGTGCGCATTGCCTTTGGTATTATGGGCGGTTGGAACCAGGCCCAGGCTCACGCTCAATTCGTGTCCGGTCTGGTGGACTACGACCTCAATATCCAGGCCGCGATGGAAGCGCCTCGGTTCACCAAGCTCACGTTCGACGGTTGTGATGTGCAACTCGAATCACGCGTACCCGAGCCGGTCCGTGCCGAGCTCGCCGCCAGGGGACATCAAATTGAACTGCGTGGTTCCTTTGCCAGTTCCGTCGGCGGTGGTCAGGCCGTGATGCGGGATTTCAAGGCCGGCATCAACTTCGGCGCGTCTGACCCCCGCAAAGACGGCGCTGCCATTCCGCAGCCTCGGCCGGCTCGCTGATTACTCCTTTGCGCGTTCCACGACCGCCGGCCGGCTCGCATTGCCAAACCGATTCACGGCTGTCAGGGAAATCGCTTCGGGTAGCGGAGATTCAAACATCTGGCTCATCTTCCGGCCAGGGAGCACTGCGGTGCTCCACTCCTTGCCTCGCCGCGTTTGCAACAGCCAGGCCCAGACCTGCTCCGGGCCGCCGCAAACCCAACTGATCTGCACCGAGCTTTTGGGCTCGCCCAGGGTCACTTGGGGTTTCGCCGGCACAGTTGGGTCGAGCCACGGACAGGCTGGCACCAATGCCGGCTGCTCATAAACTTCCCGTTCCAGCGCGGCATCCAGCTCGGTATTGCGCATGAGCGTGTGCATGTCCCAATGGACGTGGCCGCTCGCTCCGGGCTGTTTTCGTGCCAGGCGGATTTGGTTGATGATCTCCTCCGTCTTCCATCGCCGATTGGTTTTGGTCGTATCCATGCCGGGCAACAACAGACGGTCCTTGGAGTTTTGTTGCGTCCACCATTTCAACAGCACCGGAAAGCTTTGTTCTGGCGGCTCGATGCCCCAGTAGAGTTGCGGGGCAAAATAATCGACCCAACCGGAAGTCAGCCATTTGCGCGAATCCGCGTAGAGTTGTGCATAAGCGTCGAAACCCTGGATTTGCGCTGGGTTGTGCGGACGCCAAATGCCGAACGGACTGACTCCGAACTTGACCCAAGGCTTGGCCGCCTTGATCGATTCATAAACCCGGCGAATAAACTGGTTCACGTTCTCTCGCCGCCAATCGTCGCGGTTCAACGTTCCGCCGGCCCCAAAGCGCTGCCAGCTTGAGTCGTCGGGAAAATCCAACTCCCTCCCCGACCGGTCCTGTTCCTTGTACGGATAAAAATAATCGTCAAAGTGGACTCCGTCGATATCGTACCGCTTCACAACATCCATCACCACGCTCAGCGAGTAATCTTGAACTGCTTTCTCCCCGGGGTCGAGCCAAAGGCTTTTTCCGTAGTGCCTGACCAATTCCGGATGCGTGCGGGATATGTGTGTTACGGCAATGGGCGATTTGCCTCCCGGATGATGCGCACGATAGGGATTAAACCAGGCGTGCAATTCCAGGCCCCGCTTGTGGGCTTCCTCGACCGCCAGGAGCAGCGGGTCATAAAACGGTTCCGGGGCCTTCCCCATGATGCCGGTCAGGTACTCCGACCACGGTTCGAGCGAAGAGGCATACAAGGCATCGCAAGACGGTCGCACCTGGAAAATAATCGCGTTGAGTTTGAGTTGCACCGCCCGGTCCATAATGGCCACCAACTCCGCTTTCTGTTGTGCGGAGCCCACGGCGTTCGTCGGGGGCCAATCAATATTGGCGACGGTGGCTACCCACGCCGCTCGATACTCGCGGAGAGGCTTTGGTGGCGTTGCCTGAGAGGGGACGTATGCTGCGGCGGCAGCGGAAAACGTCACCGGAAGCAATCCCATGAAGACGGCGACGCTCACGCTGGCAAAATCACGTTTCACGTTTTACGTTTCACGTGTTTACTACAGAGGGCATTTGTTTCCATACCGGTCCTGGGTTGGTGATAGCAGTGCATCGTATCCGCGGGGAAACTTTTTCAGGAAAAGGGTTGCTTTGCCAGCCTTGTCTGCGGTAAAAGTGTGAAAGAAGTAAAAATAGAGCAGAGTAGACAGCACATCGGCACAACTCAAATCTCGGTTCCTCACCTATTAGTTGTGCTCCGGCGTTAGCTGTGTGCTTTATATAGTGGTTTTTCGCTTTACATTTTAAAGCCGCTCTGCTTGTTTTGGGTAAATTATCATGTATCTGAAGAATTTAACTGTTTTAGGGTTCAAATCCTTTGCGGATAAAACGGCCCTGAACTTTCAGCCGGGGGTCACCGCCATAGTTGGCCCCAATGGGTGCGGTAAGTCCAACGTGTCGGACGCAATACGTTGGGTACTGGGGGAGCAATCCGCCAAGGCCCTTCGTGGCGGCGAGATGGCCGACGTCATCTTCAACGGCACCGATGGGCGCAAACCGTTGGGGATGGCCGAAGTGTCGTTGACTATCGGCGGGGTGGATGACGAGAACCTGCACGCTGCGGGAGTTGAGATGGCCTATAATGAAGTCACCATCACGCGCCGGGTCTTCCGGGATGGCGGCAGCGAATACTTCATTAATAAGACTCCCTGCCGCCTAAAGGATATCCAGCAATTGTTCATGGGGACGGGCGTGGGCCGCACCAGCTACAGCATCATGGCGCAGGGTAACATTACCCAGATTCTTTCCAGCCGCCCGGAAGACCGCCGGTTGATTTTCGAGGAGGCTGCCGGCATCACTAAATACAAGTCGCAGAAGAAAGAAGCCCTGCGCAAACTCGAATACACAGAACAAAACCTGGTGCGCGTAGCCGACCTGGTCCGCGAGGTCAAACGGCAGATAGGTTCGCTGCAGCGCCAGGCCGGCAAGGCCCGGCGGTACAAGCAGCTCTCCCAGGAACTCCAGCATCTGGATACCCAGTTGGCCCGCCACCAGTTCGACGTTCTGCAGACCGAGATCCGCGAGCGCGAAACGACCGCCGGGAATTTGCGCAGCGAAATCGAGACCAACTCGGCGGAAGTGTTGCGGTGCGAGGACGAGATCACCGAGCTGCGCGAGCGTCTTTCCGGGCTGGACAACGAGATCGGAGCCATGCAGCAGCGCGGGCTGGAGCTCAAGGGCGAAATCGACCGTCACGAAAGCCGGATTCAGTTTGACGAAGAACGGTTGCGCGAATTCGCCGCCCAGAACACCAAGGCGCTGGCCGACATTGCCCAGGCCGAAGAACGCCGGCACATCGCCCAACAGGAATTGGCAACCGTAAGCGCCAACCTGGCCGGCTCCGAGGCGGCCTTGACCCAACATCGGCAGGCGCTCAACGCCAGGCAGGAAGCGCTGCGCCGGGTCGAGGATGGCCTGCAGCGCGGCCAGGAAGCGCTCCGCCAGGCCCAAGTCGAGGCCTTCTCCGCTGCTCAGGATCTGACCCGCATCCGCAACGAAATCACCGCGCTCGATTTGCAGAAGCAGGGCAATGTGGTGCGCCTGGAGAAGCTGTCGGCCGAGAAAATCCAGCTCGAGGAGGAGCGTGGGCGCCTGGAAACCAGACTGCACGAGTTCGCGGCCAATGTCCAGGCCCGGAAGCTTAACGCTCAAACCCAGCGCGGCACCGTCGAACAACGCCAAAAGCGGCTGCGCGAAATTCAGGACGAACTGATCGCGGTCACCCAGGAGCAGGACCAGCTTTTACAGCAGCAGGCCGAGAAAAGCTCACGTCTGAATGTGCTCGAGCAGTTGCAGGCCGGGCACGAAGGTTTCAGCGAAGGTTCGCTCGCCGCCCTCAAACAATCACAGCATGTGCTCGGTTCGCTGGCCGACAAAATGGTGGTGCCGGACCAATATGTCACGGCTATTGAAACCGCCTTGGGCCATCACCTCCAACTTGTGCTGACCGAACAGCCCGAGTCGGCCCATGAGATCCTCACCGATCTCTCTACTCAGAAAAAGGGCCGCGCCAGTGTCGCGCCTCTCGCGTTCACCCGAAATGGCCACTCACTGGGAGCACCTGGCTCCCTCTCCGCGTCGGATAAGGCAGGGGATGAAGCGGAGGGAACAACCCGTACTGCTCCTGATCTCAACGGCTTGCCTCTCCCCGCCGTTGCCGTTATCCGAAGCGAGCCATCCGTTCGTCCCTTGCTCGACCGGCTGCTGGGCCTGACGCGTATTGTGCGGGATTTGAATGCGGCCACCGCTGCGTGGCGCGAGAGCGGCGGCACTTTTCATTACGTCACTTTGAGTGGAGAATTGCTTAGCCGCCATGGCGTTTACACCGGCGGTTATCTCAACGGTAACGGCAACAGCAGAGGGGCCGCGTCCATCCTGGGCCGCCGGAACCAGATCGCCGACTTGCAGGCGGTGCTCGGTCGGCTCCAACAGCAGGTCGCGGAAATCAGCCGCCGCAAGGGCGCCCTTCAAAGCGAGCAGACCGGGCTGCAAGCCGGGCTCCAGCAAGCTCAGACCGAGCTGCGGGCACAGGAAGTCGCTATCGCCACTCACGAAGGCGAGGTCAATGCGCTCCGGAATTCCCAGCGCCTGCTGCACCAGAAAATCGACACGGTCGTATTTGAAATCCAGAGCCTGGCGGCGCAGGAACGTGAAGGCCTCGAGAAACGGGCGGGGCTGGCCGGCCGGGCAGGGGAGTTGGAGACTCGCGAGCGCGCACTCCAGGCCCAGGTGACCGGCCTCACGGCGCAATTGGAGTCCTCTCGACAGGAACGGGAGAGTGCCAATGCTCATCTCACCGAAAGCAAGATCGCCCTGGCCACCGAAGAACAGATGTGCGCCTCGTTCCAGCAACAACAGCAATCGCTCCAACAGCGCCTCTCCGAGCTGGCCCAGGTCATTGAACAGCGACGCGGAGAAATGACCTCCTTTATTGGCCGTAAGGAGCAGGCCGAATCTGAGATCCAGGAGTCGCGTGGCCGGATCGAACAGCTTCAGCACGACCGTGAGCAGGTCAACGCCCAGGCCGCAGGGCTCCTCGCGCAAAAACAATCGCAGGAGGCCGACATCGGCACCCGCGAGGGCTCCTTGCGCGACCAGCGCCGCTCGCTAACCGAACTCCAGGACCGGCGCGGCAGCGTTGAAGTCGAGTTGGCCCAAAAAAACATGACGGTGCAGAACCTGCGCGAACGCATTCAGCAGAAATATCACGTCAACCTGGACGATGTCCGTAGCGAGTGCATCACGATCACCTTTGCCGACGAGGGGCCGGCGCGCATCCATGTGATGACGCCCGAGGAAATGCTCGCCGCCGGGGCCGCGACGGACTGGACGGCCGTCGCCCAGCAGGTCGAATCGCTGCAGCAGCGGCTCGATGAGATGGGGCCGGTGAACCTCGTCGCCATCGAAGAGTACGAGGAAACCGAGCAGCGCCACCAGTTCCTCAGCAAACAGCACGACGACCTGGTCCAGGCCAAAGCCCAACTGCTCGAAGTCATCAACCGTATCAATACCCAAACACGGGAGATGTTCCGCGCCACCTTCGAGCAAATCCGTGACAATTTCCGCGCCATGTTCACTGAAGTGTTCGGCGGCGGCAAAGCCGATCTCATTCTCATGGATGAAAACGACCTGCTCGAAAGCGGCATCGACATCGTCGCGCGCCCGCCCGGCAAGCAGTTGCAGACCATCTCCCTGCTGTCCGGCGGCGAGCAGACCATGACCGCCGTCGCGCTCCTCTTCTCCATTTACCAGGTCAAGCCCAGTCCCTTCTGCGTGCTGGACGAGCTGGATGCACCGCTCGACGAGTCCAACATCAATCGCTTCATCCGTGTGCTCCAGCGGTTCCTCGAGCATTCCCAATTCATCATCATCACGCACAACAAACGCACCATCGGCATGGCCGACGTTCTCTACGGCGTGACCATGCAGGAACAGGGCGTCAGCAAGATCGTCAGTGTCAAATTCCATAAAACCGGCGAGCAAGTGACCGATCATCAGCCGGCTTCGCTTGAAACCCCAGTGGCAGGACGGCCGGTGGACGTCGAAGAAGACGCGCCGCACAAGAAAGACGATACCCTCGAGGTCATGATGGCGAAGTAGGCAGAGGCTTGCCTCGTCCATTACTCATGGTATTTTCGCGTCAGAATTGAAGAAAACGACTCTTGCCGTCGGCCTGCTGCTAGCGGCGGTTGGGTTGAGCCTGTGGTTTTTCGGCCGGCCCGCCTACCGCCATTACCAAGAGCGACGCGCCCTCCAGCAGGCCAGGCAGTTTCTTGCCAAAGGCGATTGGCGCAACGCCAGCGTGAGCGCCCGCCAGGCCATTCAGCTCCACCCGGCCAACCTCGAAGCCTGCCGCATCATGGCGGATCTTGCCGAGGCCGCTCACTCAGTCCAGGCCCTGGACTGGCGCCGCCGCGTTGCCGAATTGGCCCCAACTCTCGAAAACAAATTGCTCCTTGCCGCCATCGCTTTGCGCTCCCAGGGTCCACCCTTCCCCCTGGCTTCCCAAATGCTCGAGGACCTCCGCCAGCCCGCCCAGGATGTCGCCTCTTACCACCTCCTGCTGGCTGAACGCGCGCTCAAACTTAATCAGCCGGCCGAAGCCGAAGCCCAGTTCGTGGACGCCTCCCGGCTGGAGCCGACTAATGAACTGCACCAATTCAACCTTGCCGTCCTGCGGCTCCGTTCCACTAATGTCACCTCCGCTGCCGAAGCCCGCGCCTCGCTCGAACGCCTGCGCGCCAGCACCAACCTCGGTGCCGTTGCCCTGCGGTGGCTCATCGGTGATCGGCTCGGCCAAAAAGATTTGCCCGCCGCCGAGCGCTTTTCCTCCCAGCTTCTCGCCGACCCTCATGCGACTTTCGAAGACCGCCTTCAGCATCTCGGCATCCTGCGCCAGCAAAACCTCCCCCAATATCCGGCCTTTCTGCTGACGGTCAAAAGCGAGGCCCTCACTAACGCCGTCAAAGTCTATTCCCTTTCCTCCTGGATGCTCAGCCAGAAAGCGCCGGACGAGGCGATGCCATGGCTCTCGAGTCTCCCTCCCAAACTCGCCGCTGAACAACCCGTCCCTCTCGCTTTCGTCGATGCTTACGCCGCGAAAAAAGACTGGGCCGGTCTCGACAATTATCTCCAGGACCAGAAATGGGGTGAATTGGAATTCCTGCGCCTTGCTTTCCTTTCCCATGCCGCGGCCGAACAACGCGAAAATCTCGCCGCCGAAACCCGCTGGCGCAGTGCCGTCCGCCAGGCCGGCGACCGCCTGGGCGCGCTCAATTACCTGCTCACTCTGGCTGGCGCGTGGCACGCGGATAAATCCTGCGAGGATCTGCTCTGGCAAATCGCGCAACGGTTCCCCAGGGAACACTGGGCGCTGGTCGAGTTGGGCCGGTTTTATTTGGCGTCGCAGGATACCCGCGGCATCAACAAAGTCTCGGCTGCGCTGGCCAGCTTCAATCCGAAGGACCTCATGGCCAAAAATAACTTTGCTACCACGGCTTTGCTGCTGAATCTCAATCTCGCCGCCGCCCACCAGACCGCCAAAGAAATCTACACCCAGCATCCCGACGACCCCATCATCACCTCCACCTACGCCTGGTCGCTGCACCGTCAAGGCCAAACCAAGGAGGCCCTGGCCGCTCTCGAAAAACTGAAACCCGAAGGCCTCGAACTGCCGAACGTCGCCCTCTACTACGGCCTGCTCCTGTCGGCTGATGGCCAGCACAACAAAGCTGCCAAATACCTCGCTCTCGCCCAAAGCGCTGCTCTCTTGCCGGAAGAAAAATCGCTGCTCGCCGCAGCCGCCCCGCCGAAGTAACTCGGTCAGGCTGGCTCACGCTCAGGCATATACCTTGCGTTTATTTGGCCGCTGACGCCATTGCGCGGGGGTTACGCCGAACCGCCTTTTGAACATGAGGTTGAACAGACTCAGCGATTGGTAGCCGCTCTCCAGGGCCACCTCCACGACCTTTGATTTGCTGGTTGCCAGCAACTCCTGCGCTTTGCCCAGCCGAACCTGCGCCTGCTTCTCCCGGAAAGACGTTCCCACCACTTCCTGGAAAACCCGGCCCAGGTGCCGCGGGCAGCAACCCACGCGCGCCGCCAAATCCCCAAAGCTCAAGTCCAACATGTCGGCCGCGTGCATTTGCTTCAACAGCATTTCGAGCCGCGCTCTGGCTCCCGCGTCTGACACCGGCTCAGCCGCGTCCAAATTCAGGTCGTTCTCGACCGCGTGAATGAACAACTCCAGCAGTTGCACCCGCGTACGCAGGTTGCTTTGGCTTCGGCCCTGGCAGAGCCGTTTGAAGTTTTCGGCGACCGGGTCGTCCGGAAAGAAAAGACGGGCGGAAAAGGCGTCTTTTCGCGCCGCCTCATCGAGGAGCTTCTGCTCCGCCAGCGTCATCACGCCCGACAACTTCTCCGGCTGGACGTAGAAATACTGGAAAACCGTCTCGCCGAGCTGGCTGGCGCGGACCAGGCCCTGGCCTCGCTCGGACAGCATCAGCACCGAGCCGCCTGATAACTCGTGGTTACTGCGCGAATTCATCCAATAGCCGACACCCCGGGTTAAGTGCAGAACTGACCAACCGGGCATTCGCGGGGTCCATTCGCCCCCGGGCAGAAGCACAATTTCCTTCAAGACCAACTGCTGACCAGACAAACCGTTGGTTTTCATCGTTTCCTGTGAGTCGCAGAAACTAGTCAACCCACGTTACAGAATCATGGCGAACCGGAAACGATTCGGAAAAGCCCAACCGACCGTTGTCCCGCCCCAGAAACGCCCAAACCGTATTTCGGGTCCAGAAGAAAAGGGGCGGGGACCGCTCGTCCCCACCCATGTAACCCATGTAACTTTTTAACCTTTTTAACCCATTTAACTCTTTGGTTGTGGCGCTGCCGCGCTGGGTCCATTCGCGTTCGAGTCCCCGGGCCCCGTCGCCGTCGCCTCCTCTGATGCCGGTTTGAGTTCATCGATCAGAGCGCGGGCCTCGGCTTTGGGCACGTAACGGCGAATGGTTTCCAGCATATCTTCCTGGCAATAGCCCTTCGCCTGATTGCCGTTGATGCGGAGGTTGTGCGGGCGGATTCCATACGGGCTCAACTGCCGCGCCAGCCAGCGGTCGTCGATAGGTTTGCCCCGCAGCAGGTCCTTCCAGGGGCGGTTGTGGTAGGCGTTCAGACGCGCGACGAGGTCCGAGCTGAACAGCCGGTCGGTCTTGGCGAAGTTGAACTGGATGTACACGTCGAACAGCAGCACCGAGATCGGATTGGAATCGGTGGAGGCTGCGGCCACCCCGATGGCCGCCTCGCGGGCGAGCTGCGGCCAGGGTCCGCCGGCCAGGTCGGCGATCACGAACAGCGGCTCCCAGATGTCGGCGGCGCGGTCATTGAGTTCGCGCGGGATCTCCGGTTCGGCGGCCGCGATTTGCTCCTTGTGGTCCAGGACAAAACGGAGGCATTTGCGCTTGATGTCGCCAGGGTCGAATTTCCTCAACCGTTCGCAAGGTTCATCGGCGGTCTTGCGATGCAAACGAAAGACGATGCAACGGTCCGCCAGCGTCGTCGGCAAAGCCCCGATGCGCGCGATGAGTTTGGGGCACCAGCAGGAGAACCGGAGGATGCCCGGGTTATAGCTCGAGCCGGAATTGAGCGAGCCCTGCCCATTGGCCGCCCCCGGGGCGCCGTTTTGGCCGGGC
>DATMQA010000205.1:0-83894 GCA_035566895.1 Binatia bacterium
GTGATTGCTGGCGGCCCCCATCGGATTGCACAGGTAGGATTGCTCGAAGATCTCTTCGTCGCGCGCGCGCGCGCGGCAATCGGCCAGGAACTGCTTCGGCGAGATTTTGGTGCCGCGGGCGCGGTTGATCGTATCGACCAGCCCGAAGTGGATCGCGTCGGGAAGGGTGACGCGGAAGTAGATGTTCCACGGGCCGTGAGCATTTTTGATTTTCGAATTTTGATTTTCGATTTCTCCGGGGCCGCCCGCGACCAATGCCGGACTTTGCCCCGCGGACTCAGGACTGTGGACTGTGGACTGTGGGCTGTGGACCTGCCCGGGCGCCTCACCCGTCACCCGCCACTCGTCACTCCCCAGAAGACCGTGGACTGTGGACTGCGGACCGTGGACCTCCCCGCCCTGCTCCGCGCCACCCGTCACCCGCCACTCGTCACTCTCCGAAACACTTTGGACCTTGGACTTTGGACTTTGGACTCCGACCGCCGCCCGCGCTTCCTTGGCGAACTCGTTGAACAGGGTGTCTTCGCCGTCGTGGGAGGACCACACGGCGAGGTCGTAATTCCAGGTGACCCGCGCCTGGGCCGTCTCCCAGAGCACGCGCGCGTTGGGGTGCTTGGCGAATTCATCGAGGCCGACGTCGCCGCCATACACCGACATCGCCTGCGGGTTCGCCGAAAAGGCGATGATGCGCGAGCCGTTGTCGAATTTGATCACGCCGACTTTGACCTCGTCGGTGAAACTCGTCGGCCGGCCGTGTTCGTCCGGGCGATTCACCGACAGGTATTCTTCGCCGTGGCTTTTAACGGAGCGCGTGAGGTTGAAGATCTCCGCGAATTCGTAGCACTGCCGGACATATTCCAGCGCGCTGGGATAATCTTTGGTCGCGAACAGGTAATCGCGGTCCTTGAACCAGAGCCGTTTGCGGACGTTTTTGAACGCGTCGGCGTAGGTCCAGCCGATGCGGACGGATTTTTCGGCGAGAGCGACCGCTTGTTTGCGTTGTTTGTGAATGGCTTTTTCGGCCTGAATCCAGGCGACCTGGTGAGGCATGAAGTGCTTGGCGAGTTTCGAGTCTGAATCGAGCCTGAGGTTACGTATGAAGTGCATAAGCGGGATGATGGATGATGGATGATGGATGGTGAAACGTGATGCGTGATGCGTGAAACGTGAAACGTGATACTGGCTACTGGTTCACTGATTACTGATTACTGCCTCCTCCTTCCCCGGCTGTGGACCGTGGACTGTGGACTCTGGACTGCCCCTTTCCCCTCCTTCCCCGGCTGTGGACTGTGGACTGTGGACCGTGGACTCCTCCTCACCCTCCCCGACTTTGGACTTTGGACCTTGGACTTTGGACTCCCCCTCCCCGACTTTGGACTCCTCCCACCCCGCCCCCTCCTCATCCACCGACTGCAGCCCCAGAATGTTATCCACCTCGCGGACAATCGCGCGGGTTTCGCTTTCGTTAAACTTGCGGTTGGGATCTTTGAGTTGGGTCAATGCCGCGCGGGCGCGGGCGCAGGCTTCACGATACTTCTGCAACAGCATCGTTTCCCGGCTGGAGCGCGCCAGGGCGTTGATCAGGCGGGCGAAGGCCGCGCAATCCCCGCCCAGTTTCTTATTGAGCGAGCCCGGCCCCATGTCCCGCAAGGCGTCAAAAATGTGCAGGGTGCCAAGCTGGAGCGCGGCGTGGTTGACTTCCGTGGCGTCGAAATCCTTCACCAGCTCGCCTGGGGTTTCCTGCCGCGCGCGGGTCCGGGCGATGAAGGCCTGCTCGAGCAACCAATCCTCGTAGCCGCCGTCTTTCCAGCGCGACATATTTGATCTGTCCAGCCCCTTGCCATCCTCCCCCAGCCGCTCGATGATCTGCCTATACGTCACCCCGTCCCGAATCATCACATTGATCCGGTCCCTGACCTCTTTCGGCAGCCGCGCCACATTCCCGTTCCGCCGGTTACTCCCCAGCTCCTCCTCCCCTTTCCCCTCGGCGCCTGCCTTTTCGTCGTTCGTGCTTCCCCCCTCCTCCTTTGCATGTACCCCCTCGCACTTCCCACCCGCCACTTTGTCCATCGCTTTGTCCTTCACCGCTCTCCTCCCCTTCAACTTTCCATTTCTCGTTTTCATATAATTACTAACCACTGGCCACTGATTACTGATTACTGATTACTGCCCACTGGTGTTCGGTATTTCCCATTTTGGTGCTTGGTGTTTGGTATTTGCCGTTCGGCCTGGTGTTTGGTGTTTGGTTTTTGGTGTTTTTGCCCGGCCATTCCTCGCATCACTCCCATTCTTCCCATCCCCGCCATCCTCTCCCTCGCGCTCGAACTGCTGCTTGATCGCCTGCACAACCACCGCCGTTGCCAGGCACAGCCCGCTATTCTCGACACAGACCTTCTCGGCTTCACGGCCTTCCAGGACCGCGGCCGCGTCGCTCAACGCCGCCTCCATTTGCTCCACGTTGACGCTGCTCGATTTGAGCAGCGGCGCGAATTCCGCGATCTGGCCGTAATGCTCGGCCAGCAAGGCGATAAACCGCCCATCCGCCGCCGCATCGTGAATTTCGTCGAAGGTCAGGTCCTCGGACGGACACTCATCGGTGATCCAATTGATCAGCAGCAGCAGCTCGGTAAACCAACACAACTTCATCTTCATACTATTTTATTTTTCTATTGGGGGTGATGTGAAACAGAGTGAGCGCAGCCGGGCTTCGGCCCGGCCGCGCCTGTCTCACTTGATCGAATTTTATTTTCAATCATGAACAAACCTACCGCCGTGGCGGCGGAGGGTCTTCTTAGTGGAAACCACTTTGTATTAAGAAAGACCTTTCAATTGTCGGTGAACGAAGGTTCGGTGTGCCCGGCCTGGGGAACCGCTGCGAACTTCTGGCGGATCGCCTCCAGCACGAGCGCCACGGCGAGGCAAAAACCGTTCGCCGCTACGCCGCCCTTCTGGAAGTGGTACCCTCGAAATTTCGCCGCCACTGCGCGCAGCGCCGTGTTCAGCTCCTCGAAGCTCCCGTCCGGCGATTGCATGAAGGAGAAATCCGGGCACCTTCCGGCGTAGGCCTTGAGGATTAAGGGAAAATACCCGCCGTCGATCGATTCGTAGACCTCCTCAAAGGGCAAATCGTGTCCGGCCGAGGAATCGCCCAGGCTGTTAACAAGGAAGGCAAGCTGCAGCCAATCCGCCAGCTTCAACCCGGAGCCAGGCTGCGAATTATCCCCGCCCGACGTCTCTGCCTGGTTGCGTAAGAGTCTGGCTGGAATTCTCCCTCTCCCCAAGGGAGAGGGCCGGGGTGAGGGGAAAAGCGACGTCCGATCACCTTGAACGCCCAAACCGACCCAACCGAGTGACGGTTCATCGAAAGGGGAATTCGGATGGCCTTCACCGCCGTGCGGCGCCGGGGCGACCGGCTCCGACCGCCATTGCTCCGGGCCGGATGGAAACCGGTGGAACTGTTGCTGGATCGCTTCCAGGACGATCGCCTGGGCCAGGCACAAGCCGCTCCTTTGAACACAGGCTTTGCCCGCCTCGCGGCCTTCCAACGCGCAGGCTGCATCCGACAGCGCCGCCTCCATTTGTTCGAGGTTCAGGAAGGGGGAGTTCCGGAGAAGGCTGAAGTCGGCGATGTGACCGAACCGTTCGCGCAACAGTTCGATGAACCGGCCTTCGTGGGCCGCCTCATGGATTTCGGCGAATGTGACGTCAAGGTCCGGCCGTTCATCCTTGATCCAGTTAATCAGGAAGCCCAGGTGGGTGTAGGTACATAACGGAGTTTTCATTCGTGTTATATGATTTGTGTCGAGTGTGTTGTGAAACAGAACGAGCGCCGTCGGGCGTCGGCCCGGCCGCGCCTGTCTCACCTGATCGAATTTTATTTTCAATCATAGGAAAGCCTACCTCCCCGCCGGGCGCGGTTCTTCTTAGCGGAATGGGCCTCGTACTAAGAAGTGGGAATCAAGAACTTAGGACGACAATTGACCTCGGATTGCGCGGATGTACGCGGATGAGATTGGCCCACAAAAGGGCACAAAGAGCTACAAAGAAGGGAGCGACAGAAAATGGGAAAGGCGAACGGCGTGAATATTTGAGGCGCAGAATGGGGTTACGAGGTGAGCGCGTTTTCGTAAGAATCCTGGTCAAGCACTCCACAGCATCGGTTGCAGCGATAGCGAGCCGGTGATCGGCGTGGCGAGCGACAGTTCTGTTCTAAGTTTAAGGAGCGGTGCTGGTTGCGGTCTTGTTGTTGTGGTGCGGTTTTGTTTGCTCCGGTAGATGGAATCTGCAATGCTGTGCGGACGTTATGATAAAGAGGATGCGCATACGAGACTTCAAGAGCATCCGAGAAGTCGATCTGGAGCTCGATGAGGTTACGGTACTTGTCGGTCGCAGCGGAACCGGGAAGTCCAACCTCGTGCAGGCGATTCGTTTTTTGCGCAACGTCCTCCTGGACCAAGGCCAAGCTGTGGCCTATGAGTTGGGGTGGGAACGCATCGTCCCTGTTGGGGAACCGAGGCCCAATCCGTCAATCGAGGTTTGGTTCACAATTCCGGGTGAAGAACGCGAGTTCAATTATCAGATCGGCTATGGCATGCTCGGGCAACACGAGTTCCCTGGGCAGATTATTCTGAGAGAGGAGCGACTCAACCTGGGGGGCGAAACATTGTTCTCGCGGTCCGTAAAGGACAACAATAAGTGGGACTGGACGAAAGCACCGAAAGTCTCACCGGTGCCGCTGGCGAATGCTGATCGTCCAATCATAGGTCTCTTCCCTTCGCTCCAACAGGTCGTTTTCGCTAACGCTGCCTTTTCCACGGGGATTGGGTACTACCACTTTCCTGCCACCGCACTGACTGCATTCACCGCGCCCCAGCAGGGTCAGGAGGTCTGGCAGAAGCTTCCTGGTTTGTGGGACAACGGTGCGAACTATCGCGATGTGGTTCGCGGCATCACTCAGGATTTTCATCACCCAGGCATTCGCAAAGGACTCCTTGCGGCTCTGCAGGTGGTAAATCCTTCCATTGATTCTGTGGAACTCGACTCGCTCGTGAATCCGCAGCGAGCGGTCGTCAGCCACAAAGCTGGAGGCCGGGTGTTTGACCTTTCGCTGGAACAGGAATCGGATGGCCTGCGTCGTTTCTACGCCCATCTGCTGGCCTTGTACCAAACACCGTCGAAGCTGACACTGGTGTTTGAGGAACCCGAGAACGCGATTTTCCCAGGCGCGTTGTCGCTGCTTGCCGACGAATTCAACGCCACTCCAAAGGATGGCCGGGGTCAGGTGATTCTCACGACGCACAATCCTATTCTTCTGGACTCCTTCGACGTGGATAACGTACGGACAGTTGAGATGCAGGAAGGGAAAACCATTGTTGGGAAGGTCGCGGAGGAGCAACGCCAGGCGGTTAAGGAGCGGCTGCTTACTACGGGCGATCTTCTGACGGTGGACCAAGCGCGGATTGAGGAGGCGGCGAAGGCAAACCAGGCGGCATGAAGAGTCTGGTGCTCCTGGGTGAAGGGCATGGAGAAACGGACGCGTTGCCGATTTTAGTCCGAAAGGTTCTTTTGGAGACTGAAGCCTCCAAGCGGCTACCACTCGACAAGGATGTCATTCGCTTTGGGGCATCCCGTGTTTTTCGGTGGAACAAAGCCGAGGGCCGGCCGGATTACATGGAATGGTGCAAAGGTATTCGCCTGGCTGCACGCCGTTCAAACGGCGGTGGCGTGCTGGCGGTTTACGACGGCGACTTCAAGTCGTTCCCTCCGGGAGCCGACGTTGCATTTTGCGCCTCGGCCGCGGCAAGATCATTGGCTGCGGCGGCGGCTGAGGAGGGGGCGGGCAGAACTTTCTCGCTGGCAGTGGTCTTTGCCTGCCAGGAGTATGAAACCTGGCTGGTGGCGGGGGCCGAATCTCTGAGGGGCAAACGCTTCAAGGACGGGAGGCTTGCCCTGCGCGCGACGGCGCCGATTCCTGCAGGCGATCCGGAGTCGCACGGAAAACGGTGGCTGGAACAGAACTGCCCCAATTATCGCCCGACTTTGGACCAGGGACCGTTGACTGAGTTGCTGGATCTGGCATTCGTCAGACCCCAAAGCCGGTCTTTTCGGCGATTCGAGCACGCCGTTGTCCAACTGGTCGAAGCTGTGGCAGGTAATTCTCACGTCTCTACTCCAGCCTGACACAGCTCTTGGCGGAGATATTTCTACGAAGATTCTTTTAATGCTCACTCGCTTCGTGGGCTTTGAGGAAACCAGCCGGCAATTCCGGTAACTTGCGCAATTCCTTCGCTTTAAATTGGCGGCCGTCTTCGGGCAACAGTTCTCTGATGTTCGGACGCCTGCGAAATCCCGTGAAGAGGGAGTAGTCCACCAAATACGCCTCATATCGTTCGCCGGCCTTATGTGGAGTGATCGTCTGGTGAATTAAATGCACAAGTCTCAAGTCGCTTAGCACCTCGACCGCCCTCTTTTCGGGAGTTCGCTCGTTTCGGATCAGGAACCCATTTACATGCCTTTCGTCTAAACAAAACGTTTCGAGGTAGTCTACGAGATTCTTGAGTGTGTTCTGTTCGTTGCGGGCGTCTTGCTCTAAGTAATCCATCTTCTGCTGACCGAACTCGCCAATTGCTAAGTTGACGTCGGTCAACGTAACAGTCCAACGGCTAGCACGCCGCGCATGTTCGAGCGCCTTTCCGAACATTTGCAGAAAATCGCGGGGAACACCTGCATTGGCCCATACAAGCCGCATTAGCGCGGCTTCATTGATAACGTCCGTTGACCTATCGACACCAACTACTGAAAGAAAGGCCTGCAAAATGGCCCTGAGGTGCTTCTCGGCGCTTTCGGGATCGATCAAGGTAAAATCCAGGGAAATCTCCTGCGCATCACCTGGAACCTGCAGCCCTTTGCGCGTTCTTGGATCGTAAGCTCGCAGCTGCGTGCGCAGCCCGGCCACCTTCAACCATCCTCGTGCGCCCTTGACGCATCCGTGAAGCATGTTCAGAAGTTCTGGCTGCGACGAAAGTTCAACAAGATGGAAGTCATCAAGGAAGAGGAATATGTCAGAATGGAGCGTCATTGAAAGTCCTGTCAAAATACGATTAATCCGCGGAGGAGCCCCGCGTACGTCCTGGCTACCTGAGTGAATATCGGAGGCTAGAGCCCTAAGTTCAGCTCTCTGAGAGATTGTAGTCACCCCTCCCGCCATCTTCTCAGCTTGGTCGGCCAGTTTCCTGCAGAAGTCGTGGAGTACCTCTGCCTGTAGCCGATCCCCACACAGTTCTGTATACGCCTGCATATCGAGGACAACGTACAGCTTCCTTGCTTTCTCGAGAAGCTCGGCAGCAAGAGAGATGAGCGTGGATTTCCCGACGCCGCGCCTTCCGACGATGAGATGCGTCGCAGGTTGGATCGCCTTCTGATCTTCGCGATTCTGGAAAGGAACATTAGTTATAATGGTGGGTGCCGACCGCGGCGCTTGCGCGATGTGCCTTGTTCCGCGGGTCAGAATATTTTGGAGTGCGTCAGCTTCTAGAGACTGCGGAAATCTTTCGGCCTCCCGAAATGTGAGATTCAGTAGCCCTCGGAAAGGATTATTCTCAGGAAGCGCCTTTTGGGTACTCCTTAAGGCGTGGTCATAAATTGGAGCTGGCCTACCGACGACGAATTTCAGAAAGGCTTTGTTTCCCACCTCCGAAATTTGCGAATCGATGTGTGTTACACCGATCTCACGGGCAAAAATGTTAGCGGCCTCTTCGCTCGCCAGCTTTTCATCTTCAGTTGTCATAGTGTGGCGCCGTATTTGGTTTTAGCGTAATTTGCGCAGTCGATCATAAACTGCTGGGCTTGTGTCACGCAGTCGGATGGACTCAGAGTATTCTCTCCGGCAGTATTCGTCCAGTTGTCGTAATCCGCACGCAATCGGTGTTCGTAGAGAGTGGTGATCATAGTGGTCCATTTGGACAAATTCGGGAAATCGTCAGGCAACTCCGGTGCCTTAGTATGGTCATCACCGCGCAGGCTCACTTCTCCATATACTAAGTACCGAATGGCTTTGGATGCGTTGTAGGCGGCGTAGTAGCTACGCGAGTAAGCCGACCGAAAACACTTAGAGGCTTCAGCGGCGCGCGCCTCTGCCAAATGCTCTTTGGAGAGATTGAACCAGCAAACGGTCACTCCTCTCACCTTTTGGTCGTATGCCGCCTGATTATGCGCCAGGGCTAAACCGTGAAGGACCTTTCGAAAAGCCGCGTGGTTCTTCACTTCCTTCAGGAAGAGACGCTCGTCGGTCGGATTTGGCGGAATCGCTGGCATGAGATATCAGGCGGGCGAGTTACGCGAAATGGCCGAAGGCGCGGACGTGCGATACTCAGAACGGACCATAGAAGACGGTAGTTCGGTCCGCCTGTCGCGGATACCGGTAACCTTTCTGAAAGTTCCCACGCGCAAAACCATGCCTGAGCAGCAGAAAGGAATCCAGCGCCGAATTTGGAGCCGGGGCCTCATGGTCTCGTTCCCCTCCGGGTGCGCGCGCTTTCCGCGGTTTTTCGGTGATCGTTCGCTTGCTGCCCCGCGAACAACCACCTGGCTACCGCCTGTCAACCCTTCGGGTATGGAATTATTCCCAGATTAGGTCTACACGGGCAGGTGGTTCAGTGCTCACGGAAACCACGGGACATTGGCGGGAATCTTCATGCCGTTGCCACTATGGCCACCCGCTTCGAGCCTGCAGAGATGCCATCGGGAAGGAGGACGCGCCAACTCCGCTCACTCTGGTGCACGTGCAGGATTATGCTGGCCTTCCCGGGCGGATGATCAGCAGGCGAATCGAGCAGCAGAAAACCCGGTCCCAATTGGGCCACCGGGATGGAATGACCGTTGAGAATAAGATAGATCCTGACGTCGGCGGAGTGGCCGCCTTGACCGATTGGCATTAATTCCATACGTGCCTCCCGGAACATTACGTTCTCTGGCCTTATACGCACCAGCGATTTCCGACGCAAGCGATCGTCCGGACGCCTTGATGACGGGGTATACGTTTACGACATTCGGGCTTCTTAATAAAAAGTCGCTTCCACTAAGAAGCCAAGCGCGCGCATGTACGGTAAATTTTCTTCATGATCAAATTTGGTCATCAATCGCCCGGCGTGGCCGCGCCGGCCTGGCCGCTCATGACGGCGGTTGCTGCCTTTTCAAGGTCCGGTGGTCGGTCGTTGGTGGGCGGTGGCGCGCTCCCTGGTCTGTGGCCCTGTGGTCCGTGGTCCTGTAGTGCTGTAACCGTGGTCTGTGGTCCCGTCCACGCCGTCCGTTGCACTAGATTGCACCAAATTGCACCAGATTGCACTAATTTCGCAGGCCCCCCTCTGGGTTCAGTCATCTTTAACCTGAGGACGGACCGTGTTCTTTGACATCTTAATTGCTTAAATCCGCGCGAAGCACCCGCGCCGTTCCGGTGTCCCTGCCCGGCACTCCCCAGCCGCGGCAGGGGCGCCGCGACGTAGCGCAGACTTTCAGTCTGCCGTATCGCGGATTTCCAAATCCGCTGCCCTCGCTACCGGGAGGCAGGTTCGGAATCTTGAAGGCGCCACCACCACCACGGCTGCCGACTGGAAGTCGGCGGTACAGCAGATTTGGAAATCTGCGCTACGAAATCTGCGCTACGGCATGTCGGTTGCGGCGGAGCGCGGACATTCCTGTCCGCAGCAACTTCCGAGGGCGGGCGCGGCTCGGATTTACTGCCGCTCTCTCGCGCAACACATTGCTGCGGACAGGAATGTCCGCGCTCCGGTCCCGCCGCCTCAATTCGCGCTGGTGCGTTTTGCCATTTTGTTTTTCAACAAGGCCTGGATCTCCTGTGGGTGAGCGTCCATGTAGCGGAATACTCGTTTCAGGCAATCGACGAGCTCGCGTTCGTGGCCGGGTTCGATCGGATAGCCGGTAAACGGCACGGCGTCGGGAATAACGCCATCGGCGTATTTGCCGCGTAACTCCGCGTCTTCGCGGGTTATGCCGAGTTCGAGGTAGGCTTGCATCACTGCTTCACGTGCCGTCATAGGTTTTTCTCCATGTTTGATGTTTGATGTTTGATTTTCGATTTGAGATTTGCGGTTTCCGATTTCGTCGGCCAAATGAGTTGGATGGCTATTTCGTGCCCGGCGGGCTTGCCGTTTCTGGCGGTGGCGCCTTTGGTCGTTTTGCGCAGGCCGAGGACGTTGGTGCAATAGGTGGCAAAGTCCTGTTCCCGTTCGCAGGGATAAGCCTTTGGTCGTTTGAGCGCGGGGCGGATGACGTTCAGCAGGTCCCGGTAAGTCCAATTGTAAGTTTTGACCAGCGGCCAGAGGGCGATGACCAGGGTATCCACAGCTTGGTAAGTCCAGAGCGGCCCCGAGGGATTCCCCACCCCTGGGTCGGTGGAGGGTGAGCCGGCGGCCATTGCTTTGCCGAGGGCAGCCCATTTGGGAGAATCCTTGAAATGTTCGGCGGCGTGGGAGAAGTCCCAGAGCCAGGCAGCCTGGGCGCGCGGATCGAGTTTCGCGATATGTCGCTGGGCGTTTCCGAGCGCGGCCAGGTGCCGCGTGTCGGGGTCGGGGTCGAAGCACCCCGGCGCAAGATGCCAGAGGCGGTGGGTTCGCATATGCACCGCGGCGTCCACCCAATCGCACCAGCGGATGATGGTGCGGCGGGCCAGTTCGTTAATCGCAACTATCCTAGGGTCGATGATTTCCGGTTGGTCGGGGGTTATCGGTTGGTTGGTAGCGGTTGGTTGAGCATTGATGGTTTCTGGTTGCTTGGCGGGTTGCGGGTCGAGTGTGGGACTCCCGGCCGATTGGTTGGGAGTGGATGGTTGGAAGTTGATAGTTTCTGGTTCCTTGGAGCTGGCGGGTTGATTGATGGTTTCCGGCCTCGGAGCGGGGCTGCCCTTATCGCCGGCGGCGGCCGGAGTCAGAACCGGTTCGGGGAGTGCCTCAACGAGGGCCGCTGATTTCGGGCCCAGGTAATCGCCGGTGGCCTCGTGCTCGATGTTGAGGGCGACCCAGGCGCGCCGGAGCGAGTTGCCGTGGGAATTGTCGCTGGCGATGAACAGGAGCATTTGGCCGAACAGGCAATAACACATCGTGGGCAACTGGAGTTTGAACGTCTCGTTGAAGCGCCGCCAGGCTTCGCCGGATTGGAGCGCGCGTTCCTTGGGGTTTTTCTTCTCGGCGTATTCGGTGGCGGCGTGAATGACCACGTCCCCCAGCCAGTTCTGGAGCATGAAGGCGACGAGGTAAAACGGGTCTTTCTCCTGCAGGCAAAGGGCAGCGGCATTGTCGACGTTCAACAGCAATGGGAGTTGCGGCGCGGTGGCAGACTTGTCCAATTTCATGGATTTTTGACAGCATAAGCCATTCCATATTTTAAGCTGCGATTGGCCGCAAATGGCTAATGGCGGGGATTTACGCGGCTGCGTCTGGCATTGTGATCACGGGTCAATCCGGTTAAATCTTTTGGCGAATCGAATCAGAAGTATGAAACCTGCGGCCAATCCGCGTTACGATGCCTTTCTTGTCGAGTTGCGACGTATAAAGGCGCCCGCTTTCAAAATGGAAAGGACTCCTTTGAATCATAAGGCGGAATTGTGCGCGTGCATAAGGTCAAAAAAACCGTGTCATCAGGCCCAGAGCGGTGTAATATGGATCTCATGAAACGTGATATGTCCCGCCGAACAGCTCTGCGCAAAGTCACAGGCGGCACGGTTGCCCTGGCAGCCGCTGCCAACTTATCCCAACGTTTGCAGGCGGCCGATAGCGCCGCCGGCCCCAAACTCAAGTGCCGCATTAACCACTCGGTTTGCAAATGGTGCTACGATAAAATTCCGCTCGACGAGTTTTGCGCCGCCGGCAAACAAATCGGGTTGCAATCCGTCGAACTGCTGGAAGTGAAAGATTTCCCCACGCTCAAGCAGCACGACCTGGTGTGCGCGATGGTCAGCGGCGTACCCGGGGGAATCACCAGCGGGCTCAACCGGGTGGAAAATCACGACAAGATCGTTGAATTCTTTGAGAAGACGGCTCCGGTCGTGGCCGAACATGGCTATCCCAACATCATTTGTTTTTCCGGCAATCGCAAAGGCATGTCCGACGAGCAAGGGCTGGAGAATTGCGCCATCGGTCTCAAGCGCATTGCGCCCATTGCCGAGAAGCACAAGGTCACCGTCTGCATGGAATTGCTCAACAGCAAGCATAACCATCCCGATTACATGTGCGACCATACGCCGTGGGGTGTGGAACTGGTCAAACGCGTCGGTTCGGAGCGGTTCAAACTGCTCTATGACATTTACCACATGCAGATCATGGAGGGCGATATGATCGCGACGATTCGCGAGCATCACGACTTGATTGCCCACTACCATACCGGGGGTGTGCCGGGCCGCGCCGAGATCGACGAGACCCAGGAGATCAATTACCCGGCGGTGATCAAGGCGATCATAGAAACCGGGTTCAAGGGTTTTGTCGCCCAGGAATTTATTCCCAAACGCCCGGATGCGCTGGCCTCGCTCAAGCAGGGCGTGCAGATTTGCGACGTGTAGAGAGGGGGCTTGATGGGGTTCAACTCCTGAATTAGGCTACGGCATGATTAGGGAAAAAATCCCTGAGCTGAAGAGCCTCTCGCCCGAAGAGAAACTCATTCTGGTGGGAGAACTTTGGGAGGAACTGGCGGCGCATCCGGAGACGTTGGCGCCGCGAGAGGAGCACGTCACGATTCTGAAGGAGCGGCTCGACCATTACCGGCACCACCCAGAGGATGTAGTTGCCTGGGACGAGGTTAAGGCCCGCATCCTCGGGCCTCGATGAGCCTGCCCGTGGAGCTCCTGACTGGCGCCGACGCGGACCTCCAGGAGGCTTTCAATCGTTTTGAGGACTATCACGAGGGGTTGGGGGTGGAATTCATGCTGGTTGTGGATGCCTATCTGACGCGCATCGCAACGTTCCCACAAATGGCGCCGATTTACGTCGAGGCGGTTAGGCGGCAGGTGATGCAACGGTTTCCGTATGGAATTTTCTACGAACATCATCCGACTCGGATTCTGGTGGCCGCCATCCTCGATTTGAGGCAGGATCCTGAACAGATTCGCAAAAGATTGCGTTCACCATAGAACAGACGCATGCCTAAAAGCCGTAAGCCTTCGGTCCCCCGTTCACTCTGGCTGGCGCGTGACGGCTGGTCGGTTGAAATCATCGATCAAACGAGGCTTCCGCACGAAATGGCCATGGTGCGCTTGCGCACGGTCGAGGATGTGGCCCAAGCCATTTCGACCATGCAGGTGCGGGGCGCCCCGCTGATTGGCGTCACCGCTGCCTACGGCATGGCCCTGGCGATGCGCACCGACCCCGGTAACGCCGGTCTTAAGGGCGCCTACGCGCGCCTCATCAAAACCCGGCCGACGGCGATTAACCTGCGCTGGGCCCTCGACCAAATGCGCGCCCGGCTGCGGCCCCTGGCACCCGCCGAACGCCGCGCCGCCGCCTATGGCCGCGCGGCCGAATTGGCCGACCAGGATGTCGCGCTCAACCGCACCCTGGGCGAGCACGGCTTGGCGCTGCTACGCGCGGCGCTCAAGAAGAAGAAACGCGGCGAACCGCTGCAGATTATGACCCATTGCAACGCGGGCCGCCTGGCGACGGTTGGCTGGGGGACAGTCACCGCCCCGATCTACCTGGCGCACAGTCACGGGTTGCCCGTCCATGTTTGGGTCAGCGAGACTCGGCCCCGCAATCAAGGGGCGGCCCTCACCGCCTGGGAACTGGGCGAACGCGGCGTGCCCCTCACCGTGATTTCCGACAACGCGGCCGGACACCTGCTCCAGCGCGGCCTGGTGGATTTGGTCATCGTCGGGGCTGATCGCGTCACTGCGCGTGGCGATGTCGCCAACAAGATCGGCACTTATATGAAAGCGCTGGCCGCCAAAGCCCATGGCGTCCCTTTTTATGTGGCTTTCCCGGAAAGCACGGTGGATTGGACCATCAAGGACGGCGTGAAGGAAATTCCGATCGAACAAAGGAATGCCCGCGAGGTGACTCACTTCACCGGGGCGATGGGCAAGAGCAAAGTGGGCGAAGTCCGTCTCACACCGGAAGGGGCCTGCGCCCGCAATGATGCCTTCGATGTCACCCCGGCCCGGCTCATTACGGGTTTTATCACCGAGCGGGGCGTTAGCCGGCCTTCCGCACTGAAGCGCCTGTTTCGCCGGGGCCGGTGACCGCCCCTTCATTCGAGCACCTGCTCCACCGGGCGGTTCGGAGCAAGCTGGTGGGCCGCGAGCCATTCGGGATTGAATAACCTCGAGGCATACTTATGCCCGGAATCGCACAGCATCGTGACAATCGTCTGACCCGGGCCGCGGTCCTTCGCAACGCGAACCGCCCCGGCCAGATTGATGCCGGAAGATAATCCCAGGAAGAGACCCTCCTCGCGCAACAGTTGATAAATGATTGTCAGCGCGCTCTGATCATCGATGCGATACGCCTTGTCCACGACGGTGCCCTCGAGGTTCTTGGTGACGCGTGTCTGGCCGATGCCTTCGGCGTGAGAATCGCCGTCCTTGATATTGGTATGGCCGTGGGTGAACCACGACCACATGGCCGCCCCGTACGGGTCCGGACAAATCACCGCGACTTGCGGATTGCGTTCTTTGAGGAATTGCGCGGTGCCCGCCAGTGTGCCGCCAGTGCCGACGGCGGAAACGAACGCCGTGACCTGGCCGCCGGTCTGTTCCCAAATCTCCGGGCCGGTAGTGCGGTAATGAGCCAGGCGATTGGCCGTATTATCGAACTGATTCGCCCAGAACCAGCCGCGCTCCTGCGCCAACCGCTGCGCCACGCGATTGTAGTTTCCAGGATCGCTGTAGGGCTTCTCCGGCACCGCCATGACTTCGGCACCGAGGGTGCGGAGCAGCGACAGCTTCTCCGGCGACTGGGTCTCCGGGATCACAATGACCGTGCGGTAACCCCGAGCGTGACCGAGGACGGTGAGACCGATGCCGGTATTGCCGGCGGTGCCTTCCACAATCGTGCCGCCGGGAGGCAATGCACCGCTGGCCTCGGCCTCCGTAATGATGCCCAGCGCGGCGCGGTCTTTCACTGAGCCGCCGGGATTCATGAATTCCGCCTTGCCGAGGATTTCGCAGCCGGTCAACTCCGAGAGCCGGCGCAGCCGAAGCAGCGGCGTCTTGCCGACGTGCGCGGCAATGCCGTGGTACTTCGAGGAGGCGGAAACGGTTTGCGGGTGGTCCATGGGAGAAAGAATAGCAGAACCGGACGGAGAAACAAACCGGGATGGTGACACAGTGGAGGCGGGCTGGCGCTCCTGTGGTCTTGTCGAGATGCACCCCTGAAAGGGAGCTTCAGCGCACAGGGGAGCGGGCAGATCAACCATGGCGTGGACGTGCTCGGGATTTACGTAATTGAGCTTCATGCAAACCCTCTTCAGCCGCGTGCAGCAAGTGCGAAATCAGGGGCAAAACCGTTAAAACGGTTTCCCGCTCCTTCCCCGGACGCCACACCCCGCTGAAGCGGGGTGTTAATGAGATGCGGATCCCCACTCCTTCGTCGTGGGGGGAGGGGACCCACAGGCCGAACTCCGGCTAACCGGCAGGGTGGTGGTAGTATCACGGTCCGCCCACAAACCAACGTTCCGGCGTTCGGGGCTTGCCTTTGGACGGACTTTCGCCTAAATGGAAAAGCATGAACCGCCGCCAATTCCTCAAGAAAAGTTCTGCCGCCTTGGTCGCCCTGTCCGCTGCCAGCTATGTCCCCGTCACCTTTGCCGCTGAAAAGACCCTGCGAGTTGGGCTCATTGGCGCAGGGTGGTATGGCAAGAGCGACTTGTGGCGCCTGGTGCAAGTCGCCCCGGTGGAAATCATTTCCATCTGCGACCCGGACAAGCACATGCTGGCCGAAGCTGTGGGAATTGCCAGCCAGCGGCAAAAGTCCAGGAAACAGCCGCGCACCTACGGCGATTATCGCGAGATGCTCAAGGAGAAGGACCTCGATATCGTGCTGGTCGGTTCGCCGGACCATTGGCACGCGCTCCACGCCATCGCCGCGATGGAAGCGGGCGCCGATGTTTATTGCCAGAAGCCCATCAGCCGGGACGTGCGTGAGGGCGAGGCGATGCTCGACGCGGCGCGCAAACTCAAGCGCGTGGTGCAAATCGGCACGCAACGCAAAAGCACTCCGCATCTGATCGACGTGAAGAAGCAAGTGGTCGAAGCCGGCCTGCTTGGCAAAGTCGGCCACGTTGAAATGTGTTGTTACTTTCACATGCGCGCCAATGGCAACCCGCCCCTGGAGCCGGTCCCGGACTTTTTTGATTATGAAATGTGGACCGGCCCGGCGCCGTTGCGCCCGTATGACGGGCTGCCGCACAAGCGCTGGTGGCGCACGTTCACCGAATACGGCAACGGCATCGTGGGCGACATGTGCGTTCACATGTTCGACACGGCCCGCTGGATGCTCAACCTCGGCTGGCCCAAACGCATTACTTCGGCCGGGGGCATCTTCGTCGAGAAGGGGGGCAAGTCGAACATTTCCGATACCCAAACCGCGACGTTTGAATACGACAATTTCGATGCGGTCTGGCAGCACCGCACCTGGGGCGCGCCCCCCGACCCGGATTACCCGTGGGCGGTCTTCATTTACGGCGATAAAGGGACGCTCAAGGCCAGCACCATGCGGGCCGATTTCATTCCGGCGGACAGCCAGGCCAAACCGCTCCACTTCGAATGCGTCTTCGAACGGGAGCAATACCCGGAGGACGTCAACGAGAAAGATATCGAACTGAATGCCGCGCCCGCCACGCGCCTGCACATGCGCGATTTCCTGGCGGCCATCGAAACCCGCGGCCGTCCCGTCGCGGATATCGAAGCAGGTCATATCTCGACCGCAAGCTGCATCATGGCGAACGTCGCGATGGGACTCGGCCGGCCAATTGTCTATGACCCGGTGAAGCGCGTGGTCGTGGGCGACGCTGATGCGACGAAGCATCTCCACCGTCCTTACCGTGGACCCTGGAAGCATCCAGGGGCGTGACCCGCAGCAAATTGTAGCAGCCGACGCCAGGAGGCTCCGATCTCTGCCAAAGATATCTGAGAGCGTGTCTTAAAATTGGGGCACCGTTGCGGATTCTGCCCGGAAAACCGCTCAACTCTCCGCCTCCTCACGTCGGCGGCTACAATTTCCAAACACGCTCTGAGATTTGAGCCTCCTTGCGTCGGCTGCTACAAATTTAAGACATGCTCTAAGGCGAGTTGGGTTTAAATGGCGGAGCGTTGGGGTGAGTGGAATCGAGGTCGTCCGGTTTGGGGCCCTTGAAGGTGCGGAAGGGATGGAAGGGCATGAGGATGAGTTTGGGAAGAGGATTGAGCGGCTCGGTTTTGGGGTCGCTCAGGACGCCGGTCACTTTGTATTCGAAAAGTTTAGTAACAGGCCAGAAGACGGTGCTGACCAGCGGGCCCAGCAGCCACATATCACGCAGCAGTTCCGCCTCGACGCGGGCGTTGAGATGGCCGTCCAGCGCGACGGTGCCGCGGTATTCGAGGCGCATGGCGGGCGAGCGGATCTCCAGGTCATCGGAGCGGATGATGCCGTTGGTGACGACAAAACCGCAGGTCGCGGCGCTGGCGCGGCTGTTACCCAGCCCTGGCGAGATGCCGTTGAGCACGGGGGTGAAGACGCCAAAGAGGGGGATGTCCCAGATGAGGCCGTCGCGCAGAGCGAGGCTTCCAGAGCCATCGACGGAACGCCAGTCGGCGGTATTGCCTTTGGTGATGGTGAGGTTGGCGACCAGGCGCCCTTCCAGGTGATTGGTCAGGGGCGAGAGGTCGGCCATGAGCGCCTGAAGAAGGATATCGGTGGTGGAGATGGAGAATTGAAAATCGGTGCCCTCGTCGGCATCAAAATCGAAGGCGGCCGAACCGGTGGCTTTACCTTCATAGAAATCCATCCGCATATCGCTCAAGACCAGGTGTTCGCCGGCCCAATGGACGTGGCCGACAATGTGGGGGACGTTGAACTTCCACCAATGAAAAGGCCCCCCGTCCAGGTCGAAGTGCAAATCGGCCCCTTCCTCACCGTGCATGGGAATCGTGCCATGGACGTGGGCAACAGGCGGCTGGCTGAATTGGTAAGGCTCGATGGTGCGGCCGATTTTTTCACCGATGGCGCGAGCGATGACCATCGGCTCGGCGGTGCTGAAGCCATTGGTGAGATAGACCGCCTGGGCGTTGAAATCGGCCAGCACACCGTCCGCCCAAATGTGCTGGGTGCCCCGTTCGATTCGTGGGTCAAAGAATTGCAGCACCCGGTTGGTATATCGGAGCGTAGTTTGGAGACTGGAGGCAGTCTCGCCGCGAAAGGTAAAATTCGTCAGGCCGACGCGCGCGCTGAGGCCAATGCTGGCGTGGTCGTGAAACCGGCCTCTGATTTCAGCGTCGAGCACCGGCGGCTGGCTGAAAGCAACGGAATCGAGCCCGCGCTGCTGGTTGGTTTCGAGCAGCGGACGCAGGCACCGCGGGTCGAGGGTGCTGGAGATGTGCCAATAATAATCTTTGGTCAAGTCGTTGGCGCGGTGTTCAGCCGCGAGGCCGCCTTCCGGGCGGGTGAGGGTGAGGTCCGGCAGATGCCAGCAGAGATTTGAATAGGAGAAATGGGAACGGGCGGTGGTAAACTGGACCTGGTGATAAGTGCCGCCCCTGGGCAAGTTGAATTCGCCCTGCA
This sequence comes from Binatia bacterium, assembly GCA_035566895.1. Classification (GTDB taxonomy): domain Bacteria; phylum Verrucomicrobiota; class Verrucomicrobiia; order Limisphaerales; family UBA8199; genus DATMQA01. The sequence continues at coordinate 18,756 of DATMQA010000205.1, forward strand.
TCCTTAGAGCCGGCTGGACTTCGCGGCGCCAATCCGGCTGGCGATTGGTCCAGGCGGGCAGAACCAGCGCGATGTCCGCCTTGAGCTGCGGCGGTTCAGGCCACGAAAACTGGTCCAGCCAGCGTTGGCTATCCTCGGTGAGGAGCGACGCGATTTGTTGCGGAGCGAAATCGGAAGAGAGGTTGAGCTGGAGCGCGCGGGTCGCGACATCGAGGCCGGCGCGCGCGGCCAGTTGGCCGTGGTAAAGGCGCGCCTGGAGGTTGGTAACGGTCAGTTCCGGTGCACGCCAGGTGCCACCACACGCGACTTCGTCGGCCTGGAGTTTCGGCGACTGTGGCTGAGTCAGATGGCACTCCCAATCCAGGAGGTAAGGTTGGAGATTGGTCCACCAACCCCATGAGTCGTCGCAACGCGGCGGCGGGTTGGTCGAGGCGGGAGTGGCGAAATTGGCCGAGAATTGAACTTGGCTTGCGCCCGCCCATTTGGTCTGCGGCTGGTCGCATTGAAATTTCGCGAACCCGGAGAGCGGGATGGGATTGGTGATGGCGTGGATCCACCGGGCGGTCAAGGCGAGGTTAGTGCCACCACCCCAGGGGGTTTGGACCTGCCGCGAAGAAAGGTCCAGCGCGCCCTGGAGCAGATTAGTTTGTCCTTCGAACGTGGAGAGATGGAGGCCGAGTTGAAAATTGGTGATGTCGGCCCAGCGCGTTTGGGCATTAACGGCTTCAAGGCTGAGTTCGGCCCGAGACGGCCCATGATTGGTGGCGGCGAAGAGCCGGGCGGAAAGCCGGCCCTCGGAAACCGCGCCCCAGGGGGTATCCGCGCCCGGTGCAACGAGCAGCAGGCGAAGGCTGATGGTCTGGAGGTCGCTGGCGTCGCCGCGCACGTCCAGGCGCAGGTCGGGAGGAGCTGAGAAATGAACGCGCTCGAGAGCGTCGGCCGCCTGGCAAAGGCGGTTTTGCCAGGAGCCGCCCGGGGCGGGCGGACCGGCCTGGAAGAATTTCCAATCACGGACTGCGGAGGCGTTGGTGACGGTGCCCGAAATCTGAATCCTGCCGCCGAGAAAATTGGCTTTGAAATGATCGAGGGCCCATTGGTCATTCGGCAAAAAGCGCAGTTCGGTTTCGATGTTTTCCAGCGAGAGCTGACGAGGGGCCTGGTTGGTCGCGGCCAGCGGCCACACCAGGCGTCCCTGCCGGAGCTTCAGTGCATCCACCTGCAATTGGAACCGTCTGAGCGCGCGGCCGTTAAGTTCAACCTGCACCTCCCGGAGGGTCAATTGCGGGCTGAGCGGCTCGCCGGCGCTTCCAAAGCGGACGTTGTCCGCCACGATGCCCTGATAAAAGCGCACGCGCAGCCGGGCGAACTGGAGATCGAGACCCCGCGCGCGCAATTTCTCAAGCAGCGGCCGTTTGACGAACCCCGGCAGCCCGACCTGGTTGAGGTAAATCAGCACTCCCAGGACCGCCAGGATGATGAGCCAGACCGTCATGCGGACGTGCCGGAAGTAAACCCGGCACAGGCGCCAGAAGCGGGGTTTAGGACAGCGAGCCATGGAGTTGGTCCAAAATCCAGAGTTGTCAGGGAACCGAGAGATAGAGCTCGATGTCCCGGTAGAGATTCCAGGGACATTCCAAAATCCAAACCTGGCCGTCGAGAGCCACCGCGGCATACCGGTCTGTGGAAGGAGCCTGGGCGCCAAACTCGATCGTTGCCTTCGCCCCGTTTTTCAACTCGATCGTAATCTGGCGGCAGCTCTCGGTGATGCCGTACCGGGCGCGGTTTTCTTCGCCCCGAGCGACCCACACGGCAGAGACCTGGGCCAAACCGGTGACGGTGGCCTCGACCGCCAGCGGATTGATGATGCCCGAAGAACCTGGCGCCAGGGACCACTCGCCCGGGCCGCGCCGAACCAATTTTCGCTCTCTGCCTTGCTGCCGCAGGGTGACGCCGGCGATGTTGCTTTCGGAAATATGCCAGAGCCGGCGCTCATGGAACTGCCAACTGGACTTGGGCAACCGCGCAAAGTCATTGGAGCTGATCGCGTAGATTGAACTTTCGTCAGCGCGCCGGACGTAAACCTTGTCGGGTTGGTTGGTGCTCACCCCGAAGGCAAGGGCGAGGCCATTGGTGCCGGGGACGGCCTCCTCGGAAGGGGCCGGATATAAAACATATTCCAGGACGGGAGAGCCAAGTCCGTAAGCTGGTAAATCCGGCAGCGTGACCGCATCTTTGGTGAACTGAATGATATTGATGTTAGTAAGGGCCGAAACGAGTTCGTCAACTACAGTGCTATCGACAGGAAAATCCTGCGGTTGGATATGCCAGGTTTCGTCGGTCTGGCGCTGGAGCAGAAGAGCATCCTGGCCATGGACGGCGATGTGTTGCACCGGCGTGGTGAGGGCCAGCAGGTGCGGGTCGCGAAAGTCGTTGAGGGAGAGCTTCCACAGGGCCAGTGGCTCGCCCGGCACCGTGAAAATGGTTTTTTGGCCGGAGCGCTGGCCATAAACCAGGCCGGTGTTGTTGGTTGGGCTCTTGCCAAATTGGAGCAGAGCCACCGGGTTGGTGCCCTGCGCGAAGGATAATTCCAATTCCGCAGGTGCAAGGCCAAGGGCCTCTCCCTCGATCCTGGAATCCTCGGCGAGAAACCCCTGGACGCGCAACGCCTGGAGTTTTTCGAGGGCCTCCGCGATGCGCGGATTGTTAGCGCGGGCAGGACTGGGGGAAACAATCCGCCAGGGCCGGGCCGGCCCCTCACGCTGCAGCACGAAGGCCTTTCCGTTGTTGGTCACCGCGATGCGGTCGAAGACCAGGCTTTCAAGGTTGAGCACAGCGGTATCCCGCCAATCGTCAGCCGAGCGCGGAATCAATTTCAAAATATCAGCATCGACCACGTAAGCGCCTTCGCCGCTAACGACCTCGAGAAAAACCTGGTCGCCGGGAACAGTTCGCGCTCCGAATAGAATCTGGGTGCGCTCACCGCCCTGCCAGAGAGTCAGCGACGCCTGGGGCGAAGCAAACCCGTATTCTTCATCGGCCATGGACCGGCCCCGGTACTCCGCCGGGGAAATATACGTTGCGGCAGTCAGCCGCTCGAGAGCACCAAGGAGATACTCGATATTGGTAGATTCGGCGGGATAGCTAACCGGCTCCGTTAACTCCCACATTTGGTTGGTCCGTTGGGCCCGAATCCCCAGTTGGACGGGGCCGGAGTTGCGGACGAGCACGGAAGTGACAGTCGTTGCCCTGAGATTGGGGAGGATTCTGGGCGGTCCCGGTGGGGTTCTGGTCGCGTGGGGTTTGAGGAACAGGATGAGGCCCAGGAGCCCCAAGGCCAGCAAGAGCCAGAACCAGGTGTGCTTAGGGTTCATGCCTATTTCGCATTTCGAATTTCGGCCTTCGGATTTCGGCTTAGCGGCGACGCCGGAGCCAGACGAGGAATCCGGCCAGCAGGGCGCTGCCCGGCATACCGGCCAGCAAAATCCATTGAGCGCTTTGTAACTGCGCTCTGGTCATGGCCAGGCGGTACTCCTTGACGGGCCGGGGCCCGATATCCTGGAGCAACTGGGTGCGGTCCAGCAGCCAGTTGGCAACGCAATGGGCAAATAACTGGTTGCCGATAACTTCGATAAAATGGTTGCCCAGGAAAAATGAGTCCCCGGCAATCACCATGCGGGTAGTGCCTCGTTCAGTAATGACGCCTTTGATGGGGTCCTTTTCAACCGCCACCATCAAGGGGAACGGATGTGAGCCCAGAGCGGGATTCCCATCGGCAAAAGACCTCGGACCGGAGAAAACGAGTTCCTCGACACGCGGCGCGCCAGGGACAGGGGCGGCGGCGAGTTTGCCAATCGAGCGGGGCATCAATAGCTGGAGACGCTTGCGCAGGAGAGGATTGACGAGCGCGTGTTTGCCGAAGTTCGCCACAATCATGTCTGAAAAATTAGCTTGGGTGAAGTTATCCGGGTCCTTGATCCAGTTGGTGCCGACGTTTACCCCCCACTTGGCGAGGATCTTTTCCAGGCCGGTTTCGTGGTTGGTCGTGGTGAAGTTAAAAAGCGCGAACAACCGGCCGCCCTGGTCGAGGTATTGGTCCACTTTTTGGAGGGTAGTTTCAGGCAGGCGGCTGGTCGGCCCGGCGATGATCAGGAGATTGCAATCCATCGGAATCGCATTGGTGCCAAGAGAGAGCTTGTTGGGTAAGATATAATTCTGCGCGAGAATGTACGCGAATTGGAGATAGCTGGCGGCATCCTTCTCATCGCCGGTGATATCGTGCTCGCCGTCATCCTGAAGGAAATAGGCCTTGAGCGGAGTCGGGTTACTCACATTTAGCAAAGCTGTCGTGAACATCAGTTCGCCCATGAAATCGGTGGGCTTGCGCCGGAACTCGGGCTCTTTTTCATTGGGGACTTGTTCGAGCACGTACCGGGCCAACAGGTTGCCTTCCACCACTTTGACTTTGCCGGCGCAATCGAACAGAACGAGGTTTTTGGCGTTAGGCGAGCCGAGAATGGCGGGGTATTTCTCTTTGAGCTGTAACGCGGTCGCCTGGTCCCGCGTGTAGTCCACTACCTGCACGGAGATTTTCGTGCTGGCCAGCTTGTATTCATTGACCAGTTCAGAAACCTCGTTGTAGAGCGAGTCCTCTTTATCGTAATAAATAATGACTTTGACCTGGTTGGTGAGTGACTCCAGCACCTTGAGGGTGCGCGGCGACAACGGGTTTCTCGTCGAGGCGCTTAGATGGAACCGCACAAAGTAAGCCTGGCTGAGGTAATTGACCATGAGCACCACCGACAAGACGATGAGGATGAAGACAAAAACCTGCAGACCGACGCCCCATTTGCGGTAGGGCGAGAAGCTGGGTTTGGTCTGGGACTGGGGCGCCATTTCAGGGTGCGGTTTACTTCCAACGGCGGCTCTCAAGAATCCTCAAGTTGAGGAATAAAAAGAACAGAGTCAGGCTAAGATAAAGGACGACCGGGCGGGTATCGATGACCCCGCGGGCAAAGTCGTGCATTTGCTCGAAAAAGGAGAGCGAGTTAAGGACCTGGGCCTCCCAGTCTGCCTTGACGGGGAACTGGCTGGCCAGCACAGCGAGCAGGAAGAGCGTGGCACCAAAGCCGAGGCTGATCATTACGGCGGTCACCTGGCTGCGCGTCAGGGCGGAGGCGCAACACCCCAGGGAGACGAAGAGCGCGCCGAGCAGCAGAATCCCAATGAACGTGCTGGCCACCACCCCCGCATCGAGCGCGTTCGGGTCGCTGGTATAATGTTGCACCACCAGCAGGCAGGCCAGCAGGGGCAGCCACATCACCGCATAAAACACCATCGCGGCCGTGAATTTCGCCAGCACCACCTGGAGATCGCTCACCGGTGCCGTCATCAGCGTTTCAAAAGTCCCGGAGAACTTCTCCAGGGCAAACACCCGCATCGTGATGACCGGGGTGGAGAGTAGCAGGACGAGCCAGAAAAATGGCGTGATATAAAATAATTCCGTCACCGGCATCGAAGTGGGATCGTTCTGGAGCTTGACCAAAAGAACGATGAAACTGAAGCCCAGCAGGAACATCGCCGCCGCGATGATCACGTAGCCGGTCATCGAGAGGAAATAGCTGGTCAGCTCCCGCCGGGTGAGCGTCCAATAAGCCCCCATCAGGTTTCCTCCTCCTCGTCGGGCCGGGTCACTTGCAAATAAATATCTTCCAGCGAATGCCGATTGCGTGTCAACTCGCGCAGCGACCAGCCGCGCTGGTTGACCAGGGCAAAGACGTGCGGCCGCAAATCCATGCCGTTGCGCGGCGTCAGCGCGCAACGGAAATAATCCCCTTCCGCGGCGGATACCTCGTAATGCTCGATTTCAGCCGCTTCGGCCCAGCATTGTTGCAGCTCGGCTAACGGGGCGGCGATCTCGGCCACCACCTGGCTGTTGTGGCTCATGAAGCGCTGCAGATTGTCGGGTGTGTCGGCGGCCAGAATCCTGCCGCCGTACATAATCATCACCCGGTGGCAGGTCATCTCGGCCTCCGGCAGAATATGGGTCGAGATCAGAACCGTATGGGTGCTGGCCAGGCCCTTGATGAGCTGGCGTACGGACCGAATCTGGTTGGGGTCCAGGCCGATCGTCGGCTCGTCCAGAATCAGCAGTTCCGGCTCATGGACCAGCGCATCGGCCAGGCCGACGCGTTGCCGGTAACCCTTGGAAAGCTGGCCGATGATCCGCCGGGCGACCTCCGTCAGGCTGCACTGTTCCATCACCACATCCACTCGCCGGCGCGATTCCTTCCAACCCAAACCTTTCAGGCGCGCGCGGAACTTCAAATACTCACGCACCCGCATATCGTAGTGGAGGGGATTGTTCTCGGGCATGTAGCCGATGCGCCGCCGCACCTCCTCGGAATGGTGGAAGACGTCCAGGCCCCCCACCCGCACTGTGCCGGAGGTGGCCGGGAGGTAGCCGGCCAGGATGCGCATGGTGGTGCTTTTCCCGGCGCCATTCTCGCCCAGCAAGCCCACAATCTCCCCTCGCTCCACGGTAAAGGAGATATTCGAGACCGCAGTGCGGCCCGCGTATCGCTTGGTCAGGTTAGCAACTTCAATCATGACACCGTCGTTTATGGATTAGCGCACCATCGAGTTTAACGTAAAGCGGCGATCGGGGGCCAATAAAAACTGTGCCCGGGCTGCGCCTGGCGCCAGTCCGCGCCCTAAGATTGGACCACAACGGCGGCGCGGTATTCAGCGGAGTGTCAATACGGGAGCAGACCGGCCCGGCGGAGAGGCCTACTTTGCTTCCAGTCGCAGGTTCAGGTCGATTTTCGTCTCCATGTTCTGCTTCTTGCCGCCCATGTTCATCCCCATGGAAACGTCGGAATGCAAGTCCATCGTTCCGGCTGACGGCAGCAATTGGCCCAGGTCGGAGGTGAGCTCACCGGTGCCGTTGGCGGTCATTTTGGTCAGGTCCAGCGCCAGGCCGGGCATGGCGGGGTTCTGGATTTTTTGGTTGGCGGCGTGCTGGGCGATGGTGCAGCGGGCGGTGAGACGCTCGCCCTCGACGGTGAGCAGTTGATAGTTGGCCGTCTGCTCAATGGTCATGCCCTGGGACTTAAGCGTCGTCTTGACTTCCCATTTGCCGCCCGGGCCAATGGCTTCCTCAGGGAAAGGAACTGCCAGCGTGGCGAAAGAGCCCTTGGCCTGGTCAAACATTTGGCTCGCTTGAGGGTCCGCCCCGGCCGGCGCTTTGAAGTCGATTCCTTTGCTCACGCCCCGGCTGGAGATGGTGCCGGTGCCGGACAACCCCTTGAGGTTGGCCAACGCGGATTTCATTGCCTGGGCGACCTGGGGGAGGGTTCCGGGTTCCTCGGCGATGGTGGCTTCGCCCATGACCATCTCATAACTGATATCCCCTTCGGTGGTGATGCTCTTGACGGTCACCTCCAACGTCATATTCATGGCAGGCATTTTCATGGCCTGGCCGGGCATGTCGCCCATGCGGGTGTCCATAGCGATTTTCATCGTCATGCTTAAATTCTGCTTGTCGCCCGGCTTGGGGTGCAATCGCAAGACATTGCGCGGCTCGGCGCCAGCCTCCAGAAGCCGGACCTGAGGCGTCGAGGCCGAACCCGCGGTTTTAGTTTCAGGTGCGGCACGGGACCCGCCGGTCGCGGCGTTTGTCGCGGGGGCGGACGTTTTCTGCGTCAAAGCGGCTACTTTTTCCGCAATGTAATTCTGACGGAAAGTGACCACTTTGACATTCCAGGTCGGGTAAGTTCTTTGGAGAGTGACCAACGCCCTCTGCGCTTCGCGGTATTTGGCCAGGGCTTTGTCGGCCTGTCCGCTGGCGTTCAGCTCATCGGCACGTGCAACGAGATTGTAAACACTCAAGTACTGATCGTCTTGCTCATCGGCGCGGGCCGGCCACGCGGCCATGGTCAGCCCGAGCAGCACCAGGATGAAAACCGGTTTCGGTTGAATGCGAAGTCGCATTTGCAAAGCGCCGCCCGTGAATTGGTTGCCGCTTGGGCTCATCTTTGCAGCTTAAAGCGCTGCCGCCGGTGGTCAATCAAAAAAACCCGGTTCAAGCTCCGCATCCTCTTGGTCGGGGGAGGCCCAAAAGCTCCGTAACGCGTGAGGAAATGCGAGGCGCCGCGGCGGCCAAACCCAGCCAAATCCGCTTGCCTCCATCTCCGGTTGAGCGCATGCTGGTGATGTGCCGTTACCTGTAAAACCTGTGACCCTGACCGTCGAGGAAATTGATGAGTTGAATCGCAAGTTGGCGATTATGCGCCACGATATCAACAATCACCTTTCCCTGATTGTCGCCGCCATCGAACTGCTCCGCTTCAAACCTCAATTGGTCGATCAGATGAGGGCCACACTCTCCGAGCAACCCGGCAAAATCAATGAGTCCCTCAAAAAGTTTTCTCACGACTTCGAAGGCACCTTCGGCATAACCCGCCCCTAGCCGGCCGGCCTTCGCGCCTCCCTGCTGCCTTTGAAATCTGCGCCACTCGCGCCGCGGGGCAACCTTTGTTCGGCGCTATTCAAAATCGTACACCACGGCTCGCTGGCACACGCGCTTGAAGACCTTTTCGACAAATTCAAGGTGGCGAGGGTGGACCTGGTAAGCGTCCTGAGTCTTTTTGTCAGGAAACACCAGGTTGAGCGCGACTTGGTACGATTGGTCCACGACCGGGCGATGGCTCGGGGCCATCCGCCCCGTGTGGTAATGGAGGATGCCGGGGATATCCTTGAGGTATTGGTTGGCGCCGGCCAGCAGTTCCTCCGCGGCCTTCGGGTTCTTCGGATCGGTCCAGAAAATTACGACATGAGAGAACATGTTGTGTGTGATGTTTTCGGCAGATTTTGGCGATGCCCGGGAAGGAATCAAGCCGGAACGCGCCGGGATAATCTCCTCGGCACGGGGCGCCCTTCGAACCTGTTTTAATGTAGCAGCCGACGCCAGGAGGCTCTGATCCAAGCCAAAGATACCTGGAATTTAAGCCTCCTTACGTCGGCCGCTACCAGGGGATGATTTTTCAAACGCGCTCTGCGCGTGTGCCGATTGACAGAACGCGAGCGCGCGCTGAGACTGTGGCGATGAGCGGTGGACAAACCCGGAGAACATAAGCGGCTTTCCATGAAAAGAATTCTAATGGTCGATGATGACCAGTTCGTGCTGCGGCTCTACAAGGATGCTTTGGGGCGGCAGGGGATTGCCGTCGAGACTGCCAGCGATGGGTTGACCGCGATCAAAGCGCTCCGGGCCAACAAACCCGAACTGGTGGTCGTGGACCTGATGATGCCGGCGTTCAGCGGCGTGGACGTGCTGAAATACATCCGCGCCCAGCCCGCTTTGGCCGCCCTGCCGGTCGTGGTCCTCTCCAATTATTTCATGAACGACCTGGCGCAAGAAGCCGTGGCCGCGGGGGTCCAACAGGCTTTGCTGAAAATGAAATGTTCTCCAGCCGTATTGCTCGAGGTCGTCCGGGCACTCCTCGAAGGCAAAGAGCCCGAGGTCGAGCCTTCGCGGTTGCTGGCGATCCCAAAAGACGAACCCGCCGCCGCCCCGAGGCCGGCGCCCGAGCCGCCACAAAATCCCGCCGTCACCGCGCCACCGTCGGCCCTCCCTTCGGCCCTGCCGCCGCGAAACGACCCGGCGCTTCGGGCGACGGCCCGCCGCGAGCTTCTCGAAAACGCGCCCGCGACCTGCACCGAGCTGCGAAAACTCATCGAGGCGCTGGACCGGGCGGTTAGCCCGGCGCAGGGGGACCTTTGTCTCCAGAATTTTTACCGGAAGGTGCATTTCGTGGCCGCCGCCGCTGGCCTGGCGGAATTGCATGACCTGGCCCAAATGGCCAGCGTGTTTGAGGCCCTGCTGTTTGGCCTGGCGGGAAAACCGGAGCTTTTTAGCCCGTCGGTGCGGCAAACGATGGGGCGGGTGGTCGAGTTTTTGGGCGTGCTTTTCGAGCAGGCCGGCGACGGGGAGAGCGGACGGCTGCAAGGGGCCAGGGTGCTGGTGGTCGATGACGAACCCGTGGCCAACCGGCTGGCCGTCTCGGCCCTGTATTCCGCTGGGCTCCACGCGCGCAGCATCCAGGACCCCGTGATGGCGCTGGCCGCCCTGGGGGAAACCCATTATGACCTGCTATTGTTGGACATCGAAATGCCCGGAATCGACGGGTTCGAATTTTGCAAACGCGCGCGGGCGTTGCCGGGCTACGAGAAGACGCCGGTAATATACGTCACGCTGCACAGCGATTTTGGCACCCGGGTGAAGGGAGCGCTGAGCGGGGGCAACGATCTGATCGCCAAACCGGTGTTCCCGATGGAGTTGGCGACTAAAGTCGTGATGCATTTGTTGCAAGCCAAACCGCCGAAGTGATTGCCGATTTCACCGGAGTCTCTCTACCTTTTGCAGCCACGCGGTCGCTTCGCGCCGCAGCGTTTCACGTTCTTGCGGGGTAAGCCCTTGCGGATCGAACCGGTACCGGTAATGCAGCCGTAGCAAACTCTGCGAAGCCCGCGCGACACCCGCCCAGGCCGGCTCCTTCAGGCCGCGCTCCAGCCATGCGGTGAGCGGCTCGTCCGCGCGCCGTCCCATCCCCTGTCCTGCCAGCTTCCGTTCGAGCTGATAAAACTCCGAATCCAGGCCGGGCCACCGCGGCCTGGTGACAGCGCCGCCGCTCGGGCGGCGCCCGCGGTGCCGCCGGCTCTGAAAAACGATCTGGAAAAGCAACACCACCAATACGGGAACCATCGCCCAGAGCAGGTATTGGCGCAGGTTGGTCTGACCCCAGCGCAGTTTGGCGAATTGAAAGCCGAGCCAGGACCAGCCATCCGAGAGCGCCTGGAAGCGCGAGCCGCGTCGGGCTTCCGTTTGGACCCACGAGCCCGGCGTCGGGTCGAAGTCCTGCCACAGCCGGGCCTTCTCGTTCCACACCAGGCACCACGAATGCGCATCCCGCTCGCGCACCACATATTTCCCCCCGGCGCCCTCATGGACCGCGTAGCCGACGGCATAGCGCGCCGGAATACCCGCCCGGCGGAGCAACAAGACGCCGGCGGTGGCGAAGTATTCGCAATGGCCCGCGCGGTCGTGCACCAGGAACCGGCCGAGGGGAGTTTCGTTGGTGCCCGTCCGGCGCCGCGGCTCCTGCCAGGTGCTGTACCTGAACTTGTCCAGGAAGAAGCCGCTGAGGGTCCGCAGTTTTTGCGCCGTGCTTTGGTCCTGCCATTGCAGTTCCTCGATCACGTGGTCGAGGGCGGACACCTCTCCGTGCGGCACGGCCTTGTCTTCCGGCTCCTGGGGGGGCGAATCGATCGTGGGCCCCGGCCCGTAACAAGCGTCGAAGACCACCAGCCCCGGTCCCTGGGCCAGCACGGCGCCGAGGTCATTGGTTTTGAGGCTGTAAGCAAACAAGTGCTCCAACCTGGCGCTGCCGGCGGGCAACGGCAGCAAGCCGTCTCCGCCCGGCAGATAACACGCGACGTTGGCGACCAAAGGCCCGGCCCGGCCGGCCTGCAGCACATAGGTCTCGCGATTGGTGTTCTCCTCGTGCACGACTTGAAAATCCGATGACGGCGTCTCGGAAGACGCCGTCAGGCGGGTGTACCACGCCTGGCGGTTGTATTCCCGATACGAGGCCGCGCGCAGCAATTGCGGCGCGGGGCGGCTTTCGGTTGTGAGGCGGACGACGATTTTGGCGGAGGTCTTCATCCGCCCGAGGTGACCGAGCGCCGTCCGGCTCTGAGCCGGATCGAAGCTGCGGTGCGTGAAGCCCGGCAGCCACTGCGGGTTTAAGTTGCCCAGGTAGCGCTGTACCTGCCCCAGGCTGCGCTGCCCATAATAGCCCAGGCCAATGGCCGTCCCCAGCGCCACCGCCCAGACCACGACGCCAAACCGCGCCGGGCGCTGGGGCCACAACGCCCACCCCAGCAGCGCGCACAACCCCCAGAAGAAACCGCTGTCCTCGCTGACGTGAACGCTCGCGGCGAAAAGGCAAAGCGTGAAATAGGGGTAGGATAAATTGACGCTCCGGCTGGCTGGCACCGCCTGGCCGCGCTGCCGGGCCTTCTTCCACCGCCGGCGCAGGATCAGTGAGATGGCTTCCAGGGGTACCCCTTCGCGAGCGCTGTAAGTTTCGGAGGCCATGAACAGAAACAGCAGCAGCGGCAGCCACCGGAGCACGGCCGCCGTCGTGCGGGCCGTCGCCAGGCCCGCGTTGCGCTGGGTGGCGAGACTCGGGTTCTGGAAAAACCCGCGGAAATCCGAGGGCCCCTGGTTGGTGGTGAAGGCATAGACCGTCGCCGCCAGCAACAACAGCGAGCAGAAAGTCCAAATCCGTGTGAAATCCTGCTCCGAGAATTCCCAACGCACCCGGCTCCAGCGCGAGCCCTCCAGCACCACGGCCATGACGGCTCCGGCAGCGACGAAACCCGTCTGCCACCCCCAGAAGAGCAGCGCCGCGCCCAGTAGAAAGGGCGGAGTCTTCATCGTCTCCGGAGTGCGCCCGGCAACCTGCAACCTTCAACTTTCAACCTGCAACTCATGTTCGACCGGCAACTCATGTCATCCTCGCCAATCCTTGTTCCACCTGCCCCAGTTGCAACACATGAAACTTCTCCGGCTGCTCGCGCATCGGGCCGGGGTCCAACGGCTCTTTGGCGCCCGGCTCGACCAGCACCGCCACCAGCAACGGAATGTCCAGCGCGAGTAATTTCTGAACCAGGCTTTGCCGTTCCTGGTCCCAGGCCACCAGCACGCAGATGCAGCCGCTGACCGCTTCCACGTGGTTAAGCACCAGGTGCTCCAGCGTCCGGAAGGATTGCTCGGGACAAGCGCGCACCGAGGCCAAAATCTCCAGCATTTGGTCGCCGTGCGCCAGGCCACGGCCCGCCGTAAAACAGTAGGAGTGCGGCCCCACAAACAGCAGGTCCAGCAGCGATTCCTGGGTTTGGATCGCGCACGCAAACGACGCCGCCACCGACACCGCTTCCTCGAACAGCTCGCTGTTAGGATGCTCCGTGAACGTGTCCAGCACCAGCGCATGCCGCACAAAAAACTCGTCTTCGAACTCCTTGACCACGGGTTTGCCGGCCCGCGCCCAGCTCCGCCAATGAATGTGGCGCACCGGGTCTCCCGGGCGATAATCGCGCAAAGCGACAAACTCATCGCTCTGGCCCACGTTGGCCGCCAGCGCGACCCCCCCCTGCTGGTACTTCAAAGTCCCCGGCAATCCCAGCGGCGGCAGCGGATAACGCCTCGGCAGGACCAGCACCGTCTGCGGCAGCGGTATCCTCGCAAAGGCCCGAAACAGGCCCAGCGCATCCGGACGCGCCAGCGTGACGCCTTCAAAACGCAAGGGTCCTCTTCGCCAGGGGGTTACTTCCACCTGCGCCTCGATTTGCTCGTGCGGCGCAGCCTCCGGCACGGGGGCCGCTTTCACCGCCGCCGTCCGGAACGGCTTCGAGCGGTGGCGCGTCGCTACGCGGAACGAGCGGAACTCCCGGTTGTCGCCCCGTTGCACCGCCAGCCACTCCTCGAACGTCGGGCGCGGGTCGGCCAGGTCCTCCAGCAGCGTCAGGTCGCGCTGCGTTTTGGCCGAATGATTCTTCAGCACCACCGCATAGTGCAGCGGGCAGCCCACCGTCCCGAACCGCGGCAGCAGCCGGGTCGGGGAAAGCGGCGCCCGAAAGAACGCGCTGAAACAAACCGCCACCGCCAGCAGAAAAAGCAGCAACGCGAACCCCTGGTAAGTCACGCTGTCATCCGTATCCGGCCCCATGAGCCCCGCCAGGACCAGCGCCCCCAGCAGCACCAGCCCCGGCTTCGTCAGCCGCCGCCCCGCCCGATACCGCACCCACGAAAACAAACGGTAAACACGATACAGAACCTTGAAAAACGGTCTCACACAAACCTGCGGATTTATTGGACTGTTAGACTATGAATTTCGGCCCGTGGGCTCGTGGACCCGTGGTCCCTCACTTTGGCCCGTGGACTTTGGCCCGTGGACTGTGAACTGTGAACTGTGAACTTCCCCTCAAGCCGGCACGCGGGTTCTCTTGACGATTTCCTCCACCACCGCCCGCGCCGTCAGCCCGGAAAACCGCGCCTGCGGTTCCATCACCAGCCGGTGGGCGATCACCGGCACCGCCAGCTCCTGGATTTGCTCGGGCGTGATGAAATCCAACCCGTCAAAAAACGCCAGCGCCTGCGCCGCTTTCATCAGCGCCAGCGACGCCCGCGGGCTCGCTCCGAGCTGGACCCCCGCCGCTTTGCGCGTCCCCCCCACCAGCTCCACCGCGTAATGCTTCAGCTCCTCGCTGATCCGCACCTCCTGCACCGCCCGCCGCAGCGCCAGCATATCCTCCAGCGTCGCGCACGCTTTCAGCTCCTCCAGCGGATGATTGTGCTGGTGCGCCGTCAAAATCGCCACTTCCTCCTCCGGCTCCACGTACCCCAGCGCGAACTGCATCGCAAACCGGTCCATCTGCGCCTCCGGCAGCGGATACGTCCCCCGGAACTCCACCGGGTTCTCCGTCGCTATCACGAAAAACAGCGGCGACAGGTCCCGCCGCTCCCCGTCCACGCTCACCTGCCCTTCCCCCATCGCCTCCAGCAGCGCCGACTGCGTCCGCGGCGACGCCCGGTTGATCTCGTCCGCCAGCAGGATGTCCGTGAATATCGGCCCTTCGTGAAAATGAAACTGCTGGTCCCGCTGGCTGTAAACCGATACCCCCAGGATATCCGACGGCAGCAGGTCCGGCGTGAACTGCACCCGTTTGAACCGCGCCGCGACCGACCGCGCCAGCGCCTTGGCCAGCGTCGTCTTGCCCGTGCCCGGAAAATCCTCCAATAACACGTGCCCGCCGCTGGCCAGCGCCGCCAGCAATTTGCGCGTCGAACCCGCCTGGCCCCGCATGATCCGCGCGATATTGGCCCCAATCCGTTCATACACCTGCCGGGCCGCTCGCGCGCCGGCCGGCGCGCTCGGCTCCTCGAGGGGCGCCGGCCGGGAAGCCTCCGTGGGCAACAGCGCCGCTACCAGCGGGCCTGGATCTACCCTTTGCAACATAGTCCCATCTTACCCGCCTCCGCCCCCTTGTGCGAACAAATTCGATTGCGCTCGGATTACCAAGGGATTGGTAGGTTCTGCCACCCATCGGGAATAAACCGAGCATAAGCTCCGGAAGCGCAATTTGGCAGGTAGCGTGCTGCATAGTTCGCTGACATGATGAGATTTCGAGACAAGACCTTGATTGCTGGAGCCATGCTCTTGCTGGCGGTTGGCCAAGCAGGAGCCATCACCACCAACTACTGGACCGGTGCGGCCGGTGATAATCTCTGGACGAGCGCCGGAAACTGGAGTTTGGGCGCCCTGCCCGATTCGAGCCAGGCCGTGGCAATCGAGAACTCCGGCACAAACTCCGTGATTTTGGACTCACCCGAGTGGATTTGGGGATTGAGCCTCGGTGGTTCCGCTACCTTGAGCATCAGCGGAGCCACTCTGCAATGCGGCGGATTTACTGAAATCGAGACGAACGCGGTCTTGAACCTTGATGGCGGCTTAGTTGTGGGCGGTCCATTCCAGGTTAGCGGCACCGCCTTCCAGATCGACGGCACGCTCAACTGGGCGGGCGGGGCGCTGAACGCCTCGGCCTCGGGCCTCGTCGGTCCCGACGGCAACTTAAACATTGGGCCGGGCTCGAATTTTCTCTCGGGGAGTTTATGCAATTACGGAGCAGCGCTGGGAACGGTTACCTGGTCCAGACCTCTTCCAACCTGGTAAATTGGGTCACCCTGGAAACCAACGGTCCCTTCCCTGGAACGATTATTTTCACAGATACCAACGCAGCCGGTTTTGGCCCTCGCTTTTATCGCGCGCGCATTACTGACTAAAATTAGGGTGTCGCTGGCTTGAACATGAGGAAACAAGGAAAACAGAATGGCAGGGCTATCCTATTGACTCCAGTAACCGCAATTGGTGGCAGGCGCGAGCAGTTCGAAACACCATCTGTGGTGGCAGGTGGAGTCAATAGGATAGCCCTGCAGAATGGATTGACTCTGCCTCTGCTTCGATGGAGTTAGTCTTTCAATCAATCGCCCGGCGCTGTCGCGCCGGCCTTGGCCGCTCATCCCCGCGACTGCCGGTTTCCCAAGGTCCGGTGGGCGGTCGTTGGTGAGCGGTCGCGCGCTCCCAGTTCTGTGGTCCTGTAGTCCGTGGTCCCTTCTTTTGCACCACTTTGCACCAATTTCGCAGGGCCCCCTTTGGGTCCAGTCATCTGCAGCCCGAAGGACGGCCCGTGTTCTTTGACATCTCAATCCCTTAAATCCGCGCGAAGCACCCGCGCCATCGGGTGTCCCTGCCCGGCACTCCCCAGCCGCGGCAGGGACGCCGCGACGTAGCGCAGACTTTCAGTCTGCCGTATCGCAGATTTCCAATCTGCTCGCCTGACCACATCACGCGAGTTCCGAGTCTCGGACACGCCAGACCCCACTGCGGTCTGCCGACTACAAGTCGGCGATACAGCAGATTTGGAAATCTGCGCTACGTGTCCGCTACCAGCCAGAGCTCGCGACTTCCCTGACACCCGGCCAGCTCCGGCGGGGCGCGACATTCCGCGATGGCAGCGCAACGCTAAGACTCGTACGTCGTAGTGCCGAATATCGCCCCGCTGGGGCTGGCGAAGTCCTGAGCCGGCGGTTCAGGACCAGGGGCCACGGCCCAGCGGCGGTGAACGGCGGCGCGAGGCGGGGCGCAGGAACACCAGGACGAGTTCGTGGCCGGGAGGGAGTGCGTTCCGGGTGGTTTGGCCGTGACCGGTTTTGCGCAGGCCCAGGGTGTGGAGGCAGTAGTGGGCCAGGTGACGGCGGTCTGAACAGGGAGTCGGGGCGAGCGGGATGTCGCCCTGGCTGAGGATGTTCCAAAAGTCGGCGTAGGTCCAGTTGTGAAGTTTGAGCACCGGCCAGAGGGTCATGATGAGCTCGTCGAGTCTCGGGAATGGACGCTCTTCTGAGTGCGGAGCGCAGAGTGCAGAGTGGGGAAGGCCGGGACCAGGCGCTTCCGAAGGCGGGGTGGTCGAGCTCGGAGCAGGAGAACAGGCGGGCGAACCGGAGCGGAAGCGGCGACCTGCCGCACGGGGTTGGATGTAAGGCAGAACTAACGCAGGCTCGTTCATTTCCGCCATCGAGGGCTGAATCAATTGATCGCTGGCGAGGCGGCGCTTTTCCGGGTCCGGATCGAAGCAGGCCGGTTCGTGAACCCAAAGGGCATGGGCGTTGATTTGAACCACGGCGTCCACCCAGTCGCACACTCGCTCCACGAAACGGTGCATGAGGCGTGCGGATGGGTATGAGCGGGGTGAGGGGCCGAGCGCCTCGAGGCCGAGGAACTCGCCATAGACCTGATGTTCGAGGTAAACGGCGTGCATCGCGCGGCGCAGTTGTTGGGAGACGGGGTTTTCGCTCTCGGCAAACCGGGCCAGGCAATTGAGGACCTGGTGAAAGTCCTGGTCGCGGACGGCTCCGAACACGGGCTGGAAAGCGCGCCACGCCTGGCCGGTTTGCATCGAGCGGGTGGCGGGGTCGGGATGGTTGGCGTATTCGTTGATGTCCTCGAGGAGGAGGTCCCCGAGCCAGAGTTGAATTTTGAAGGCGGCCAGGTAGAAGATGTCCTGGTGTTGTTCGGCGAGGGCGACCGCGTGGTCGGTATCTTTGATGACGGGAAGGTGCGGTAGTTGCATAGAATTCAGGCGGCAAACCGGTCAGTGAGGCCGGGTTCTTGATTGATGAAGTTACGGGCCAAATGCATAGGCCAGCTTAAGAAAGCAGCATTTCGCAGGCCAATTTGGGTAAGGGGAGATGATTGAGTTGGACCGGAGGTGGAGTTTTGCAATCAGCGGCCAACGTGACGGGGCCGTGGCTGGTAGTGACCAATGCCCAGAGCCCCTGCACGAACCTGATCGATCCCAGGCTGCCGCGAGCGTTCTTCCGGGTGCGCCAATAGGGGCTTACGGGCTAAAAACCCAGCCCAAGCCGAGGACTCGCAAAAAGCAGCGCCGGCGTTCTACTGGCAGACTCCGCCGCTACAAATACCCGAGACACAATCTGCAGCGACCAGGCACTGTTTGCCGGTCACGCATTTGGGACAGGTGCCGCCGCCGCAATCCACGTCGGTTTCGTTGCCATTTTTGACGCCGTCAGAGCAAGTCGGGGCCTGACACATATGGGTGATGGCGTTGCAAACTCCGGATTGGCAGTCAGCACTAACCAGGCACCCCTTGCCATTGGCGCACGGAGAGCAACTTCCTCCGCAGTCCACGTCGGTTTCCGTGCCGTTTTTGACTCCGTCGCTGCAAGTCGGTGCCTGACATGTCCCGGCAGAGCAAACATGGGATTGGCAGTCAGTAGCGACGACGCACATTTTGCCAACCGCACACGGCGGGCAGGTGCCGCCGCCGCAATCCACGTCGGTTTCCGCGCCGTCTTTGATGCCGTCAGTGCAAGTGGGGCCCGCGGGTTGGCAGGTGCCGCCGCTGCAGATTCCCGATTGGCAGTCAGTACCGACGGCGCACATTTTGCCAACTGCACACGGCGGGCAGGTGCCGCCGCCGCAATCCACATCGGTTTCGGTGCCGTTCTTGATGCCGTCAGAGCAAGTAGGCGCGGCGGGTTGTGAGCCAAAGTTCGCCCAGGGGTTGGAGTTGGTGAAGCCGGCGCCGAGGCCACCGAGGACCTGGCCATAGTCATTCGCGGCGACGATCGAGTAGTTCGACAGGGTATTACCGTAGGCGCTGTTCTTAATGAGCAAGTTCTGGGTGCCATCGACTTTGAAACCAACGCCGATGTTTGACCCGGCATGGTTGGCTTCGATGCGGTTGCCGTTTCCCAGCACATGCAAGCCGGCGGTAGCGGGGCCGTTCCCGTTGGTTTGGCAATTATTTCCGCTGGCAAAGCCGGCTGAGGTGAGCTGGATGCCGTCACCGGTGTTTTCCGTAGCGACGCAATCCCGGACCAGGGCGGCGAAGCCGGCGATGAGGCCATGGCTGCCGTTACGCGAGAGGCGAAGATGGTCGAATTGACCGCTGCCGGCGTTGCCGGCGTCGAGCCCGACCGCACCCCAGTTGGCGATGGTCCCGTTGTGGAGGGCGAGGTTTCGCTGGCTGGCGGGAACCAGCACGCCGGTTTGGGAACCCACTACGCCCGTGAGCGAGAAGCCGGCCAAATCAATCGAAACCCGATCGGCCTGGACGATGATGCCATTCTGACCGGAGGCGCCGGTCAAATTGGCGGTCAGATAATACGAGCCCGGGTTGGTAATGGCGAAGGGCAGACTGGAAATGGGAGTGCGAGGTTCGATCTGCGCCAACGTCTTCATGGTTGGCGCGGGAGCACCCGGGGGCGTTAAGGCCCCTTGTGACCAGGCCAGCAGCGGAAAGAAAAGGGCTGCCCCGAGCGTGGCCAGGACACGAACAGGAGTACGGGTCCTCATATCGATTAATTCACAAAGCGGTCACGGGGTCAAAGGGCGGAAGGCGCGGACGCGGTAAAAGCGCTTCGGGGCGTTGGTATCCGAAAGGAGGCGCGTGGTGGTGGCGCCATCAGGCGAGATGATCCCTAATCCGCTGTCCAGCCACATGGCCGGCGGCTGCAAGTCCAGCGTTTTGTCGAGGTAGTAAAAACGGGTGAGGACGCTTTGCCAGGTAAAACTGGCGGCGGTCCCGCCGGGCGTGGTGTTGTAGGACGTGATCACAAGGGCGTCATTCTCGTTAGTCGGATTGGTGCCGGCCAGATACTCCTGCAGATAGGACATGCCGTCGCCGTTGGGATGAGCATTTGGATTCACACCCAGGTGGCCGAAGTAGGTCAATTCCCACGCGTCGGGCAAGCCGTCGCTGTCCGAATCTGTCCCACGCGGGATGGTGTCAGTCTGCACGTGAGCGAAGGAGTTGCTCAATCCAATCCAGCCACAGTTGGCGCTATAAACCGAGCCGGTGAGATTCCCGGTCAGGAGATTGACGCGCGGGGCCCCGGTGCTTTCGAAATTAATCCAGCCGATGTTCGCGCCGTAGGCGTAGCCGCGCAGGTTGCCGAGGCCATCGGTGTTGACGCCGAAATCCGCGGCGGAGTTGTTTTGATATTGGATGCCGTTGGCGGGTGAACCGCTGCCCAGGCTGATCCAGCCCACATTGGCCGCGTAGAGGTAGCCGGAGCAGACGTATTCCCCAATGACGGCGCCGGCGTTGGTATCGCCGCGCCAGTCAATCCAGCCGAAGTTGGCGCCGTAGGCAAATTTGTTGGTGGCGTTGATGGTGGAGGCCCCGGCGGCGCTGAACGCGAAACTCGACAGGAAGAGAACCAAAGCAACCAACCCCTCACCCCAGCCTTCTCCCCTTAGGAAGGGGAGAGGGAGAACCCCTCGGCGGGTGATGCGTTCATGGTCCGAATGCATACGAAAAAGCAAAAGTACACCCTTCAGGGGCAGAGCCGCAGGTGCCCAGAAGTGCTCGCGCGATGAGGCTCGTCGTTTCATAAACCTGGGAAATCTTCTGTATTAATACCAGTTACCCACAAAAAAAGCGAGGAATAAAACACGCGAACCGCATTTTTTCAGGGCCCTGGTTGGAAGGGTCAGGCGTAACCCGGGCTGCCCGCACTCGCGGCGGTTGGCGGGTTGGCGGGTTTGGAGCCGCCGCGCAGCAGGTAAACCATCGCCGTCACGAGCAGCAGTGAGCGCACAAACGCGAAGCCCACCGATTCGAGCAACCTAAGAGACTTACTGCCGGCGGCCAGGCCCAGAAAATCCAGGTTCAGGCAGCCACAGGAAATCTGCAGCCCGCGCGCCCACGCCTGGCCGGTGACGATGGCGAAGACGACGCACAGAACCAGGGTCCAGAGCATGGCGGCGCGCAGCCAAAACCGCGAAAGCAGCATCAGGCCGCAGAAGAATTCCAGCCATGGCACCGTGATGGCGATGAGGCGCAGGAGGAGGGCTGGGAGCGCCAGTTGGTAAGCCACCAGGCTGGTGTAGAAGTCCTGCAGGTTGGCCAGCTTGGACAAGGCGGCCCAAATGAAAATTGCGCCGAGGACCCAGCGCAGAATGTTCCGCAGGTTCAGGTCAACCGTGACAGTCACGGCGCGCTCCCTTTCGCCACCTGGGCTTCGAATTGCCGGTACTCGGCAAACCCGCCCGGTATTTCGCGGACGTTGGTGTAACCGAGTTGCCCAGTGAGAACCGCAACCAGTTGGTGAGATAAAGGACATTTCAGCGACCCACAATAAACGACCAGCGCGGTGTTCCTGGGGTACTTGGCGGCAAACGCGGACAAGTCCGCCGGTGGGCTGCCGGCAGGGAGCGAGACCGCCCCGGGCACATGTTCCGTCTGGTAGTACACCGCCGCCCTGGCGTCCACCAAAACGATTTGCCCGGCGGACAGCAGCTTGCTGGTTTCGGGCCAGGTGAGGCTCGGCACAGCCGGAGCGGGAGCGAGGGCAGCGGTGGCCGGTGAAGGCGCGGCTTCGGTTTCCACGCTCAGGCTCACGGTCTCATTTTCATAGACGCTTTTGGGCCCGGCCGGAGCAGCCGGGCGGGCGGGGTCTGCCCGCGAACCGAAGGCGGGCTTCGGCGAAGCGCTAAGCGTGGCGCGCACGCCCAGCGGATTCGCGGAATTAAAGGCGAGGCCGACGACGAGGGCCGCGCCCGCGACGGCGGCCATTCGCAGGCCCAACTGGTTGCGATCAACGCTTTGCTCCCCGGTCGTGCTCATGAGTGGTTGATTACTTCGCCGCCAACAGCTTTTGAATTTCAGCTTCGAAGGTCGCCAGCGGCTGCGCCCCGATGATGACGAGGCCCTTGAGTTTGTCGCCGTCGGGCTTGCCCAGAACAAAGCTCGGGGTGCCGGAAATGCCGGCGGCGCTGGCCTCCAGGCCGTCTTGCTTCAGGCCGGCGTCGAGGGTTTTGGAGTCTAAACAGGTTTGGAATTTGGCCATGTCGAGCGAACCGGCCTGGGCCGCCCGAAGGATGTTGGTCAGGGAGAGATCGGCGCTCCGGGCGAAGAGCGCTTCGCGCATGGGCCAATACTTATCCTGTTGGGCAGCGCACAGGGCGGCCCGCGCGGCCGGCTCGGCATGCTGATGGAATGACAGCGGCAGGTTGCGGCTCACCAGGCGAAGTTTACCGGTATCGACAAACTTCCGCGCCAGTTCGGGCAAGACGCTGTCATGAAACTTCTTGCAGTAAGGACATTGATAATCAGTGAACTCGACCAGGACCACTGGCGCATCGGCGCGGCCAACGCCCGGTCCGGCCAGCATGACCGTTGCGAACGTGGGCGGCGGCGGGGCCTGCGGTGCGGGGGTCTTTTGGCGTTCCAACAAGGTGTGCACCTGGTGCAGCTCCTCCAGGATCGCGTCGGCTTGCGCTGTGGTGATCGTGCGCTTGCCCGCCTCCGCCAGACTGGCGCTGAGGTTTTCCAGCGGCACATCCTCTCCCGCGCGTTGCCAGCCATGGCGGCCGTCATTGAACCAGATTTTGAGCCGTGGATTCAGCAGGAGCCGGAGTCCCGCCAGGTTCAGCGCCGGCATGCCCAAGGTCGTGTCGCCGAGCCGCGCTCCGTAGAGACCTTGCTGCACGGGAATGGCAAGCGCGTTGGACGGGTTATTCGTCGAGCCCGCAAAGGGAAAATCGCCTGACGACCAAAGAATCTCGCCGCTTTGGTTCTCGAGCACGAACATAAAGTGCCCCGTGCCGGAGAACGCCCTTCCCTCGGCGCGCAGCTTGCCTTGGTAATTGAGGACCACGTTCTCCCGGCCCAGGCTGCCAAGAGACGCGGTCGCCACGGCCAGAATGGCCACCAACTCTGCAGTACGCTTCACAACAATAAAAATCTGCAACCTCGCAGGAGGGAGGGCTGAATTGAGGCGACATTAACACAGGGCTTAGGTCTTGGCAATCTCTGGCATCGCATCAAGCTCAGTCCCGGTCGTTCTCCGCGTGCGCGGCCCATAGGGGATAGGCGGCCTGGGAGCCTTTCATGGCGTGCCAGAGGATGCGGTTGAGGACGTCTTCCGGGCATTGATCAGGTTTATCAAGAGGCAGGCGCGCGGAGACGAGGGCTTCTTTGCGCAGCAGAGGGTCGGAAACCTTCTCCGGGTTCATTTGGTCGAGAGGAATATGATTCGGCGCCACTGAGAAGGGAGTCAGGTCCGGACGATTGGTGAAACAGTCCGACATAGGCGTCGCGGTGGCATCGAGTTGATTCATCGGGGGCAGTCCCAAAATCAGCTCCAGGGTGCGCAACACGCTGGTTTGGTTGTATTGAGTACTAACGACCGCGTGGCGCCGGGTGTAGGGGCTGACGACGAAAGCCGTCGTACGATAACCGCTAGCGTGGTCCCAGCCGTTCTGGGGGTCGTCTTCGATGCAAAAAAGGCACGTCTCGGGCCAGAACCGGCTGTGGCTGAGGGCGTCGATAATTTGGCCCAAGGCCAGATCGTTGTCGGCCACTTGCGCGGCCGGCGTTGGCGATTTCGGTTTCGTCCCGCTGGTGTGGTCGTTGGGCAAACAGCTGATAGTGAGGTTGGGAAGAGCGCCACTCCGCTCGAATTGCCTCAATTCCTTGATGAATTGAGCCGCCCGGAAAACGTCGGGGATGTTGAGGTCCCAGCCGACGGTGGTGGTCGCCAAATAAGGACGCAAGGATTCGATGGCTGGCCGGCTGCGGATTTCGATTTCACCTTTCTGGTTCGTGAAGTCGCGGTAAAAGTCCAGGAATCCGGGCGCGCCTTTTTTGGAAGGAGCTTTCCAGCGCGCCTCGGTAATGGCGAACTCTCCGTAATCGCGGAGGGTTTTGCCGTGGGCGAGGGCGTTGTCCCAGATGAACCCGGCCGGCGAGTAGGCGAGGGCATCAATTTCGTCGTCGCTCATGCCATCGACGTAGCTGCGCGGGAAACCGGCGAAGGACCGCTCCATATACTCGGTGGTGATGCCGGTGTCGGTCCATTGGTGACCGTCGGCACTGAGAATGCCGGAGCAATAGGTATTATCCAGGAGGACAAATTCGCGAGCCAGTTTGTGCTGGTTGGGCGTGACGCGCTCGCCGAAGACGCAGAGCGAGGCGTCGCCATTGCCTCCTGGCATATCGCCCAAGACCTGGTCGTAGGTGCGATTCTCTTTGATGATATAGACGACATGCCGGAACAGGCTTGGCTCGCCGACCCGGTCGGGCACCGGGCGCGGCGGCTGGCTGGGCCGCGGCGGCAGAGCCGCCTGCCGGAGCAGGGGGTAACGCAAGTTGGCCAGGGCAACCGAGGTGCCCGCAGCCAGACTGCGGGCCGAAGGAACGTTGAGCAAGGAGAGCGAGCCGTGATACTGGTGGGAATTGAACTCCGGCCGTCCGTCCTTGCGGGCGCGGCCTGGACCGAGGCCCTTCATATTGGCAACATAAAGGGCATCTCGCCGCGCATCATAAACCACGGCGGCGGGGAACCAGCCGACCGGAATTAAACCGAGCAATTTCGAGTTGCCCGGCTTGAAGGAAAGGACGGCGAGGGCGTTTTGGGTGGCGTTGCAGACGAAGAGTTTCCGACCCGCCTTGTCGAAGGCCAACGCATTGGGCTGGGCACCAAAGAGGTCGGCGGGATTTTGCCGGGCGCAAATGGTCTCCGCAACGCGGTCCGTGCCGGTATCGACTACGCTGAGAGAATCGCTGCCGGCATTGGCGACGACCAGCCAACGTTGGTTGGGTGAGAGGGCCAGCGCCGAGGCATGCAAACCGGTGAGCAGCTCAGATACGGAGTTTGAAGACGCGTTAGCGGGAGTTTGTGTGAGATCGATGACGCTGACCGAGCCTTCGTTGGCGATATACCGCACCGGGTCCACGCGGACGAGCGTGCCTTGCCCGGCGGGGCCGGTGAGGCCGCCGGCCGCCGGCCGCCGCCCGCCCCAGTTACTCACGTAAGCCTTCGGTCCCGCCAACACGACATCGTAAGGCGCGACACCCACGTCCCACAGCCGCAGCACCTGGCCGTCCGCCGCGTCCAATTCTGCCAGACGATTTGACAGGTTCAACGCGACGTAGAGCCGCCTGCCATCGGGCGAGACGGCGAGGCCGGCGGGAATTTCGGCTTTACGTCGCGGCGCATTGGCGGGCGGCAGCGGGAGCGTGAACAAGCCGGCTACGTTGCCGTCCTTGTCCACGCTGAAGACCTCGATGCTGCCATCGACGTTGGCCAGGTAGAGCCGCGAGCCATCCGGAGAAAACACCAGGCCGGTGTAACTGAGCTGGCGCTCGGTGTCGGGCTGGAGGATTTGCTCGGAAACCGGGCCGGGGGCGGGAGCGTGGCTTTTCCGGGGAGGCAGTGGCACGCGCTGGAGAATTTTTCCGTAGCGCGGAGCAATGACGGTGAGGTCATGCGTTTTGCCCGCCGTGACAAGCAATCGGCCATCAGGACTGAGCGCCAGGGCCTGGGGCCGCAGGCCGGGGAGCTCCACCTGCAGGCCTGCCGGCGAAAGGATTTGATTGGCCGGAGTGTAGAAGCGGTTCTCGCCAAGACGGCCGACGATTTCGGTCGTGGAAAAATCACGGGTGTGCACCGGCTGAGCTTCACACGCGGAGAGAACCGACGCGGCGAGCGCGAGGGCAAAGACTCGCTTTGCGTGCGCGGAGATTGCTCGCGCGGCCGGTTGTGGTGGTGCGGTTCGAAAGCGGGAGCAAGCTCCGCGCACCCCATACGCTTCGCGCGAGTCAAACTTAGTCATTCACATGAACGATTTTCGCCGGCGGAAAGCCATTGAACCAGGTCGCCGAGGCGCTGCTATAAGCGCCGATATTCTCCGCATAGACTAAATCCTCGACCGTCAACTCCGGCAATTCTTCCGAGAGGGAAATGGTATCCAGCGCGTCGCAGGTCTGGCCGAAGACGGCGCAGACCTCCGTCTTGCCTTTCTTGAAAGCTTTCAGGTGATACTGGCAATGATCGAAAATAATGCCGCTGAAGGTGTGATAAACACTGTCGTCGATGTAATAACAGGTTTTGCCGTCACGGACAGCCTTGCCGATGATGCGCGCCACAGAAGTAGCGGCGGTCGCCACCAGGAACCGCCCCGGCTCGGCCAGAATCTGGATGTCTTTGGGAAAGAGCCGGTCGATCTCGGCGTTGATTTTCTTCGCCAGGGCGCTGAAGGGCTTGACGTGCCGGTCGTAGGGCGCCGGGAACCCTCCGCCGATGTCCAGAATCTTGATTTCGTGCCCGCGCGATTTGGCTTCCTTCATCACCGCGGCGGAGACATCGAGCGCCTGGACAAAATTCTGAAAGTTGGTGCACTGGCTGCCGACGTGGAAGCTCAAGCCCTCGACCACTAGCCCGAGCTCGAAGGCCGCGAGGATGAGGTCCACCGCCTCGCCCGGGTCGCAGCCGAACTTGGAGGAGAGCTCGACCATGGAGCCCGTGTTAGGGACGCGCAACCGCAGGACGACCCCGGCGTGAGGGGCATATTGCCGGATTTTCTTCAACTCGCCGAGGTTATCGTAGGTGACCAGCGGTTTGTACTGATCGAGCGCCTGGAGGGTCTCCCGGGGTTTCGTGGGATTGGCGTAAATGATTTTGTCCCAGATGAAATCCTGTTGCTCTTTGGGCGGCAAATGTTTGATGTTTTCATACACCAGCATGAACTCCGGCAGGGAGGCGACATCGAAACTGGCGCCCGCCTGGTAGAGGGTGCGTACGATGGCTGGTTCGGCATTCGCTTTGACGGCGTAGTAACCCTGGATCTTAGGCAGATGTTTCCGGAAGGAGGCATAATTTTCGCGGAGCGTATCGTGGTCGATGACGACGACGGGTGTGCCCTGAGCGCGAGCGATGGCCTGGAGCTGCTTGGTGGTCATGTCGAGTCAGTTCAAGTTGCTGCTGGCTTTAAGGGGTTTCGCTTTCCGGCACAAGTGAAAAGAGGGCATGTGCGAGGTATTCGTAATCCGCCAGTGAATTATAGAGCTGGGCGGCGATGCGGAAGTAGCGGCGCTCCGGTTGGCCAAACCGGAAGAAGGGCACCTCGATTCCAAACTCGTCATAGAGCCGCAGTTGCTCAGCCTCGAATCGGCCGGAGCGCGGCCGGTCTTGAAAGCGCTCGGGCAAGGGCAACGTAGCCAGGGCGCCGAGCATGGTTTCGGGGCAAGGCGGTTCGATTTTTAATTCGCGACATAGGAGCCGGCGGGCCTTGATGACCAATTGGTGGTTGGCCTTCCGGATAGCAGGCCAGCCGCCAGGAACCATTTCCTGCATCCATTTAATAGTCTCGGCGGCACACAACCAAGGCGTCGGATCGAACGTGCCTGCCCAATCAAAGCGATCCTGAAGCGCGCTATAACCCGGCCGATGAATGTTGTTGCCATGGCTGATGAGGGCGGGCTGTATTTCGTTTTGTTTATCAGGCCGCACCCAAAGAAAGCCTGCGCCTTTGGGCGCGCAGACCCATTTGTGGAGGTTGCCGGTGTAGTACGCCGGCTGAAGCCTTTCGATATTCAGCGGCAACATGCCTGGGGCGTGCGCGCCATCCACGAGGGTATCGACGCCGCGCGCCTCCAACTCCCGAATCAGCCGCGCCACGGGGAAGACCAGGCCGGTGTTGCTGGTGACGTGATCGAGCATGGCCAGCCGCGTGCGCCGCGTGACGGCCCGGATTACGGCCTCGATGATGTCGTTCTCGTGATGCAACGGGAAAGGGACGCGAGCAACGACCAATTTGGCGCCGGCGTCGCGGGCGGCAGCAACGAGGACGTTGTGACAGGCGTTGTAGTCGTGGTTGGTTGCCAACAACTCATCTCCAAGCCGGAGCTTGAGGGAGCGGACCACGGCGTTGACGCCTGAAGTGGCGTTGGTGACAAAAACCAGGTCCTGCGGCCGGGCCCCGACAAACCGGGCGACAACCCTTCGAGCCGGCTCCAACCGTTCCTCGTATCGCCGCCACAGGAACTGGACCGGCTCGGCTTCCATTTGGCGGCGAAGTTCGGTTTGCAGAGCGAGGATTGCTTTCGGGCAAGCACCGAAGGCGCCGTGATTGAGGAACACTGAGCCCGGGGCCAGGCCCCAATGTTTGCGCCAACGTGAAGGCGCCGGACGGGTCAATCGGTTCGGTTTCACGCCGGCCATCCTAAGGAGGCGAAATCATTGGGGCAAAACCATAAAGCTGGATTTGAAGCATTGGAGCCAAAAACGATTGCCTGCGACGCGCCAGACCAGTAGCGTGAGTTCCACCAGTTTATGAAACCAATCCTCTGCAAGAATCAAATAGTAATCCGCCTGCTCGTCCTCGTGACGCTGTTTTTCGGCGCTGCTTCAAAAACAGGCTTTGCTGCCGGGCAAACCCAAATCCTCTTTAATGGCAAAGACCTGGCCGGGTGGCGACAACCCCACGGCAATTGGACGGCGGCCAAAGCCGCGGCACTGGACCCAGCCAACCCGGAAAAGTTCGTCATCACTCCCGGACAAGGAGTGCTGGCCAACGGCGCCAATGGCCGGACCGCGGACCTGGTGACGGAGGCGGAATTCGGAGACATGGACCTGCACGTCGAATTCTGTATTACGAAGCATTCCAACTCGGGCGTGTACCTGATGGGCCGCTACGAGGTCCAGGTGTATGACAGCTTTGGTGTCGAGAAAGACGCGTATCCGGGCATCGAGTGCGGCGGGATTTACCCGCGTTGGATTAATAATAAGGATGTCGAAGGCCATTCTCCGCTGGTCAACGCCAGCAAACCGCCCGGTGAATGGCAGACCTTTGACATCACCTTCCGCGCTCCCCGCTTTGACGCCAGCGGCAAGAAAATCGCCAACGCCACGCTTATCAAAGTTCTTCACAATGGAAAACTCATTCACCAGAACCTCGAGTTGAACGGCCCGACGCGTGGCGCGATTGCCGAGGACGAGAAGCCCGTTGGCCCGGTCCGACTGCAGGGCGACCACGGCCCGGTGGCCTACAGGAACCTGCGGGTACGAATGACTCAGACAGGCGCATCCTGATACGGCATGCTGGAAGCCCGCCTCCACGATTGAGAACCGAGCGCTAGTTTCTTAGGCGAAAGAACTGCGGGTCCGCGGCGCCGGTATTAAGAGGATAAGGGCTGGCCGCCCCCGGAACGTCGGCGAATGGACCAGTGACGTTGGTGGCGCTTTGGAGAAAGTAAACCCCGCTCCAACTGAGAATGCCCGGGGAACTGATGGCCAAGGCAGGCCTGAAACCAGCCGGATACCACAGCACCCGGTGGACGGCGTCCCACGTCAGGTAGCCAAGGGAGAAATTCTGTCGTGTGCCGTTGCCATAAGTGAACTCGCTGGTGAGGGGATACCCATAGTTGGCCGCGCCGTTGTTCGTGCCGTAAAAACTCCAGAGCCCGTGCAGGTCATTCAGTTCGAAGGTGCCGTTGGTGGAGGACATCAGCGTCAGCTTGTGATGCGAGCCGCCGTCGAAATCCTGAGCGTACCCGTTCAGAAAGGCATAGGTCCACGGACCGTGCCCATTATCAAAGGGATTCCCCAGAACGGCCTGGCCCCGGCCGTAGAAATAAGCCTGAATCGCGCTGTTGGTCGTGCGGTTGGCGTAAATGCCTTCGAACCGCTCAAAACGTTGATAATCCGGGTAGGAAGATTTAGGACTGCCGGAAGAATCCACCACGCCATACCAGAGCCCGCCGGCTGGGTTATCCTGCCATTGAAACCAGATCGCCATCTGCACGTAAGGCGTCGCCTGAATCGCACTGAAAGCGGTGACGAGATTGGTGTCCTGGAGGGCCTGGGACACACCGCTGGCATTGGAGCTGTTGGTGGTTTTCCAGCCGAACTCGGTGATAAACGTCTTCTTGAGCGTGCCGGCGCCTTCATACTTAGTGCAGGCCTGGTGCACCCAATCGAGGTATTGGCGAAAAGTATTGGAAGAAACCGTCCCGCCCGTGCTTAGATACAGGTGCTCGCCGAGTCCGTCCAGAGGGTAGGCGTTGTAGTTGGTTTTGATATAGTTAAAAGAAGCTCCCTTGGAGATATTTGTTCCCGTGTTGTAAGTGTCATCAATGAATTGCGCGCCGGCATTGCCGTAGCTGCTGATGCCGCCGATGTTATGACCAAACACACCGCCAAAGAACAATGTGACATCGGCTATCTGCTGTTTGATGTGAATCGCCTCCCAGCTTCGGGCCAGCAGCCAGCCGTAATTTGAGGGGTATAAAAAAGTGCCGCCCACACCATAACTGGTCGTCCAGGAGTTGGGCTCGTTCCACAGCTCGTAGAATTTCACCCGGTCGTGAAAGTGCGTGACGATAGGCACGACGGCGTTAGTGGCGTAGCCCTCAACGTAGGCATTATCCCCGTTGGCCCCGGGATTGTTTTCGGAATTATTTGCTTCCCAGTTTGATTGGGCGTCGGGCCATGAGCCATTATCGATTAGAAGCAGGACCTGGATCCCGGCATTGCGGGCATTGTTCACCGCCGAATCGTAATAACCCAAAATCGTACTGTCCCAATGGGTGTGCGTCCCGAAGAGCCGCATTTCGATACGAATCCAACCGGTCTCGCCCTGGCTCATCTGCCCGGCCACAGTCGAGCTCAGCAGGATGTCACCCGAATTATCGACCGCCCAGCCGTTATCATTTCCATAAGGGCCGCCCGCATGGACTGGCAATGCCAGGCTGAGGAAGGAGGCGCACCCGGCGATTCGGAACAGCTTCGTCATGTGTGTATCGACCAGGCCAGACCCGTTGGATAGGCCGGGCAGAAACCGGTGTCGCTCCAGCCGCAGGTGAACAGATGCCGGTCAGGCCCCTGATTCACCGGGAGTGATTGGGAGCGCCATTTTTTCAGTCCCGCGGATGATGGTCAGCTTCGATTCGACCCCGATTTGGTCGCCCGTCAGCAGTTTGTGCAGGGCGTCAATCGAGGAGACCGGGTGGCCGTTAAAATCGACCATCATGTCGCCTTCACGCAATCCAGCGCGCGCCGCCGGACTGCCCGGGGCCACCGAAATCACCAGCACGCCACTGGCCGCCGGCAATTGATGGTACCGCACCAGGCGCCGATGCAACGGCACGTTCTGCCCGCCTACGCCGATATAACTGCGCCGGATTTTGCCGTCTTTGATCAACCAGCCCGCCACGAATTTGGCGGTGTCGATCCCGATGGCAAAACAGATGCCTTGAGCCGGCAAAATCACGGCGGTGTTAACCCCGATCACTTCGCCGCGCGAGTTGACCAGCGGACCCCCGGAGTTGCCGGGATTGAGGGCGGCGTCGGTCTGGACAATGTCGTCGATCAGCCGGCCGGTGTTGGCGCGGAAGGACCGGCCCAGGGCGCTGACGACGCCCGCGGTGACGGTGCATTGAAATCCATACGGGTTGCCGATCGCGATGGCGACCTGCCCGACCCGAATGCCCTTGGAGTCGCCCAGCCGCACCGGCCGCAGTTGCGGCGCAAAGACGCGGATCACGGCCAAATCGCTGTCCGGGTCGTCACCGACAAGGTGGGCGTCGGGCCGGCGGCCATCGGCCAGGGCGACCTCGATGCGTTCGGCTCCGTGGACGACGTGGCTGTTGGTCAGCACGAATCCGTCGGGAGTAATCACGAAACCCGAACCGCTTCCCTGGCGCTGGCCATCGCGCCGGCGCACTTCGATGTTGACCACCGAAGGTCCAACCGCCTCGGCGGCATGCACCACGGCCGTGGAATAGGCGTCCAGCAACTGGTCATCGCCCGGCGCAACGGGAGGCGCCGGCGCGACGACCGGCTCCGGCCCGGAGGAAACCGGGGAGAGCTCGAGTTCCTGCGCAAAATCGCTGTCTGCAAACTTCATAAGGCTGTCCGAATGCAACATGCGGTAACTTTCTTCCAAACCCATGCCCTGTCAAATTGCGGCGGCCGGGGCTGCCCTGCCTCGGACGCGCCGTGGGTTGCGGCTCCGGAAAGTCCGCGAAATGGCAACGGGTTCCGCCGCCGCCGGATGGGGTGAGTGCCCCATTTCGAGGTGAGTAATGTTGTTTAACATTAAACGCGACTCGCCAAGGGGGGTGCGAGTTGAAGTGGGAAAGGGCGGTGGCATGTGGTGGTGCCACCGCTCGTTTTCCTGTACCCCCCCCGGTTCGTAAAAGAAAATTCCCCTCCCTGCCTCCGCGTGGCTATATTGACCCCCGAATGATCGATTCCGGAGCCTCGCCCGAGCCGGCCGCTGCGCCGCCGATGGCGCCGGCGTCCCATCCTTACGCGGTACTGCGAAACCGGGATTTGGCGCTTTATCTGATTGGCCGTTTCGTGGCCTCGCTCGGACAACAGATGCTCACGGTTGCCGTAGGGTGGGAACTGTACGAAAAAACGCACTCGGCATTGATGCTGGGGCTGGTCGGCCTGACCCAGATGTTGCCGATGATCCTGTTCACGTTGCCGGCGGGACACGTCGCGGATAACTTCAACCGGAAGCAGATCATTATCGTGACCACCTTCATGGTTGCGCTGGCCAGTATCGGCCTGGCCCTCATCTCCGCCTCGGGCGCCCCGGTCTTTTGGATCTACGGCTGCCTGTTCGTCGCCGGCACCGCGCGCACTTTCCTTTGGCCGGCAAGTTCGGCCTTCCTGCCCCACCTGGTCGTGCGTCAGGATTTCGCGCGCGCGGTGGCGTGGAGCAGCGGCAGTTTCCAGCTCTCATCGGTGGTGGGCCCCGCGTTGGGCGGCGCTTTGATTGCGGTGACCCGTTCCGCGGCGCCCGTCTATGCCTTCAACGCCGCCGCGGCGTTAATCTGCCTTGTTCTGATTAGCCTGGTGAGGCGCCATCGTGCGGCCGCCGTCAAAGAAAAGATGACGGTCCGCAACCTGGGCGCGGGATTCAAATTCGTGTTCGCCAGCCCGATCATTCTGGGGACGATCACCCTGGACCTGTTCGCCGTTTTGCTGGGCGGGGCCACGGCGTTGCTGCCGGTCTATGCCAAGGACATCCTCAGGGTGGGCCCCAGTTACCTCGGTTTGTTGCAGGCCGCGTTGCCTCTTGGCTCGCTGCTCTGCGCGCTGGTGCTGGCCCATCGGCACCCGCTCCAGAAAGCCGGGCGGGCGATGCTGTGGGCGGTGGCCATGTTTGGTCTGGCGACGATTGCCTTTGGGTTCTCCACCTGGTTCTGGTTCTCGTTTCTGATGCTCTTTGTGTGTGGGGCGGTGGATAATATCAGCGTCGTGGTGCGTCATACCCTGGTCCAACTGCTTACGCCCGATGAGAAGCGCGGGCGGGTTTCCGCTGTCAACAGCCTTTTCATCGGCACGTCAAATGAACTGGGCGGATTCGAATCGGGCTTTGTCGCGCATCTCGCCTCGCCGGTATTTTCGGTTGTCTCGGGCGGCGTGGGAACGATTCTGGTAGTCATCGCCGTGGCGCTGGTTTGGCCGCAGATAAGAAAATTCGGGCGGCTGGACGGAGCCTCGGAAAAATGAGTTAAATCAGTTAAATCGGTTAATGAAGTTAAATAGGGCATGGGCGGGTAAGGAACGGCTGGGGCACCGCCGCGCTTCCACCTATTGTTGATTTAACCGTTTTAACTCTTCTCGCTGGGGATTTGACCACCCGGTCGCTTTTGTGCATTTTA
The DNA here is from genome assembly GCA_035566895.1 of Binatia bacterium. Taxonomy (GTDB): domain Bacteria; phylum Verrucomicrobiota; class Verrucomicrobiia; order Limisphaerales; family UBA8199; genus DATMQA01. The sequence goes on from DATMQA010000205.1 coordinate 52,362, forward strand.
GTGACGGCTTTTAACCAAAAGGGAATTCGCGAACTCATTTCCCCGATGTCACATGCGCCAGATAACAACAGCTTTGGCTCCGGCCGGTGCGAATGGGCATGAGACCCTTGGAGGCAAGCCGGCGGCCTTCGAATTGCCTCCGGGCACTTTGAGTTTCCTGGCCGCTTCGTTCAAAAAGCAGTGGCGCCGCTACCGCAGGGAACTGAAACGCTGCCAGAAGAAGTTTTCCGCCCGAGGCGTCCATGAATCGCGCGTGGCGACCCGCCGGCTGCTCTCGATGATTGAATTGCTCAGCTCGTTCATCGGCCCCGGACGCGTCCGAAAGATGGAAGCCGCGCTCAAGCGGCACCTAGATACGTTCGATGACTTGCGCGATACGCAAGTACAGTTGGGGACCGTGGCCAAAATGCGGCAGTCGTATCCGGCCGCGCGCCAGTTCCACGCCTTCCTCCGCAAACGGGAGGAACGGTTCGCCCGCAGGACCCGGAGAAAGGTCAAGCGCATCAAAACCGCCCGGCTGGCGAAACTCATCGCCGCCGGTCGCGACGAGCTCAGCCGGTCGCAAAAGAAATCCGCGCCGCCGGCCGCCAATGCCAGGCTGCTGCGCTCCGTCGATGTCGCCTTCGAGCGCACCCAACGCTTGCGCGAACACATCGCTCCGAAAAAACCGGCCAGCATTCATTGCACACGGGTTGCCTTCAAAAAATTCCGCTACATCGTCGAAACCCTGGCCAAGTACCTGCCACCCGCGGACGAAAAACTCCTCGCCGCGATGCACGGCTACCAGACGATGATGGGCGAAATCCAGGACGCCGAGGTGCTGTTCCAGAGCTTTGCCAGATTTGCGCGAAAGAAAAGGCTCGAAACCGCAGACGCCCGCCGCTTCCGTGAGGAGTTGCTGCGCCGCCGCGTCTGGCTTACCCGCGTGTATCTGGACGCTGCCGATCAACTATTGGAGTTCTGGCCCAGGCGCGGCATTACCGGTCGGCGCGGTGTGCCCTCGGCTGTCCACCGGAAGAAGCACGCGGAAGCGGAGCGCCGCGCTCGAGCAGCGCCCCACCCGGCAAGGAGCGAACGATGAACTTTTACGTCTTGCGCCACGGCCTGGCGGTCGAGCCCGGCACCCCCGGTTACAAAGATTCCGAGCGTCCGCTTACGCCCAAAGGTGAACGCAAGCTTTGGAGGATTACCGAGGCGATGGCGGCGATGGACCTCTCATTCGACCTCATCGTCTGCAGTCCTTATTTGCGGGCGCGCCAGACCGCGGGGATCGTCGCGGAGGCCTTTGATACTCGTAAGAAACTGGAATTCTCCGAAGCCCTAGCGCCCGCGGGCAGCCCCAAGGAACTGCTCGGTTGGTTAAACCATCGCAAACCTTCGCCGGAAAATGTTTTGCTGGTTGGCCACGAACCTTATTTGAGCGAATTGATCTCACTGCTGGTTTCCGGCGATGCGGGGTTTTCGGTCACAATGAAGAAAGGGGGTCTGTGCAAGCTTTCCCTGAACTCAGTCCCGTACGGACGTTGCGCCACGCTGGAGTGGCTGCTCACGCCCAAACAGATGGCGCTGATGGGGCTGGGATTAGCGGATGACTAAAACGTCGGAGCGCAGACCCCGGCTACCTCTTCGGAAAGAACGTTTCCATCAGAGGTCCTCGCTCGGTGGCCACTTTCACGCCCTCGTGAATGTGGTGTTTATCGAACCAGCCTTGGGGAGTCTCCAGCACAAAGCGGATATTATCGGACGCGGCGACGACCGCGTTGGTGTTGTGCGGCTCGAGCGAGTGGATTTCCTGGATGACGCCATCCGGGCGGATGTAGGCCGCCGAAAGCGGCAGCGGACAGTTCTTCATCCAAAACGAAGCGCGCTGGGTATACGGCAGGGGAAAAAGCATCCCGGCGTTGTCCGCCATATTCGTGCGAAACATCATCCCGGTGCGCTCCTGCTCCGGTGTCAAGGCTAGTTCGGTCACGAGCTCTTCCGCTCCCAGCCAAATTTTCAACGTCGGCAATTTCGCCTGCGCCTGGGTCGGTTCATCCGGATCGCCGGCGGCGGGGGCGGGCGCCGCCTCCGGCTTCGAACAACCACCGCCCAGCGCGCCGGCCAGCGCGAGCGTCAGGAGCCATCTTCCGTTCATAACATTCAGCATGAGAGAATCCCCCGCCCGTTTCAACTCCGCACTTGAACATCCTTGCAATTGGCGACGTATTTTATCAATCTGTAGTATGAAACCGAGTAACAGGTCTTATCACAGGGCTCCCGGCTGGCTTGGCCCTTCGGCCGGCTTGTCGCGCCGCCGCTTTTTGCAGGCCGCCGGCCTGGGTTGCCTGGCCGCGCCCTTCCTGGTTTCCTGCACGAGTATCCAGTCCCGGCCCAGAACCATTTCGCCCAACTCGAAACTCGCCCACGCCTGCATCGGCGTCGGCGGCATGGGCTGGGGTGACCTGAACAATTTCATCTCGCACCCGCGTGTGCAGATCGTCGCCCTCTGCGATGTCGACTCCACCCACCTCGAAAAGGCCGGCAAGGCAGTCCCCGGCGCCCGCCTGTACGCCGACTGGCGCGAGCTGCTCCGCAAAGAGGGCGACCAGCTTGATTCGGTGAATGTCGCCGTGCCCGACCATATGCACTTTGCGATCGCGTACAACGCCATCCGGCTAGGCAAACATGTTTATTGTCAAAAGCCGCTTTGCCACGACGTGCTCGAGGTGCGCACCCTGACCCGAGCCGCGATCAGCAAAGGCGTAGTTACCCAGCTCGGCACCCAGGTCGCCTCGTCCGTTCATGAGCGCACCGCCGTGAAGTGGCTTCGGGAAGGCCGCATCGGCAAGATCACCCACGCCTATTTGTGTTCGAACCGGCCGGGCGCGGTCGAGAGCTACCGCCTGGCCGGACCGCGCCCGGAGACCGGCGAAGCGGCTCCCGAGTCTTTAAACTGGGATTTGTGGCTCGGCACTGCCCCGGTGCGGCCATACGTCCCGGACATTTACCATCCGGTCAAGTGGCGCGCCTGGCAGGACTTCGGCACCGGCTGGTCCGGTGACATCGGCTGTCATATCTTTGACCCGGTTTGGAAAGGGCTCGGATTGCGGCCGGCGCTGGCGGTCTCCGCCGAGGTGCAGGATTCCTGGAAGAGTTCCCCCGAGCGGCGCGCCGACACCTGGCCCCAGGGCGACCATATCACCTGGACCTTTCCCGGCAACGAACTCATTGCCGGCCGCGAACTCGCGCTGGAGTGGTTCGACGGCGAGTATTATCCTCCCGAACACATCCGCAAACTCTACACCCCCGAGCTCAAGGACTATCCTCCCGAATCCTCGATGCTCATCGGCACCTTGGGCTCGCTGCTCATCCCGCACGGCTACCCGCCGCAGTTGCTGCCCGAGGAACATTTCAAAGACGTCAAGCGGCCCCAACTGCCGGAGCGCAATCACTATCACCACTTCGTCGATGCGTGCCTGGGTGGCGAAAATACCGAGTCACACTTTGCCCAGACCGGGCCCATGACCGAGGCGATCCTGCTGGGCACCGTGGCCATTCGCCTGCCGGGCCAGGTGCTGTCCTGGGACAGCACCCGCCTTAAAGTCACCAATCATCCCGAAGCCAATTCCTATCTGCAACGCACCTATCGTGACGGGTGGCACGTGGCGCGATTTTAGACGAACAAGTGCGCTGGTTGCGTGCACGGACTTGCGCCATAAGTCCTTGCGCCGGGTCAGGGGACGCGTGCCCCTACGCGGCGCACTTTTGTCGCTATGTCTAAAGTGGGACCTACCTACCAGCGCCTACCAGGACCTACCAGGAGCTACCACCACCTACCTTGCGGTTACCGTACGGCGTCGGCCACCTACCGCAGGGATACCAACGCCGGTGGTACGGCTACCGGCGAGATAACGAATGGTCCAAAGGCCAAGGTCCAAGATCCAAAGGCACGGGCGGGTTCCCATCCGAAAATCGGAGCAGGGGGGATGCTGGATGCGGAAGTGAGGAGATAGGCGCAGATGGGAGCGGTTTTGGGTTTGATTTGGCGCCGTTGCGCAATGTTAGCCGATGTTAGCCGCGGTTAGCCGATGTTGCGGAGTGAGGACGAGGGGTGGGGGTGTTAGGAGTTGGTGGCAGTTGGAGATAGATAAGGACGAGCGAAGGGGACGAGAGGATGAGGAGGAGATGATGCATATATGGATATAGTACCCCCCCTTAAACTCGTCAGGTCGTCAGGACATCGGTAAACACGGGCGATTTTGAGTTTTTAATCCGTCAGGTTATCCGTCAGGACCCGTCAGGACCCGTCAGGACCCGTCAGGACCCGGTAAACACGGGCGATTATGAATCTGCAATCCGTCAGGACCCGGTAAACACGGACTTTTTTACGTGTCCGAGACGGCATGGCCCGGTAGATGCGGTGGATCGTTAATCTAAAATCCGCCTGGACCCGGTGAACAGGTTGCTTTGAATGTCCGAGGCATGAGAGGCCGTTAAATACGGGTGATGAGTGTATGATTTATGATTTGGGGCGTTAGCCGCTAAAAGCGGGTCCAGGAAGAAAGGAGGAAAAAGCTGAAACGCGGCCAAAGTCCAAAATCCAACCAACTGCAGAATACAATCAGAATACAATTCTGCCGATGTTGATCGTCCGCCCGAAAGCGCGGTGACGTTTGGGCACCCAAACGCGGCTGTCTCGTCGGCTAAAATACAACCCGAGCCACTTGGGGCCTGCACTTCGACGAGCTTGTGGGACTCGCCCAGGCCCTCAGAGATCATTGGTTATGGACGAGCCAATGCACCCAAGTATCCCGGCCCGTTCGGCACGGTGTCCCAGTGAAGCGAATTCCGGGGCACGGCGCGGGCTTCGCCAAATCGGGCGCTTTGGCTGATTTGCCTTGCTTCTAAGACGGCATCTCTCGCATAGGGCCTAATCCCCATAGCCCCAAACTATCTTCCTGACCAATATTCCCCCTTCGCGTTTTCTTTGTATGCGCGATGATGCGCTATTACTGCTGGTTGAGGACTCCGAGGACGATGCGCTTTTGCTTCGGCGCGTTTTCCTGGAGGCCAATATTGTCAATCCCATCCAGGTCGTCAGCACCGGTGAGGAAGCTCTTGAATACCTTAGTGGCTGCGGTCGATATGCGAGCCGCGCCGAATTTCCCCTCCCCGCTCTTGTCCTGCTCGATCTCAATATGCCGGGACTGGATGGTTTCGAGGTCCTGAAATGGCTTCGCCGCCGACCGACCTTTAACAGCTTGCGCGTGGTAGTGCTCACGGCTTGGGATGCGGTAAGGGATATTAACCGCGCCTATAAACTCGGGGCCAACTCCTTCCTCACGAAACCCAACCGCTTCGAGCAAGTCAGCCAAGCCATTATCGGGTATTGGTTATGGTTGAGCAAAGCCCCTGAGTTTTCCCGCCCCGCGCCCGTGTGCGCGAAGCGGAGAACGCGGGAACGAGAGAGCGCACTGCCTAAGTAAACACGAGCGCCCCTGCCGGCCCTGTTCCGCAGGATTCATTCGCCGTTTCACGTTTTAGCTCAACAACGCCGCTCCAGCGCAGCGGCCCCGCGACACCGCCATCCAGGACATTCTCAGCGCCTATCCCGGGGCGCCCCAACTCATGGCGGACGTTTTCAATGGGGCCGCCGAACACCACGGCGGAGCCACGATGTACTGGGACACCGCCTCCAAGCTGGAAAACCCTTCGGCCCGAGCCTACGCCATCTCCGCGTTAATAGAACCGATGCTGCTGACCTCCGGATTGGCGGAGACCCAAACGAGAATCGATGGCTTGGCGCCGAATAGTCTGGAGCGAACCGTTGCGGAAATCATCATGCAGAACGCGCTGAAAAAACCGGCAGTGGCGATCCACCTGGGAAACAGCGGCGAATAAACGCGAAACCGGTTCAGGAAGAAAAAACCCTGACCCCGACACAATCTATCAAAACAACGACGGCGGTTGCTCCACCAGCCGCCTGGCCGACTCAACGTGATAAGTCGTCTGGCATTTCGGGCAGAGCAGGTGGAACTCATAATAGTAATCGCGGCCCGGTTTCCATTTGCCTTTCCGCTTGATGACCGGCGTTCCACATTTCCCGCACGGCTCGCCTTCCTGCATGTCGGGGCGGACGCCTTCGGTCTCAGGCTTGCTCTCGTAACCGTCGTCCACCGGAAGATTGGGCTGGCGCAAGGCGGCCATCGCGAGTTGGTCACACCGTTCGTTTTCCAAATTGCCCGCGTGACCTTTCACCCAACGAAATTCCACCTGATGCGTCTGGCATAACGCATCCAACCGCTGCCAAAGATCCACGTTCTCCGGTCGCTCGGTCCGGGTCCGCCACCAACTCTTCTTCTTCCACCCCACCACCCAACCCTCCGTCATGGCTTTGACCAGATACTGAGAATCGCTGTAAAGCGTGACCTTGCAGGGCTGCTTCAACAATTCGAGGCCCGCAATGGCGGCGTAGATTTCCATCCGGTTGTTGGTGGTCAGCCCGTTGACGGGAACAAGGTCGAGGCCCAGGTCGAACTCAGCCAGGTCGAGCACCTGCACCGGCAACGAACGCCCCGCAGGATGCGCCACGCGCAGCCGGTCGGCCTCCTGCCAGATGCGCTCCTTCGGAATGAAGGGCGCCTTAAACTTGCGAGGGTCGGTCACGGGTGCCGGGCGCTGTTTATGATTTCGAGCAGTTTTTCCAAATCCTCCCGCGAAGGTTTCTGACCGGAGAGCGTTCGAAAGAAAACCGGCAGTTGCGCCACCAGCTTCTCGTCCTTGAGCACATAATCGGGTATGCGGCCGACATCTACCGCTGCAAGGTCGAAAAATTTGAGCCAATCCGGCGAGCCCGGTTTCAGGCCGAGCTGTTTCGCCCAAGTGCGGAGGGTTTCCTCGTCGCGCGGCGGAGCGAGAACTTCGCGCTCGATTTTGCTCCAATTGCTGGGGTCGTGGCCGTGCTGCAGGCAAAATTCGCGCAGGCCAAGGCGCTGCCGCGCCCTTAATTCTTTGATGAATGCTCCAAACATAGATCTGTGGTATAAACATTACCACGACGCCGATAGTTGTCGAGGGAAGAATTTTGACTTTCTGGACTCGCTCGTCCTTCGATCTTGGACTTTGGAGCTTGGACCCCAGAGTCCCATCCACCAACAAAAACACTTGAGTCTCCCGTTATCAGCCAGGTTTTGCGGACGAAACTTTGGCCGGCAACCGCCCTTTGAGATCTTTGGCTGTGAATGGCCCTGGTGAGGCGATCAGTTGACGGGCGGCTTCCACTTGCTCCCACACATTCCATAACAAAACACCCCGCACTCGACTGTTTTGCAAGTAGTAGATAACGCCTTCCTCGTTGGGCCGTTTCCAGTCAGCAAATGTCTCCAAGCGCGAATCCAGTTCACCGACCGCCTCGTATCCCAACTCAAACATATCGGAATAAAAGAAGGGCAGGTGATGGTAAGCCTCCGATTTGCCCGCCATGTTGCGCCCGGCCAGGCGCCCCATTTTGTTGGCGTTATCCTCGTGTTCCACCCGGATGCGCTTTCCTAAAGCAGGGTTGTAAAATGACGCAACGTCCCCGGCGGCGTAGATGCCAGGCTGGCTGGCACGCAGGAACTCGTCCACGACAATTCCATTTTCCAACTTCAATCCGATGGCTTCGGCAAGCTCAACGTTGGGCTCGATGCCGACTCCCGCCACGACGCCATCCACGATGATTTCCTGGTGACTGCCGGTTTTCAAAACCTTCTGGTTGCCGCGCGTCTCCAAACCAACAACCTTTTCACCCGCCATTAGCACCACCCCCTTTTGCTTGTAGAAGCTGGACACAAATTGCGCAAGAGAACCTGGGAGGAGGCGGTCTACGATTTCTTTGCCGGGAAAAATCATCACGACTTCTTTTTGGTCCAGAGCCAGGGCCGCGGCGATTTCCGAGCCGATGAACCCGGCGCCGATCACGGCAAACCGCTTGCCCGTTTCGGCCATCGCCCGCAGCCGCCGGTAATCCGCCAGGGTGCGGAAGTAAATAATCTGATCATCGCCGAACGGAAGCCGCCGTGGTTTGCCTCCGGTGGCCAGCAAGAGTGTTTGGTAGGTGAAAAATTCTCCCGTGTCGTCCACCACTCGCTTCTGACGGGGTTCAATCCCTTTGACGACCCGGCCAAGGTGAACGCTGACTCCTTTGTTCCCGGTTTTGCGCCAGATGGTGTCCACGGCCTTCCCATTCCAAAGTCCCTTCGAGAGAGGGGGCCGATCGTACGGAGGGTCCGATTCCGCGGTCAGGAGCCCGATGCTGCCGTTTGAATCAACTTCACGGATGCCCTCCACCGCGGCCGCGCCGGTCATCCCGCCGCCCACAATCAAATATTGGTAGTTCATCATAATTATTCTCTCCGTGTTGGCCGGGCGTTTTTACTTCGATCGCCAACCTTCCATCCGAACTGATCCGAAGCAATCCGAACCTTAAAATATTTTTCTTCTTTGATGCTTTGCTGGTGTTTGGAGCCTGGTCTTTGGTGTTTATTCGTGCACGGATCTTATCTTTTGTTTGCGGTGACCGGAGGCTGCGGTACTCTGACAGCATACATCACAAATGCTTTGGTCCTCCACAGGCCATGTTCCGGCAGGTTTGGCAGCGGTGATGCTGGCGGCGATGGGGAGCGCGAGCTCCATCGCCCAGCCGCTGGGCGCCACGAACGAGCCTGATCCGGCTGAGGGGCTGGTCTTTCGCTCGTGGGGAACCGAAGCGGGACTGCCCCAAAACACCGTCAATGCGATTGTTCAGACCCGGGACGGATATTTGTGGCTCGGCACGCGCGACGGATTGGCGCGGTTCGATGGTGTGCACTTCACGGCTTTCGGGCTTCACGAGGGACTGCAGAGCGTGGAGGTGCTGGCGTTGTACGAAGACAGCCGCGGGACGCTCTGGATCGGCACCAGCGGCGGCGGGCTGAGCCGATGGACCGCGGGTCGAATCGAGAGCGTCAGTTTCCCGCAGCACCTGGGGGCGAGCGACACCGTAACGTCGCTGGCCGAGGATGGCGCCGGCCGCCTGTGGATTGGCACTCTGGCCGGGCTGACAATTTGGGAGGACGGGAAATTTACGCAGGGCGATGAATTGGGGGCACTCCGCCACGCGGGGATCCGGGCGCTGCGGCACGACTCCAGCGGGGCCATGTGGATTGCGACGCTATCGCAGGGCTTGTTTGAGTTTCGCAACCAGCAGCTAACCGAAAGCGTGGGTCCGGCTGGAAACGAACGAATTCTTGCCTACTGCCTGTTGGAAGATGCCACCAGCAACCTTTGGGCGAGCGTCGGAAACGGCACGGTGCTGTGCCGGCAGCAGGGCGAGTGGGGCCGCTTCACGGAGACCAACGGGCTTCCCTTTGTTTACGTGACCTGCCTGGCGCAGGACAAATCCGGGGCCCTCTGGGCAGGGTCACTCGATGACGGCCTTTATTGCTTCAAAGCGGGCCGATTCTTTCCGATCCGGAAGCAACAAGGCCTGTCCGCCAACGATATCCGGTCGCTTTGCCCGGACCGGGAAGGCCATCTGTGGGCAGGCACGCGGACCGGGGGTTTAAACCGGCTGAGCCGCCGCAAACTTGTGAGCTACGGCGCGGCACAGGGGTTGACCAATGATTATACGCGGTCGGTGGCTGAAACCGCAGACGGTGTTCTGTGGGTGGGCACGACCGGCGGCGGACTCTATCGCGGCGGGCCGGAAGGGTTCAGATCCTTCGCACCCTTCTACTCCTCGGTAGACTCCGTGCTGGCGGCAAAAGACGGCAGCTTATGGTGGGGGGCGGCGCGGGGGCTGTTCCGTCTGCGAGCCGGCACCTTGGCCGCCAGCTATACGAACGAGGCCTGGTTAAACCCGGCGGCGGTGACCGCTTTGGGTGAGGACGGCCGCGGTGGTTTGTGGGCCGGAACTTCCGCCGGCCGGCTGGTGCATTTAAAAAACGGTGTGTTCACGGAAATCCCGCAGCGTGTTGCTCGCGGACCGGTCACAGGGCTGGCGCAGGAACCGGGCGGAGCCTTATGGGTGGGCTCGGTGGCGGGGGGGCTCAAGCGGATCGAGCCCGGGAGTGAAGCCGTGGAGTCAGTCACCAACGGTTTGCTCAGCAAAGCCATTCGCACGCTGTACCTGGACGGCGATGGAGCGCTCTGGATCGGCACGGCCGGAGGGGGATTGAGCTGCCGCCGCAACGGTCGCATCACCACGTTCACTGCCCGGGAAGGTCTAAGCGCGGACACGATCGTGCAGATCGTCGAGGACGACTATGGGTTCCTGTGGCTGGGCACGAGCCGCGGCGTTCTCCGGATCCGGAAATCTGACCTGGAAGATTTTGCGGCCGGAAAGCTCTCTTTCCTGCGTCCGCAGGCTTTTGGGCTCAACGAAGGCATGCCGGCCGAGGAATGCTCGAGCGGATTCTGTCCGGCGGGTTTGAAAACCAAGGCGGGACTGGTCTGTTTCTCAACGGTCAAAGGCCTGGTTTTTTTTGACCCGCGGAGCCAGGCAGCCGATTCACCCCCACCGACCGTTCTGCTGGAAGAGGTCCTGGTGAATGGGAAGATTCAGGAACCTGAGCCGGAGAGGGCAACCGAAGCTTCCCCCCGTGCAGGCTCCGAAAGCAACCAGCCGATTCGGCGAATCACTTTAGGTCCCGGCGGTCGCGAGCTGGAGGTTCGCTATACCGGGATTAGCTTCGGTTCTCCCGAGAAACTTCGGTTTCGCTACCAACTGGAAAACTTTGACCATGAGTGGGTCGAAGCCGGGGAGAGGAGAGCGGCGTATTACCCTCATGTTCCTGCCGGGCGATTTGTGTTTCGGGTCCTGGCGTGCGATGCGGATGGCGTTTGGAGCCTGACCGGCCCCGCGCTGGCGATCACGGTCCGGCCTTACCTGTGGGAAACAGCCTGGTTCCTGGGGCTGGCGGGCGCGGCGGTTCTTGGGGCGGTGGCGGGGGCCATTCGCCTGGTGGAACGCCGGCGCTACCGGCGCCGCCTGGCTCTGATCGAAACCCGGTACGCCGTGGAAAGGGAGCGATTGCGCATCTCGCAGGACATGCACGATCACATTGGTGGAATGTTGACGCAGGTTTCCCAGCTCAGTGATCTGGGCCTGAGCCAGGCCGGGGCACAGCCAGCCTCCCGGGGACATTTTGAGCGCATCGGCATCCAAGCGCGGGCGGTGGTCCAAGCGCTCGATGAAATCATCTGGGCGACCAACCCCAAGAACGACAATCTGCCGCGGTTTGCCGACTATGTGAGCCGTTTTGCGGACGAATTCTTCGAGAGCAGCTCGATTCGCTGCTGGCAAGAGATCCCAACCAACCTGCCTAACCTGCCGTTGGGCGCGGAGGCAAGGCACAACGTTTTCCTGGCGATTCGCGAAGCCTTCAATAACGCGCTGAAACATTCCGGCGCGAGTGAACTCTGGCTGCGGCTCAGGCTGGACAATTCGCAAGTAGAGCTGGAAGTTGAAGACAACGGCTGCGGCTTCGCGCCCGGCAAAACCGCCGCCGAACAAAATGGCCTGGAGAACATAAAAACACGGCTGGCCGAATGTGGCGGCGAGGCTCAATTAACCAGCGCGCCCGGGCGCGGCACAAAAATCCGGTTCGTCTTCGCGCTGCCGGCGAACGAATGAGCGCGGCGGCACATACCATCAATGTGGTATAGCGCGCCCGGCCCTATCTGCTATGAAAAAGCAGAACGTGAACAAAGCGATTCAGGTAGCATTGGTGGAAGATGATCCCGGAGTGCGGGCCAACCTCGCCGCGATGCTCAACAGCTCCCCTGGCTTTCAATGCCAGGCAGCCTATCCGGATGGACTGGCAGCGCTCAAGAGCATTCCGGCCAATCGGCCGGACGTCGTGCTCATGGACATCAACCTGCCGGGGATGCTGGGCCCCGAATGCGTGCGCCGGCTCAAGGGCGCGGCGCCGAACCTGCCGGTACTGATGCTGACGGTGTATGACGACAGCGAGCAGGTGTTCAAATCATTGATGGCAGGCGCCACCGGGTACCTGCTCAAGCGCACCTCCAAGGACAAACTTTTGGAAGCGATCCGCGAAGTCAACAGCGGCGGGGCGCCGATGTCGCGCCAGATTGCCCGTCGGGTCGTGCAGTACTTCCAGGAACTCAAACAAGTGCCCGAGGCAACCCGGCGCGCTCCGGAAGTGGAGACCTTGACCAACCGCGAAGACCAGGTATTGGCGCACCTGGCCAAGGGGCACGCCTACAAAGAAATTGCGGATCTGATGGGTATCAGTTTCGAGACCGTGCGGACCCACGCGCGCACCATCTACGAGAAGCTGCACGTTCACAGCCGCACGGAAGCGACGCTAAAATATCTGGGAAAATAGGGACGGTTTGGAGAGGAGGGCGGCTTCAGAGCGTGTAACCGAAGGCGCGGCAATAGGGAGCCAGCCGTGGCTGGCAGGGTTCCAGGGCTTCCGCATACTGTTGCCAGCGCCCGACAGCCCGGCGATAGACCGGCTGAGTCACGTCGTGGTACGTCGGGGCGTAAAGGAACTTGCGCCGGCTCGTTTCATAATACCGCGCTTGTCGCGGGTGCCAGGCCAGGCCAAGAAATTCGGTAACCCGCCGGCCCTCACTCTCCAGGTTTTCCACAACGTCTTCGTAGCGCGTCTCGAGCCAGTCAAAACCACCAAGCTCCCGGAACCACAGCCAAACATCCATCAGGTCAGCGTAATGTTTGGCCGTGCGTTCGAGGCTGAGGAAGTTCACGTTGGTGGCGTTCAACATCAGGTTTTGAAAGAAACAACTGATGACCACGTCCCGCGGGTCGCGCAAAGCGACGATTACCTTCACCTCGGGAAAAACGCGCAGCCACAGGTGGAGCAAGGCGGTGGCCGAAGGGTTTTTATCCAACAGCACCCGCGCTTCGGACTTCCCGGCGACTTCCTGCAAAAGGCTGGCGCGGTAGCGCTGGCGCAGATGCTTCCGGCGGCTGGGACTGAGGCCATCCAGGGCCGCCAGGGTTAACCCGCCGCCCTGGTGTGGGACGAGGCTGGCGGCCACCTCCTGACTCAAGGCAGCCGGCTCGTCGAAAGCCAACACCTCCGGGTGGGCATCCAGTATCTGTTCCAGGAGCGTGGTCCCGCTCCGGGGATGGCCGCCGAGAAAGGCAATCTGTCCAAGCGCCGGTTCGCAGGCAGGTTCGCGCCGCCATTTCTCCAGCAAATCTCTCTTAATTCCCGCCAGCAATTCGCGACGCCTTTGGCTCGCACGATCGTATTCTCGTTCGAGCAGGGCGGTATCGGTGAGCTGCCGCACCAACGCTTTGGCCTCACAGAGCCAGCGCAGCGCTTCGTTAAATTGTCCGAATTGATCCAGGACAACGCCGAGGAGGTACCGGCTGGCATATCGCACGTACGGGTATCTCACCTCGTGGCGCACGAGTTCGCGCAAGGCGGCTTCCGCTTCGGCATTGCGTCCCATCCGGTGCAGCAGGAAGGCGTGGAAATAGCGGGCCTGATCGTCGCCGGGGCTTTTGGCCAGGCACTCCTGCACACAATTCCAGGCGTCCGCGAGCCGGCGCTCTTTTTCGAACCACATGGCCAGGCTGATCCGCGCGTCCATCAGTTCCGGGTCGACCGCTACCGCGCGCTCGAAACAGCTCCGCGCCTGGTCGAGTTGCCGCAATCCCTGGTATTGCTGGCCAATGAGCAGGAGCAGGCGCGCATTGCGCGGGGCCAACTCCTGCGCGCGCTGGTAGGCCTGATTGGCCTGAGCCAAGTCGAGTTCGCCGGCGGCGGCGTTGCCCAGTTCAAACCACAGCTCCGGCACGGCTGGATAGCGGCGGAGGAGTTGCCGATAGGCCGCCACCGCAGACGCGTACTGACCCCCAAACAAGAGCGCCTTGGCCTTCTGCCACCGGGCGAGCTCACGCGGAGACCGGCGCAGTTGGGCCAAATCCGGCTGCATGTTTCCGGGGATTGTTGGAACAGGGAAGCTGAAAATACAGCCTAAAATATGGCCCAACTGGAACGCGGCCGGGAGTACTTCCCGGCCGCGCCAGAAGCTGGTTTTAGTTAAACAGGCTCAGAGTGCGAGCCGGTAAAAGAGGTGCGGTGCGGTCGGCAGGATGGGGTAGGGCGAGGAGGCGCCCGGCACCGCAGTCCAAACCGCTCCCGGACCCAGCACCGGAGAGCTCTGGAGGCTGCCGAAAGGCCAAGTCAAAGTATGGCCTGCTCCCGGTGTGTCAAAGTTAAAGCGCAGTTCCAGTGCCGCGGTATTCACGAGCGTATCGCTCGTGGCAGGTGTCCCGATTGTGGTGATTGCCGCGCCGGCCAAAACCTGATTGTAGATGCGGAAGTCATCCAACTGGCCATCAAACCGCTTCCAATAAGGATCGTGGGAGCGGCCCAACTCAATTTCCTGCGTGGTCGGCCAGGCCCAATTCGTCGTATTTGGATTGGAGACGGCCAGGACGCCATCGATGAAGAGGGAAACCGAGCCACTTACCGATTGATCGTAAGTTACTGCCACATGGTGCCAGTTGCCGTCCACCACATAACCGCCGGCGAAGGCGTTGGCGCCGCCGGCGGCCTGAAATTCGATGGCGCCGCTGGTGTTGATTCCGATCACTGTTCCAGCGGTGGTTCGGCGGTCGAATAACATCGCCGCCTCGTTGCCCGGCCCGGGCAGCCCGGATAACGGAATGTTGTAGCGCATCCAGAAGCAAATTGTGCCCGTGGGCGAGTTGAAATCCGGATCCGCCGGGACGGTAATCTGGGTGCCGTTGGTGGCCACGAATTGTTCCACTCCGGTTCGTGTCACCGAATTGGCATCGGGCCCCGAACTTGCCTGCCAAAGAGCGCCGTAGTTAAGGCCGTTGTGCGGCGTGCCGGCAGGTTTCGTGTCCAGGATGATACCGCCCGGAATCAGACCGAGGATGAGCGGCACGCCGGTACCCTGAGCAAAAAGCGCTGAGATTTGGTCCGCGGTCAGCGCGTACGGATACAGCGCGGCTTCGTCGATTTCGCCATTCAGGTAATTGCCATTATCGAACCCCATGACGAGAGGCGCGGTGCTGAAATCATGCACGGCGTGCGCGTGGGTATTCACGGCGGATTGCAGCCCATTGGTCGTGCCCAGGTAGAGGGTGGCGTTGGTTGGCGTGACCACCAGAGCCGTCAGAACCCACTGGTTGGGAGGTACGGCCAGACCCGAGCCGAACCCGTAAGTTCCCGCGTCGTTATTCCAGTTGTAAGCCAGGATATCCGCGTTGTTCAAACCCAGGCCAGTGGCCGAAGGTCTCGTGAAAATGATGCCGGGGTAATAGGCCGTGTTGTCCCCATTCAGGTTGAGCCATGCAACCATGGTCACCGTGTTGGTGGCCAGGCTCAGGGCAGGGGCCTGCACAGAACCGGTGTTGAGCTGCACCGCAGTGTTGGTTGATTCAAAGCCGGGATAGGCAGGCGGCTGCGGGCCAGGCTGGCCGTCGGTTGACCCGGTGAAACTTTCCGTTCCATTCCAAAGGACGCCGGCGGTGCCCAGGTTTCGGGTGTTGCCGAAGAATTTAGGCTCGTCGAGGCGGAGGTATTCGACCGCGCCATCGCCGGTGATGAGCGTGTTGTAAGCCGTGACTCGCGCCGCGTTCGTGCCGTTTTGATAATGCGCCAGGATTTGGGCTGACGACAAAGGGGTGGAATAGAAAGCGACTTCATCCGCCACGCCATGCCAAAAGAAGGTGGTATCCGCCCGGCAACCAACGGCCAGCGGTCCGGCCGTGCCCGCCACATAATTGGTTGGCGGGCTTGAAACGACGGCGGTGCCGTTGACGTACAGAGTTGCGGTCGTGCCGTCGAAAACCGCGGCGACGTGGTACCAAGTGCCCGCAACCGGGGCGGGACCGCCGGTAATGCTCACGGCGACCGTCCCGGCATTCTGGTCATAGGTTCTCAAATTCCATCCGGTGGCGCTCTGGTAAATCAGCCACCCGGCACGCGTGCTCCCGAAGTCGCCGCAGGAAAGCGGGCAAGTCAAGGTACTACCCGTCAGAGCCACACCGGGATTAAGCCAAGCCTCGGCAGTGAAGGTTCCGGGATTCAGGCTGGCAGAGTAGGGCACGGCAACCCGGCCGCTGGCGCCGTCAAAACCGGCTGCGGTGTCCGTGCTGCCCGCTAGCGCGCCTCCGGTGGGATGCGTCGTGCCGCCGAGGTACATTCCCGCGCCGGTGGAGCCCAAGCTACCGGAATTGGCTGCCAGGTCGTAGGGTAACGGCCCGGTCTCACTGAACCGGTAATAGACCTGTGGCAACTGCCTGGCAACCACTGCCGGGTAGGGGGCACCTGGAAGCACAACCGTCAACGTCGCCGAGGCGCTCGCGGTGCCCACCGGGTTAGTGACAGTGATGGTATAAGTGGCCGCGTCATTGGTGGAAATGCTCGGCAACGTCAGCGTGGCATTAGTTTGGCCGGTGAGCGTCGAGGCGCCCTTCTTCCATTGATAACTAAGCTGCCCGCCGGTCGCCTGCACCGTAAAGGAGGCAGGATACCCAGGATAGAAGGTTTGGGATAAAGGACCTTGCGTGATTTGCGGTTGGGCGACCGGTGAGACGGTGACGGCCGCGACCTGGCTGGTGACGGACCCGAAGGTGTTGGTGACAACCACGTCGTAATTACCGGAATCGTTGGTGGTCACTCCCGATTTGCTGAATGTGGTTCCGGTCGCGCCTGGGATCGGAGCGGTGTTATAGCGCCATTGGTAGCTGAGCGGCAAGGAGCCGGAAGCAGCGGCGCCCAGACTAAAAGACTGACCGGTAAAGACCAAATTCGTAGGGGCCTGCGGGTTGGACTCGATCAGCGGCGGGTTGCTCGCCGGCGATGAGTAGTTGAGCAGAATACCGGCCAGGGTGTTCCGAATCGTGCCGTTCCGGCCAACCCCCTGCAAGGTGACCGAGTCGTTTCCGCCGAGGGTGGCAAAGACGATGCTGACGGTGCTGGTGCCCCAACCCGCACCGCCGACAGGAATAAACTGTGACGGGTCATTGGTGAAATTCAAAGAGTCAGCCAGCACGTGATTGGTTAACACGTTGATGTTGCCGAAGCCGGTGGTGCTATCGGAAGCTGAGATCAACTGAAGAGTAAAGCTGCTCGCCACACTTCTGAGCCCGGAGATGGTTACCGTCCAGCCTGGACTGGTATCATCCAGGTAACCCCAGATTACTTCATCAAAACCGGGAGGCACATTCGTCCCCGAAGTGGAGTCAATGCCGCTGACCCAAGCGTTTTGGGCCTTCCAGGAGACGGACAAACTGGCGCCCGTAAACAAAGCGAGGCTTTGATTGGTGGCCGAGGGAGCGTCCACCGGGATCGGGACCATGTTGAACCAATTGGTAGGATCAATCCCAAACGCTGTGGCGGTTACCGGTTTGCCGGAATAGCTGGCATAGCCGGTATAGTCGTCCTGAAAATTGATTCCGATTTCTGCTCCCTGACTGGAGCCCAGCATTAAGGCGGCGGCAGGGACCGCCAGCGCTGTTTGTTTCAGCAAAGTTCTGTTCAGCAGTTTTCTTTTCATAGGAGTTCGTTGATTCGTGATTTATGCACAACTAAAGTTGGGGCGCCATACCACAAAAGGGGGAGACGCAATGGCTGGTGAGCGCGGCCGCCAAGCCGGTCCGGGCTATTTCGGCGCCTCACTAAAATGTGGTATGGCGGCGATGCGCTCTCCTGTGCTAAAACCCCGGTCGATGAACCTTGAAACCGAAACCAGCAATAACTGCCCGGACTGCCGCCGGCAACAGTTGACGCAGCGCGTGCTGACGACCCAACCAGCCTATGACAAATCAAGCTGCTTTGACCCAACCGGGAAAGCCGACCTCCAGCCTGCGACGGGGCATGCTTTCACGTTGATCGAATTGTTGGTGGTCATTGCGATCATCGCCATCCTGGCGGCCATGTTGCTGCCCGCTCTGGCCAGCGCCAAGGAGAAGGCCATGCGCATGCAATGTGTCAACAATAACAAACAGATCGGCGTGGCCACGCACATGTATTCGGCGGACAACCGGGATTACCTGCCCTATCCCAACTGGAACCCGCCGTGGACTTCTCCGGATGGCAATGCGCTGCCGGGCTGGCTCTACCTGCCGGTCAATAGCACGCCGCCCAACCTGGCCGCGGCACCCTATAACCAAAATCTTCAGCTCGCCTACCAAGGCGGGCTTCTTTGGCCAACCATCAACAACATCACCGTCTATCGCTGCCCGCTGGACAAGACCAACTCGCCGACTTTCAACCAGCGCATCAACAAGCTGAGCACCTACGTTTGCAACGGCGCGGCCTGCGGGTATGGCAGCCTCGCCCCCAAGACCTACCGCGAGACGGTGTTCACGCAGGACGCCTTCACTATGTGGGAGCCGGACGACACCAGCCCCACTCTGGGCGTCAATACTTACAACGATGGCTCCAGCTATCCGGACCCGGCCACCGACTTTGCCCTCGGTCGGCGCCACGGAAAGATTGGCGGAATCGTCCTGGTGGTCAGTGGTTCCGTACAGTTCGTGCAGTACAACCTCTGGGCCAACCTGGCAAAACAAACCTCGAAGAACCAGCTTTGGTGCAACCCGGGCTCCGACAATGGCCGGTGAACCCGGTGCGAAATTGTCCCCCCGCCGCGCCGAAAAAGGGCGAACAACTTGAAATCTTATGAATACGCCACAATCCAGCGGTGAACTCATCAGGCGCCGTCAATTCCTGAAAGCTTCGGCTCTCGCAGGCACCGCCCTGGCGGCTCCGGTTATCCTTTCCCGCAGACTGTTCGCCGGCACGAATTCCGACACCCTAAAGCTGGGCCTGATCGGCTGCGGCGGGCGCGGTTCGGGCGCAGCGGATGAAGCCCTGAACGCCGACCCGAATGTCGTCCTGTCGGCCATGGGCGATGCCTTCGAGGATCGCCTGCAAGGGAGCCTTAAAAACCTCCAGACCGCCCATTCAGACCGGGTCAAAGTCGCGCCGGAGAAGTGTTTTGTGGGTTTGGATGCTTACCAAAAGGTGATCGACAGCGGGGTTGACGTGGTCATCCTGGCCACTCCGCCGGGTTTCCGCCCGACGCACCTCCAGGCAGCAATCGCCGCCGGGAAACACGTCTTTTGCGAAAAGCCGATGGCCACCGACGCTCCAGGCATCCGCGCCGTGCTCGCTGCGGTGGAAGAAGCGAGAAAGAAGGACCTGGCGATTGTCGCTGGTTTCTGTTACCGGTACAACACCGGGGTCCGCGCCATCATGCAACAAATCCACGACGGCGCAATTGGCGAAATGCGCGCGCTGTATACCACCTACAACACCGGCTATGTCTGGTCTCCTTTTCCGCGCCAGGCCGGGTGGACGGAGCTGCAGTACCAGGTGAAAAACTGGTATTATTACACCTGGCTGTCGGGGGACCACGTGGTCGAGCAGGCCGTTCACAGCCTCGACAAGATGGCCTGGGCGATGAAGGATGTGCCGCCGCTCAAGTGCGTGGCTCATGGCGGACGCCAGGTCCGGACCGCGCCGGAGTTTGGCAACATCTTCGACCATTTCTCGATCGTTTATGATTACGCCGACGGGGTGAAGGGTTTCCATTTCTCGCGGCAGCAGACGGGATGTTTCAATGACAACTCGGATTACTTCATGGGAGCCGGCGGCACGGCGCAGATCGTGCGCGCCTTCAGCGGGCCGTTCGTGGTCAAGGGCAAGCATAACTGGCGCTTTCGCGAAGACAAGCCGTCAGACATGTATCAGAACGAACACAACGCGCTCTTCGCCAGCATCCGCAGCGGCAAACCTATTAACGACGGGGTGCGAATGGCCCATAGCACGCTCCTGGCGATCATGGGGCGGATGGCCGCTTACTCCGGCCAGGAAATCACGTGGGAACAGGCCCTCAACTCACAGGAGAACCTGACGCCGGCCAGTCCGACCTGGAGCACGCTGGTAGCGGTGCCGCCCGTGGCCATGCCCGGGCAAACAAAAAGCACGTGAGGCCGGTTGCAGATTGACCTCGTTACATCGCATAAGGCGCCAAATGTCTTTGTCCTGGTGCCATGACCAAGCTGTGCCTCTGAATGCCATTTTAGCACACACCTTTTTGGCTCGGGAACCATTCCGTCTCTCGCTTCAGTGCATGAAAACCTGGCGTTATCTCCTACTGCTGGCAGCACTTGCCGGCAGCACGCAGAGTTTTGCGGAACTGCGCATCCCCGCCTGGACCGCGTATGTGGAGCCGAACCCCGAAGGCGCGGCTATTTCCCCTCGAAACGGCGTCACGGGCTGGAACGACCCCAACACCAAACTGCTGTGGTTTGGAGATTTCAAGCATGCCGGAACGGTCACATGTTCCCTGGTTTTGCGGTTGCCGCCAAATGCCACGTCCAAGCTCAGGCTGACGCTCGCCGGCACTTCTCAAGAGGTTCTGGCCCGGGGCGCAGAGAAAAACCCACTCATCGTCCCGATCGGCACATTCAACCTATCAGCGCCCGGATATCAACGGCTCACGCTCCAGTCACTCAACGAAGCAGGCCATTCGGCAGGGGAGCTTGAAGCCATCGTCCTTGATCGCCCTGCGTCCGTGGGTGCTCACTTCAATCTTAAGCCCCGGCGCAACACTGCCTCGGTGCATTTGTTCTATCCAACCACCGGCCTCACCAATATCGACGCATTTTATTGCGAAGTGACCGCGCTTGAAGACCCGCTCTGGACCTTTTTCATGGCCTGTGGGTGGCATCGCGGTTACTTCGGGATGCAGGTAAACAGCCCAACGGAACGACGTATCATTTTCAGTGTTTGGGACAGCGGCGGGGAGTCGGCGGATCGTAACAAGGTCCAAGCCGATAACCGTGTGGAGTTGGTCGCCAAAGGGAACGGAGTTTATACGGGTGACTTTGGAAATGAAGGGACTGGGGGCCACAGCCATCTGGTGTTCCCATGGCGAACGGCTGAAAAACAGAAATTCCTGGTGACCGCGCAACCTGCGGACGCAACGCATACCGTTTTTTCCGGATATTATTTCGTTCCGGGCAAAAAGTGTTGGATGTTGATTTCCAGTTGGAGGGCGCCCAGAGAGGGCGGCTATCTGCATGGGCTCCACAGTTTCGGTGAGAATTTCGGAGGAGCCAACGGCCACTTGCGTCGCAAGGCGCTGTACGGCAACCAATGGGTTAGAACCGCCGACGGCCGATGGAAGGAGTTGACCACGGCCACGTTCAGCCACGATCCGACGGGCAAGGCCGACCGCCTGGACCGGTTTATGGGCGTCGAGGAAGGCCAGTTCTTTCTCTCGCACGGCGGATTTCTCCCCGGCTCATCCAGGTACGGTGAGAAATTCGAACGTCCGCCGGCAGGCAACCCTCCATCCGATCTCCCAATTCCCTGAGCTAAGGGATAGAAGTATTGCGGATTCCTCCCTTTCTTTCCCCAAGCTGAGTACCCAGCTCCGGGAGTGCCGCAAACAACTGCCCCAAACAACTTGCATTCTATGCGGAGCCATGCGAAGTAAGCGCTCGATGATTTGCACCGGACCAGGGTTGCACATGCCTATTCTGCAAATGATGCACCATCAAAGAACGGGATTGCGGGATTGCCCAATTTCTTTTTGGATGGGGTACTATTTCGGGGTACAATAGCCGAGTCTCGGAAATGACCTCGTAAGTGCCTGATTTTGAAGTGCGCCCGTAGCTCAGTTGGATAGAGCATCTGCCTTCTAAATCGGCCTTCAAATCTGGCCCCATTTGGACAAGAGCGGAATCACGCGGTCCCACCGACAGGTTCTTCAGTTTTAGTACATCGAATTCGGGACCGACAAGGACCCAAATGGTCCCCAAAACAAGCATGTAGTATCAGATAACAGTATCAGATTTTGGGGCGGCCAGACCCGCTTAGTAAATGGCCGACAACCCCAGGGGAATTGGTTGGTCTGCCCGGGGATCCGATTCCGACCCTCGCCTCCATCTCTTTGCTTTTATACTCGCTTAACTCGTCTTAACTCGCAAGTTGCTCACTTGACGAATCAGTGGGGCCAGCATGTCTGTGCCCGCAATGTGCAATCTGACAACGTCTTACGCGCATTTTCCTTCGTGATTTGATAGTGGGCGAGGGTTGAAAACGACCCTCGCCCACTGTCTGCTAACAATGTTGATTTACAGAAAGAATCCTCGGTCACCGCGGGATGGTAGCGTGGCCAGTCGATTGCCAAACATCGCCTCACGCGGTCGTAAATGACCGTCATCGCATCGCCGCCTTGTCCGGCTTGAGGTCCCGAGATGGAGTCAAGGCTTCCTGCGCCTTTTTGCTCTGGCTTTTCGCATGGGATTGGAGAGATTGCCACCTGACCATGAATGATCCGCCCGATCGCGAAGCGGCCGTGTTTAGCGCGGCCCGGCGCGTGCCCGCTGGGCAACGCGCCGCTTATCTGGACCAGGCGTGCGCTGGCGATGCCGGGCTACGCCAGCGGGTCGAAGAGCTCATCCGGGCGAATGAGGAAGCCGGCGGCTTCCTGCAGGAACTCGCGCCGGAAGCCCAGCAACCGCCAGACGCCGCGGTGCCACCCAGCCCAGGGGCGACATTGCGCCGGACTATCGCCGGCTCCGAAAAGGCCGGCGACCGCATTGGCCGCTACAAGCTGCTCGAACCGATTGGCGAGGGCGGTTGCGGCATCGTTTACCTGGCCGAGCAGGCGGAGCCTATTCGCCGCAAAGTCGCGCTCAAAGTCATCAAGCTGGGCATGGATACCGAGAGCGTCATCGCCCGTTTTGAAGCTGAACGCCAAGCGCTGGCGCTGATGGACCATCCCAACATCGCCAAAGTCCTGGACGCTGGAGCGACGGACGCGGGGCGGCCCTACTTCGTCATGGAACTGGTGCGGGGCGTCAAAATCACCGACTTCTGCGACCAAAATAATCTCTGCACCCGTGAGCGCCTGGAGTTGTTCACCCAGATCTGCCGGGCCATCCAGCACGCGCATCAAAAGGGAATCATCCATCGCGACATCAAGCCCTCGAATATCCTCGTCGCGGTCAACGACGGCGTGGCCGTGCCGATGGTCATAGATTTTGGCATCGCCAAGGCCACTCAGGGGCGGCTGACGGACCAAACGCTTTTTACCGCGTTCGAGCAATTCCTCGGCACACCCGCCTATATGAGTCCGGAGCAGGCAGTGATGACCAATCTGGATATTGACACCCGCAGCGACATTTACAGCCTGGGCGTGCTGCTCTACGAGTTACTTACCAGCAAGACGCCATTCGAGGGCAAAGAATTGCTGGCGGCGGGTTTGGACGAGATGCGCCGAACGATTCGAGAGAAGGAACCGGCGCGGCCTTCGACGCGGCTCAGCACCATGCAGGCGGAGGACGCAACCGCCGCCGCCAAACACCGCCAGACCGACGCGCCCATTCTCATCCACACGCTGCGGGGTGATTTGGACTGGATCGTAATGAAGGCGTTGGAGAAGGACCGGGCGCGGCGCTACGAGACGGCTAACGGTTTGGCGATGGACATCCAGCGTCACCTCAATGACGAACCCGTCGTGGCCCGTCCGCCGACCAGGCTGTACCTCTTCCGAAAGCTGGTGCGCCGCAACAAATTCGTCTTCGCTGGCGGAGCGGTGGTAACCGTCTCGCTCCTCC
The DNA here is from genome assembly GCA_035566895.1 of Binatia bacterium. Classification (GTDB taxonomy): domain Bacteria; phylum Verrucomicrobiota; class Verrucomicrobiia; order Limisphaerales; family UBA8199; genus DATMQA01. Next base: position 75,982 of record DATMQA010000205.1, read on the forward strand.
TCGGTTTGGGCGCGGCGACGGTGGCCGTGTTTCGCGTCCAACGCGACAACCAGCAGATCCGGCAGGCGAAGGACGACGCCACGGAGAAACTGCTGGCCTCCTATCTCGCCGAAGCCCGCGCGCTGAGGAGCAGTGGCCGGGCCGGGCAGCGGTTTGACAGCTTGGACGCCGTGCGCAGAGCCGCGGCGATTCGGCCGGATCCAGCCGTGCGCAATGAGGCCATCGCCAGCCTGGCAGTGTCCGATGTTCGCCTGTCGCGTCAAACCACCAACCAGTGGCGCGATCCGGAAGCTCTGGCGCGTGTTGACTTTAAACTGGAACGCTATGCCATTGGGGAGGCAAATGGCAACATTTCGATCCACGCGGTGGCAGAGGATCGGACGTTGGGCGTTCTTCCTGCCCCCGGTTTTGCCTTGCAGGCGATTCGTGGCTTCAGCCCGAACTCGCGCTTTTTGAAAGCGCGTTATTGGCGCGAGCCTGAGGGAGAAAACGATTGGGTTTGGGATTTGGAACGACGAGTACCCGTTCTCAAAGCTCTGCCGGGTAATTTGGCCGCCGACTTCAGCTCGGACAGCCGCTTTTTCACCAAGTGCAATCCAGACTTGACGCTCTCGCTTTATGACCTTGGCTCGGGCAAGGAAACCAGACGGCTGCCCGGTGGCCGGCAGATTACTATCCTGATGTTAAGCCCGGCAGATACCTGGTTGGCCTGTTCAAGTGATCTGGATTCGACAATCGAGATTCGCGACGTTGAATCGGGTCAGACCATCGCGGCCTGGCCCTGTCCGGCCCCCGTGGACGCCATCGCTTGGAGTCCCGAGGGCAAGCGCTTGGCCACCGCTTGCAATGAGCATCGCATTTACATCTGGGATGCCGAGACCGGCAAGAAACTGGCGCAGCTCGATGGGACCGGTCAACGCATCATGAATGTGGCCTTCAATCATGCGGGAAACCTGCTCGCCAGCTCAAGCTTTGAAGGCCAGTATCGCTTCTGGGACCCCGATACTGGCCGCCAGATTGCCAGCTATCCGGGCGCTAGCTGGTATTTCCAATTCAGCCTGGATGATCGGTATCTGGAAGGCTGGCAGGAAGTTTCCCGATTCGGTTTGCTGGAAGTGGCCAGCAGCCGGGAATGTCGCTTGCTCTCCGCCCAGGACGTCGGCGAAGTCTGGTCGGACACTCAGTTCAGCGCCGACGGACGTATGCTCGCAGCCGCGACCGGGGACCGGATGCGCTTTTTGGATGTTTTTTCCGGCAAGGAAATCGCCTCGTTTCCGCTGCCGGTTTGTGACACGCAGATATTTCATCCGGACGGGCGGAGCCTGATCGTCATTGATCGGTCGGGCGGCGTGCGCCTCCGGTCCCTGGAACGGACCGGCGATCCGGCGCGCTACGCCTACCGGCTGGGGAAGCCGCGTCGTTTCTACGACGTGCAGGAGCTCCGTAAGGCCGCGCTGAGTCTGGATGGCCGGCATCTCGCAGTAACTCACCGATCCGAAGGGGAGTCCTTCATCTTTGACTTGCAGGACCCGTCCGCCAAGCCAGTGATTCTCAAACCCCATCCCTGGGTAGATTACATCGCCATCAGTCCGGATGGCCGCTGGGCAGCCACGGGCTCCTGGCTTAATCCGCTCGTGATGATTTGGGATGCGCGCTCCGGCGGCGATCCTGTTTGCACCTTGCAGATGCCAGCGAGAACCACGGTCGCTTTCAGCCCGGACGGTCGCTGGCTGGCTACCAGCACGACGGAGTATCAACTTTGGGAAGTTGGCTCCTGGCGGCGCAAAGGTCCGCCCCTGCCCGGCCACCCCGTCGCGCAATTCAACTTCACGGCCTTCTCCCCGGATGGCAGGGTGATGGCGAGGACCATGGATGCGCACAAAATCCGACTCTCGGAGGTCTTGACAGCCAAGCCCCTGGCGACGTTGGAAGCGCCGGGTTCAAGCGGCGTTTGGACCTTCCAATTCAGCCCGGACGGCACCCAATTGGCCGTGCTGCTGCATGACCGGCAGTTCCAACTCTGGGACTTGCGGCTTATCCGCCAGGAATTGGAAGCGATGCATCTCGACTGGGACCTGCCGCCCTATCTCCCGGTCGAACAAACGGCGGCCGCGGGCCCGGTGTCCCTGGAAGTGGAATCGGACTCGGCGAGCCAAGCCGACCTTTCCGCGATCCCTGCCCGTGACACCAACGCTGCCCCGAACCTGATCGATTTGTCGGCGCATTACAACTTTGGGCTGACCAAAACCTGGCACTCCGGCAATCTCAACAACAGCCTCATCAACCTGCCCAGCGGCGTGCAGACCTTGGCCGGGACCGCCTTCGACCTCCGGGGCCTCATTCAACTCCGCGGCGAATCCACCGCCGAGAGCGTCTTCCTGGAACAGGCAGCAGGGATTCGAGTGGACCGTCAGTGCCGCGAGCTTCACTTCCTGCATGCCACGCAAAGGTCGGTCTCCGAGGGGATCAAGATAGGCCATTATGTGGTTCACTATGCTGACGGGTCCGAAGTCAGCCTGCCTATCATTTACGGCCAAAATATCCGCGACTGGTGGGTCAAATCGGGCGAGCCGACCGGTCCCGAAGCACTCTTGCCGGCCTGGTCCGGTTCCAACGCCGACAGCAAATCGCTTGGCACCTCCATCCGGCTTTTTAAGTGGACCTGGAAAAACCCCTGCCCGAATCTGCAAGTTCTCAGCCTCGATTTCGTCTCCGAGAAAACGCCGTGCGCGCCGTTCCTGGTCGCGATCACGGTCGAGTGAACGTTTGACGCCTGCGGAGGCCGCGTGAGGGCAGGCCATGAGCCGCAGCTGTTGTAGGCCGGGTGCCCACACCCGGCGTCCGAGTTGGCACTCGCAGCTCAACTGCAACTTTCTTAAAAATAGTTCCCCCCTTCTCACCTGCGAATCTCGCATTGTCCTTGGGTGAGCAAAATTTGCTCGCCCGCTGAACACTTTATGAAAACTCGACCGATTCGCCTGCTTGCGGCCCTCGCCCTGTTCTCAACCCTCAACCTCTTGGCGCGCCGGAACAAAGCGCAGGCGGGTCAACTTTCGTTGGCGAGGCTCCTCGTGCTGCTCCTGCTTTCAACTTTCAACTTTCAACTTTCAACCTTCGCCCAAGGCACCGCCTTCACCTACCAGGGGCGGCTGTTCGACAACACCAATCCGGCCAATGGCAATTACGCGCTGATGTTTAAGGTCTATGACGCCAACAACACCTTTGTCGGGGCGGTGGTGGGCGGGCCGCTCACTAACGCGCCGGTCGCGGTGAGCAACGGGCTGTTCACCGTCACGCTTGATTTCGGCCCCGGCGTGTTCACCGGTCCGCCACGCTGGCTGCAGATTGATTCGGCCACCAACAGCGCCAACCCTTTGTACATCCCCATGGCCCCGCGCCAGTTGTTGACGCCCGCGCCTTACGCCATTTTTGCCGCCACGGCCAGCAACCTGTCGGGCACGCTGCCGACGGCGCAGTTGAGTGGCACAGTGGCCAATGGCCAACTGGCCAACAGTATTACCACCATCAGCCCCGGCACCGGTCTGAGCGGCGGCGGCGCGGCCGCTCTGGGTTCCACGGTGACGCTGAGCAACACCGGCGTCCTCTCGGTGACCGGCAACGCGGACATCACGGCCTCGCCTGCCAACGGCAACGTCATTCTGGGCGATACCGCCACCAGCGCCAACACCGTGAGCACCATCGTCAAGCGCGACGGCGGCGGGAGTTTCTCGGCCGGGAGCGTGACCTTGAGCGGCAACTTGAATCTGCCAGCGACAACGGCCTCGGCGGGCATTATTTATTCAGGCACCAACTCCCTCGTGCATGCCTATGGAACAAACAACTTCTTCGGCGGGGTGGGGGCGGGGAATCTGACGATGATCGGGTCTAACAATATAGGGATAGGGGCAGGTGCGCTCCAGAACAACGCGAGCGGCAACTACAACACAGCCATTGGTTATCAGACGCTTTATAAAAACACGGTCGGCCTCGATAACACGGCCAACGGCTGTCAGGCGCTTTACGCCAACACGGTCGGTGTCCTAAACACGGCCATCGGCGTGGGAGCGCTTTACTACAACGACAACGGCAGCTACGACACGGCCAACGGTTTCCAGGCGCTTTTCTTCAACGTCAGCGGCAGCAACAACGTCGCGAACGGTTACGGGGCGCTTTTTTATAGCTACAATGGCTGTTACAACACGGCCAACGGTAATCAGGCGCTTTTAAATAACGTGTTGGGCTTCGATAACACGGCCAACGGCTATCAGGCACTCTTCAGCAACACGAGCGGCAGCAACAACACGGCTAACGGCGTTCAGGCGCTTTACAACAATCAGGCAGATAATAACACAGCCAATGGCTATCAGGCGCTCTACAACAACACGGTCGGCTTCTTAAACACGGCCAACGGCTATCAGGCCCTTTACGCCAACACGGTCGGCGTCTTTAACACGGCCAACGGCGCAGGCGCGCTTTACTCCAACACGAGCGGTGTGGACAACACGGCCAACGGTGTTGGGGCGCTTTACTCCAACACGAACGGTTATGAAAACACAGCCAACGGCGTATCGGCGCTTCACAACAACACGAGCGGCAGTTTCAACACGGCCAACGGCTTTAACGCGCTCGTGCTCAACACAACCGGCACGAACAACACGGCCAGCGGCACCGGGGCTCTTTTCGCCAATACCAACGGCTTCAATAACACGGCCAGCGGCGGCCAGGCGCTTGCCGCCAACACGAGCGGCTATGACAACACGGCCAACGGCGTTCAGGCGCTATCCGGCAACACGAGCGGCATCGCCAACACCGCCAATGGGTATCAGGCGCTTTACAAGAACAACGGCAACAACAACACGGCCAACGGGGTTCAAGCCCTTTTCTCTAACATCGACGGCTATGATAACGTCGCCAACGGCTATCGGGCGCTCTTCAGCAACACGAGTGGATACGAAAACGCGGCCCACGGCAATTACGCGCTTGGGGCCAATATGAGCGGCTCCTATAACACCGCCAACGGCAACTACGCCCTGAATTCCAACACCAACGGCTCCTACAACACGGCCAACGGCAATCGCGCCCTTTACCTTAACACGAGCGGCAGCAACAACACGGCCATTGGCTTTGAGGCGCTATTCAGTAACACAACCGGCATCGAAAACGCGGCCAACGGCGAAGGAGCGCTTCGCTACAACACGAACGGCTCCTACAATACGGCCAACGGCTTTCAGGCCCTTAAATACAGCACAAGCGGCAACGATAACACGGCCAACGGGTGGGAAGCGCTTTATCTCAACGGGATCGGCGGCGGCAACACTGCTGACGGCGAGGGTGCGCTTTACTCCAACGACTCCGGCAGCAACAACACAGCCATCGGCTTTTACGCCCTTCAAAACAACTTCAGCGGCCTGAACAATATCGCGCTCGGTGTTGCCGCTGGATTAGATAACACAGCGGGCGATAATAACATTGACATCGGCAACGTCGGTGGAAACGAATCAAGCACGATCCGGATTGGCACACCAGGAATACAGAATAGCACGTTCATCGCCGGCATCTCCGGCGCAACCATTTCGCCAGCCGGCGCTGCGGTTTTTGTAAATTCAGCCGGGCAGCTTGGCACAGTCAATTCCTCGGCTCGATTCAAGCAAGACATCCGCAGCATGGACGACGCTAGCGACGTGTTGCTGGCGCTCCGGCCGGTGATGTTCCGCTACAAGACAGATATGGATCCCAAGGGCACTCCGCAATTCGGTTTAGTCGCCGAGGAAGTGGACAAGGTCGATCCCGATCTGGTGCTGCGCGACGACAAAAACCAGATTTACACCGTCCGCTACGAGGCCGTCAACGCGATGCTCCTGAATGAATTCCTCAAAGAACACAAAAGGGTGCAGGAACAGGAACAAAGGCTCACGTGTCAGGGCGCAGAGATTCAGGAGTTGAATCAGCAACTTGCGGCGACGCAAAAGGAGATGGCCGCGCGCTTGAGCCTGCTCGAAAAAACCATCGCTCGCGTTACAAACAAATCCGAGGGGGTGCTAGCGGCCACATCCGAGGAAACGGAGGGGAAATGAAGCCCATCAACGACTGTATTACTATGGGGAAAGGCTGGTCATCTTTTCGAAGACATTTTAGCCACGAACGAACGCAGAGAGCGCAAAGGGAAGACAGCAGCGCTCTTGCTTTCAAATCCGGTTTTCTCCTTTGTGATCTTTCGTGGCAATTCCGGGTTTTGACCCTGGCCGCCGCCTTCCTCCTGCCGCGCCCGGTCGCCGCGGCGGATTGGGCGCTGTACGTCTCTAGTTTTAGCAACAACAAGATTCTGAAGTTCAATACGAACGGTGTGGCGACGGTGTTTGCCACCAACGGGGTGAACGGGGTGTTGGATCTGCCGCTGGGTCTGGTGTTCGATGACGTGGGCAATCTTTACGTGGCTAACGACGGGAACGGCACCATCGAGAAGTACGATCCCCAGGGGAACGGCGCTCTGTTCGGCAGCGCAGGAGTGAGCAATCCGAACGGCCTGGTTTTTGACGGTCTTAACCGCCTGTACGTGGGGAACGGCACGGGCTTCGGCCCCATCTATAGGATCACCAATTCGGTGGCCCAGGGGAGCGTGTTCGCCAGCGGCAGTCCGTTGGTGTTCGCCCCGCTGGGAATGGCCTTCGACAACGCGGGCAACCTGTGGGTGGCCGATACCGGCAACGCCTGGATCGTCAGGTTCGACCCGCAGGGCAACGGGGCCAGGGCCTACACGAATAGTTTGCCGGGCCTGTCCTGCGTCGTCTTCGACAGCGCAGGCAACCTGTATGCCAGCAAGGCCAATCAGGTGGTGAAGTTCGATACGCAGGGGAACTTTACCACCTACGCTACGGGGTTCAGCTCGGCGAGAGGCATGGCCTTTGACAGCGCGGGTAATCTGTACGTGGCCGATACCGGTAACAACTCAATCCACAAGGTGGATCGCCAGGGAACCGTCACTACGTTTGCCAGCTCCAGCACCGGGTTGAACAGCCCGTACTTCCTCACCATTCAGGAGAACGGCCGGTACAGCACCGATTGGCACAAAGCCGCAGGTGGCGGAGGCGCCAGCACCGGCACCAACGGCCAATACCTTATCGCCGGAACCGCCGGCCAGCACGACGCCGGTGCGATGGGCAGCGGGAGCGCTTCGCTCACGGGCGGGTTCTGGTCGCTTTACGCCGTGCCCACGCCCGGCGCGCCGCTTCTGACCTTTACTCTCTTGACCATCACGCTGACCGCCACCAACACTGCGATGGTTTCCTGGCCTTCGCCTTCGACCGGCTGGAATCTGCAACAGAACAACGACCTGAGCACCGCGAATTGGGTCACGCCCGCCGAGACCGTCAGCGACAACGGGACGATCAAATACATCATCGTCAATCCGCCGAGCGGAAATATGTTCTTCCGGCTCAAGCAGTAAAAACCCCACTGATCACCGACCACTGATTACCGATTACTGATTACCAAACATCGCTCACCTATATGAAACGCCCTCTTTGCCTGGTTCTGCTTCTCACTGCCGCCTTCTGCTCTCCGGCGGCGGAACCTACCGCCACCCTGATCTGCGCCCCGCCCAAGACGGTCGCCTGCGGCACCACCTGGAATTTCGACGAGCCCGGCACGATGACCAACATTTGCAACGACTGTTGCGGCTTTTACACCAACATCCTCCTGCTGAGCACCGTCACCAACGGCACTGCCTGCTCCAATGTCATAACCCGGACCTGGGGCCTCACCAACAATTGCTTCATGACCAATACGTGCAGCCAGACCGTCACCGTGCTCAACACCAACCCGCCCGTGTTCCAGGCGGTCAACAACCTCACCTTTCATTCCTGCACCAACCTCCCGCTGTTCTACGCGCTGGACGCCAGCGACTGCTGCCCCGT
>DATMQA010000206.1:0-12031 GCA_035566895.1 Binatia bacterium
AAGTCTTCGTCACCTGCGGCCACTCGGGTGAACATCACTCTTTCCGAGCGGATCAAAATCCGCGACCCATCCACGGGCCAGATGCGGGAGTATCATTCTTTGGACAAGCTTCCGCAAGAGTTCCGGGAGCAAATCCGAAAAGCGCGCGACGCGGCGGTGGGCGCCAAAGGCGGGAATGTCAATGTCATCACGGTGACAGATGCCAGCGGGAAAGTGCAGACTTACGATTCCATCGAAGAGCTGCCGCCGGAAATGCGCGCGTTGTATGAGAAAGCGATCGAGCAGGATTCGTCGAAATCGGAATAGGACGCCTCATCCCCTCGTGTTCAGTTTCGGCGGATGAAAACCATCACGTCGGAAACCACCAGTTGATATTTTCGGCGGTGTTCGCGAATCAGGAACGGGAGGTCGCGGCGGCGCACCAAACGGAAATGCGGGTCGAGTGCGCGTTGCACCTCGGCATCGTCCAACCATTCGCGCCGCGGCGTGTATTGTTGCAGCCAACTGAAAGGCGAGGCGATAATTAGCTGGCCGCCGGGCGCGACGAGGCGGCGAACCTGGCCCAGGAACCGCCTCGGGTGCGGCAGCCGGCAGAGCAGATTGATCGCCGCCACGATTTGAAAGGAGCTTGCGGAGAAGGCGGACAGGTCCATGGCATCACGGACATGGAACTCGACTGAACCGCTTGCCAACGCTTTTGGGAGAACCAGTTTTCGAGAGGAGAACAGTTTCCCGGATTCCTGAACGCGAATGGTCAGGGCGCGGCGCCTGGCCAATTGCCGAGCCGCAGCGATGAACGGTGCCGAGTTATCAATGCCGATGACGTGGTCCGCCACGCGGCCCAGTTCGAAGCTGAAACGGCCGACCGCGCAGCCGATATCAAGGGCGCGGGTTTGCCGATGGGCTGGTCGTTCGATCGGCAGGAGGCATTCTCGCCGGATGCGCTCGTGGAAGCGCAGGAGGTTGTTTGGGAAGATGAGAAATGGGCAGAAGTCACGCGGGCGCCCGTAATGGAAGAAGAGGTACTCGTCCAGGTAACGGGTGGTCTCGTAGGGATTGGGCACGGGAGGCGGAGGGGTGACGCGTGAAACGTGAACCGTGAAAACGGGACGCCCGATTTACAGGGCGACTTGTTTTACGAATTCGGTGGGCTGATAGTCCTTGATGAGCAGGACTTCCTTTTTGTCTTTATGCATCCAGACTCCATTGAGATTGATTTCCGGGGTCTTGTGCGGCGCGAACAGGATGTCCTCATGGGTGGCATGTTTGCGGTCCTTGAACTTGGTCGGGTCGAGGGGGCCGCCCAGATGGTCGTCGCGGCCGGTGGCGACGTGCATCGTCCCGAGGATCTTTTCGTCCTGGATATCGGCACCGGAAACGGGCAGGACCTGCGTGCCGAGGCCCAGCTCGCCCAGTTCGCCGGTGGCCGGGTCGCTCTTGAACAGGGCCAGGGCTTGCTCGAGTGTCCGTGCATTTCCTCGCAGCAAGGTGGCGTTACAAATGCGGCCTCCGGCAACGTCCATCAAGGCGAGCGTGCCGTCCACTTTCAGTTTCATTGGGAACTGCCCGTGCGCCCCGGTGGGCACCCAGTAGATTTCACCGGCGGGCAGGTTGGCGATTTCGCCCGGTGTGCGGCAGAGGCCGTGGCTTTTCTGGGCTTCCTGCAGGCCGAGCTCGAGCGTGAGCCGATACTTCTGCCCCAACGTTTCAAATTCGATGACCACGTCGTCGGAGCGCGTGAGCGCCTGGCGAAACCGCTCAGCTTTCACAGAGACTTCGTCGTAATCTTTGGCCAGGCCGGACCGGAGGATGGTCTCGTTGCAGCCGTGCATGGTGGCGCCGCGAAAACCCATTTTCTTTGCCAGCGCGGTCAGAGGCGCCGTGGCTGAAAAGGTGGAGAAGTAGAGGACGATATTCAGATGAGGCAGTATGTCTTCAACCAACCGTAAAGTTTTTCCATCCAGGGCAACCACTGTCGGTGGGAGGTCAAGATTGCTGCCGCCGGTCGGCTCATACGCATAGAAGTCAACACCCGCGAAGGGCAGCTCCGCCTTGTGCTCGAGCAGTCCCTGGTAAAAAACCTCGTAAGCGATGCGCTGGGGGGTCAGCTTGGGATTGGTGAGGAACTTCAGGCCGCGCACATCCTGGGGATTGGCGAGATCAATGAAAACGCCGACGCGCTCGGCGGGTTGCGGATGAAAAACGGTGCTGATAAGCCGGACCAAATCAAACCCAGGAACTTTCATGCGGTTTACCATAACTTGTCTGGCAGTTTGCGCAAGCGCTGCTGAAAAGCGGAGCGGGACTGCTCTGCTGGATTGCAGTCTTTCCCGCGCTCCGCCCGTCTCACTCCTCCGCTTAGGATGGGTTTCAATTCGTCCGTCAGTATTTCAGCACGGTCGCCAGGAACCTGCGGCACTGCTCGCTGGCAGGCGCATCAAAAACCGCCTTCGTCTCGCCGGATTCGACAATGCGGCCGCCGGCGAGGAAGACAACACGCTCGGCGGCTTCCCGGGCGAAACCCATTTCGTGAGTGACCAGAATGAGGTCGCCGCCTTCCTCGAGCAGTTGGCGGATCATGTCAAGCACTTCGGCGGTCATTTCGGGGTCGAGCGCGGAAGTCGGCTCGTCGAATAACAGCACGCGCGGTTTGATGGCCACCGCTCGCGCGATGGCGACACGCTGCCGCTGGCCGCCCGAAAGAGCCGCGGGTTTCTGTCGGGCATGGGTGTCCAATTGAAAACGCCGCAGCAACTGCATCGCCAGTTCCTCGGCTTCCGCGTGGGCGTGCCCGTGGACCTTTTCAAGCGGCAATGTGATATTCTCCAACGCGGTCAGATGCGGAAACAGGTTAAAGGCCTGAAAGACCACGCCGACGGTGCGCCGGTAATGCAACAGCGATTCCTCGTCGAACTGAATCCGCTCGCCATCCAATTCCACCTCGCCTGTGTCAGGCGTTTCCAGGCCGGCCAGCACGCGCAAAAGCGTTGTCTTCCCGCCGCCGGAAGGACCGATCAGCACCAGGCTGTGGACGTGATCCAAATCGAGCGCCAATCGGTCCAGGGCCTGATGCGGTCCGAAGCATTTGGAGAGGTTGGAAATCTTAAGTTTCAAAGCGAAGCCTCTTTTCCAGTGTCCGCGTCCACAGGGAAATCGGCAAAGTCAGCACCAGGTAACCGATGGCCAGGGGGATATAACATTCCAGCGTGCTGTAGGTGACCGAGTTGACGTCGCGGGCGGCCTGGGTGAATTCGTTAAGCGCTATAATCGAAAGGAGTGAGGAGTCTTTGATCAGGGAGACGAATTGGCCGACCAGCGGCGGCAGGGTCAGGCGGAGGGCCTGCGGGAAGATGACGTAACGATAGGTCTGCGGGCGTGTCAGGCCGATGGCCTTGGCGGATTCAAGTTGAGAGGCGCTGACGCTCTCGATGCCCGCGCGGACTACTTCGCTGATGTAAGCGCCGCTGAAAACGGATAGAATCAGCACGCCGACCACGTAGCGGTTCTGGACGTGGAAGGCGTCAGCGACGACGTAGAAGAACACGAGAATCTGCACCAGCAACGGGGTGCCACGGACCAGTTCGACATAAATCTGGCCGAAGTACCGCAGGGGCAGGAAGTGAGAGCGCCGGATGAGGGCAAAAACGACGCCGATAAGGGTGCTTAGAGCGAGAGCGACCAGGGAGATCAGGATCGTGACCAGCCAGCCGGAAACCAGGGTATGGCGGTACTGATAGACCGCGCCCCAGTTCCACGTGTAGGTGATATGGTGAAACGAGAAAAAGAACACCATCGCCACGAGCAGCAGGGCCAGAACGGCACCTGCGAGCCGGGAAGGCCAGCCGGCAGTGCCAGGGGTGGGTTCAAAGAGCAGGCGCTTGAGCATGCTCTAAAAATAAAACGGGATGCCGGCCTTTTGAAAGGCTTCCTTTTGTTCCTTGAGGTACTTTTCACCGAGCCGTTCGAAACCGCCTTCGGCCCGGAACGATTTGAGAAAAGCATTGACCTGTTCCTTCAAGCCCTGGTTTCCCTTGCGCAGGCCGATTGCCCAGAATTCCTCCTGAAATGGTCTCAGGACCGCGGTGGTGCTGTCCTGATGCTTTTGCCAGTGCTTGAAGATGGACATCTGGTCGTAACTGAAAGCTTGCGCCTTCCCTTGCACCACTTCGAGCACGCAGGCGTCTTCCTTGTCGAGCACCAACAGGCGGGCATGTTTGAGATGAGTTTGGGCGTAGAGTTGGCCGGTTGTGCCCTGTTTCACGGCGATGCTGTTGCCGGGTTGATCCGCCTGCTCGATGGAATTGATCGCCGCATTCTTGTTCACCAACAGGCACAGACCCGTGCGGAGATAAGGGTCTGAAAAATCAATCGATTGCGCGCGCTCGGGCGTTTCGGTCATGGATGAGATGATGAGGTCGATCTTGCCGGTCTTCAGCGCCGGGATGAGGCCATCGAAAGGGATGTTTTGGATTTGGACTTCGCGGCCGAGGGATTTTCCAAGCGCTTCCGCCATTTCAACGCTGATGCCGGCAGGTTTGCCCTGGGGATCGACCATCTCGAAGGGGGGATAGTTCAGTTCCATGCCGGCGATGAGGCGCGCCGCGGGTTTCGGACTACAGCCGAGCCATGGCAGGAAAACCGCCAACAGAACCAATTGGGCCGAACGCATTTCCACTATCTACCACAGAGCAGGAAAGGCGCAATCACTCCCCCACTCCATTACTTCATCATCCACCTTCCGCCCGTGCGCGGTTCGCGTTTCATAAACCTTGCCACAACGGAGGTGAGGAATAAAGATGTCCCCATGATGGAGCGCTCAGAGGTCCTTCCGGTAAAACTGTCGCGTTGGCCGCAGCACCATTTTCGAGTTCGCCTGGCAGCTGGCCTGTTGCTCGCCGCGAGCGTCAATTTCGGTACTTGCTCCGGGCAGGACGCCGCGGACTTGCCGCCAGGCGTGGCGGCAGTGTGGGATTTGAGCAAGGCCGCGCGCGACACCACTGCAACCCGGGAGCGCGTATGCATCAATGGGTTGTGGAAATGGCAGCCTACTGAGGCACGCTCGCAAGAAGTGCCGGCGGGGAATTGGGGATATTTCAAGGTTCCGGGTTCCTGGCCCGGCATTACCGATTACATGCAGAAGGATTGCCAGACCGTCTACGCCCGTCCGACCTGGAAGGACCGAAGGCTGGGCGACCTCACTGCGGCCTGGTATCAGCGGGAGATCACCATACCCAGCGCTTGGGCCGGCCGCCGCATCGCGGTTGCTTTCGAATATGTGAACTCTTACGCGGCGGTGTATGTCGATAGCAAGCAGGCAGGCGAAATCCGGTTTCCGGGCGGCGAGGTCGAGATTACCTCCGTCTGCCGGCCAGGCGGCACGCACGTGCTCAGCCTCATGGTCGTGGCGATGCCACTCAAGGGCGTGATGCTTTCCTACACCGATTCCGCCTCGGCCCGCGAGGTGAAAGGTTCCGTCGCGCGGCGAGGTTTGTGCGGCGACGCATATCTGGCCAGCACCCCGCGCGGGCCGCGGCTCGGCGACGTGAGGGCCGACACATCAGTCCGCAAGAAGGAATGCACCTTTGACGCGGCCGTCGAGGGCCTCGCGCCGGACGCGCATTACACTCTCCGCGCGCGTGTTTTGGAGAAGGGACGCACAATCAAAGAATTTGCGAGCCCGCCCTTCCAGGCAAGCGAACTCAAGGATGGCCGCACCGCTTTCCAAGGAAAATGGCTGCCCAACCGGCTTTGGGACATTGACACACCGCAAAACACCTACGGCCTGGAGGTCTCGCTCCTGGACGCGGCCGGCAAGGTGCTGGATACCGATTGGCCCACGCGGCTAGGCTTTCGCGAGTTCTGGAGCGAGGGCCGGGATTTCTTTCTCAACGGGATACGCATCTTTCTCTCGGCCGTGCCGCTGGACAATGCCGAGGTCAGCGCTGCCCTGGGCACCTACGAGGCCGCGCGCGAGAGCCTTGAGCGCCTGAAGAGCTTCGGCATCAACTTTGTCTATACCCACAACTACGGGTGCGAACCTGGGTCGCACCTGGGTTTCGAGGAGGTCCTGCAGGCGGCTGACGATGTCGGCATGCTGGTATCGTTTTCCCAGCCGCATTTCAGCCACTACGATTGGCAGGCGCCGGACGCCGACCAAAACAACGGCTACGCCCGCCACGCCCAATACTACGCGCGCGCAGCCCGAAACCATCCTTCGGTCGTGATGTATTCGATGAGCCACAACGCGACCGGCTACAACGAAGACATGAACCCGGACCTGATCGATGGGATTCATGACGCGCGCGACACCTGGGCGCTCAAGAACTCCGCGCTGGCGTTGCGCGCCGAGGGCATCGTCAAGCGCCTGGACCCGAGCCGGATCGTGTATCACCACGCCTCGGGGAACCTCGGCTCGATGCACGCGATCAATTTTTACCCGAACTTCGTGCCGGTCCAGGAACTATCGGATTGGTTCGAACACTGGGCGACGCAAGGCGTCAAGCCGGTGTTTATGTGCGAATACGGCGCGCCGTTTACATGGGACTGGACGATGTATCGCGGCTGGTACAAAGGGCAGCGGGAATTCGGCAGCGCGGCGGTGCTGTGGGAATTCTGCTTGGCGGAATGGAATGCGCAGTTTTTCGGAGACCGGGCGTTCCAGATCAGCGAGCCGGAGAAGGCGAACCTGCGCTGGGAAGCGAAACAGTTCCGCGCTGGCAAGGTCTGGCACCGCTGGGATTATCCTAACGAGGTGGGCTCGAGCCGCTTCGAGGAACGATACCCCGTTTTTGCGCTGTATCTCACCGACAACTGGCGGGCGTTCCGCACGTGGGGCGTGTCCGCCGTTTCGCCGTGGGAGCACGGCCATTTCTGGAAACTGCGCGACGGTGTGGACCGGAGCCGCCGGGATTTGAAGGTGGACTGGGAGCACTTGCAGCGCCCGGGCTTCAGCCCTGATTACATCGAGCAGCGGTATGAACGGATGGACCTGGCATTTGACCGCGCGGATTGGATTCCCACGGCCGCGGCGCAAGCCCTGCTTCGAAATAACCGGCCGCTGCTGGCTTACATTGGCGGCAAGCCGGCCAGATTCACCAGCAAGGACCACATTTTCCTCCCGGGCGAGACGGTCGAGAAGCAGGTCATCGTGATTAACAACTCACGCCAAACCGTGAGCGCCGACTGCCGATGGTCATTCGGGCTGCCGCAAGTCCTGTCTGGCAGCCGGACGCTCAAGCTCCCGCCAGGCCAGCAGGATCGCATTCCGCTGCGCTTCGAATTGCCGGCCAAATCAGCACCCGGCAGCTATGAACTGAGCGCCGCTGTCAAGTTCAGCAACGGCGAAACGCAGCAGGACAGTCTCTCCATCGACGTCACGACGCCGCCGGCAGCCACGCGCTTGGGGGCGAAGATTGCCTTGTTCGATCCCAAAGGCGAGACCGGCGCGCTGTTGAATCGATTGGGCATTCGAAGCCAACCCGTGGAAGCCGACGCCGATTTGTCCGGCTACGACGTTTTACTGGTGGGCAAGTCCGCGCTGACGGTTAATGGGCCGGCGCCGGCGCTCGAGCGGGTGCGGGACGGCTTGAAGGTGCTCGTGTTCGAGCAAACCTCCGAGGTGCTGGAGAAGCGCTTGGGATTTCGCGTGGAAGAGTATGGCCTGAGGCAACTATTTCCGCGCGTGCCGGACCATCCGGCGTTGGCCGGGCTCGGCGCGGGGAACTTGCGCGATTGGCGCGGCGAGGCGACGCTGCTGCCGCCGCGGCTGAAGTACGAGATGCGGCCCCGTTATGGTGTCACGGTCCAGTGGTGCGATATCCCGGTGACAAGGTTGTGGCGCTGCGGCAATCGCGGCAACGTCGCCTCGGTGTTGCTCGAAAAGCCGGCCAGCGGCGATTTCCTGCCGCTGCTGGACGGGGGTTTCAGCCTCCAGTACAGCCCGTTACTCGAATACCGCGAAGGTATGGGCCTGGTGCTCTTCTGCCAGGTCGATGTGACCGGCCGCACTCAGTCCGAGCCCGCCGCCGAGTTGCTGGTGCGCAATCTTTTGCGATACGTTTCGGGCTGGGCACCTTCGCCGCGACGACGGCTTGTCTATGCCGGTGAGCCCGCCGGCAAGCGCCAACTCGAATCCCTGGGCTTATCAGTGGGCGTGTATGACGGCGGAAACCTATCGCCCAGCCAGGTGCTTGTTGCAGGTTCCGGCGGTGCAGAGGCGCTCTCTCCGTCCGCGCCCGCCATCGGCGCCTGGCTCAAAGCGGGTGGCAATTTGCTGGCGCTTGGCTTGGACCAACAGGAAGCCAACTCATTCCTCCCATTCAGAATCACTACGAAAAAGGCAGAACACATCGCCGCTTTCTTCGAGCCGTTCGGCGTGAACTCGTTGCTGGCAGGAATCGGTCCGGCGGACGTGCACAACCGCGACCCGCGAGACTTGCCGCTCATTTCCGGGGGCGCCCGGGTAATCGGCGATGGCGTGCTCGCGACCGCGGAGAGCGCCAATGTCGTTTTCTGCCAACTCGAGCCCTGGCAATTCGATGGCACCAAACAATTGAATCTCAAGCGGACCCAGCGGCGGGCTTCCTTCCTGGTCGCGCGCCTGCTGGCCAACATGGGTGTCGCCGCGGCCACTCCGCTGCTCGACCGCTTCCACCGCCCGCCGGACGCGACCGGGCCGGAGAAGCGATTGCTGACCGGCCTCTACGTTGACCAACCGGAGGAATGGGACGATCCGTACCGGTTCTTCCGCTGGTAGGGCAAAGTTTGCGCAAATCAAATTTCAGGTGCGTTGGCAAAACTGGTGTCCCTCATTTAGCTCATTTAACTCTTTCGTTGGGGCTATGCCGCGCTGGGTTCATTCGTGGTTGAGGCAAGGGGCGTTCGTCGTGTTCATTCGCTGAGGGGCCTTCATCCGGAGCAAGCCGGCGAAATTGCTGCCGCCGCCGAACGAACATGACGAGCCCGAGCGCCAGGACAGCCAGAGCGCCGAGGTGGTAACCGGTCAGGCTCCCGACCAGGCGCGGTTCGTCGCGCAGAAACTCGTGCAGGAATCGAAACGCTCCGTACGCGATGAGGTATAAATGGAAGTGCTGGCCGGAGAGCATTCCCGCTCTCCGAATGGAATAGAGCCCGCCAACCGCAAGCAGATTGAAAAGGATCTCGACGGGCACCGCCGGCCACCGGGGATGTCCGTACGCATCGCTCACGGCAAACCAGGCAGCCCGGCATTCGATGCCCTGGCAGCACCCGTGAAGCAGGCAGCCGATGCGCCCCAGGATAATCCCCACCGGCACGATCAGCGCAAACCAATCTCCCGTTACACCCGAGTAGCCGGTCACACGCTTGGCGAGTTCGACCGCCCCGTAGCCGCCGAGCAAACCGCCGAGGATACTCTTGCCGGTGGCCAGTTGGAGCCAAACGTCCGGCTCTCTCAAGTGCAGGTAGCCCTCGGACAGAAAATAAACCGCTTTGGCGCCAAGAAATGCGCCCGCCAGCGCCGCCACGTAAAGCGTCAGCAAACGCCCATCCCGCCGGGCCAGGCGCGACCACATCGCGAGGCTCACGGTGATGCCGCCAAGCATCAACCAGCTATAAGGCGCCAGGCTCACGGGGCGGCTTTGACGTCGGCGAAGCCGGAGTAGTAACGGCAAAAGGAATCGAGTTTTCCGTCCGGCCGAATGACATGCGTGCAACACCGGTCGATCCGGTCCTCATCCCAGGTCCAGGCATCCATGAAAGGTTTGATGAACAGCCGGAAGGTGTTCGACTCGTTCATCTCAAAGCGCCGCAACAGTTCTCCCAAAGGTTCGGATTCGCAGCCGCAGCGCAGGAGGTCCTCGAGGTTGTAACGGACCTTATCGCGGAGAAAATCCTGGACTTGTGAAAAATCAACAAAGTCGCTGACCGAGCAGGTGCGGCCGTTGACTTTGAGCAGGTAACCAATCGTGGCGCAGTTGGGGTCCCCGCACGGCAAGGGAGTGAAATCTTCGAAGCGGAGGCGCCCGTTGGATTGCTCCACCGCTGCGAGGATGATGTCTGCGGTGTTCAGACGAGGTTCGGTGGCCACGGGCGCGCGACGGCCGGATTGGAACAGCGGCTGGAAAGAGACACCGCGAATGTGGGAGAATTGCAGGCCAAACTCGATGGCGCGCCATACAGCCGAGAGGTTGTCGGCGGTGACTGTCATGGCCAGCGTGATGGGCAAGTTCATCTGGCCGCACCGTTCGATGGCCTGGTGGCGTATCGAACGCAAGTCGGCACCGCGCAACCGCCGCTGCCCGTCAACCTGGATGCCGTCGAATTGCAGATATAGTTGGATATGCCCGCGGCGAGCGGCCTGCGCCAATTCCCGAGCTAACCCTTCGTCCGTCGCAATGCGCACCCCGTTGGTGTTCAGCAGCAGATAATCAATTTGAGAGTTGGCTTGCACCCAATCTACCCATTCGAAGAACTGCGGGTGCAACGTCGGTTCGCCGCCGGAGAATTGCAGGATCTCGATGCGGCCCTTGCGGTCGATAACTCCCTGAATCCTCCGTTTCAAATCGTCCAACGGAACCGCATCCACGCTGCCGTTCCCGCCGAAGGGGGAATCCGCATAGCAGGTGGGACACGAAAGATTACAGGAATTGACGATTTCAATCAGTGCCAGGCAGGTGGAGAGCTTTTCAAACGGACCGCCGCCGCGGCCATTTGCGTTGCGTCCAAGCGTCCCGACGAGGGAGCCACTGGCCGCGCAGCAAGCATTACCGTTTTGTCGCACGCTCTTCACCATGGACTGGGGTGCGTAGCTGGGCGAATCGGTTCCGTTACATCCGCACGCGTTTTCCGGTTTGCCTTTGGCCAGCCAGTAAAAGCGGGCGTCCGAGGCGATGCAGACGGAGGTTTCCCCGTGCGCGGTGCAAGTGCGCCGGAGATAGACCTTGGCCGGCGCCGTGCCCGACACCCAGACTTCAGCGGGGCAAGCCGCCAGGCAGCTCGGGCATCGGCTCGCAGTGCGTTTGAGCAAGGTCTCGTTCATTGCAGCAGCCGACGTAAGGAGGCTATTTTTCAAAAGGTCTCGTCATGGAGCAGAGCTTTCGCACGTCGGCGCCTGCGATTAAACCAGGTTCTAAGTGGCGGTGGGCTGGGTTGGCTGGCCCGCAATGCCTCGCGGGTACAGGACCAGATAGGCACCAGTAATCAAGGCGGCGGCGATGATGCCGAAGGCGGCCTGTTGCCAGGTAACGACCCCGCGGGCCAGGTAAACCAATCCCAGCAGGCATTCAAGGGCGCCGCGCGCGATGCCAACCTGCACCCAAACCAGATGCCGCAGCGGTTGGGTGGCCGCGACGACGTAACCGATTCCCATCGTCGCAAAAACACAGCCCCACAACCCAATCAGGTAGCTGACCGCCGGGGGCAAATCAGTGAAATGAAAGGCGATTTCGACCTGGCGCGGCGCGAAGATCAACACCGCACCCATGAGGAACAAAAAGGCGGCATCCATCATCATCAGGAAGCGCAAGAGGGAGAATTTCATGAGGGTAAATCCTTTCAATGACCAAGCATGAGCGCACAGCCGGCGAAGAGCACTCCCACACCCACGACAGCGATGCCCACCATAATGGCGAAGACAATCAGCAGCACCCTAAACACGCTCATCACCTGGGAGCCGGCTGACGGGCTGATGATGGGTGGTGGGTCGGTTAGCTTAAATTGAAAGCCGCATACCGGGCACGTGCGAGAGTTGCCAACCGTCACAAACGCCACGTCGTTCTTGCACTGCGGGCAAAAGGCCATTCGTTCGTTCATAGTGGTTAGTTGGGACGGAGAATATGTGGCAGAACCCAGGCCGATTGTCACCACCCGAATTTGGCGCTCTCCGCAAATCGGCTGCTCGGGCACAATGTGGACTCCAAACACCAAACTCCAAGCTCCGGGAAAGCATCAAATTCCAAATCCCAAATCGTGACTCAATTGGGACGCTTCGGGTTGGTTGCTGGCGGTATCGAGGTGCGCGCCAAGGGGTGGCCCAGGCATGGTTAGGGCCCTG
>DATMQA010000207.1:0-38852 GCA_035566895.1 Binatia bacterium
GTGCCCGCGATTGTTCCTCGCCATTTACTGCGCCCTCCCGTTTACCGTCGCGCCCAATCTTGTTTTGGGCCGCTGGATGGTCACCTACCTCACTGCCTTGCCTCGCGGCTGGCAGCGTGGCCTTTTCGATTTGCCCGATTCCCTTCAGAAGCCCTGGCGAGTGACACTCAAAGCCCCCCTCCAGTGAATTTATTCATGAATTAATTCAGCGACACTATGATGAAACAGCCCAATATCAATAAAATCGCCGAACATTACACCGCGATCCTCAATGAGATTGGCGCGGACCTCAACTCCGAGGGCATGCGGGAGACGCCGCTGCGGGCCGCCAAAGCCCTGGTCGAAATGACCGAAGGTTCGCGCATGGGGACCGACCAGCTTACAAAGATGTTTCAGGCCGAATGCCGGCAAGAGATCTGTCGCGATATGGTGGTGGTCGAAGGCATTTCAGAGGTGGGTCTATGCGAACATCACCTGCTGCCGATTCTTATGAGCATCACGATCGCCTACGTGCCCGACAAAAAGATCCTGGGCCTTTCCAAGCTCTCCCGCATCGCCGGCTACTTCGCCCGGCGCTGGCAGAACCAGGAGCGCACCGCGCATCTCATTGCCGAGTTTATGGAAAAGCTGGTGGAGCCGCTGGGCGCTGCCGTTTTGATCGACGGCAAGCACATGTGCGCCATGGCGCGCGGCGTCCGCGATACCCATTCCGTGATGAAAGTGAACGTGATGCACGGCGTGTTTCAGAAAGACCCAAACGTGCGCAATGAACTGTTCCTGCGGCTGGGCAAGGGATGAGGGTGCCGGCGGGGGGGCAGGTAACTTGCGTGATGCGCTGGACAAGCCGGCGGTGTCGCACACAAAGGAGTTGCGTATTTGGCGCGTCGTGTTATATTGCAATAGAACATTTTAGGATAAAGCGTCACTTAAAGCCACGCGCGTTATGCCAACAACCTTTGGCGAGTTCTTGAAGGAAAAGCGGCTGGCGCTCGACCTGAGCCTGCGCGAATTCGCACGGCGCGTCGGGATGCAACCCTCTAATTACTGCAACGTCGAAGCGGACGTGTTGCCGCCGCCGCCGGCCGAAACCCTGGATAAGCTCAGCCGCGAATTAGGTCTGAGGAAAGGCACGAGCGATTACGAAGCCTTCCACGACCTCGCCGCCAAGGGCCGCGACGAGATTCCGGCGGACGTGGAAAGGATTGTGAAGGAAAACGAGCTCATCCCGGCGATGCTGCGCACGGTCGAATACGAGCAGTTGACTAAGGAACAGCTCCGCGGGATTATCGGCGATCTCAGAAGTGGCCGATATAGGAAAAAGCCTAAAAGTTAGGGAATTCCGGCTGTTTGAACTGGAACGAATCGCCGCCGCCGCTCTCGCAAAAGGGCCGCAGTGCGTGCGTGCCCGCCGCGTCAACATCGAGCGCCTTGTGCAGGAGACCTTCGGTCTCAAGATCGTTGCGTTCCATGAGTTGAGCCGTCGCTGGAAGACCTACGCTTTCATTGATACCACCGGCAAGGTCGTGTTCGTGGATGCCGACCTGATTGACAACGTGCAAATGGAAAAGAAATACCGATTCACCCTTGGCGAAGAATTTGCCCACCTGCTCATTCATCCTGGGATTTTCGCCAACTGCAAAACGATTGAACAGCGGTTGGCCACCGAGGAGGAACTTAGCGAAGTGCGCCGCGATCGCTTGGAAAACAACGCCCGTGCCTTGGCCTCGGCCATCCTGATGCCCGAAGCAACCGTGCGCCCCTTCGTGGAAAGTGTCCTGGCCAAATTCACCGACGAACACGGCCACGTCCTCGTGGACGAACTGGCCAGCGCGATTTCCCACGAATACGATGTCAACTTCAAACCTGCCCGGCGGCGGCTCAAACTGCTGGGCTACCACCGGAGTCACGGATGGGAATTGGATTGATGGCTGCGGTCAACTGCATCGCCACGCGCATTGCGCCGAAGTTTGGGGTGTCTGCGCGGCTGATTGCGAAAAGGTTACGCGTCCCTCGCTCAACGTGAAGGGGTCACCCATTACGGCCCTTGAACCTCTCCGTGGAGTGAAGCTCAAAGCCAGGAACAGTGCCGACGGATTGTTGAGTCCGTTTCAACGCGCTTTCTCCATCCTTGGTGTACGTGGCAACCACGGGATCACGGTAGTTTTCTGGCTCCCCATCCTGCCGCTGACGATCTTCGCACTTTCGACGGGTTGCCGGAAAGAGGCATCGATTCCCGCAGCCAAATCTTCGAGCGATTATGCTCAATCCAATGCACTAGGATCTCCTGAACCTCCCTTAGTTCAAGAGATGCAAAGAGCGATGACGAACTTGCCGCTGTCCGCGGAAGACGTCCACGACTTGTGGCAGTTCTCAATGACGCCGTTTCAGGGCAGCTCGCAATCCTGGACGCTCGAAAGCCTCCGCAGTACCAACGGAGAAACGTACGCTCTCGTCAAAGCCGACCTCAAGGAACTGGCGAGTATCGTAAGTGCTCAGAGGATGGCTCCACTCTGGCAGCTTGCCTCCGTTAATACTTTTATGATCGGTCGGGTTCCCGTGGCGAAAGTGTTCTTCATTGACGGCCCGCGTAGCTCCCGCGTGTTCTATTTCTGGAAGGCGTCCAACGGACACTGGGAGTTGCTTGGCTCCTTAGACACACGATTTTGACCCTGGGTGACGGGGTTCTTAGTATCATTAGAGTTTATCTGGCCTCAATGGCTTGACGAAAGCGCGGGCACCGAAAAGGGATCTTGACTCCCTCATGAAAAACTCGCTATACTTCATCTCACGTTATGAGGTGCCTGCTTCAATCGGTGCGAAACGCTCGCGCGTTCCGGAATGGTGCTCTCCTGATTGTCGGCTGCGCCATCAGCGCTTTTGGCCAGACCGATTTTCTCCGGCTCAGATCTTTCGGAAATCTGCCCGCTTCGGCAGCGACACCTTGGTCGGTTCCCAGCGAGGGCAGTGATGGAAAGCTCTATGGCACCACCACTGAAGGTGGCACGAATGATTTCGGCACCGTGTTCAGTGTCGACAAGGACGGCACCAGCCTCACCATCCTGCACACGTTTGCCGGGGCTCCGAATGACGGCCAGAGTCCGCGCGGCGGCCTGGTGGAAGGAATCGACGGCGCGCTCTACGGCACGACCGGCTCGGGCGGCCAGAGTAATTTGGGAACCGTGTTCCGGCTCAATAAGGACGGCAACGGTTTTGCCATCCTCAAGTATGTGGCGCTGCCTTCCGAAGGCGCCGCGCCGCAAGGTCCCTTGCTCCAGGGCAGTGACGGCGCCCTCTACGGAAGCACCTCATCGACGTTGTTCAAAATCAACCCGAGTGGCACCGGGTTTTTAGTGCTGCATTCTTTTGGAGCCGCCGGGGATGGCCAGAATCCGCAGTTTGGAATCCGCGAGGCCAGTGACGGCTTGCTCTATGGCACCACTGCTGCCGGCGGAGCGAGCAACCTGGGAACCATCTTTAAATTGGACAAGGACGGCAACAACTACAGCGTGATGTTCAGTTTCGCAGGAACCAATGGCCGCACGCCACAAGCGCCCGTGGTCGAAGGCAGCGACGGCCTGCTCTACGGCACCACGTCCTGGCGACAGACCAACTCCTACGGAACTGTCTTTCGGCTTGGCAAAGATGGCTTGAACTTTGCCACGGTCCATAACTTTTCCGGCACCAATCTGCACGGTTGGTACCCGCAATCGGCCCTCATCGAGGGCGACGACGGCGCGCTGTATGGGACCACGACCAACGGCGGCCGGGAGGGGCAAGGGACGGTGTTCAAGCTAAGCAAAGACGGCATCGCCTATACGAATCTTTATGATTTCTCATGGGACAATGCCGACGCGCGGGTTCCTCTGGCCGGCTTGCTCAAGGCCAGTGATGGCAGGCTTTACGGCACAGCCAGCCGCGGCGGCCGGGCCGATGATGGCGCTCTGTTCCGCCTGGACCAAAGCGGCGCAAACTATACCGTGCTGGCCAGTTTTAGCTGGACCGGCGGCGACGGATGGAATCCCCAGGCAGATTTGATCGAGGCCAGTGACGGCTTGCTTTACGGCACGACCTTCAATGGCGGCTCGAACAACTTTGGCACCGTCTTCCGCCTGAACAAGGATCGAAGCGGGTACGCCCTCCTGCATCATTTTGACTGGGCAACCGAGGGCGCATTCCCGAAGGGCGGTGTCGTTGAAGGCACCAACGGCCGTGGAAGGCGGCACCAACAGCTTTGGAACCGTTTTCAGATTGAACAAAGATGGCAGCGACTTTGCCGTGCTACACCATTTCAGCGCTTTGAACGGCGATGGCGGCCATCCTCAGGCCGGATTGGTCGTCGGTGGTGACGGCCATCTTTACGGCACCACGGCGCATGGCGGCACCAACGGTTGGGGCACCATTTTCACCCTGAATCATGACGGCTCGGGGTTTTCTTTGCTTCGCCTTATTCCCGGGACCAACAGCAATGAAATCGAGCCGCTGGCCGGGTTGCTCGAAGGTTCCGATGGCGCACTCTATGGAACTACCTGGGGCCTGGGCGGAATCGGGACTATTTTTGCCCTGGCTCACGACGGCGGCGCCTTTACCAATCTCTACCGGTTCAACGCAGCCGCCGGGGTTCGCGCTCGGCTCATCGAGGGGACCAACGGCGCTCTATTCGGGACGGCCTCCATTGGCACCGCGCCCAGTTTTGGCACTGTTTTCAAGCTCAACAAAGATGGCTCTGGATTCAGCACCCTTCGAACCTTTGGCTCCGCCTCGGACGGGCGAAACCCTGCTGCCGGACTGGTCCAGGGCGCCAGCGGCCTGCTCTACGGAACAACCTTGAATGGCAGCACGAACTCCAGCACCACCGGAACCAATTGGGGGACGGTTTTCAAAATCGCGACGGACGGAACCGCCTACAAGATTCTGCGCAGCTTCGATAGCCCCGCAGGGGACGCCTACCCCGCCGCGAGCTTGATTCCGGCCAGCGACGGCGCGCTCTACGGCACCGCTTCCAGCGGCGGAACCATGACGGCCGGCACGCTCTTCGCTCTTGGCCTGCCCCCGGTGTTTACCGGCCTCGATTTCGGTGCGGCCGGCGCTCTGCTTCACCTCAGCGGCATCTCCGGCCGGAACTATGCGATTCAATCCACAACCAATTTGTTCCACGCGTCCTGGCAGTTGCTCCCCGGTTTGGCCGGCGGCACCAACGGCCTATTCCAATTCCTCGCTTCCGGTGCGACCAATTCTCCGGCAACCTTTTACCGTGCCCTGGCTCAATGATGCCGTGGTACTTTCTTCCGGAAAACCTTCTGTAGATGAGCGCCTAGCGTCCACTAGCGGTTAGTCCCCAACGGTGCCCATTCAGAAGACGATTCGGCTGTGTCTTTTTTGTTTATACCCGTATTTCTCGAAAATCTTCTCCGGCTTAGAATCGTCCATACGCATTGCCGGGATTACACCACAAGCGGTTCGGCAGCACGGAGACGGGAATGCCAGCTCCTCGCGCACCTGGCGGGCCGGCCAGGTTAGTAGTGTACCAGCTTGCCAGGGGGATCGGCGCCACACTCCCGCCAAATTGGCCCACCAGTAATTCAGGGCTGTGACGCGAAGAAAGACTCTCGTCCGGGTAGCTCGAGAAATCGTTCCAAAAGAACGGCACCGTCTCATCGGCTTCCCACTCCAAAATCGCATCGGGCCTGAATTGAGAAAGTTTGTAGG
Source organism: Binatia bacterium (assembly GCA_035566895.1). GTDB lineage: Bacteria > Verrucomicrobiota > Verrucomicrobiia > Limisphaerales > UBA8199 > DATMQA01. The sequence continues at coordinate 5,707 of DATMQA010000207.1, forward strand.
AGTTCGGGGTCTGGGAAGCCAGCGCGCCATACCCATTCACCGCTGCATTCCACGTGTAACTCGAGACGAACACCGAACGGTTCAGGAACAGTGAACTATCAGGGTTGTCCGCCGGACACATAAAAACTCTGGAATCCCCGAGATACGGAAAGAGTTGCCCGTTTGTCAGCGCGGCGAGCTGTTGTTGACGGTAGGTGGCCAAGCCAGCAAAAGGAGCCGGGCCCAACGGAAAACCAGGCGCAGTGACCCAGTTCGATTGGCTCAATCCCCAGCTACAGTAGGGAAGCAGGTCGCCGTTATCCGAAGCAAACGAGGTCATCGCCTGCATCAGCCGGCGATGATTGTTGCGATCGGTCGTCTGATAGACCCGGTTGCGCGGCTTGGCGTGCGCGGAAATCGCCAAAACCAGAAGCACCATCACTACCGAGAGAACCACCACCAGTTCCGCGAGCGTAAAGGCAGCCACCGGCCGGCCTCGATTCCTTGCTCGCTCCATTAGCATGGAGCCGACTATAGTCAAGCGTACAGATGAGAGCAAGCTCGATCTTGCCCGGCAGGCCAGCGGGTGGGTGGTGTACGGCGCAATGACGAATCGCGTTGCCGTTACCAAAGCTCGCTTCCAACATCGTCAAAGCGAGAATATACTAAAGCGTGAGTAAATCAGCTAACAACCGCTGGCGCGGACCCCGCGATTCTGCTCTGATCGCCTACCACGACCATGGCGCGGTGCCGCTGCTGCGAATCGTTGGGCGTGACCTATGTCTCGAAAAATGAAACTCCTCACCACGAGTACCGTTGCCCTCGCGACACTCGCTGGGGCTGCGGCGTGGTTCATACATGCCAATTCGGGCACGGCGAAAGACGCGTGTCTGCGGAATCTGAGGGAGATCGATGCCGCCATCCAGCAAGCCAGCACCAATGTTCAGCCAGTCATTACCAACCGAACCGTGAGCTCGCCATGACCCCCAACCCGTTCACTCCACTTGAGGCCGCGATGACGCTGATGTCATTTCGAGCGTCCCTGGCGGCGCGCCGCTCAGCGCCACGTTCGGCCACATGAGCACGCCATACCAGCGGATCCAACGTCACGAGCAAGTTCTGGGCGCCTTCGGTTATTGGCCCAGCTTCCATGACGCGGAGGTTCGCTCCTTGCTCCTGGACTGCAATTCTGTGCTCTTCGAGGACATAGCCGATGCCCGCCTAGACCTATGCCTCCACGCATTTGAGTGGACTCAGAGTGCCAAGCCCACATTCAACCATCACTTGGTGCAGTTCAGATTCCACGAGGTCGATGAGTTGGCGCCGCAGGGCTTCAATCACCAGAACGCCATCCTGGAGTTCAGGATAGAGGATCGCCTGCGCCACGCCGATGTTCCAGTGGGATTGACGCTCACCTTTGTGCCTGCTCACGGTCTGTCAGGCTCCTTTTGCGCCAGCAGCGCAGAGCCGCTCACGGTTATTCCGTGCGATGAGAAGGGCAGACCGCGCCAGAAGGCCGAACCCCTATGGCGCTTCACCGAATGATAACGTGAGGTCAGGTATGGCAGTGCATCTTTTTCCATCTTCATATCGCTGCGACTGCGGCCACCAAAGCGATTTCTTCGAGAATACGATTAAGGAAATCAGCGCGATGAGCCGGAAACGCAAGCAGCACCTCGCGGATTCGGCGGAGGATGAGCACACCATTGAGTTCTCGGGCGGCAAAGCAGTGGCCGTGCTCTGCCCGCGCCTTGGGCGCCGGAGGATTACGCGATGGGAATGAACTGGCCCAACGAGGGCGGTGGAGTGGACGCATTCCAGCCGATGAGACAATCCGCCGGAGAGAGCGGATACAGATTCGGACGCCGACCGGGAGGTGCATTTCGACTTTCATCAAGGACATCGAGATGGTAAACCGAGGCCGTGAGCGCGGCATTTGGCATTCCGAAGCAAGAGCCGACTGAGACGAAAGACGGTGGAAAGCTCGGTTGGTTCCCGACTAAGGAAATTGGCGTTGCCATTCAGTTCGGGTACGCGGCTCTTCGAGGTGGGGACGGCTCCCAAGCGCACCTGACGTGGTGCGCTTTCGATGGTAGCTTAGTGCCGAATGTTCAATACGAGCACGCTTTTTGCCTCGTTGCTGTGGGGTTCAGTTGGTGTCGGATACTGGATCTACGGCAAGAAGCAGCAATCGCTGGGCGCCATGGTCGGTGGCGTCCTGATGGTGGTCGTGTCGTACTTCACGGGCTCCGCTCTCGTGATGTCCCTGTTGTCCCTGGGCATTGTGGCCGGCGTCTATCTCATGATAAAGCGGGGGATCTGAAATCCATATAAATCCATATTATTGCGAGCCCGCAATGTCCTCGATGGCCTTGAGCCTTTCCTGCTCGGAACCAAGCTCGCGGATTTTGACAAAGCGTTCTTCGAGCCTAAGCCGATTGTTGAGCGGGACATCGAGCGTATCCAGGCTCGCCCCGCGGTCCACCGCAATGGCCCGGTATCGGTCCACGCTCAGTTGCAGGCCGATGCTTTGGAACAATGCCTCGGCCAATTGGAAGATCCGGATGCGCCACGCCTCATCGGGGTGGTGCTCCACGGCGCGGTCAAAGAACTTCCGGGCCTCTGAAATCGCACTGGCCGCGCCCACAGCCGGGGCCTTGCGCAGGCACGCCATGGCCTGCGCCTCCAGGTCGCGCTCATAAATCAGGCGCCGGCGGGTATAGGCATCGTAATACGCGCGGAAGAGTGCCTGCTGGAATCGCCAGTTCTTCAGGTCCGCTGGCGAAGCCGCCTTTTCCATCGCCTGAAAGCCGGCTAGCGTGCGCTCGACGCCTTCGTTGGCCAGCAGCGGTCCCTGCCAATTCCGTTCCAGGTCCAACAGTCCCTGAGCCAGCTCTTCAGTGTAGCGCTCACCCACGAAATAGCGGCTGTATTGCCGCAGAATGTCCGTGGTTTTGGTCTCCGGGTCCCAGCCCAGGACGCTCCAGACGATCTTGTTGACATCATCATTGCAGCCCTCTGAGTAGCTGATAAAGCCAATCGTAGCCGGTTGTGTTCTGCGGAAGATCGCCGCCTCCCCTTCCGGCCGCGGATTAATGCACTCCCGCCCCTCTGTGACCGCGTAGGCAACGTCCCAACCCGGCACCGGATATTGGCATTGGCGCGAATGGGTGATATCCGGATAATGGCGGAGGGGATATTTGGCCGGGACCAACTCTCGTAACCGGGCCAGGCTGACATGGACCTGAGGGCCATACACCACTCCGGTCAGCCAGGCGGGCTGTTCCTGTTGAAGGATGCCCACGAATTCTTCGAGCCAGGCCTGGTTGAAGCCCTGGGGTGAGACCCACATCTGGGCCTTGGGATGATAACGATGCAGGTTCTGAGCCTGTTTCTCGAGCAAGGCCATCAGTACCTTCGGCTGCGTGTGGCCCGGGTCGCCGCCCGGCACAAACACCGCATCGATACGAGTCAACTTGGAAAAAACTGCACCCCACTCGAGCAGTGCTGACTCGACCGTCTTCGAATCGGCATAGTCCTTGTCCAACGCCGGATACCAAATCCAAACATCTAGGCCGTACGTATCTGCCAGGCGGGACATGCCTTGCATCATCTCTATTGGCGGTCTCGGGAAATGCGGGCTGTCCGCGGCGTCATCGGAGCGGGGCGGTATCAGCTCAATCGCATTGCAGCCAAACACCGCCAGGTCGCGGATGTACTGTTCCCAGGCGGGCAGGTCCCAGGCATCATAAGTGTTGGACTTGGGGCGATACCCCAACTGGTGCCCGCGCACCGCGTACTTGGGCGCGGTGGCAATATTAACGTTGTCCGGGATGCTCACGTGGCCCCGCTCCATCCGAAGTTCCCGAAGCAATCGCCCGGCTCCAAAAAGAAGGCCGCGCGAGTCGTTGCCCAGAATAAAAACCGCCGCAGGTTTTTGCTGATTTTCAACCCGCAATCGATAGCCCTCGGCGCCGCTCACCTCCGGAAGCGATTCCAGCGCTTTCCTGTAACCTCCGGCAAAATCCTCGAGCTTGCTTTTCAGACCCGCCGCAACTACCGGACCGTCCGGCGCCGGCCAGTTTGTGCTCTCCGGCCAACGGATACCAGTGCGCTTCTCCACCTCCTCAACCAGCATCTGCAGCGCCTTCCTTTCCGGGCCGGAAAGGTTGGGTGGAGACACGAGGACCGCATGATTGAGATCGAGAGTCTGTCCGTGGGCCAATCCCAGGAGCAGAACCAGTAGAAGGCAAATAATATGCCGTGGAGTTGTCAGTTTCATACTTTGCTCTCTGCAGAATCCATAGGTGTGGGCCATTTCTGAGTCAGCCGATTGCGTTTGCGGAAAACCAGCATGGCTCCGATGAGGCATGCCGCCGCCGCGAGATAGAACAACGCGCCGAACGCAATGGCGTTGCTCATGTTTTCCAGCGCGCTGGGTTTGCCGCCGTACTTGGAGGCGAAACCGACGAAGAGCGGGCCCAGCGCACCTCCACCCCAACCGATCGAGTTCATTAGTCCTGCGGCGGTGCCCCGCGCGCGAGGTTCGATCGCGTCGTAGAGGGAAGCAAAAATACCGGAATCATAGAACCCTTTGCACAAACCAAAACAGGTCATTGCCAGGAGCAGCGTTGTGGTGTTGTCAGTGTTGCCCACGACAAATACAAAGGCAGCGCCGGCCAGCAGGCCAAGCGTCTGTACCAGCATGCGGCCCGTTGCCTGGTGTCGCACCAACCGGTCGGCGAGCCACCCGGCAAACGGCACTGCCAGCGCGCTGGCCAGGTGGATGTAAAACGTCCCGGTGAGCCCGGCAGCGCCAATGTTATAGTGGAATTTCTGGACCAGGAAAGTGGGTGTCCAGGTCAGGAAGATAACGGCGACGAAGTTCGCGCACAGAAAGGCGCCCATCAATAACAGGGCGGCCGGCGTGCGTAAAATCTGTCGCAGCGTCTCTCCGACGGATAAGGGCGCGCCACTCTCCGGCAGTGGCGCCTGGTTGGGGTCCTCGGCGGCCCCGCGTTGTGGTTCACGCAGGCATTGCCACAGCACTACCGCCAAAGCAAAGCCCAGCGGGCCGAACAGGAAGAACGGGACTCGCCATCCTTGGCGCTCCGCCAATAGCGCCGCGATCCAGCTTCCCAGAATCGTGCCCGCGTAAACCGCCGACTGGTGCCACGACATCGCCCGCGAACGGCTCCGGCTGCCGTGGTAATCGCTGATGAGCGCCATCGCCGCCGGAAAATAAAATGTCTCTCCGAGGCCGGTCAGCGCGCGCACGGTGACAAACATCCAGAGATTGCCGCACCAGGCCGTGGCCAGGGTAAAAAAGCTCCAGACTACGCACGCCCACACCAGCAACCGTTTGCGCACCGCACGGTCCGCCATCAACCCTGCGGTTGGCGCCATCAGCGCGTAAACCCACGCAAAGGAGGACCCGATTAATCCCAGTTGCACGGCGTCGAATTCAAAATCCCTGGCCAGCAGCGGCACCACGGAACCAATCGCCTGCCGGTCCGCGTAATTAAGGAAGCAGACCCACCATAGCATGAAGACGACCCACCACTTGTATGACGGCCCGAGCGACCCGGAGGAAATCGAAGCCCCTCCGCGCAACTTGCTGCTGCCGGTATGCCGGGTTTCGAGGCTCATCGTGCACGCGAAAGTATGAAAAGGGGATTGGCGCGTAAAGTCGCGAAGCCGGGGTAATCGATCAGTCACGGCGGGCGGAGCGCGGCCTTTAGGCTGCAGAACGTCGCTAAGCAACAGACACTCGCAAAAAATCCGGCCGCGCCGCCACGTTGCCAGCTCTGCAGCCTAAAGGTCGCGCTCCGCCCGCCGTGACTGACCCTTTACTCGCCGGGGCTCTCGTTTGACAAAGCCTCAGCCTGTCGGATATTCCATCCATAACCACTGGTCTAGCTGAGCCGATGCGCATTCACGCAATCGATCACGTTTCCGGCAACGGAACGTGAGACGCAAAAGGAAGAGTTGTCGCATGGGTGAACCCGGGTTTGGCTTTCCCAGTGAACCACCCCAACAAAGACAAACCGCCGCTTACCGCGGCAATCGAAAAGAAAGGTGTACTCATGAAGAATCGGTTCGTTCTGGCCTGCACCCTGGCGCTGGCGATTGGAACAATATCCCAGGTGGAAACCAAGGCCGCCTACACAAACTCGAATGGCACCATCATAACCAATGGCACCATCATCGTCACCACGCGGGCCGCCGGCGATGGCCATTTCTTCCTGCAAAGCTCATCTACGATTGATGACATGGATGACAACCGAGGGCCCGGTTATTCACCGGGAGACAGTGCGATGTGTGAGCTGTTGCAGGATAATGGCTATACCACCAAACTCGTGCCCGATAAGGCTCTCAGCTACAACAATTTCCCGGTCGTCAACGGTAATCCCTGCCTGGATGTGTTCGGGAACCCGGAGAATCCACAGCTTTATTACAATGGCCATTCGGGGCCGGCTAATTCGGCGTCCTTTAACGATTTGCTGTCGGCGATGCTGGTGGTCATGTCGGGCAGCGGCAGCTCGAGTGACGCGATCCAACCCAACACCAATGGCGTCCCTATCGTTATTGGCGAGAGCGTGATCCTGGGCGCCAGCGACTTCGCCGTTCCCGCTTGCCACGGCGAGCACTTTCTTTATTCGCACCGGGTATCCAACAACAAGGTTAACCCGACCACGGATGGGCTGTATATGCAAGTGATGGATACCAACCATCCGATCATGCAGGGTATTCCCCTGGACTCGCAGGGACGCGTGCAGATCTTCCGCAGTCCCTACCCGAACGAGAATGCGCACGTCCTCACTCCCGGCGGGCTGCCAAACTACCAAATCAGTTGGTGCTACGCCGACATCAGCAGTGGTAATTCGGTGCCGGCGCCTGGGCTTCACATCCTTGGCGTACTGGCCAACACAGCCAGTACCATCAACACAAACTTCGTTGTATTCGCCGTGATGGAGCAAGGCGGCGTCTTGGCTGATACCACGCAAGACCCATTAAGTCCGTGGTTCAACTACACCAATGCTCCGAACCGGATGGTTCACTTCTTCGTGAACGAACAAGGAGGTGGCAACACACGCCGGTCCTTCAATGCGCTCACCGCGTATGGCCGCATCCTCTTTGTGCGGGCGTGCCAATGGGCGATGGGCGAGACCCTGACTCCTTTCCAAGGCCTGGGCATCATCGATATCAGCCTGGTTGGTCCTTCGACCATCCGGCTGGGCTGGACCGGCTCCAGCCAGAGCAACTACCGCATCGACGGCACTCCCACGCTCGTAAGCCCAAACTGGGTGCCGATTGTGGATAGCATCCCCAACAACGGCAATGGCGTGCGAGTGACGCGAACGTTGAATATCGCGTCTGCGCCCCAAGCGGTGTTCATGCGTGTCGCGGCTTATCCGTAACCTACAGCATCATCAACGGCCTGTCCGTTCGCGGAAGCGTTGATGTTGGTTGGATTGTGGAACGCACTCCGCCCTGACGGACGGTACACTGTCTGGCGTCGGCAAGGGCGCGTCTGTCCTCAGCGCGCCGCGAAGTCGTCCGAGGCCAGTTTACGCGGCGCGGTGAGGACAGACGCGCCCTGCCAACACTCATTGTTCATGCTCTTATCCATTATCGGAACGACGCCCACGATCGTCGCTTTCTCATTGCTGGCGCTTTCGGCCTTCGCGGAGCCGAACGACGAATTCATCCGCACGACGTCCGACCAGTGGGGCTTCGAAACTGGCCTCTCAAAGACACGCTTCGTGCCTTTCGGCGTGAATTTTGTTTTGAATGAAAAGCGTTACCTCAACCTGTTCGGGCCGGGTATTTATGAACCCGAGCGCTATGAGCGCGCGCTGGCCCCACTGGAAAAGCTCGGCTTCAATATCGTCAAAGTGTTCCTGCCCATTGCCCAGGTCCTCCCTGATCCCCAGCGCTCTGGCGAGGCGCGCATTGCCCCGGGCTACCTCGATAACCTCGACGAGTTCCTGCGCCTGGCCCATCGTCACCAGATCCGAGTCGTCGTTTGCCTGGCGTGCTGGGGCGGGAATGACATCAAATGGTGGCATGAGGGGGGCGAATATTTTGGACGCCGCCCCTGGCGCAGCGACCCAGGCATCGATTCCCTGGATGTGCTCTCGCACTTCTGGACTCAGCTCGCCACGCGCCTGCGCGCTAATCCCGCGGTCTTCAGCTACAGCCCGGCCGTGGAATGGACCTTTCCCGCCGGCAACCTGACCTGGACCCCGCCGGACCACCAGTACGGACGGTTGGAGACCGAGCCGGGCCTCTTTTATTGGCGCGCCTTTCTCGAGGCGCGCTACGATTCCATTGCCGTCCTCAACCGCGCCTACGGCACGGCCTACGACAATTTTCGCGCCGTTTCCATCGTGGACTTCGACTATGACAACAAAGCAAAACGCTACGTTGATCCCGCCTCAAAAATCCTGGATTACCAGAACTTTCGCGAATGGGCGTCGCGCCGGTACTTTAATCCGCAGATTGCGGCTATCCGTGCCGCTGACCCAAAACGCCTGGTGACCATTGCCAACGACTCCCGCCGTGTAATCGGCCTCTGGGAGGGCGCAGCTCGCTATTTCTGTGGCTACGAGGTCCCGGAGCAATCTGACCTCGTCGATTATCTGGTCATGCACGACAACCACAGCGAGTCGGACCTCAAGCCCGGCCAGACCCTCGAAGACATCGTCCACAACTCCGTCCTCCAGGCCCGTTTCTGCAATGCGCGCTCCCGCAAACCCGTGATGATCGAAGAGTTCACTTTCGCATCGCCCGACCCGAAACGGGTCGCCGATGGTCAGGCCAGGATCGTGCTGGGCACCGTCGGTCACGCGAGCGGCTGGATGAATTGGTACCTGCAATTTCCCCACAACCCCGATTCAGCCGACACACCGGGAACCGATCGTAGCGCTGTCCTCGACGACAATTTCCAGCCAACCCCATGGGGCTTGCGTGCCCGCGACCTTATCGGCCAACTGCGCACAATGGACCTCTCCCGTCTGCCTGCGAAAACGACCATCGATTTGGACCGCCAAAAGGAACTCGTTCCCATCGCGATGGGCACGCAGCTCCGCATCTGTCCCGCCTGGACCAATTACGAGCATCCCATCGATTTCAAGTGGCTGCGAAACCCGTGGATTAAGCTCGAGCTCCGTGAACCGGGAAGGCCGGTGAAGACGCCCCGTCCTTAGCGCCGCCTGGAACCCGCTAACTCAACCAGGAAATCAGCTCCGGCAGGGCGGCAATTTCGCGGGTAATCTCCGGGTTCGCGGGACGGGGCTTGCGGTCGGGATTATACCAGCAGGCGTCGAGCCCATATTGGACTGCGCCTTGGATATCCGAGGCCCAGCCGTCGCCGATCATCAGTACTTCGTGCCGCGAGGGATGCCCCAATCGGGTGAAGGCGGCGTCGAAAAATTCTTTGGCCGGTTTCGCAAACCCAATCTCTTCCGAAATGATCAGCTCGGAGATGTGCTGGCCAATGGCCGAACGAGCCAGCCGGCCGCGCTGAACTACCTTCAAGCCGTTCGTCACGATCGCGAGGCGGTACGACCTGCACAAAGCACGGATCGTGTCTGCGGCGTGTTCGAGCAATTCCGAGCAGGCCGCCAGGCACTCCAGATACGACGCGCTTAGCGCCGCCGGCGAAAACGGCACTTGGATAGTTTCCAGCAACAACTCGAAGCGGCGCAGTTTGACGAAAGCGGGCGTGATCTCTCCTTTTTCCACGGCCAGCCACAAGCCCTGGTTGATCCGTTGATAGATGGCCAGGAAACCGGGCTCGAATGGCAGTCCGCTCTGGCGGAAGGCCTGCCCGAGCGCGACGCTCTCCGCCCGCTCGTAATCAAACAGCGTGCCGTCAGCGTCGAAGAGCAGCCATTGGTAGCGGGGCAAGGGCATCTGTCGAGCAAGGGCTCCTCGGTGCTCCTTCCTACGCCATCAAATTGCCCGCCTGCGCCACGGCGTCCTTGGCGGCATCAGCGTCAGTTTCCAGCCACTTGCCGGCCTGGCGGAGGTCATTGGCCAGCAACGCGACTCCGGTGTTTTCCTTGCCTTCAAGCTTTAGGAAAACGCCCTCGGGCGCCTGCGGACGGCAGCCACGGATCGTCGCGGAGCGTGTCCGGCTCAACTTCACTAGCGACGCAGCCCCGGGCGAGCAGGCGCAATCCAATCCATCCACCTCCAACTCCTCCACGTCGTCAAAAACCAGGGCGTGGCGGGCGTCGGGCGCCGCCAGCCGCAGCAGCACGTTTTGGAGTTTAAGTCCTTTGACATGCCGGCAATACAACCCCCAGGCCGGCAGCGTCCCAAACATCCATCCTTCGGGATAAGCCTCTGCCCGCTCGGGCACCGCGCGGCGCGCATCTTCGGCCGTGCCCCCGCCTTCGTAACTGAACTGCAGGTTGCTGAGCGTGACGTTCTCGACGTTCTGACCGGGCAGACCGGTGATGGAGCCGCCGACCATGCCCAGGTTCGTCGCCACGATGTTGCTAATAATGACGTTGCGCAGCGTACTGGGTGCGGCGTCGGCCTTGCGCTTTCGGCTGCCCAAGCGGATGAAGAGCGGCAGTGTAATTCCATCCATCGTGATATTCGAGATCGTGATCCGGTCCATTACCCCGCCATCCACTAGTTCCAGGTTGATGCCGCCAATGCCGCGGTCCGCGCCGTTGATCTTTTTGGAATAGCGCGGCGCCACCAGTGCGCAGTTCGTGATCGTTACATTCTTGAACCCGCCCGTTGAAGCCGTCCCCATCTTGATCAGGTTGCAATGGCTGCTGGCGAGGCAGTCACTGACCAAAATATTCTCGCAGATACGGTCCGGCGTGCTCTTGAGACAAATGGCGTCATCCTGGCAATCGAAATGACATTGGGACACCGTCACGTCCGTGCAGGCGTCAATGTCGAGGCCGTCGTTATTGTAATTGGCATGGCTCCAGACCCGCACGCCTCGCACCACGGCCCGCTCGCAGGCCAGCAGGTGAATCACCCAGGCGGCTGCGTCCTCGACGCGAACGTCGGCGAGCAACACGTCCTTGCATTCAATGAACTTGATGCCGAACGGCCGTCCGGGCGCATTGTCTTTCTGTATGAAGCTGCCGCCGCGTCCGTTAATCGTTCCCCGGCCGGTGATGGCGATCTTGCGCGCGTTTTGGGCCAGGACCAGCGCCACCGGGGCCCGCCTCGAGCCGGTCGAGTTCAGAAGGTAATCCTCCGGCGCCGTGCTCCCGAGAATGGTCGCTCCTTCAGCCAGGTAGAGCGTCACATTGTCGCGAAGCTGGATCGTGCCGCAGACATAGATGCCGTTGGGAACAAAAGCCGTTCCGCCGCCCGCCGCGTTAGCGGCGTCAATGGCCTTCTGAATTGCCGCCGTGTCCTTGGTTTTGCCGTCACCAGTGGCTTTGAAATCGCGCACGTTCCAGAAAGTGCCGGGCGAGGTGGAGTTTGTCGCCTCGGCTCCAAGCGAGCTGGCCGCCGCCGCTCCTGCCGCCACGAAGCCAAGCCGCCCGAGCGCCTGGCGGCGGGAGAATGCATTGTCATCCATGGTTCTTTTCCTTGCTAAACTTGCTGATCTCGGATTTGCATCCCATCTGCGTTTCTGCTAAAGCGTGTCCAGCCCTGGCCCAGTGGTCAACGTCGAAACACGCCCCAAGAATTGTACAAGCCGACGCGGCATTTCGTTTATGACCTTGAGAAGGCAAAAACGCGCCAGGGCGGCTTCGCGTCGCTAGCTTTTGCCGAAGAACCGGGTCCAATCCTGGGCCGCGTGGAGGATGCGCAATACCCGAATCAGTTTCGGCTCGATTCGGTAAAGAACCAGGTAATTTCGGTAGCGGGAAACCGGCCAGAGGCGTACGCCGGCTTCTCGCTCACTGCACGGCTCTTTCAAAGGCATTCCTTTCCCGGGCGTGTTTCCAAGCTGGATGCTTTGCTCGACGATGGCGGCCCTGACGCGCGCAGCCACCGCTGGGTCACGAGCAGAAATATGGTCTTCTATCTGGTCGAGATCCTCTTCGGCTAGCGCCGTGAAAAAGACGGGCAGCCCTTTCATTGCCTCCGGCGCCGCCGGAGAAGCTCTGTCGCTGGGATCATCGGACGCGGGTCCATGAGCGCGGTCTGGATAATCCGGCTCAGGTCGTCGCGGCTGGCGGCGGCTGCCTTGGCTTCATGCTCCTCCAGCAGGCGCAGGCCGGCACGGATGACCTCGGACTTATTGTTGAAGCGTCCACTGGCGACAAATCGGTCAATCAGCTTTTCGAAATGTGGCGTAATCACTTTGCTCATGCCGGACGCACTTTCCGATAGTTTACAACTGTTGTCAACCACTCCGAACCGCCGGCCCCGAGCCTTCGTCATTCTCTGCTTGATACCGAGCCGCGGCGGGTGTTGTATAGAGCTGCGATGAAGACGCAGGCGATGAACCAATGGGTCTTCGAAAAAGCTCCGCCGGCGCTTGGACGTCTGCCCGCACAGGAGTTTTGAGGAACCAAAGCACAGGGGCTCAGCTATGAACGAAGCCATCCAGCACGAACCTTCAACCGATGTGGTCGTGACAACAGTCGCCGGCCAGGTCACGCCGACCCACTACTCGGATTCCCCGGAATACAATGAAATGGTGCTCTCGCTCTTGCGCCAGTCGGCCCGGAGCGGCAACGCCGATTCGCAATCCCGGCTCGGAGCGATGCACGCTTGCGGCGACGGCGTCCCGAAAAACTACAGCATTGCCCTTGCCCTTCTGCGGCGGGCGGCCGACCAGGGCCATTGGCGCTCTACAACCTGGGAGTTATCTACGCCGAGGGCTACGGCATCGATGTTAATCCCGAAGTGGCCTTCAACTGCTACGCCAAGGCCGCCGAGCGCGGCAGCCTCGATGCCCTCAATAACCTGGCTGTCTGTTACCAGCACGGTTCAGGGTGCGTGCGCAACTTGGATCTGGCTTTTGAAAAATTCCGCGACGCCGCCGGCCGCGGCTATGTCATTTCCATGTCCAATTGCGGTTACATGAAGGAGTTGGGGTTGGGCACCCAACTGGATGAGGAGGAGGCCCTTCGTTACTACCGCAACGCCTCCGGGCGCGGCTGCGTCGAGGCCACTTACAACCTTGGCCGGCTGCATATCTTTACCAAGACCTTCTACAATGACTTCGGCCTGGGCTGCGATGCTTTGCACAAAGCGGCTAAGCTGGGTTCGGGGGATGCCGCCAACCTGCTGGGCTGCATCGCGTACAAGGGTTTCAAAGTGCAGCGCGATTACGACCAGGCGCGGGAGCATTTTTTGCAGGCGGAGCGCCTCGGCAACGCGGCCGCCCAAAATAATCTCGCCTGGCTCTACCAGCACGGCTATGGCGTGGCGGTGGACCTCGAGAAAGCCGTGCATTACTACACGGCGTCCGCGGCCCTGGGCTACTCCAGCGCCCAATGCAACCTGGGCTACCTGTACTTTCACGGCCTCGGCGTCGAGAAGAGCACCCCCAAGGCGTTTGAATTGTTCGGCCAGGCGGTGGATGCGGAAAACACCACCGCCATGTTCAACCTGGCGCTGCTCTACCTGGACCCGGACTCCGGCTACTACGACACGACCCGGGTGGCGTCCCTGCTCAAGAAATGCGCCCTGGCCGGCTTCGCCGAAGCCCGGGATCTGCTCGAGGAAATCCGTTCTCAAGAACCTCACGGTGCTTAAGCTCATTTACCAGGCGGCCGCCTTCGGCCCCATCGATCTCGAATATCACCGGCCCGTCGTTCGCGTCGGAAGCAGCGAGGACAATGACCTGGTCCTGCGGCATCCCTCGGTCGAACCGCGCCACTGCCTGCTGGTCTTCCGCGGCGAAAAGGTGCTTTGCCTCCCGCCACACCAGGCCGTCTCCTCGCAAACTGATCTGGGAAGGTTGACCGGTCCTGAGTTTGGCTCGGGAGACTCGCTCACGATCGGCGAACTCCAGTTTCGCCTGGCGCATTCGTCAGGGACCGTCGCCGTTCCTGAGGTCCAGAGTCGCGGTGCCGGCGATTCGGGAGGTGAGGCGGCCACTGGGATTGGCGAGGACGTGAGCCAACGGCGTTACTATTGCGAATACTGCAAGACATTCATCCAGGAGGCCGAGCTCAAGCATATGGGATTGGTGGGCCGTGCCAAACGCAAGCTGTGTCCCAAGTGCAGCCGCGTTCTCGAAAGCGAGCCCGAGCCTCAAAAGCCACCACCGCCGGTTCCCACCAAACAACCGTCGCGGTTCTGGCGCCCCGGCGGCGCGCAATGAAGCTCAGCATCGAACCGATGGCTTGCCTAGCCTTCGCGGGTTGTCTTCTGGCCGGCACCGTCCTGGCGCAAGCTCCCGTGACCGTGACCATCAACTCGCCTCCGCCGGGCACTCCCATCCCGGCCGATTTCATCCGTGACGTCCTCCCGTGGCTCAGGGCGGGGGTTTTTGCGGCGCTCGGCTTCGTTCATCCCTGAGGCGCCTTTTCTGCCGGTGTTCGACTTTCTTGATGTGGTCGGCTACGGGAAGGTTTTCCGGCATGGTGCCGCCAAGTTCGCGGATGGTCTGGCGCACTTTCCGGCCAACGGCCTCGTGGGCCTGGTTGGCGGATTGCTTCGAGCGGATGTTTTCGCGGCGTAGCCTTTCCTCGGTCTGCGTGGCTCGGAACAAGTTGGCGGCCAATTCCGAGCTGCCCATTCGGTCCAGGATGTTTTCTTTGGGATGCAATCGCTTGCGCTCCTGGATGTCCCTCGTGCCCAGTCCGCCGTAGAGGCCGCGATAGCCGTGGTCCATGAAAACCGCATAGTCCAGGGGCTGGACCACGCCCGCTTGTTTGGCGGCGTTGGCGAGGTGCTTGTTGTGTTTCTTCATCTCGCGGCGCAGCATGAGTCGCTTCTGCTCCTCTTTCAGGGCTTCGTCATCGGCCAATTCCTGCCGGCGGGTTTGAATGGCGAAATAATTCTGTCCCAGCGCGACCAGGGGCTTGGTCGGATCGGCGTTTTGAATGACCAGATAGCAGGCATAGCGTGACAGCGCCCAATCTTCAATGGGCCGCCACGCCCCGGAGCCGATGCCGACCATTTCGGTGATATCAACGAAATGGTCCGAGAGGGCGCGGCTGCTGTTCGCGCAAGCCGCTCGCGCCTTGTTGATGACCGTGATGAAGTTGCGGAAGTCGCTATATTCCAGCACCCGCGCCAGTTCACGGGCGGACCAGAACTCGCCGCCTCGCTCGTTGACGCGCTTGATCCGCTCGAAAGTGTTTGCCGCCGGGCTGCTCAGTTCATCGCTCATAGTTTTCGTCGCAAGATACGTTGCCAGAAAGGTCACACGCATGGGAAGCCGTTTATTGCGTTATGCCACCGACCGAAACGGATGTTGAGGGCGAACGCACATTTGCCTTTTCCGCCCAGCCCCCGGTCCCAATCGCGCTGGACCGTCGCTGCCCAGGGCCTCCTTTCAGCGCCTGTCAACAAACCATCTGCGGGCCCGCGGCACAAAGAGAGCCTCGATGTTTTCCGCGACACGCGCCCGCTCTACCGCGAGAGTGGCGCGCCAGGCTGGCTCGGCTATCAACAACAGCGCGTCCCAATGCGGCACAACCCGAATTTCATGGCGGGCCACCTGGTCGGAACGGCGGCGGGCGTGCTCGGCTTTGGCAGCGGCGAGACGCTCGGCGGTTTTTAGCTTGATTCCCTCGCTGTGGCTGCGCGTCGCGCGGGCGCTGAGCTCCTGTTGGTAATGGTCGAAGTAATCGTCAATGCGTTCCAATTCGCGTCGCAGATAGTTTTCCTGGCGCGCGCCGATGGAAGCCAAATCGCTGGCGAGATCGGCCTCCAGCGACGCCTGCAGTAAAATTTGCCAACGAGCGGGATCTGGGACCGGCCAGTTTATCCCGGCAACGGCGCCCGGGTTGGTTTGGGCGAAAGTCAGTTCCCGAGCCAGAGCCTCATCGGTGTCGCCCCCGGGCAAGGCCAGCGCTACGCGGTGGAGCGACCAGTGCTGGGCGATGGCCTGGACCTCGCATCGTGCCAGACCCACCAATGCGAAATGGAAGTCGCTCTTGAATGGCCCACCCAACCGCCAGCGGCTTGTTTCTGGGAATTGTGCGCGCCAAAGTTTCTCCGTCACAGGCGGGTCAGGGGGCCGGTCGCCGGCTTCACCGCCCAGAACCAGCCGTTCCAGCGGCAAGGGTGAAGGACGGATGTTTTCCGCCAGTTTGAACGTCAACGGGCAGCCGGGGAACACCTCCCGGGCGGCATCACGCGCGGCGCTGGCATCCGCTGAAGCAAAACTGAGTTCGAGCGCGTGCAGGGTTCCCTCGGCGGTCCAGAGCTTGGCGCTCCTCCCTTCGGCGACGATTTCCAGCCGGTCATGCCACGTCCGCTCACACAAAGCGCCCAACTGGGTTAGTGCCTCCGCATAAAAATCGACCAGCAAACTCGGAGTGTAGGGTAATCGGTCGAGCTTCATAGGGATTCATAATCTTTCGCAAACAAGGTCTCATCCAGCGCCTTCACCTCTCCATATGCGTCGCGCGCGGCTGCGAGCTCCTTCCCGAGGTCCGCCAGTGCCTCACCGACCCGCCCTTCGCTCTCGCGCCACCGCCGCAGCACTTCCTCGGCAAATTCGTCGCTGCCGAACCGCTCGCCCAGCACCAACCCGGTTTCCCCAACCACCAGCTCGAAGAGGTTCAACTTTTCCTGAAGGATTTGCAGCAAATGCTCCTGGAGGGTGCCTGCCTGGACGAAGTTGTAGATGTGGACCGGGTGCCGCTGTCCCAGGCGATGCAGCCGCCCGATGCGCTGCTCGATTTCCATTGGGTTCCACGGCAGGTCGAAATTGGCGAGGCAATGGGAAAACTGCAGGTTGCGCCCTTCGGTGCCACTGTGCGTCAGCAACAGCGCGCCGCCGCGCCGCTGAAACTCCTCGGTAATCGGCTGGCGCGCCGGCGGCGGCGTCGCCCCATTAATCACAAAGGTTTCCACGCCTGCCCGACGCAAATACTCAGCCACGGCTGCCTGAGTCTGCAGAAACTGGGTGAAAATCACCGCGCCGCCTTCGACGCGTGTCAGCGGTCGTAGCAGTTCACATTTGCGTTGCCAACTGGCCTCGAGCGGTGCTTGCTCGCGCCACGCTCGGGCGGCGGCACGCTCGGGGAACTTCTCCAGGGCGTCACGCCAGGCTGCCGGGCTGCTGCCGGCCGCCTGGAGCAGCAGCCGGCCCCATAAATTGGCCTGGCTGGGGCTTAATTCTGCCAAGCGGGCCCGGAACTCCCCTTCCCATTGCTGCCAAAATGCGCGCTCCACCGGCTCGGGCTCGAACAACACCGTTTCGGCCCGCCGCGACGGGAGGCGCAGGCCCGCATTCGCGCGAGTGTTGCGGATCATCACCTGGCCCAGTAAACGGCGCAACTCCTCGGGCTCGCGTGGCTGCCGTGGCCGTTTCGGATCGATAAACCGCGCGCGAAATTCTTTCGGCGAAGGCAACTGGCCCGGCTGGAGCAAGGTGACGAGGTTGTAGAGTTCTTCGAGCGAATTCTGGACGGGCGTGGCGGTCAGCAACAAAAGGAAGTGGCGCGGCAGGACATTGACGGCCCGCCAGGCAAGCGACTCGCGATTGCGCAAGTAATGCGCCTCATCGACAATGAGGATGTCCCATTGCACCTGCCGGGCCACGGCCAGTTGCGTAGGCTGCTTGACCGTGTGGAGGCTGGCGATGATGCCCGGGTTGTCGCGCCAGAACTTTTCCGGGTCACTCCGCGCAACGACCTGGTTCGTGGTCGCAGTGGCCAGCCCGAATTTCTCGCTCAATTCCTCCTCCCATTGGTCCACCAGGGATGGCACGGTGAGCACCAGGAACCGCTTGACCATGCCGCGCGTGAGCAACTCCTTTAGCACCAGGCCGGCTTCGATGGTTTTGCCCAACCCCACTTCATCGGAAAGCAAGGCGCGGCCCCGCAAGAGACCCAACGCGCGCAACGCGGTGCGCACCTGGTATTCCAGGCGCTCGATCCGGCAATACGGCAGGCAAAGCAGGTCGTCGGATTGATTGGAAATCCACCACAAGGCGGCTTGCTCGCGCAACGAGTAATGGCGCAGGTCCTCCAGCGGGAAGGTGGTTTCCTGGAATTCCAATGACGGCAGGTTGAAGCGCACTGGGACCGGCGGCAGCGGAAGCCGCGGCGCCGGGTTTTGGTTTTGCCTTTCCACCTTGCGCCTGTCTTCTTTCTTCGCCGCTGACCTCCGCTCGGCCGCAGCCTGCTCTTTGCGCCGGCGTTCCTCCGCCAGGCGCGCCATGGTCTCTTGTCGTTTGGCCTGCTCTTCCTCGCGCTTCTGCTCCTTGCGCCGCAACCGCCGCGCCTCCCGCTCCCAATCAAATGCGAACGAGTCAAACCCATCCGGGCTGGAGCTCGGCGGCGGAAACTGGCTGCTGAGATCTTCAGCCATGGTTTGGGTTTGCTCTTCGAGCCAATCCCAGGGAGATTCGTTCGGCAAAAATGGCGGATCTTCCACCAGCAACGGTTTGGGGCTGCGCACCTGCGGCTGCAACCGAAAGGCAGTAACGTTCTCCTCCGGGATGGGAAAGCGCTCCAGCCAGCCTTTGAGAGCGCTATGAATGGAGTTGCGCCCGTGATTGGAGCTGGCGTGCTCTCGACGGCCTTCCACCTCCAAATCCCAGCTCAAAATGTTCCGGCCTGCGCAACCAACGCGCCCTACAGCCACCGTCTGCTGATCCAGCGAATCGCGCCATTCCAGTTCGATAAAGCCGTGGATGAAATCCTGGGTCACCCGCAAACGCAACGCTCCAGCCACGATCGTTCGCCGGCCGGGAGCCGCGAGCAGACCGGGATCGAGACCCAACCATTCGCACGCCAGCAGGCGGGCCGCCGCCATGCCGCGCCGTTCCGGGAATTTGTCGCCTGCTATCGTAATGATCGTCCGAGAAAAACGCGCGAATTGCTGAATCTGACGGGCCAGCCATCTCCAGCATGGCCACTGGGAAGGCGGCGCAAAGTTACTGGCCAGGCCGGCTTTAGCCGCTCCCATATCAACATCGGGCAACAGTTGAATCCGGATCGCCTCCTCAGGGACCGGGAACCGCTTCCGAACTCGGTTCAGCAGCGCGCGAACCGAGGAGGAATGCTCGCTGCAAAAATCGACCTCCGTCTCCCCATCCGCCTCAAACTTCCATTCCAAATCGTCGAACCCCAGCGTCGGCCGTGCTGTGGGCGTGAGACGCCCCCGGGCGAGTTTTTCGTCGGAGTCGTGCCGGCGCCATTCGAAGACCAGACCCCCGGACGACACATCGAGCGTCACGGTCATAGTCATAGCGGGCTCGCCGGCCTTTACCGGCTCCGGTGAACCGGGTCCTGTGTTGAATTCAATTTGCTCCATTAAATCTCCGGGCTCAACCCGGCAGCGTTGTGATTTCTTCCGACGATGAATACCACCAAGCCGGAGAGCAACGCAATAATCCAAATGGTGAAGCACCTTTGGGGTGAACGAGAGCCGCGACTGCTTTCATTTCCCTTCGAGTCGGGTTATGACCCACTTCGAAGACATCGATTCTGGATTATAGGAGAGTCCGCATGAGCATGATGTACGTGATCCAATGGAAATCGAAAGCAAACGGCAGCGCCGGAAAAGGAACCCGACGCTTTACGGAAAAAGAAGCCCGGCGACTGGCAGACGAACTCAATCGTGAGTATCCGCAAATCGAGCACGAAGTGATCGAGGTGGACCCTTCGGCAGAAACCAAACCGCTCCCACTGAGTTGGTAGAGTAACCGCCTCGAGCCGCAAACCGGGGCCTCAAGCGCCAACTATTCTAATAGTCAATCATCGATCATTCCAGTATTCCTCATTCATTGCCTCGTCTCAACAGCCCACGCCTCCGCTTGGGGTTTGGGCCGCGCTGGTGTAGATTGAGGGTGATGGATTTTGACGGAATCTCCAGAGCCATTCGTCAGGTCTGGGACAATAAGCCGGGCGCCGTCGTGCTCCTGTTCCTGGGCTTTTG
Source organism: Binatia bacterium (assembly GCA_035566895.1). GTDB lineage: Bacteria > Verrucomicrobiota > Verrucomicrobiia > Limisphaerales > UBA8199 > DATMQA01. Next base: position 25,699 of record DATMQA010000207.1, read on the forward strand.
TGTTTTTGTCTTCGTGGTGGTGGATGCCTGGCGGCACAAGCGCCGTCACCGCCGCCGGGAACGGAAGCACGTGGAGGAAAGAACGCACAAATGAGCCACCTTCTTGAGTTCTTCTCCATAACTTCTTCGCCTCGGAGTTGGCGACCCTAACGGGAATCGAACCCGTGCTACCGCCGTGAAAGGGCGGTGTCCTAACCGCTAGACGATAGGGTCGTGCCAGCCAAAGGCTCGCAAATATATTCTGCTCCCGGTCGTTGTCACGCAAATAAAATTGCTTTGTCAGCCTATTTTCTCTTAAACTTCCGGTGATGGGCGCTGCGAACCGGGCGCAGAGCAGTGCTGTGCCAGAGGCAACCGACCGGAACCTGGCAGAGACCAGGCTCTAGGCTAAGGCGCCATCCGTCAGCGTTTAGTTGGACATGAAGATTTACATCGACGGGAAATATTACGACGAGCGGACGGCCAAGATTTCGGTCTTCGACCATGGCCTGCTCTACGGAGATGGCATCTTCGAGGGTATCCGCGCTTACAATGGCCGCGTGTTCAAACTGAAGGAACACATCGACCGGCTTTTTGCTTCCGCCAAAGCGATCCTGCTGAAGGTCCCGATTTCCCATGCCAAGGTCATGGACGCCGTCGTCGCGACTTGCCGCCGGAACCAACTCCGAGACGGCTATATCCGTTTGGTGGTCACCCGGGGGACAGGGACTCTCGGCCTGAACCCCAACCGCTGCAAAAACCCATCGGTGATTATCATTGCCGGCAAAATCCAGCTCTACCCGCCGGACCTCTACCAGAAGGGCATGGAGATCATCACCGTTCCCACCGTGCGAAACCTCCACAGCGCGCTCAACCCCGCGATCAAATCCTTGAATTACTTGAATAATGTCCTGGCCAAGATCGAGGCGAACAATTCCGGGTGCGAGGAAGCCATTATGCTCAACGTCGAGGGCTTCGTGGCTGAATGCACCGGCGATAACGTCTTCATCGTCAAAGAAAACGAGTTGTTGACCCCGCCGCTCTCCGCCGGCGCGCTCTACGGCATCACCCGCCGGGTGGTCATGGACATTGCCGCCGAATCCGGCCTCAAAGTCAGCGAGCCCAACCTGACCCGCTATGATGTGTTCAACGCGGAGGAGTGTTTTTTGACGGGCACCGGGGCGGAACTGGTGCCGGTGGTCAAGGTGGACGGGCGGGTCATCGGGGACGGCAAACCCGGGCCGGTGACGCAACGCCTGGTGGCCCAATACCATGCCTTGACGAAAGTGTCCGGCGAGCCGATATACGAGTAGAGATTTATGTTGTGCTGCATCTGCAAGGAAAAAGAAGCCACTGTGCATCTCACCCAAATCGCGGGCGATAAAATGCAAAAGGTGGACCTGTGCGAGGAGTGCGCCAAGACCAAAGGGGTCAATGATCCCACCGGCTTCTCCCTGGCGGATTTGCTGTTGGGTTTGGGCGCTTCGCAGGAAATCGAACAGGCCGGCGGCGGCGCTGAAATCAAATGCGTCCGCTGTGGGTTCACCCAGGGCGATTTCAAAAAGGCCGGCCGGTTGGGATGCCCGGAGTGTTACCAAACCTTCTCCGAGGCGCTCGAGGGTTTGCTCAAAACCATGCACAAAGGCACTCGCCACGTCGGCAAAGTCCCGGAATCCCTGCGCCAAAACCGCGACCTTTCCGACCGCCTCAAGCTGTTGCAAAAGCGCCTCACCAAAGCCATCGAATCGGAAGATTTCGAGGAGGCCGCCATCTTGCGCGATGAAATCAAGCAAACCACTGCCCGCCTGGGCAGTCCTGCCGCGCCCTGATCCATGGACATCCATTCCTTCCTCGTTCCTCCTGCCGAGACCGCCCGGCGCAAAGGTCCGCACGACCGCATTGTCATGTCCAGCCGCGTCCGGCTGGCCCGAAACCTCAAAGACGCTTCCTTCCCCGGCTGGGCCAAGAAACCCGAACGGATTCGCGTCCTGGAATTGATCCGCCCCGCGATTCAAACGCTCCCGGAAATGAAGGAGTCCTTTTCGGAATCGATGGACAGCCTCTCGTCGCTCGATAAGCAGATTTTGGTCGAGCGGCACCTCATCAGCCGCGAACATGCCGCCAAAAGCGCCGGCAGCGGCCTGGTCCTCAACCGGGACGAGACCCTGTGCTTCATGATCAACGAGGAAGACCATTTGCGGATGCAGGCTCTGCGCCCGGGCCTCCAGTTGCGCCAGGCCTGGACCGCCATTGACCAGGCCGATTCCGCCCTGGAGAAAAAGCTCGAATATGCCTTCAGCCCCGAGATGGGTTACCTGACCGCCTGCCCAACTAATATTGGCACCGGCATCCGCGTCAGCGCCATGCTGCATCTTCCCGGCTTGGTGCTGGCCGAACAAATCAACCCGATCATCCAGTCGGTCAATAAGCTGGGGCTGGCGGTCCGCGGCCTTTACGGGGAGGGCACCGAGGCACTGGGCAATGTCTTCCAGGTGTCCAATCAAATGACACTGGGTGAATCGGAAAACGCCATCGTTGAGCGTCTCGAAAAGGTTCTGGCCCAGATTATTGAGCATGAGGAGAACGCCCGCGGGAGCCTGTTGGAAAAGAAGCCCAAAATGGTCTTTAACCATATCGGCCGGGCTTACGGGATTCTGGCCAATGCCCACAGCATTTCCTCGAAAGAGACCATGAATTTGCTATCATTAATGCGACTGGGTGTGGATATGGGGTTGTTTCCCGGCGTGGACCGGGCGCTGGTCGATGAACTGTTCATTCTGACCCAGCCGGCACACCTCCAGAAACAGCACTCCGAGAAACTCTCTGCCGAGGAACGCGACTTGCTGCGTGCAGACATGGTTCGCGAACGGCTCAGGCCGGTTAGCCGCCCGGTGGCCAAACCACCCCCGCCTCCGGCAGCGGGAGTGGACAAACAGTCGAATTGACTGCACTTTGTACTGTAGATTATGAGCGATGAAGCCATGAATAATTTCACGCCGCGGGCCCAACAGGTGCTCGCGCTGGCGCGCAAGGAAGCCGACCGCTTCAACCACAACTTTGTCGGGACCGAACACCTGCTGCTCGGCCTGATTAAATTGGGGCAGGGCGTCGCCGTTAATGTGCTCCAAAAACTCGGCCTGGACCTCGAAACCGTCCGCATGGAAGTCGAGAAGCAGGTCGGCACGGGTCCCGACCAGAAGATGATCGGCAACATTCCCTATACGCCGCGTGTCAAAAAAGTCCTCGCGCTCGCCGGCAAAGAGGCCAAGGCGCTCAACCACACCTATGTCGGCACCGAGCATATTCTCCTCGGCCTGCTCCGCGAAGGTGACGGCGTCGCCGCCCGCGTGCTCAAAAACCTCGATGTCGATATCGAACAAACGCGCCAGGAGATTCTCAAAGAACTCGATCCTAATTTCGCCGCCCAGGAGGAAACCGCCTCCGGCGAAACGTCGGGAGAAAAACCGGCTGCCGAGAAGAAAGGCGAGATCAAGACCCCGGCGCTGAAGGCGTTTGGCCGCGACCTGACGGATATCGCGCGCAAGGGCGAGATGGACCCGGTGATCGGCCGCAAGAACGAAATCGAACGCGTCATCCAGATCCTTTGCCGCCGCACCAAGAATAATCCGGTGCTGCTGGGCGAGGCCGGCGTGGGCAAGACCGCCATCGTCGAGGGCCTGGCCCAGGAGATCGCCTCGGGCAACGTGCCCGAACTGCTTCGCGACAAGCGCGTCATCACGCTCGACCTGGCGTTGATGGTCGCCGGCACCAAATACCGCGGCCAGTTCGAGGAGCGCATCAAAGCTGTCATGGACGAAATCCGCCGCTCCAAGAACATCATTCTTTTCATTGACGAGTTGCACACGATCGTCGGCGCGGGCTCGGCCGAAGGCACCATGGACGCCTCGAATATCATCAAGCCGGCCCTGAGCCGCGGCGAGCTCCAATGCATCGGCGCCACCACCCTCAACGAATACCGCAAATACATCGAGAAGGACGCCGCCCTCGAACGCCGTTTCCAGGCTGTTAAGGTGGAGGCTCCTTCCGTCGAGGAAGCCATCCTCATCTTGAAGGGACTGCGGCCCAAATACGAAGAACACCACAAAGCCGAGTTCACTGACAAGGCCATCGAAGCCTCCGTCAAGCTCTCCGATCGCTATATCACCGACCGTTACCTGCCGGACAAGGCCATCGACCTGATGGACGAGGCCGGCTCGCGCGCCCGCATCGGCACGATGACCCGCCCGCCGACGGTCAAGGTGCTCGAAGGGGAAATCGAGGAAATCAAGACCAAGAAAGAGCGCGCTATCAAGAACCAGGATTTCGAGGGCGCCGCCGCCATGCGCGACAAAGAGAAGCAGGCCAAGGAAAAGCTCGAAGCCGTGCTGAAGGAATGGCGCACCACGCGCGAAGAAAAACGCGTCAAGGTGGATGAGGAAGACATTTTGCACGTGGTCTCGAAATGGACCGGCATCCCCCTCCAGCGGATGGAGCAGGGCGAGATGCAGCGTTTGATGCAGGTCGAGAGCGAGATGAGCAAAGTCGTCATCGGCCAGAAAGAGGCCGTCTCGGCCTTGTGCAAGGCGTTGCGCCGTTCCCGGGCGGACCTCAAAGACCCGCGCCGGCCCATCGGCACTTTCGCCCTGCTCGGACCCACGGGTGTGGGCAAGACCCTCCTGGCCAAAACGCTTGCCGAGCAGTTGTTTGGCGATTCCAAGTCCCTCATCCAGCTCGACATGAGCGAGTACATGGAGAAATTCAACGTCTCGCGGCTGATCGGCTCGCCCCCGGGCTATGTCGGTTACGAGGAGGGCGGCCAGTTGACCGAACAGGTCCGCCGCAAACCGTATTCGGTCGTGCTCTTCGACGAGATCGAAAAGGCGCACCCCGATGTGTGGAACATGCTGTTGCAAATTTTGGAAGAGGGCAAACTGACCGACAACGTCGGCCGCGTCGTCAATTTCCGCAACACCATCATCCTGATGACCTCGAACGTCGGCTCCGACACGATCAAGAAGCAATCGTCGCTGGGCTTTTCGCCGATCACCGACGAAAGCAGCTACGAGAAAATGCGCGAGAAAATTCTGGAAGAGGCCAAGAAAACTTTCCGGCCGGAGTTCCTCAACCGCCTGGATGACCTGATCGTGTTCCGGTCGCTGACCAAGCCCGACTTGATCGAGATCCTGAATCTGGAAGTCAGCAAAGTGATGCAGCGGCTCAAAGCCCGCAACATCATCCTGCAGCTTGACGAGAAGGCCAAGGACTTTTTGGTCGGCCGCGGTTACGACCCGCAATATGGGGCCCGGCCGATGCGGCGCTCGGTCGAGCGGTTCCTGGAAGACCCGCTGGCGGAGGAAATCCTCAAAGGCTCGTTCCACGAAGGGGAGCCGATTATTGTCAGCGAGGAAAACGATCGTTTGGTCTTCAAGCAAACGGCGGCGGCGGAAGGCGCTCTTTCCAGTTAACAGTTGAAAGTTCAAAGTTGAAAGCCGCAGGTTAAACCCTGCGGCTGGAAGTTTACGCTCCGCTGCTGGCTCATGGACTGCAGGGGATTCTTTAACTTTCAACTTGCAACCTTCAACTTGCAACCTTCAACTATTCCTGGGCGCATGTCGCTGAGGACGTGCGACTTACAGCTTCCGGCCTGCTAGGATTTCCCTAGGGCTTGCCTTGAACAAAAACGTGGTTACAATGTCTATGATCCGTTCGCATTAAACATCAAATCAACACTATGAAAAGACTAGCACTACTGTTCACAAGCATGGCGGGCCTTATGTTGCTCGCAGTAGCTACCCCGACATTTGCCGCCGAAAATGACAAGGGTCCCGATACTGAAAAAGGCAAAGGCAAGGAAGCCAGGGAAAGGACCATCACCGGCGAGGCGAAATGCGCCAAATGCATGCTCAAGGAGACTGATAAATGCCAAACGGTCATTGAAGCCGAAGGCCGGAACGGCCAAAAGGTCAAGTACTACCTGGCCGACAACGAAGTCGCTAAAAAGTTTCACGAAGAGGTCTGCAAGGAAGCCAAGAAAGTGACAGCCAAGGGCACGGTCAAGCGCCTGGATGACGGGAAGCGGGAGTTAACCGTCACCGAAATCAAGGTCGCCAAGGAATAGCAGCGCTCCATTTTTCGTTTCACCAAAGTTTAACCTTGCCCGCAGCCTGGGTCCTCCCGGCTGCGGGTTCTGCTTTCAGGCTGCCTGGGGGTCGCCGGGATAAAAGGACTGACTCAGCAGGAAGTTCAAATCGTGCACGGCCATCGTTAGTTCGCCATAAGTTGCCGCCGAAGCTTCGTCCAGCGCGGCTTTTTCCAACCTCCGGGCGGTGCGCCGGAACCGCGCGCTCAGCGCGGTCCTTTCATCCGTATCGCCCAACTCCCGCAGCAGCCGCCGCACTTTGTCGGCGCGCTGGCGGGCCGTGCCGATGATTTCCAAAGCCGCTTCCCGCCGGGTTTTGCCGGCTTCGACACTTTTCAGCAGAAGGCACTCAAACTGGCGGCAGTAATGGGGCCGCTCCGGATAAATCCGGCAGCGGCAGCCATCGAGGGCGGAGCAAGGCTGAGGGAACTGCCGGGCGCGAAGAGCCGAGGGCGCCGCCGATCGCTCCGGCAGCGGCAAACCAAGGGAGCGCAGCCTGGCAGCGTCGTCGCCGGGCTGTAACTGGACCCGGGCAAAAATGACGCCATTGCAGCACAGGCCACAGGAGAGGCAAAGGTCCTCTGCCCGTCCCTCGTTTGAGCTCGCTGCGCTGTTCATATGTTAACCATTCCACGCATCACGTTTCACGCATCACGTTTCACGTTTTACCCATCACGCTTCACACGCCATCCACCAATCCATTAATCCATTAATCCACTAATCCAGTACTCACGCGCCACCTTTCAAAAACTTCACCACCGCTTCCGTGCGCGAGTGGACATGGAGTTTCTCATAAACGGTCCGCACGTAGCTGCGGACGGTATCGATGCTGATCTTCATGCGGTCGGCGATTTCCTTGTAGGCATAGCCGTTGGCGAGCTGCTCGAGAAACTCGCGTTCTCCCGGGGTCAAGCGCGCCAGGGGCGAGCCGCTTTCGGGCACGCGCACGAAGAACTGGACGACGCGGCGGGCGAGTTGAGGCGTCATGGGGGAGCCGCCGGAATGGACGTCGTGAATGGCTTCCAGGAGCCGGGCGGAGGCGGTGCGCTTGAGGAGATAACCGCTGGCGCCGGCTTTCAAGGAATTGAACAGCGACTCGCTGTCCTCATAGACGGTGAGCATCAGGAACTGCACGGCGGGCAGGGCGGTCTTGAGCTGGCGGACACATTCCATGCCGTTCATCCGCGGCAGGTTGATGTCCATCAGGACGACCTCGGGGGGCCGTCGGGGAATGCCCTGGAGGGCGGTTTCGGCGTCGGGGTAGTCGCCGATTAACTTGAGGGTGGGCGCCCGGCGGATGAGCGCGGTGAGGCTCGTCCGGATCCCCTCGTCATCTTCAACGATGGCTACTTTGATGGGCATAGCTTTACCGTCAGGCGCACTTCGGTACCCTTTTCGCGCGCGCTCTGCACGCTCAAGGTGGCGCCGACAGCCTCGGCCCGCCGGCGCATATTTGTCAACCCGTTCCGCTTGCCTTCTTCGGGGAGCGCGGCGGCGGGCTCGAAGCCCCGGCCATCATCCTGAACGACGATTCCCAGACAGCCATCGAAGACTTTTGCCTGCACGCGAACTTCGCGAGCCTGGGCGTGTTTCAACGCATTGGTCAGGGCCTCCTTCACGATCAGAAAGAGGTTGTGGCGCATCTCGGGCGGCAGCGGTTGGGCCGGCAGGTCGTGCGGCAAATCCAGCCGGCAGCGGGTGGTGGCGCCTTCAAACAGCTCATTGGCAAAGTGGGCGGTGTACTCGACGAGGCTTTGCAAGGAATCGCTGCCCGGGCGGACGGCCCAGACAATTTCCTCCAGGGCGCGAACGGTCTGGGCCGCCGATTCGGATATTTTCTCCGCATGCGCATCGACCTGGGCGGGATTATCCCGGTCGGCCCGGGCCAGGGTGCTGAGCAGGGAAATCCGGGTCAGGGACGAGCCGAGATCATCGTGGAGGTCGCGGGCGATGCGGGCGCGCTCGCGTTCGAGGGCGCGCTCCTGCTCGATATGCCGGAGCCGGCGGTTCAATTTCCTTTTCTCGACCAGCCGGACGGTGCCGCCCACCGAACCCAGGAGGCCGAAAGCCGCCGAGCCGAGGAACCACCAGGTCTGCCAAAAATGCGGCAAAACCGTCAGGGCCAGGGTAGCGCCGGTGTCATTCCAGACGCCCTCGCCATTGCACGCGATGACGCGAAAGTGGTAATTGCCCGGGGGGATGTAATTGTAAAATGCCGTCCTTCGGGTGCCGGCTTCCACCCAGTCAGGTTCGAGCGGTTCGAGACGATAGCGAAAGCGCACGCGCTCCGGGGCCCTGAAACTGATACCGCTATAGAGCAATTCCACCCGGTGGGTTCCCGGGCCAATCCGGATTTGACCCACCGCCGTGGCCGGGTCGGCTTGACCGCCCTGGGCGGGTGTTTCGCTTGCGTTCAAAGTCACCGGTCCGGCGGCCTCGCCGTCGATCAAAACTTCCTCGACCACGACGCTGGGGGCCGGGAGCGCGGCGGGGCGGGGGCGCGGGTCCACGACGACGATTCCCTTGGAGCTGGAAAACCACAGGAGGCCCGATTTGGTTTTCAGACCCGCCGGGTAACCGGCCCCGGCGCATTCTTCTGATACCATTCCCTCGGCCCGGCCATAGACCTTTGGATAGACGGCGGACTTGCGCTCGGAGACCTCGTCGAGCTCACGCCGCGAGACACAAGCGATGCCACGGTTATTTCCCAGCCACAGCCGGCCGGCATTATCGGCCAGGATTTGCGAGATGGTGTCATCGGGCAGGCCTTCGCGCGTGGTGAAGCTGGTGATGCGTCCGCCCTGCCATCGCGCCAGGCCACCTCCGCCGGTGCCGATCCACAAAACCCCCTGCTCGTCCAAAAAGAGGGTGCGAATCGAATCGCTCAACAAACCGTTGCCTTTGCCGTAATGGGCGCGTTGTGAGCCTCCGAACCGATGCAGTCCGCCGCCTTCGGTTCCGACCCACATCGAGCCTTCACGGTCCCGCATGAGCGCGGTCAGCGGATGGGGCTGCCAGAAATTGGTCTCCGGCCGGCAATTGCCATCACGTGATTGCCACAGTTGACCTTGTTGGGTGCCGGCCCAGAGGGTGCCGTCGCCGTCTTCGAATAGTGAAATCACGTTTAACCCGGGCAGCGCGACTGGTTCGACGGTCTCCGCGGCCGCTTCCGGCTGTTTGAAGCGCAGCAACCCCTGGCCGCAGCCTGCCCAGCAACTGCCGTCCCGAGTCATCAACAGGCAATTGATCTGCGGTTCATTGCGCGACAAAGCTGCGGGAGCCAGGCGGCTGAAGATCCGGCCGTCCCAGCGGTGCAGGCCGTCGTTGGGCTTGCCGGCCCAGATGAGGCCGGGGGCGATTTCGGCGAGCGCGGTCACCGCGCCATACCCCAGGCCCTCGGCGGGCCCCAGGACGGAAACATTCTTGGGCCGCAATTGGTTCAAGCCGGCGCCGGTGCCGGCCCAGAGATTGCCTTCGCGATCCACCAGGAGTGACTCGACCGAATTATCCACCAGGCCGCTGCTTGCATTGATGGCGACGGGGTTGCCGCTCTTGAATTGAAAGAGGCCTTCGCTCACCGAACCGGCCCAGACGGAGCCGTCCGGCGCTTCGGCCAGGGAGCTGATGTAGGGCCGGGCGAGGTGGCGCGGGATGCGGTAACGCCGCCATTGCCCGCCCTCGCGGCAGAGCACAAAATCGTCCCCCGCGCCGATCCAGATGCGGCCGCCCTGGTCCACCAGCAGGCAATGCGGGTCCTGGAGCAGTCCCTCGACGGAGGGGTCGGTGAAAGGCACAAACCGGCCCTCTGAAAGGCGGAAGATTCCCGCTCCACGGACGCCCACCCAAAGGGTTCCCTTCCGGTCCTCGAATAGAGTGGTGATAGTTTTGCCGTTGAATTCGGCGCCGGCCGATGGCGGGGCCCAACGCCCGTCCTGCCACACAGCCAATCCGGCATCGGTTCCGGCCCACAGGCCGCCGGCGTTGTCTTCGGCGAGGGCGGTAATGGAATCGGAGGGCAGCCCTTCGCGGCGGGTGAAGGTGGTGAACCGCCCGTCCTGCCAGCGAGTCAGGCCGCCGTCGGCGCCGCCGCTCCAGAGTGCACCCCGGCTGTCTTCCAAAAGGCGGCGGACGGGCCCGCTGCGCAAGCCCTCGCGCCAGCCAAAGGAGACAAACCGCGCCCCGTCGAACCGCGTGAGGCCGTCGTCGGTGCCCATCCAGAGGTAGCCATCGCGGGTTTGGGCCAGGGCGCGGACGGAGTTGCGGGGCAGGCCCTGTTCCCGCTGCCAGGCGCGGAAGCTGAAGGCGGAAGCACCGCGGCGGGCGCCGGGGGCCAGCGGGCCCGGTTCGGCGTTGCCCGGCGCGATGAAGTCATTGAACGACGTGGCAATGGCCATGTCGCTGAAGCTCCAACCGCCACCCCCGCCGCCATGGCGAAGCCGGATTTGGTCGAAGGAAGCATCGGCGGTAAATCTGGTGGTGAGGCTTTCCGGCTGGCTGTCCTCGGTCGCCCCGGGCGCCAGGTCGGGATTCAACCAAACCGTTACGCGGTCGGTTTCCCCGGCGATGTATTCGACTTTAAAGACGATGGTGCGCTCGATACCGCGGACGGGAAACTCAAAGGTGGTGAACACCTGCTCGGAGCGGCGTTCCGGCCGCGAGGAGCGCAGGTCGAAATCCCCGGGGACGTTTCTTTCATTGCCGGTTTCGGCGGTATTGAAGGCGCTGTAAGCCCAGGCGCCCTGCGAATTGCCGACCGCCAACCGCTCGTTGTCGGCTTGGTACAATTGGAACGCGGCGAAGTAAGGCTCGGTTCTGGCATCTGAAAAGGGCTCGACATGAAACTTGAAATAGAGGGTGTTGGTGGAGGAGTCGTCCTGTTTGACGGCGCCGCCCAGGATGTCGGAGCCCGGCCCGGTTTCGTGGGCGAGGGTTTCGCCCAGATCGCTCCAGAGGATGGCGGCGCGAGCGGGAGTGGCCGGCGCCAGCATCCAACCCAGCAGCGCAGCTAGCGCCAGTTGAGCGCGGGCTTTAAGCATACTGGCATCCTGCAGCCTGGAACGGCCAAATGCAAGGAGGCATGGGGCGGCGGGTGAGCGGCGACGCGGCCGGACACTGCTCCCCAAGTGCGCCGCAGTTTTTAGGGGTTTTTACGGTGTGCTCGTTCCCAAGGTGGAAACTTGCACAAAAAACTAGCACAGGAACTTCCTCATTTCGGCCTAGGTCGGGCAGTTATTGGCTCAACCGGTAAAACTGCCGTGTGCCGGTGATGGGATTAGTCACTGTGTTCTGCCCGTTGACGACGGCGGGGGCGGTAGAATTAGTGGCCCAGATTGCCGGTGAAACAAGGTTGGTGGTGGATTGCAACGTGAACCCGGTGGCATTGGTCGGCCACGCTAAAATAACATTTGCTCCAGAAGGAATGATGGTCAGTCGCGGCAGGGGCAGCGAAAGACTGAACACCGTGCCATAGCCTGAACTTGCCGTCCCATACAGGGTGTTGCCGCATAAAACCAACGCGGCCCACGGATAAGCACCGTCGCTGCCACCAGTGAAACTATACAGATTCGTAAAACCCGTGCCATCGGTGTTGACAGCGAACACCGTGCCGTTGCCCGAACTGCCGCCTTCCACTGCCGTGCCATATAGGGTGTTGCCCGATAAAATCAAACCAGCACGCGGCATAGCTCCGTCACGGTTACACACTGAATAACCACAGGAAGCACCTGCCGTGAAACTATACAGGTTCGTAAAACCCGTGCCATCGGCGTTGATTTTAAACACGGTGCCGTTGCCCGAACCGCCGCCAGCAGTCGTCGTCCCATACAGTGTGTTGGCCGATAAAATCAATCCACCAGCCGGATGAGCTCCGTCGCTGCCACCATCGAAACTATACAGGTTCGTAAAACCCATGCCATCGGTGTTGAGCTTGAACACACTGCCTACGTCCTGACTGCCGCCAAACGCGGTCCCATATAGAGTAGCGGCGGATAAAATCAGTCCAGCATACGAGCTATTTGTGACACCGCCAAGGACATCAAAACTATGCAGCCTTACGAAACCCGTGCCGTTGGTGCCGATGGTGAACACCGTGCCATTGCCATAACTGTTACCAGAAAGTGTCGTCCCGTACAGGGTATTGCCCGATAAAACCAACCCAGCGCACGGATAAGCTGCATCGTTACCAAGACTATGCAGGTTGGTAAAACCCGTGCCATCGGTGTTGAGGGCGAACACCGTGCCGCCGCCAAAACTGCCACCTTCAAACGCCGTTCCATACAGAGTGTTGCCCGATAAAATCAATCCGCCAGTCGGGTAAGCTCCGTCACTGTTGGGAGAATCAATAGCGAATGGCGGGAAACTATGCAGGTTGGTAAAGCCCGTGCCATCGGTATTGACCCTGAACACTGCGCCATAGCCCGAACTGCCGCCACGCATTGTCGTCCCGTACAGGGTGTTGCCCGATAAAATCAAACCAGCGAACGGAATAGCTCCGTCCCCGCCACCAAAACTGTGCAGGGTCGTGAAGGTCTGCGCCGCCGTCCGACCAGACAATACCAGGCCCAGACCGACCATCAACACGGGCAGTACAACGAGATCTCTAACGTGTGCTTCCATCGTGTTACTCAGGGGTAATGCATGATCGGCACGCCGCCTTTGAGACGTCTTAAATCGCGATCCGCCGGGTCGCTGGGCGAGAGCCAACCCGAGCCTGATGGGCCCAGGCCGGAGTCAGCGAGGGCATTGGCGGCGGGAAGCCAGCGGTCCAGCCAGCGCCAGATTTCGGCATGGCCATCGGCGAAGGAGAGGACGCAGCCATTGTTATGGCGGCTGGCGGGCAGGTTCCAGTAGGTATAATAAGTTCCGCCCAGCGGGTCGGCATTTCATCGTTTCCGGCGAACACCCCGCTTTCGGGCAGCACCTCTACGCCAACTGGAATCAGGTTCTTGATGGCAAAGTTGTGCGGATGCCGTGCACGGAGTGGAAATCCCTGCCTAGCCTGACTTTCGCAACTCGACCTGGTTTTTGAGAATTTTCG
>DATMQA010000208.1:0-82121 GCA_035566895.1 Binatia bacterium
GCGAGCTTTTGGGCCGCTGCTTCGAAAATGGCGACGGCAGGCTTGGAAGCGCCCAGCTCACATGAGATCACGATGGCCTGAAAATATCTGGCCAATTCCAAGCCGTGCAACAGGGGGCGCAGTCGCGCATCCCAGTTTGAAATAATGCCCAGTTTGAGGCCTCGCGCTGCCAACTCGTCCAGCACCGGCCGCACGTCCTCAAACACATGCCAGGACTCAGGCTCAGAGAAGCGCTCGTATAAATGGGGGAAGAAGGTTTTGCTGGGAGGGGTGTCGAGCAGCCCGTCAAAAGTGGCATCGACCAGGGCGGCCCAGTCAGCGGTGGAATACTGGAAATTTTTGTGCGTGCGCCAGGCGGCAGCGAACCGGCGGTTTAAGACTTCGGCGGAGACAGTTTTGCCGGTGTGCTGCGCGGCGACTTCGGCATAAATATGCCCCACTGATGGCCAGCACTCGATGAGCGTGCCGCCGACGTCGAAAGTCACGGCCCGGATAGTCCTGGCTAGAGTCACAAGACCAGTATTACAATTATGCGAAGACTTTTTCCACCGCGGTTTACCGGTGGAGTTATTCACTGGTTATTCACCGGCGCGTTGCTGACGGCGGGGCAAAAAGTGCAAGAATCTGCCTCGGCCTTCCCATCCACACCTTTCGCGCGCCCGGCGAATAGTTGCCGCCCAGCATTTGGGCGTGTCTCAGCCAGCCAAAATTCCGACGCAACAGTTCATCCTCAAATATGGCAACCCGCACACCTTGGTTTGCTGCCACGGCGGGTGCCAGATTTGAAAGGCTCGCTGACGGAGCCCGCTCGCATTGAACGCCGCGTATCTTTCGAGCAAAAATTCATCCAGCCCGCCGGCATGGCAGGGGCCGTAGTTCTGGTCCGAGCATTTCATGGCCTCACACCTGAATTGCAGCCGGGTCTTGCAGTCGGTAACGCAAGCTTGAAATCTACCGGGCATAGAACCCTGCTCTCGCTCATGTTTTCCCAGGTGGTACGGCAGGCAATACAAAGGCGGACCGAGCCTGCAAGAAAGCCGGTCGGAGACCCATTCCGTCATGAAATGGATGCCGACGTCCTCGCCGCTGCGGACATAGGTGCGCACGTTGAGGAAATGCTGGTCTGGAAAATGCCGGAAGACCCATTCGGTCAGCCGTCCGCCGCGCACCGGGCGGAATTGGCGCATGGTAAACAGCACCAGGCTGACAAACGCTCTGGAGTCATGAAGGTCGAGCTCGAAAGGGACGGAGGGCTGTAGCTTTTCGGGTGGGACTTCGAGGTGGATAAAGAGCACCTCAGTCCAATCCGCGTAAAAGAGCGGTTCGCCCGGCAAAGCGAGCAATCGGCGTTGTGCCTCTTCGCTCGTCAGCCGTTGCTCTTCGCAATTCAGCAGCATAGCTCGCCCTCATCGATAAATGTCCCCAAGCGCTGGACGTAGTTCCGGGAACTCGAACTTGAATCCTTTTTCCAAAAACCGGCTGGGAGCACAACGACGCCCGGCCAGCGCCAAGGAGGCCTCGGTCCGCATCAACCAGGCTCCGAAATAAGCCAGCCAATCCGGGGCGGGTGGACTCCACGGCCGGTGCAGGCAAAGGCGCATTTCGCGCATAAACTGGGCGTTTGATACCGGAGCAGGTGAAGTCGCATTGAAGGTGCCCTCAATGTCGTCCCGTTCGATTGCCCAGCGGAGCATCGCGTTGAGGTCGCGCCAGTGGATCCAGCTAATATATTGCCGGCCCGAACCGGCGGAACCGCCCAGAAACCAGCGGACCAGGCCTTCGAGAGTCTTGAGCGCGCCGCACCCCTGGTCGAGAGCGAAGCCGATTCGCAAGACAACGCGCCGTGTCCGTGGTGTGGCCACCGAATTAAACGCCTCCTCCCAACGCAGGCAGGTCTCGACTGGAAAGCCCTCGCCCGGTTCGGTCGTTTCGTCGCACCAGTGGTCTCCAGCATCGCCATAAATGGCCAAGGAGCTGGCTTGCACCCAGACCTTGGGTGGATGCGAGCAGCGTTGGAGGGCCTGGCCAAGGGCCAGGGTGGGTTCGATCCGCGACTGCTGTATCTCGCGACGATTTGTGGAGGTATAGCGGCAATTGACGCTGCGACCGGCTAGATTGATCATAGCGAACGCGTGGTTTAATTCTTCCGCCCAGTCGGCCACGGTTCTGCCGTCCCAATGACGCTGCCGGACCAAGCCGGTATGTAGACGAGTAGAACGTGTCAGCACCAGCGGTTCGTATCCCCTTCGGGCGAGGTCTTCCGCCAACCTAGTGCCGAGAAAGCCGCTGCCGCCGGCTAAAATGACGCGTGGTTTCATAAATCAAGGCATAGTGTAGAACGCGCTGCAGGCGCGGTGCGTGCGGCGGCGTTTGACACCTTCCAACTTGCGAGCGCCTGTGAGCTCCACATCCTCCAACCCCGGCGAATAATGAGCTGCTTCGAGATGCGCCTCACTGAGCCATTCCCAACGCGCGCGCAAGAGGCTGACATTCCTGGCTTTGGCCTCCACCGGCACCGCCCGCCAGGGCGCGTGGCGGGTCTGGAACACGAGGGCCACGCCGCGATGCCAATAAAATCCGTTGTATCGCTCCAGTGTGAATTCGGCCAAAGCACCGGGTTGGCAACGTTCGAATCGCTTGGAGGAATCATAGGCCACTTCATATTCCAGTGCGCCAGTGGTCCCCTGAACCGTGCCTGTGAATTTGCCGGTTTCATGCCGGTGCCCGTACGCAATCTTCGCGAACGCACAGGAGAGTCCGAACGGTTCCTGCCAAAGCGGCAAGTGCCAAGGCCGTGATAACCAGCCAAACAGGAAGAACGCGCCGGAATGGCCTCCGTAGTTAGCATAGGTTCGCACGTTGAGAAAACGCTGTTCGCCCAAAGGCGGAAAAAACCAGCACCACAGCGGCCGCAGACCGCAAGTCCGGAACCGCCGCATCGTGACCGCCACGATACTGAGCCAGCCGCTCCCGTCATAGACCTCCAGCTCGAACCCGGGCGGAAGAGCTGCTCTGAGGAGTGCGGGCGGAAGTCGGTAATGCATAAAGACGACTCGGCTCCAGCGAACGCGCAAAACCGGAGCAATCTGCAGAGCTGCGGATTTCATTCGCTTCTCCTTTCAACCAAACGCTGCGGTGAGGTAAATCCACGTAAAACTTCCGTAAATGAGCAGAAGCACGCAATGGATCACCGTGCGACCCGTGCGCCCGCGCCAATGGCTGCTGCTGTAGTAGGTCACTTGCAAAACCGTGCGCAGGGCCCAGAAAAATCCGATGCAAGCCGCCACCCAGCGGCAGACCTCAACCTTATCTGGGTGAATCGGCGCTATCTGCGGGCCGGCTCCGCCCATTTCGGCGGCGAACCGCCACGTCAGCAGCCCGAAGATCAGCAACGTCGCTGAAATGAACCAGGCATGCACATAAAAGATTTCCCGCAGCAATAACGGCGCCCGCTCCAGGTGCGTTTTGAACCCCAGGATTCGAACCAGGAAAAAATTCAGCATCGCAACGCTTATCTGGATTCCGGCCGCGGTCTGAAGCAGCATTTGCAATTTCATAACATCCCCGCTTCCCAAGCCGTCCACGAATAAAGGACGGCCAAATAAATGAACACCAGGTTGAGCGCGTGATTGCCCAGCCGATAGAGTGGCGTGGTCAGATACGGTCGGACGTCCAGCAGAAATGCTGCCGCGCCCAGGCGCATTAGCCAAAACAGCGCCATGAACAGGCTCAACCCGCGCGCCACCGGCAAGCCCGCAGCCATCGCTCCGGCATACACCCAGGTCAGCACTCCCAGGCTCACTAGCAGAAAGCCGATGAAGCCGTAATACACCCAGAACAAGCGGCGAACGAACACCGGAAGACTTTGCAGGTTCTGTCGTAGTTGGACCGCGCGGGGCATCGTTGCCCCGGCACAGACCAACCCGCCATGCAACACTGCCGCAATTTGCAACAGAATAACCAGTTTCATAGACTAACTCCTTTCAATGCTCCGATGGTTTTCAGAAAAGGAATCATCACCCGCTCGACAAACCGCGGATGAAACAGCCAAAACGCAGGCGCCGCTGCGCACAACCACGTTAAGGCCCCGCCCCGCCAACCCTTGCCAAGGCCAAGCGCACGTCCTCGAGCGCTGCGTTCGATCATCGCGCCAACGCCTTGCAGGAGGAAATACCCGCTTGGAAGCCCATAACCCCAGCCGGCAGGGACCGAGATCACCAACTCGTGCATCAGTCCTGAGACCAGAAACACCACGAGGGTCGCTTGCCTGACACCGATGCGTCTCATGAGCGGTTGCAGCAGGTAGCGCCGCGCCGGGAGGCTGAACCCTGTGTTCCAGCGGCGCCCCCAGAATTCGCTTAGCGACATGGCTCGGAACGGCGCGTCCATCAACGGCACGACATTGACACCTCGCTCCTGCCAAAGCTTCGCCAGCAATTGGAAGATTCCGAAGTGCAGGACAAGGATCAGCCCTGCCATGCCAAGCCAACCGCTCAGTAGCCAGGAGAGCGATTGGGCAGCCGGTGTGGCCACGTAGAGCATAGCTAAGCCCAGCGTGATATTCAGAAGACCCGAGGGTAGAGTTAAACAGGTTAAAAGGGTTAACTGGGTTAAATAGGATCGGAAAGTCTGCGCAGGCTGCGATGGTTTTGCAGTCGAGGCACGCGAAAATGTCGCGGTTTGGTTGCAGGACGGCTGCTCCGGGTTTACCGCGCCTCTGCGGTTAAAAAACCTTGCCCCATCCATGCCCGGCCAGCCGGCGACATACCCGAGGAGAGAGCAGGCCCTGGGCCGCAGACCGCTTTCCCAAACGTCCAGCAGCGTGACGAACTTAAGCCCCAACCACAGTGCCGCCGCCAGACCCCACATCAAAACCCACGGCGGACAGCCGCGCAGGGCCATGGCGGCCAGCACGGGCAAACCCGCCAAGACCGCTGCCCCCGGCCAAAGCCGGGGAAGGGAAATCTGGCCTGCTACACTTGTGTCTGTAATTTCTGCATTCACAGAAATAGATCCTCAAAAAAACCTTAACCTTTGGCTTTCGACATCCCGGACCACAGGGACTTTTGGTTCCAGGCCTCGGTGTTCTTTGCGTTCTTTTGTGGCCATTTTCATTTTCATCCTGCGACGAGCTTCCGCAACTTGTCCCCCAGCCGGAAGAACCGCGCCAGCAGGGCGTTGGGCCATTGCCGGATTTGTTGGTACCAGGAGGTGGTGGCCTCTAAGAAGTCGCACAGCGCCTGCAACCGCTCCTCAGTGTGATGCTCCCTGGGCCGCTCCGTCTTCGCCTCGGCGATGCATTCCCGCAGCAACGCCAAGGTGGGATCAATCTCCCGCTTCTTGCGCTCATCCAGGACGATACGGAACATCTCCCAGACATCCTTCATCGACTCGAAATGGTCGCGCTTGTCGCCCAGCACGTGGACCAACCTGACGATGCCCCAGCCCTGCAGTTCTTTCAGGCTGGTGCTGACATTCGAGCGCGCCACGGCCAGGGTGTTGGCGATCTCCTCGGCATTCAGCGGACGCGGAGAGATATAGAGCAGCGCGTGAATCTGGGCCACGGTCCGGTTGATGCCCCAGCGAGTGCCCATCTCGCCCCAATGGAGGACGAACTTTTGTTGCACCGGCGTGAGGGCGGCCATTGTTTCTACAATGTCTGTCATATCAGAAATTACCGCAATCAACTGGAGAGTGCAAGTATTTTTCTCGGAAACCGACGAGGAGGAAGAGACCGAGGAGGAGGAAGCCTTTGCTCTTATTCGAACCTTACCCAATCCACCCGAAGTATCCCCTTTTCCACCAACAACTTGAGTCGGTTGCCGCCTTTTGCAAAGGCCACCGGCTTAAGTTTGAGTTCCACCCAACCCGTCTCGGTAATGGTCGTCTCCTGGCACTCGTCCCCGAGGCAAACCTGAAGCGCCGCCGGTGCGCTCTCCGCGTTAAGCCGCACCACCGCGTTGTAGCTCCTGGTTTCCAGGCTTCCCACCGTGTAGGCCGTCCACTCCTCCGCCCCCAGCTTGAGCGCCTGGTCGGACCTGCGTCCTCCGCCCCCGGTCTCCAGGGTCTCCACCGGCACCGGTTCCGACGTGCGGTAATACTTCGAATTTTGCGAATTGTTTTTCACGAAATAGGATTTGCCGGGCCCCTCATGGCCATAGTTTTCTGCTTCAACCCTGCCGGGTACGCGCCGGAAGAGCGCGTTCACTACGTCGGGAAAAAACACGCAGTTCTCCAGCCGGATATTCTTGAGCAACTCGTCGAAAGCCTTTTGGGCGGCTTCCGGCGACGGCTTGGCTCCGCCCCCGCGCGAATAGGCCGCGATTTGCTCCCAGACTGTCGGAGTTTTGATCGAGCAAGGCGTATTTCGCGTTTCCATCTTCTTCCACGGCCAGAACGACCAGCCGATATTATTGGCCTCAAAGTAATCGGCCGTGCCCCAGTAAATCGCGTTGTCCTTCTCGCCGGTTTCGCCGCACCAAATCGGCGCATCCAGCCTGCGCCGGTTGGCCAGGTACTGGCCGACGCTCTTCAGGTTGGTCGGCTGGTCCCAGCAATAATAATGAAACTGGTAAACCAGGTTATCGTCGAACCGCTGCGAAAAGACCGACCAATCGTTCGCCCAGTCGGCACCCTCGATCGTGATGATGTGCCGCTTATCGACCGCGCGGATGGCTTTGGTGATGCGTTGGTAAAGAGGTTCAAGCTGCTCTTTGTATTTGTCGAAAGCGCCGGTTCGTTTGGGCAGCGGTTCATTCAGCAAGTCATAGGCGGCTATGGCCGGCTCGTCTTTGTAACGGGTGGCCAGCTTGACCCAAAGGTCCGCCAACCGGTCCTGGTTCTGCTTGTCCGCAAACAGCTCCGCCTGGTCCCGCGCGCTGTCATCGATGTTTGCCCCGGTCTGGCCACCCGGTGCGGCGTGCATATCGATAATGACGTAAATCCCCGCCGTGCGGCACCACCCGACCAAGCTGTCCAGCAGTTCAAAACCCTCTTGCACATATTCAGGCTTCTCGCCCTCCGTGAGAAAAAGGCGCGCGTTCAGCGCCGGCCGCACCGAATTAAAACCCAACTCCGCAATCCGCTTAATGTCAGCCTCGGAAATGTATTCCTTACGGAATTTCTTCCAGAACTGGGCCGCTTTCTCTTCTCCAATTAAATCGCTAACGAGCCTTTCGATCTTGCGTGGCCGGTCGCCTTCGTTACCGAACCGCCACATGTAGCCCTCCGGCAGCATCCAATTCCCCAGTCCCACCCCGCGCAGCAGCACTTTCTCTCCCTTCTCATCCACTATGTCCTGCCCTCGCGTGCGCAGAAAACCCTCGGCGGATGCACGCCGCGCCGAACCAAATATGCCTACAACAAAGACAACGAGACAGATTAAGTGCAGTGCGGTGATACCAAACGGAGTTCCCAAACTTTTGGGGAGTTTCATTTGCCCATTCATGCCCCCAAAGCCCAATCATGGCAAAACAATTCGCGAGGCCGCGGGCTTTCACAGCACCGCGGCATTGAACCGGGCAGAACCGCCGGTTAGGATGGCTGAAAAACAGTTGTCTCCTGTCGCCTCCGGCGGCCATGAATAAGGTAGATGTGATGATCGATGGCGCGTCCCCCAGCGTGAATTATGATGTGATGTTTCTGGTCCTCGACCATCCACTGGACTGGAAGGATTATGTCAATTGAAACGTGATGCGTGAAGCGTGAAACGTGATTGGGTGAGCTGAGGGAGCGCCGGACTCGGGTGACCGGCTGCCAGATTCACGTTTCACCTTTTACGCATCACTCCTCGACTCCGCGCTCCCTCCCTGTCACCCTCCCACCACTATGGAAACGCAGACGCTCCCGCCTGTCAAAGGCGCGGCCCAGGGCTCGTTCCAATTCGTCCTGTTTGCCACTGCTGTTGCCGCCCTTGGCGGGTTTCTCTTCGGCTACGACACCGCCGTCATCAATGGCGCCAATACCTACCTCCAAACGCATTTCGCGTTGGACCCCGAAAAGGACTCGATGTGGATTGGCCTGGCCACCGCTTCCGCCATCCTGGGCTGCATCCCCGGCGCGATGGCCGCCGGGTTTATCAGCGACAAATTCGGCCGGCGCCGCGTGCTCTTTTTTTGCGCCTTGCTCTACGCGCTCTCCGGCATCCTGTCTGCGATCCCACAGACCTTCGCCCAGTTCATCGCCGCTCGTATCCTCAGCGGGATTGCCATCGGAGTGTCTTCCATGATCTGCCCGGTCTATATCGCCGAGTTGGCCCCGCCGGAGTGGCGCGGGCGGCTCGGCTCGCTGTTCCAGCTTGGCATTGTCACCGGCATCTTCCTCACCCTCTTCATCAACGGCTGGATTCAACGGCCCGATGACCTCGCCTGGAACGCCGCGTACGGCTGGCGTTGGATGCTGGCTGCCGAGGCGGTGCCGGCGTCCATCTTCCTATTGCTGCTTTTCCCGGTGCCGGAAAGTCCCCGGTGGCTGATCGCGGCCGGGCGGGAAGCAGAGGCGCGGCGGACGCTCCAACGGATCGGCGGCGATAGCCACGCCGAGACCGAAATCGCCGCCGTCAAAGCGGTGCTGCAACAGGAGGAAGGCTCCTTAAGCGAATTGTTCTCCCCCAGCTACCGTCTGCCCTTGCTCATCGCTTTCGTGCTGATGGTCGGTTCGCAATTCAGCGGCATCAACGCCATCATGTATTACTCGACTGAGATCTTCAAAAACGCCACCGGCGACGCCAAAGCGGCTTTCACTTCTTCCGTTTGGATTGGCCTCGTCAATCTGGTCTCGACCTTTATCGCGATTCTCTTCGTCGATAGGGCCGGCCGCAAACCCCTCCTGCTGCTGGGCAATGCAGTGCAGGTTGTCGCGTTGGTCAGTGTCGGCTGGATCTATTCGCGCGACCCGCATTCGGGGGCCTTGCTCAGGTTTGTCATCCTTTACATCGCCGCGTTCGCGATGGCGATGGGTCCATTGCCGTGGATCGTTTGCTCCGAGATTTTTCCGGCGAAGTTACGTGGGCGCGCGATGTCAGTCTCGACTTTCTGCATCTGGAGCGGTTGCCTGATTGTCGCCCAGACTTTTCCTTATCTGCTGAACCACATCGGTCCGTCCAGGACATTTTGGATTTACGCCACCTGTTCCGCCGCAACTTTTCTGCTGGTCCTGCTCTGCCTGCCCGAGACCAAGGGCCGCACCCTGGAAGAAATCGAAACCTCATGGCGCGCCAAACACCGATGAACGTGCTGGACCGATGAAGGAAGACAAGATTCCCAATGCGGATGTAGAACGCGCGATTAAACGCAAGAAACTGCTCGAATCAAACCCGCGTGCCCACACCTATGAGAGCGAAAACTGAAACCAAAAAGACAACCGATGCGGTGGCGATTCTGGATCGTAATCCGTTTCCTGCCTCCAGGGAAGACTGCACGTGGCCGACGGTCCAACACGGCGATTCTGGAGCCGGTGGGCTAACAACCGGCTTGACTCTGAGCACTCTGACACCATGAAGCACGTTTTGGCCGGCTCACTCTGCTTTGCGATTCTTCGCGCGGCTCTGCTGGCCGCCGAACCATCGCGCCATACCTTCGCCGTTGGCGAAAACGATTTCCTGCTCGACGGCAAGCCATTCCAAATCCGGTGCGGCGAGATTCACGCCCCGCGCGTTCCGCGCGAGTACTGGCAGCACCGGCTGCGCCTGGCCAAAGCGATGGGGTTAAACACCGTCTGCGCCTACCTCTTCTGGAACCTGCACGAGCCGAGCCCGGGCCAGTTTGACTGGACCGGCCAGGCCGACGCGGCCGAGTTCTGCCGCATCGCCCGGCAGGAAGGTCTCTGGGTCCTCCTTCGGCCCGGCCCCTATTCGTGCGCCGAATGGGAAATGGGCGGGCTGCCCTGGTGGCTGCTCAAGCAGGAGGACATCCGACTCCGCACGCGCGACCCACATTATCTCGACGCCGCGCGCCGCTACCTCAAAGAAGTCGGGCGCGTGCTCGGTCTGCAACAGGTCACGCACGGCGGCCCCATCCTCATGGTGCAGGTCGAGAACGAATACGGCTTCTTCGGCCAGGACACCAATTACATGGGTGAGCTGCGCCAGGCTCTGCGCGACGCCGGGTTCGACGTGCCGCTCTTTGCCTGCAACCCGCCGGCCCATCTCAAGGACGGCTATCGTTCCGACCTTTTTCCCGTCGTCAATTTCGGTTCCGACCCCGCCGGCGGTTTCAAGGCTTTGCGCGAGATTCTTCCCAAGGGCCCGCTGGTGTGCGGCGAGTTTTATCCCGGCTGGTTTGATACCTGGGGCGCGCCGCATCACACCGGCAACACCGAACGCTATCTCGCCGACCTCGAATACATGCTCGACGCTGGGGCTTCCTTCAGCATCTACATGGTCCATGGCGGCACCACTTTCGGCCTCTGGTCCGGCGCGGACCGCCCCTTCAAGCCGGACACCTCCAGCTACGATTACGATGCCCCCATCAGCGAAGCCGGCTGGCCGACCGACAAGTTTTTCAAAACGCGCGACCTTTTTGCGAAGCACTTGCGGCCCGGCGAAACCATTCCGGAGCCGCCGGCCAAAAATCCCGTCATTCGATTTGCGCCGGTTGAGGTCGCCGAATGCGCGCCGGTGTTCGATAATCTGCCCTCGCCCATCGCCGACAAACAACCGCGCACGATGGAACAATATGACCAGGGCCATGGCTGCATTCTGTATCGAACAAGGCTCCCGGCCGGTCCGGCCGCAACTCTGGAGGCCGCTGCGGTCAACGACTTTGGCCTGGTGTTCCTCGACGGGCAGCGCACCGGGTTCATGGACCGGCGGAGCCGCAATTTCAAAGTGCCTCTGCCCGAGCGCAAGCAGCCGGTCACGCTCGATATTCTGGTCGAGGCAGTGGGCCGCATCAACTTTGGTCTTGAAGTCCATGACCGCAAAGGGTTGCACGGCCCGGTCCGCCTAATGACAAAACAAGGCCAGACATCCGAGCTGGCCGATTGGCAAATCTATCGTCTGCCACTCGACGGGGACATGCTTGCCGGATTGCACTACCGTCGCGCGAAGGCGAGCGGGCCGGCGTTCTGGCGCGCGAGGGTGGACATCAATCACCCCGGCGACACGTTTCTCGACCTGCGTTCCTGGGGTAAAGGTGTCACGTGGGTCAACGGGCATTGCCTCGGCCGGTTTTGGAATATCGGGCCTACCCAGACGATGTATGTGCCGGGTTGCTGGCTTAAGCGGGGCCGCAATGAGTTTGTGGTCCTGGACCTGCTCGGTCCGGAGAAGCCGGCCATCGCCGGACTTGAGCAACCCGTCCTGAATCAACTCCGGCCGGAACTCGATTTCGCTCGCGCCCGGCGGCCCCTGGTGCGCCTGACGCTCGACGCGCCGGTTCACACCGGTCAGTTCCGTCCCGGCGCCGAAATGCAGCAGATCAAATTCGCCGCCCCGGCAAAAGGCCGTTACTTCTGCCTGGAGAGCCTCTCGGCCCAGGACGGCAAGCCCTATGCGGCCGTTGCCGAACTGGACTTGCTGGACGAATCAGGTGCGCCGCTCAGCCATGAAGGCTGGACGATTGCCTTTGTCGATAGCGAAGAACGTGAGCGCGAAGACGGCTCAGCGGAAAACGCCATTGACGGCCAGGTCGCCAACTTCTGGCATACCGAGTGGGGGGCGGTAACGCCCGGCCATCCGCACCGCCTCGTGCTCGACCTCGGCCAAAGCCGCACCCTCTCCGGTTTTCGGTACGTGCCGCGCCAGGGCGCCGCCACCCTGGACGGAAGGATCAGAGATTACCGCGTTTATGTTGGTGATGCGCTGATTAGCAAGTGAGCACACAGTTCCACGGTCCACAGTCCAATAGGCCAACCTACCAGCGCCTACCAGCACCTGCCGTACGGCTCCCTCCTCCGGCCGGACGGGGCGCCGGAAGTTCTTTTCTCGCGGCGAGGGGGTAATTGGAGGCGTGACACGTGACAATAGTACCGATCGCGCCAGATTTCCCACTAATTTCTATCGTCTCCCAAATTTTCCCAGGATTTCCCCAGTTTTCGCGCCGTTTGTCACTTTTTCCCGCTAATTCCCGTTAATTCCCGTTGTACGCGAATTGCATGTTGGAACCATGAAAGCCTCGAGAGCCACCCTAGCTAGCGCGCGACCATTGGCAGCGAAAATTGTTTGCCTTTTCCCGGGAACAACCAGGAGTCCTCATGCATCACATTACTGCGACCTTTCTGGCTAGGGAAGCATCGCGACGATCGCGGGCCCTTCTGAACTCGCCGGCCTCAGGCGAGTTGGGAGAACCCGAGTCGGAGGCCGGAGGTGTTACGCATCCGATGTTCGGATTAATCCAGGACAAAACAGAATACGCAAAATGAAATTGTGCATCAATTACACGCTTATGGGTCTTTGCCTTGCCGCGTTGTCCGGGCCGCTGAGCGGCCGCGCCGCCACCATCTGGAACGGCCCGCTGATCAGCTTCACCCAGGCATCGCCATACCCAGGTGCAGGCGATCGGGATCAACTTACGCCACATGTTGCGCTGACTCGCGCAACCCCGGTCGGCGGAGGCACGGGCGGCATGTTTAACGCCGTCACTGAAACCGCGTTTACAAAGTTCGTCAGCCCCGCCGACACCGAATGGGCGGTGGGCTCGCTTGCCAACTACTCCACCCTCACTTATAGCGATTGGACAACCGCCGGCGGTGGCAATCCGGTGCACAACTATCCCGGTGAGCAATTAGTTGTACATCTCAAGTCGGATGACATTTACCTATCCCTTGTATTTACCTCTTTGCCCGCAGGGCCCGGTTTTTCTTACAACCGTTCAACCCCGACGCCGGCCGATGTGCCGCCTGCCGTCGCCATCACCTCACCGACCAACGGCGCCTCTTTCACCGCGCCAGCCATTGTTCCCATCACCGCCACCGCGAACGACTCCGACGGCAGCGTCACCAATGTGACCTTCTTCGACGGCGCCACGTTCCTCGGCGGGACCAACAACACCCCCTACACCGTTACCGCTACCTTCGCCGCCGGCACCCACTCCCTCACCGCGGTGGCCACCGATAACGGCGGTCTCTCCACCACGTCCGCGGTAGTCACTGTCTCGGTCAGTGTCGCCAACTCGCCCCCCAGCGTCACCATCACCAACCCGCCTGACAACTCCGTCTTCGGCAACACCGACTCCGTGACCTTCCGGGCCGACGCCAGCGATTCCGATGGCACCGTGACCAACGTCCAGTACTTCGACGGGACCGTGTCGCTGGGCAACCGTACCACCAGCCCGTACACCGTCACCACCGGCCCGTTCACGTTCGCACTGGGCTTGCATACACTGACTGCGATCGCCACGGACAACCTCGGTGCCACGGGGACCTCCGCACCCATCCACCTGACCATCGCCAGGTACACGCCCGCGATTACGAACGGGAACATTTCCCTTCTCCTGCTGCCCGTCGCCACCAACATGGCCGCGCCTGACTACGGCATCAGCCCGCCGGGCGACACTCACCGCCTGTTCGTCGTGGAGCAGAACGGCTTGCTGCGAATCATCCAGGACGGGACCTTGTTGCCCACGCCGGCCCTCGACATTCAGAGCCGCGTGCAACCGCCGCTGGTGGCCAGCAACCCCAACGACGAGCGCGGCTTCCTCGGACTGGCCTTTCATCCCGGTTTCACCAACCCGGCCAGCCCCGGCTATCAAACGCTCTACACCTACAACAGCGAGATGATACCGACCAACACCACCCCCACCTACGTGGTGCCGAACGGGGCCACCAACAACTACAAGAACGTCGTCAACGAGTGGAAGGTCTCGTCCACCAACGCCAATATCGTTGATCCGACAACGCGCCGGGAGGTCATCTCCTTCGGCAAGAACGCTGGCAATCATAACGGCGGCACGATCACCTTCGGACCAGACGGCTACGTCTATCTCGCTTTGGGTGATGGCGGCAACGCCAACGATGTCGGAGCCAGCCACATCGTGCCGGGCGGCAACGCCCAGAACCTTAGTACCCCGCTTGGCAAAATGTTGCGCTTTGACCCGCTCATTCCCGCCCTGAACCCCACGAGCCCCGATCCGATCAGCGCCAACGGACAATACCGCATCCCGACCAACAACCCGTTTCAGAGTCCCGGCCAGGTGCCCGAGATTTATTGCTACGGCCTGCGCAACCCCTATCGCTTTGCCTTCGACCCCGTTACGGGCGATTTGATCGAAGCCGACGTCGGCCAGAACAACATCGAGGAGATCAACCGCATCGTCCGCGCCGGCAACTTCGGCTGGGCGGTCAAAGAAGGGGACTTCCTTTTCAACATGACCAACGGGCCCGCCGGGCCCGCCGGCACCATCGGTGCGCCGCCGGGATATTTCAGCTCGGGGTCGCCTGCCGGACTAATCGACCCGATTACCGGCCCCAAAGGAATCCTGGAATACGACCACAATAACGGCATTTCCATCACTGGCGGTTTTGTTTATCGCGGCGCCGGGATGCCAGAGTTGTATGGGAAGTATATCTTTGGCGACCTGGCCCTGGTAGCAAGCCCCGTGCGGATTAATGGCCGCCTGTTCTACGCCGATCTTCAAACCGGCGAAATGCACGTCTTCACCCTGCCGCAGTTCGGCTCGGAGATTCTGCCCGCCGGCCAGACGGTGCATGGTTTCGGTCAGGACGCCAACGGCGAGCTCTACGCGATGGCGACCGACACCCCGCCCAATGGGAATGGCGGGGTGGTTTACAAGCTCCTCTCTGTACGCCTGGCGGCCCAGGTCGTGAGCAACCAACTGTACATTTCCTGGCCGATTGCGGGTGGGCGGCTGCAAACGCAGACCAATGCGCCGGGTGTTGGTCTCGGCACGAACTGGGTCACCCTGCCGGGTTCGACGATGACGAATCATGTCGTCGTTCCAATTGACCCGGCCAACGGCAGCGTGTTCTACCGGTTAGCCATGCCGTGATTGTAGCGCGATTTCACCATCGCCTGTTTCCAGTTCAACGCGCTTCCAAGTCAATCGCCGGCCGGGGTAGCTCACGGTGAATCTGCTCAAGCTGATAGCCGAAGCCCGGTCCGCGGATGGTCGATAGATCGACGCTGCCTTGCCTGCGCTGGTAAAGGCCCGGATGGACCTTCTCTTCCGGCGCAGAAGCTGCCGGGTAAAATTGCATCGCATTGGTTTCGACGCCCATGATGGTGCCGACATGCGCCGCCAGCAAAACGTGGGGTATTTGCGCCAGCATGGGGTTGGTCAGGTCCTGCACCATCAGGTTCAAGCCGTGTGCCTTGGCCCAGCAGGCGCTGAGAATGGCGCCCGTCTGGGTCTTGCAAGTCTTCAGCGCCACTCCCGTCCAACCCAGTTCACGCCCCAGGCGAACCATTCGCCAATCATGCGCGCTCTCGTCCAGGAACAGCGGCTTGCGGGCAGAGACGCTATGGACCTCGATGCGGTTGGCCTCCAAATCGTAGGAAAAAGGCTGTTCCACATATAAAATCCGGTCGTAGATGCGCGGTTGCTCCGCCCGCAGCCGGTCGAGGATTTCGTTCACATACACCGGCTCCCGAACGGTGCAATTGAAATCCGCGCTCAGCCATTCGACTTTTTGTTCCGAGGCAATTTGGCCTACCCTCACCAGCCGATCGTAATCCCAGGCGTCGTCGTTGCCGCGCAATTTGACTTTCAAACATTTCAGGCCGTCCCGCTCGATCCAATCGGTCAGCACGACGGGATGGCCGTCATTCGGTTCGGTTCCGGTCAATTCGCCGTGGTCGAGCAAGTCTAGTCCTCCGACCAAATGCCAGGCGCGTAATGATTGGGCGGGCTCGGCGCTCAGGTAATCGGCCGGGTAGCGTCCGCGGAATGACACTGAGGCATCGCCGGCCGGTTCGAGGAATCGGCCCAGGTCCTGGCTCAAGAACTCAGGCCCGTAGGTTTGATAAATCGGCCGCCCGGCCAACCGCCCGTAGGCGTCGTGCAGGGCGATATCAAATGCCGAATTGCACACCAACGCGGCCAGCCAGGGCAAGGGCGGCGGCACGGACGCTTCCGAGCGCGTGCTCGAAGTCGCGGCCGGGAGTGGAGCGCCGCTATACCTCTCGTGTCCCGGGAGCCCGGGCAAAATGTGTTCTTGAAAATGGTGACCGAGCTCGAGTGGATGGCCCGCCTGCTCGAACCCAAGCCAGGCACCGGCCAGCCGTTCGCAGAAGCTTTTCAACGCGGAGTGCCGGGGTTCGTAAGGCAAGGGACTGGGCCACACCCATTGGACGCTCAGAGGCGTTTCGCCCCAGCCCTCGGCTTGGTTGCCCTGGGCGTCGGCGACCCGCAGAGCGACCCGCGCGCACGTGACTGACGTGAGCGTTTCCGAACCGAACTTGAGCGGCACGCGAGTGCGTATGGGAATGAAATAGAGCCGGACGCCGGTGATGCGATGGAGGCGAGGAGGCATGCGTGTGAGGGTTACATCGGTTGAATCGTTACATTGGTTACATGGTTACATAGGTACGAGGAGAAGCACCATGACTTGGAATCAGTTCTGCCGGAGCTACGTAACCATGTAACGATGCAACCATTTAACCAACTTACTCGGGCAGTGGCTTGTGCTTCGTTTCCGGTCCGAGCCAGATGAGCAGCAGCCCGGCGCCATAGACCAGGGTGATGGTCGCTCCTGCGCGGGCATAGCTGCCCTCGTAGAAGCTGAGCAACTGCCCCATTTGAATCGCGCCCACCGCGGCCAGGAGGCGTCCGGAGTTGTAGCACAGGCCTTGTCCGGTGGCGCGCACACGGGTCGGGAACAGTTCAGGCAGGTAAAGCGGCAGCCAGCCGTAAAAGGCCGCGGTCGCGCCACCGGCCAGCACGACTATCGAGAGAAACAGCGCGCCGTATTCGTGCACGAACCGGAACAGATAGCCGCAGGACAACAACGAGACCGCGCACAAAATGAAATAGGCCGGGCGGCGTCCCATGCGCCCGCCAATCCACGGACCGATGAAACAGCCTATGACGGCGCCCGCGCCGGAGAGCATTTGGGTGACGCCTTTGGCGTTGTGAATTTGGCCGTGAGTCAACTGGTCGGCCCAGGCCGGGAGCCATTGCACTGAACCCCAGGTGCCGATCAGCACGATCGAGGCAAACAGAATTCCCAAGACGGTTGTTTTCCGCAGTCGTGGCGAAAAAACTTCACGGAAGGGTTGCGACGTGCCTTCCTTGACCGAGTTTTTCCAACGCTCGGACTCTGGAACATAACGCGCGATGAACAGCGCCAACAGCGCGGGCGCAGCTCCGGCCAGCATGACCCAGCGCCAGGATTCGCGCGTGACTTGAAATACCGCCCCGAGCGCGCCGAGCAAGCCGAACCCCAGGTTGGCGGCCGCTCCGATGGCGCCGGCCAGCAGCGGCCGGTGTTGTTCGGGCCAACATTCCATCACCAGGGCAACACCAAGCGACCATTCGCCGCCCATACCCACCGCCGCCAGAAAACGGAAAACGCCCAGTTGCCAGGGCGCGCTGGCGAAGTAACAGCAGCCGGTGAAAAGGGAATAGGCCAGGATGCTGAGGATCATCGCTCGCACCCGGCCCAACCGGTCACCCAGCCAGCCAAAAATCAAGCCTCCGCAAGCGGCGCCCAACAAAAACAGTGCGGTGATGTAGCCCATCCAGGGGCCGATGAGTTTGTCGGCTTCTACGCCCAGCAGGTCTTGCAAGGCAGGCCGGGCCACCAGCGGAAAGACGCCTTGCTCGACGCCATCGAACATCCAACCTAAGAATGCCGCCGACAGGACCAGCCATTGCGCGCGAGTGCGCTCGATGGGCGGCGCGGGTGGGGCGGCGAGTTGCATAATCAAGCGGTGGGACAGGGCACTTGGCGCACTGACAAAGGTAGCGCGCGCCGGTCCTGAGCGCGCCGGGAAAATTTGTAGCGCAGATTTCCAATCTGCTGTATCGCGGATTTCCAATCCGCCAGCCGCTCGTTTTGTCCGGAGTCAGACTGCTTGGGGAAGGTCTGCCGATTAAAAATCGGCGATACAGCAGATTGAAAATCTGCGATACTTGTCCTGCCTCGAGGGTGTGCAGGCCGGAAGCTCACGCGCTGGGCAGGCTCCACGGCGCGCGGTAGGGCCGGTTGAGCCACTTGGCGCAGTCGGCATCGCCGACGAACTCTTCTTGGACCGGGTTCCATTTGAGCGCCTTGCCGCTGCGAATGGCGATATTACCCAGGTGACACACCGTGGCGGAGCGATGGCCAATCGCCACGTCACAGATCGGAAGCTTCCGGCTCTTGATGCACTCCAGCCAGTTCTCGTGATGCTCTTTGCTCGCATACAGGCGCACGTCATTCTCCTTGAGCGGTTGCTCGAAAATTTCTTCCGGCCAGGCCCGCACGGTGCCGCGATTCACGTACAGGAGCCCCTTCTCGCCTTCGAAAATGCAGCCCGTGAACTGGTCCTTGCCCTCGAGGATTTTCATCGCCTCGTCTTTCTTCTCGGGCAGCAGGTTGGTCACGCGAGCGTCCGGGCTGCGGCACTCCAGCATGACGTCGCCGGCGTATTGGTAAGTGATGGCAAAGCGAGCGGGCACCTCGAATCGCTTCTCCGGGTCAAACTCGCCTCTCGCCGCGATTTCCAAGGGCCCGCTTTCGTCCATGCCCAGCGCCCACTGGGCGATATCCAGGTGATGCGCGCCCCAGTTGGTCATTTGCCCGCCAGAGTAATCCCAGAAAAACCGGAAGTAATAATGGACGCGCTGCTTGTTGTAGGGCCGCGCCGGCGCGGGCCCGAGCCAGAAATCATAGTCGAGTTCCGGCGGCGGTTCGCTGTCGGCCACCAGCCGCTCTTTCGTCCAATTAACTCCGGGCAACCCGACGAGCACACGTTTGATTCGCCCGAGCCGCCCGTTGCGGACATATTCGGCGGCTTTGAGAAACTTGGCGTCGGAACGCTGTTGGCTCCCGGTTTGGACGATGCGTTTAGTGCGGCGGGCGATATTTACCAGCGCCCGCCCTTCGCCAATGGTCAGCGTCAACGGTTTTTCGCAATAAACGTCTTTGCCCGCTTCGCACGCGTGGATGGCGGGCAGCACATGCCAATGGTCGGGTGTGGCAATCAGCACGGCATCGATGTCCTTGCTCTCGAGCATCCGGCGATAGTCTTTGTAAGCGGCGCAGGGACGCTGGTTGGAATTCTCGACGTGCTTTTTTGCTTTGGCCAAATGGTCGCTGTCCACGTCGCAAACGGCGACGGCGTGCTTGAGCAGCTTATTCATGTTGCCGGTGCCTTGGCCGCCGAGACCGATGAAACCAATGCGAATGAACTCCGAGGGACTGACTCCGGTGGCTGCACGGGTCCGGTTCAAGAAGAGACTGGGAAAAGCCAGGGCGGCGCTGACGCCGAGGGAGGTTTTAGCGGTTGCTCGGAGGAACTCACGCCGGGAAAGGATGCGCTTCGTCATAGGCGCCTTTATGGGCATTCGGGGGCGACAAGTCAACGTCTTCAGCGCTCATCAATGTTGACGCGGAAAGCCACGTTGCTAAGGTGGCTATGGCAAAGAGCAACCTCAATCGACCAACTGTTATGCCTGAACTGAGCCAAACCCCGCCGTCTCCAATGGGTCTCTCCCGCCGCGATTTTTTCGGGCGCACATTGCTGGCGTCTGCCGGCGTGGCGCTCTGCCCTGCCGGTGCCGTTTCCGTCACCACGGAAAAGTCGCCTTCCTTAATCGTGGTCTTTAGCAAAGTTTACCAAACGCTCAATTTGAGTTTTGAAGAAGCAGCGGAGGTTACGACTGAAGCCGGGCTTGACGGCATCGATTGCCCGGTGCGGCCCGAAGGCGAAGTCTTGCCCGAGCACGTTGCCGAGGAGCTTCCTCGCTACGTAGAACGTTTACGCGGGCGCAAAATCCAAATGCCTTTGCTCACGACCTCAATTACGAGCATTGCTTCGCCCAATACCGAAACCATGCTGCGCTGCGCGAAAAAGCTCGGCGTTCAGTTTTATCGGCTTGGTTTTATCGACCGCCAGAAAGATGTGCCGATGGAGAGGCAGGCCCGCGAGATCAAAGCCCAACTCAAGGACCTGGCGGCGCTGAACAAAGAAATCGGCATTGGCGGGCTGTTGCAGAATCATTCACCGGCGGGCCACGGCATCTATTTCGGCGGTGACCTGAGGGAAATGCGCCTTTTGGTCGAAGATTTTGAGCCGGCGCAAATTGGTGTCGCCTTCGATATCGGCCATGCCCTGGTGGTCCATGGTGATGACTGGCGCAAACACTTCGAAGCGCTCAAGTCCCACTTCAAAATCGCCTACGTCAAGGACGTGACGCGGGCGGGCCGCTGGGTGGCGTTCGGCCAAGGCGATATTGGGGGGACGGGTTACTTTAAGTTGCTCAAAGGGATGGGCTACCACGCGCCCATCTCAATGCACATCGAATTTGATTGGACCGACCAGGGGAAGTCGAAGACGCGCGCTGCGTTGGTCAAAGCCTTAAGGGATAGTTCCCGGATGCTGCGCCAGTGGCTCGAAGGTTGATAAGGAGGCCGATCTTGGCATAACCCAGCGCCAGATGCAGAATTGCGGCCTGACCACCTACTCCTCGTTGAAGCCCTTCCGGGCTTGCTTCGAAACCGGGCTCCCGATTTTGACTTACCATAAACTGGGTCCGCGCCCTCCGCGGGCGCGGCTGAAGGGCCTTTATCTAAGCCAGAAATTGTTCCTCCGGCAACTGCACGAACTCAAGCAGGCGGGCTTCCAATCGGCTTCCCTCTCCGACTGGGTTGGCGCAGGGTCCGCGCCCAATCGCCGGCTGGTGTTGACGTTCGATGATGGTTTTCGGAACGTGCTGGAGTACGGCCTGGAGCCGTTGCGGCAACATCGCTTCGGCGCGATTCAGTTTCTGGTTGCTGGCCAGATCGGAAGACCGAATGACTGGGAAGTGGCTGAGGGCGAAGCCCCGGCAGGCTTGATGGATGCGGCTCAGGTGCGACAATGGCTGGCGGCCGGCCATGAAATTGGTTCGCACAGCCTTAGTCATCCCAGGCTGACACGGCTGCCGTTGGAGCAAGCGCGAGAGGAGGTTTCCGGCAGCAAGAAAAAGCTCGAGGACTGTTTCAGCCGCCCCATTGAGCATTTTTGCTATCCTTACGGCGATTGGAGTCCGGCCGTGCGCGATCTGGTCGCTGAGGCCGGCTACCGCACTGCCTGCACCACCGAGCCCGGCGTTAACACTGATGGGGCCGACCCGTTCGCGTTGAAACGCTTCACGGCTCGCTACCCGAGCCGCAATCTGAAGGCGATTTGGGCAAGGCTGAGGCTCGGGTTGAAGGTTGAAGACTGAGTGGCGTGGCAGGCGCGAAACTTTCAATCTTCAACCGGTTTCATCCTCGACCGCGTTTGGTGCCGATGAAGGCGTAGCGGGCATGGGTGAGGCCGTTGACCACGGCGTTGACGTAGTACTTGAACCCGCTGGAGGTATTGACGCGCTTGACAGCCAGGGGCAGCGCGGCTTGCTTGAAGAATTCCTTGTAATCGGCCAGCGTGTAAAAATGCTCGTTGATGCCGGTGGCGACGAGCTTGGCGACCATTTTCGAGCGCGATTTTATTTTGACCAGGGGCCAGACCGGTTCGCGAATGGCAACAAGCCGGCCTCCCGGTTTCAACACCCGCTTAGCCTCGCGCAAGACCTGCACAATATTGGTGGCGTCATGGAGCGCCGCCGAACACACGACGAAGTCAAAGTGGTTGTTCGGAAAGTCCAGTTTATGAAAGTCTCCGGGCATGCGCGTGATTTTGGCCGTGTTGGCCTTAAGCAAGCCGAAGACTCTGGGCGCCTGTTCCTTCAATAGCTTTGGTGAAAAGTCGGTGGTGATCACTTCCACGACTTTGGGAAGCTTGGAGATTTCGGCGCTGAGCCAGGCTCCGCCCGCACCAATCTCCAGAATCCGGCCCCGGAATTCCAAATCGCATTTTTTTGTCAAAAACGGGATGAACCGGGGCAAGTCCTGCTGCAAGGCCCGTGCCCACTCGCCCTCGTCTGCCGGGGGCGACCGGGGCGGGGCCGCTTCACGAAACGCCAGCATCCGCTCATGCGCGTAACGCGAGAGATAGCCCTTTTTCTCGATATACTTTGAGTCCGCCATGCCTATCGATTGGCACAAAATAGTGCTCGCCAACGGCGAGCGCAACGGGTTTTGCCATCGCGCTCCATTACTCCATGGCTTTATCACCCAGTTTTTCCCCGGCGGTTCTGGATCGCTGCTCGGCAAAAAAGTTCTGCAACAGCGCGCGGCACTCCGGCTCACGCACGCCACCGGTAATCTCGCAACGATGATTGAGAGTGGGGAATTGCAGCAGGTTCATGGCGCTGCCGGCCGCCCCCGCCTTCGGATCACTGGCGCCGAAGACCACGCGGGCGAGACGCACATGAACCACCGCCCCGGCGCACATCGGGCAGGGTTCTTTGGTGACATAAAGCGTGCAGTCGCTCAGTCGCCAATCGCCCAAGGCCTCCTCGGCCTGGGTTAGCGCCAGCATTTCCGCGTGCGCAGTAGCGTCCTTAAGCAATTCCACCTGATTGAAGGCGCGGGCAATGATGCGCCCCTCCCGCACGACGACCGCGCCCACCGGCACTTCCTCGGCTTCGTAAGCGCGGGCGGCCTGGCGCAGGGCCTCGCCCATGAAATAGTGGTCGCTTTGGAGATCGATGACGGGTTCCTCGGGCATGAGGTTTTAGTTTTGGGCTAGGAGTTTTGGGCCAGTAGTTCCCGGGACTCTTCCAGGGTCCAACGGTTTGTTCCGTCCGGGTGGCAGTGACAGTGCGCGGCGAAGAAGCCGCCGCGATGCTGCCAGAACCAGGGCCAGATGCGCTCTCGGTCTGTCTGGGGCAGTCTCAAGGACGGCAGGGCTTTGCGGGGAAAGAAGGCAAACCGGCCCTCGCGATGCACAGGGGGCAAAGAGGTTAATCGGCGTTTCACTTCGAACAGGAACATCAGCCAATGGCTCTGGCCCAGGTAGCCATGTTCGCTCACCAAGCCAAGCAGGTGCAATTCGGAAGGGGCCAGTTTAAGCTCGAGTTCTTCTTCCGCTTCGCGACAACCACAGGCATAGGGCGATTCGCCCATCTCAGTGTGCAACTTGCCGCCGCACGGGCTCCAGAGGCCGATATTAGGCTCCAGCGCCCTCTCCAGCAGTAGAATTTCATCGCGCTCATTGAAGCAATAGAGCAGCGTCGCGATTTTGTACGGCATCATGCAAACCGATGATTTGACCGCGGATTACGCGGATTGCACGGATAAAACAAGAAGAAACCACGTTAAACGAAACGACGCCCTTAAAATTCCGTTGCCACAGGTTGGCAAACGATTAGCATCGCCACTCCCTGCGGCAAACGGCAGGCCAGAAATCGATCATTCATGAAAAGTTACAACATTGCAGTCATCGGCGGCGACGGCACTGGGCCGGAAGTCGTCCGCGAGGCGGTCAAAGTGCTCGACGTCGCGGCGAAGAAATTCAAACTCAAACTGAACTACACCCAATACGACTTGGGCGGCGAGCGCTACTTGCGGACCGGCGAGGCGCTGCCTGACAGTGTGCTGGCGGAACTCCGGAAATTCCCGGCGATTTTGCTGGGGGCGATTGGGCATCCGGACGTGAAACCCGGCATTCTGGAAAAGGGCATCCTGCTTCGCACGCGCTTCGAACTGGAACAGTATATCAATTTACGCCCGGTCAAGCTTTACGACGAACGGTTCTGTCCGCTGAAAGATAAGAAACCCGCGGATATCGATTTCGTTGTAGTCCGCGAGAACAACGAGGGGCTTTACACCGGTGCGGGTGGGTTCGTTTTCAAGGGGACGGCCAATGAAGTGGCCTTGCAGGAGAGCGTCAACACTCGCCGCGGCGTCGAGCGGTGCCTGCGTTTTGCTTTCGATTATACGCGCAAGCGCAACAAAAGCAAAAAACTGACCCTCTCCGGCAAAACCAATGTCCTGACTTACGCCTTCGACCTCTGGGAACGCGCCTTCCACGAGATCGGCGAGAAGGATTACAAGGACATCAAGCGCGACTACGCCCACGTCGATGCCACGACGATGTGGTTTGTCAAAAATCCCGAGTGGTTCGATGTCATTGTCACGGATAACATGTTCGGCGACATCATCACGGACCTGGGCGCGATGGTGCAGGGGGGAATGGGAATTGCGGCCGGTGGAAATATCAACCCCCAGGGCGCGAGCATGTTTGAGCCGATTGGCGGTAGTGCGCCTAAATACACCAACAAAGGCGTGATTAACCCACTGGCAGCCATTTGCGCTGGTCAAATGATGCTGGACTTTCTCGGCGAGATTGCGGCCGCCAAGGCCATCGAAACGGCGGTCATTAAAATTGTGCGGGATAAGATTAAGAGCCTGGCCGCCGGCAAGATGGGCTTTAGCACCTCGCAAGTAGGTGATTTGGTTGCCGCGGCGCTCTAAGACCGAAGTCTGACAATCGGCCCAGCAGAGCTATCTCGATCACTCCACCTTACCGAACTCCTTGTGGGGCTCCGAGCCTATCGTCCACAGCTCCCGGGGGTGGTGGAGTTAGGATAAGCCCTGCGGTTCCAGATTCGCTCCAGGACCTGCCATTGGCATACCGTTTTCGGATTTAGTTGACAATGTGTTGTCTTCTACAACACTTCGTTTTCATATGTCCGACTTCCCGGCCGACAATCAACTCCGTCCAGACCGAGGGCTGTGGCGTCAAACGCGCGAGGTGCTCCGTGCGGAGCTGGAACGATTCTTTATGGAAGTCAATGGCCTGGCCAATCATTTGAAGAAGACGGCTGCCCTTTTGCATCGTTCTGATGGCTTGCCTGCGGGAGGGCAGAGATTATTGCAAATCCTGAAGGCTCGGGGAGCGCAGACCGTGCCGGCCATGGCGCGGCTGAGCCTGACCTCGCGGCAGAACGTGCAAATCGTGGTGAATCGTTTGAAGGCCGAAGGCTGGATAGGATTTGAAGCTAACCCGGCGCACAAGCGTTCTGCGCTGGTGAGCCTGACAGAGCAGGGGCAGGCATTGGTGACGTCAGCCTCCGCCAGGGAAGAGGACCTTTGGGATAGGCTCCTGGAACAGGCCTCCGGCGTCGAGGTAAGTGCCACGACGGTTTTTTTGCAAGCCCTCCGGGAAGCGCTGGCTGAGCCCAACTCCCCCCACGGAGAAGTTGCCGGACTAGCCGGGCGCCGCGACCAGCCGCGGAAAGGCCCACGCCCGGGGCTCCGCAGCAGCGCGGTGCTTCCACCAGCCGAAACCGAGCCGGAGCGCTCAAAACCCGAAGATGAGGCGGATGAATTCCCTGTTAACCTGCTCTGAGGTTCGATTCGACCACCTCACGATCACAGGCTGCGGAGCCAGGGCAAAAGTGTTTGGATGACGCATGGACCCCTTTTTGCAAGCCGCGCTCGAAGAAGCCAAAAAAGGATTGGCCACAGGCGGGATTCCCATCGGTTCAGTGCTGGTGTGTGAGGGCAGGATTATCGGGCGCGGACACAATCAGCGCGTGCAGCAGGGAAGCGTGATTCATCATGCCGAGATGAATTGCCTGGAGAATGCGGGCCGGCTGCAGGCCTCAATCTACCAGCGCTGCGTCTTGTATTCGACGTTGTCGCCTTGCCCGATGTGCAGCGGAGCCGCGCTGCTCTATAGGATCCCGCGCATCGTGATCGGGGAGAACACCACTTTCAAAGGACCGGAAGAATACGTGCGTTCGCAGGGCGTGAGGGTGGAAGTGTTACAAGACCCTGTCTGCATCCAATTGATGCGAGACTTCATCGCCGCCCGGCTGGAGCTGTGGAATGAGGATATAGGAGTCTGAACTCGAGTTGCACGGGTTTTCAAGACGCAGACCCGAGTAATTGATAACTTGAAAAGCTGAGAAACTGCAGAACAGATCCAAGCCAGGTCAGGCGGCGACGCGCCCTTGTTTGCGGCGGATGAGGGGTTTGCACTGGCCGGCCACGACCGGTTGGGTGATGTTGACGTGGAGGATGTCGTCGCTGCTGGGCACCTCGTACATTACATCGAGCATCAGCTTCTCGAGCAGACTGCGCAAGGCTCGTGCGCCGGTGCCCTTCTTGAGAGCTTGCGCGGCCAACTCCTTGAGGGCGTCTTCCGAAAACTCCAGTTCGACGCCCTCCATGGACATCAGCTTGGCGTATTGCTTGGTCAATGCGTTCTTGGTTTCGGTGAGAATCGAGACCAACTGTGGCTCGGTCAGCTCCGCCAGCACCGTGACCATGGGCAAACGGCCGATGAATTCGGGAATAAAACCAAAGCCGAGCAAGTCCTCGGGTTCGACATACTGAAGGATCTCGTGGCGTTCGATGGTGGCCGTTTTGAAACCGTCTTCGGCCGCCCCGAAGCCCATGACGTGTTTGCCGAGCCGGCGATGGATGATCCGCTCCAGGCCGACAAAGGCGCCGCCGCAGACAAAAAGAATGTCGCTGGTATTGACGCGGATATATTCCTGCTGCGGATGTTTACGGCCACCCTGGGGCGGCACATTGCAAGTAGTCCCTTCGAGAATCTTCAACAGCGCCTGCTGGACCCCCTCGCCCGAGACATCGCGCGTGATGGAAACGTTCTCGGTCTTGCGCGCGATTTTGTCGATTTCATCGATATAGACAATCCCTCGTTGCGCACGCTTGACGTCATAATCGGCATTTTGCAGCAAACGCAGGATAATGTTCTCGACGTCCTCGCCCACATAACCCGCTTCGGTCAAGGTGGTGGCGTCGGCAATGGCGAAAGGCACATCGAGGATATGGGCGAGGGTGCGGGCGAGCAAGGTTTTGCCCGAACCGGTTGGTCCAATCATGAGGATGTTGCTCTTCTCGATTTCGACATCGGCATGCGGGTCGGCCGGCGCGGCTTCCTCGGTTTCCGGGGCTGGGGGCGGCTCCTGGATGATGCGTTTGTAATGGTTGTGGACGGCGACAGCGAGGGTCTTTTTCGCGTGGTCCTGGCCGACGCAGTGGAGGTCGAGTTGGCGTTTGATTTCGGCCGGTTTGGGGACACTGATTTTGGGTTTTTGCTTGCGAGCCTGGGAGGCCATTTCCTTGTCGAGGACCTGCTTGCACAGCACGACACAATTATCGCAGATATAAACGCCAGGCCCGGCGATGAGTTTTTTGACCTCGCCGTGGGACTTGCCACAAAAACTGCAGAGAGTGATATTGGTGGGCCGGGCCATCGAGGCTATTGTTTTTTATCGGCTAAACTTGTGGCGCGTTCCGCGAATCCGGGGATTTCTTTGCGCGATTGCACCACCTCATCAACCAGGCCGTAGCTCTTGGCCTCCTCGGAGGTCATGAAATTGTCCCGGTCGGTATCTTTTTCGACCTGGTCAATCGAACGGCCGGTATGCTTGGCGATGATGCTGTTGAGGCGCTGTTTGAGCCGCAGCATGTAACGAACGCGAATTTCCACATCACTGGCGGGGCCCTCGGCGCCACCGAGAATCTGGTGAATCATGATATTGGAATTGGGCAGGGAATAGCGTTTGCCTTTGGTGCCGCCGCAGAGCAGCACCGCCCCCATGCTCGCGGCCTGGCCGATGCAATAGGTATTCACGTCGCAAGTGAGAAACTGCATGGTATCGTAGATCGCCAAACCGGCGGTGACGCTGCCGCCCGGCGAATTGATGTAAAGATGAATGTCCTTTTTGGGGTCGGTCATCTGCAGGAAGAGCAGTTG
The DNA here is from genome assembly GCA_035566895.1 of Binatia bacterium. Classification (GTDB taxonomy): domain Bacteria; phylum Verrucomicrobiota; class Verrucomicrobiia; order Limisphaerales; family UBA8199; genus DATMQA01. Next base: position 27,701 of record DATMQA010000208.1, read on the forward strand.
GGCAATAATGAGGTTGGCCACCATGTCATCGACGGGCGTGCCCAGAAAGACAATCCGGTCCACCAGCAACCGGGAATAGATGTCATAACCGCGTTCCCCTCGCCCGGTCTGTTCGACCACCATTGGCACTAAGAAATTTTCCATAAATTCCAGTATCTCTGATGTGGCAACCTACCGGAGCGAGTGGTCCGGGTCAAGCGTGGCAATTGGCTTCTGCTTTGCAAAAATTGGCACTCAGGTTGAGGGTGTCGTGCTTGCGACCTCAGACTTTACCTGCCAGCGTCACTCACACCGATGATTCGCGGCCAGAGGAACAACAAGGCGCTGGCAAAATCCTGCGGGCGCTCCGCCATCCAGCGGGTCACCTGGGCCGGCGCGAACCAGTCGCCGCGTTCGATCTCCTCCGGATCCAGGACGAATGGACCTTCGGCGTGGCAGCGATAGATCCAGACGTGTTCCTGGTCGGTTTGAACCGAGGCGGGGAGTTTGAACAACCGCTGAGGCGGCGCGCTTGGAATCAAGCCCAGTTCCTCGCGCGCTTCGCGAACCGCGCACGCGTCATAGTCCTCGCCGCTGTCCACGTGGCCTGAAGCGGAAGAATCCCACAGACCAGGCTGGCGGTCCTTTTTCAGCGAGCGCTTCTGGAGAAACACTTGCTGGCGCGAGTTGAAGACCAGCACGTGCACAGCCCGGTGCATCAGGCCCAAGCGATGAACCTCGCTCCGGGTCTGCCGACCGATGACTTCGTCGCGCTCATTGACGATGTCGAAAATTTCTTCACGCACGTCAGGAATCTGAAGCCAGTATTCGGGTGAGTCGAACAAATTGTTCGAGGCTGACGGTCTCGGCCCGGACCTGGGACGGGAGTTGGAGGCGCCCGAAAGCAGGCTCCAGTTTTTGGGCGGGCCAGTCTGTCTTCAGCAGCTTGAGCATCATTTTGCGCCGTTGCGAAAAAGCTCGCTTCACGATCCTGATGAAGGCGTCACCTTGCGAAGGGGTAAGCAGCGGATCGTGGCGCCGCGCCAGCGAAACGCAGGCCGAATCGATGTCCGGCTCCGGAAAAAAGCAACTCGCCGGAATTTTGAACCAGCCCAGCGGCTGGTAATTGACTTGAACCAGCAGGGTGAGCACGCCGTAGTCCGCCTCTCCGGGCTTGGCCATCAGCCGTTGGGCCACTTCGATTTGCAACGTGGCGACCATCCGCTGGGGACCACGCTGGCTTTGCGCCAGCTCAACCAGGATGGGGGAGGCGACGCAATAAGGGAGATTGGCAACGAGCTTCCAATCGCCCCAGTCGCGCTGCTCGCGGCGCAGATAGTCGAGAGCGTCATCCTGAACCAAATGCAAACCTGGCGCTGGCTCGGGGGTCTTGCCTGAGGCAGCCGGAGCGGATGCGTCGGCTGCATTAAAGCGCTCCTGCAAGACTTGGAACAGCCGGGCATCCTTCTCGATCGCCAGCACCAGGGCGGCTGCTGCCACGAGCCATTCCGTGAGCGGCCCGAGCCCGGGCCCGATTTCCAACACTTTATCGGATTTCTCCAGGTCCGCCGCTTCGATGATTCGTCGGAGCTGGTTGGCGTCATGTAAAAAATTTTGGCCAAGCGATTTAGTGAGGTGGATGCCGCCCGCAACCAGGATCTGTTTCATCTCGGATAGTTTCATCGCCGAGCTGCAAAACCCGTGTTCATTTTTGTCCCTCCGCGGTTAAAACCTCCCGGAGCGCGTTCGTGGCGAGGGTGAGTTGGCGTTCCGAAATCGTCAGCGGGGGCGTGAAGCTGATCACGTTTCCGTGTTCTCCCTCAGGCAGAAGAATGAAGCCGCGGTGAAGCATTTTTTTGACGGTTTGGAGGGCGGGGCGGGTTGCAGGCGAGCCATCGGGCCGGCGCAACTCCACACCTGCCAGCAAGCCAAGACCACGAGCGGCGAGTTGTAACCTGGCGCTTGGTGGATTGAGGGACGAGAGCTGGGAGAGGAGGGAGGGCCCAAGCTCGGCGCTGCGCCGGACCAGCGCGCGAGTTTCGATCTCTTTGATTTGCGCCAGCGCCATCGCGCAGCCGACGGGATGGCCCAGGAACGTGCTGGTGTGAATGGCTTCCCCGCTTGAAGGCGGCCAGGCGGCGTCCATCAGGTCGGCGCGCCCGACGCAGGCTGAGAGGGGGAAGCCGCCGGTCAAAGCCTTGCCGAGGCAAATCACATCCGGCACGACCGCCGAATGTTCGCAGGCGAACCACTCGCCCGTGCGGCCGAAGCCGGTGTAAATTTCGTCCAGAATCAAGATGGCCTGGTGCTCATCACAGAGCTGCCGCAGGGATGGGAGGAATCCCGCCGGCGGCAAGTTGATGCCGCCACGCACTTGAATCGGCTCGACTAAAATGGCCCCGATTCTTCCACGCTGGAAGAGGCGCCGAACCTGGGACTCGACTGCCTCCAAAGTACGACCGGAAGGGCCTCGGCCTCTTGTTGGCGCTTTTTTAGTAGTAGATAAGTTAGATGGCGTTGCCACCCAGGGGAAAGGCACAAAATGACCAAACTCGCCAAGTTGAGCCCGGAATGGCGCGCGAAAATGTTCGCGATGAGTTGCATTTAGAGCTCCGTAGCCCAAGCCATGATAGGCGCCGGTGAACGCAATCACGCCAGGTTTGCCGGTCGAAAGCAATGCGGTCTTGAGGGCGGCCTCGACGGCTTCAAAACCCGAATTGCAAAAGATGGTTTTCCCTGTGACCGGGCGAGCCCGGTCATAGCGGGATTTGGGCCTGGGACCTTGGACTTTGGAGTTCCTGCCCCAACGTTCAAACGTAATCCGGCTCAACTCACGCGCCAGTCGAGCTTTGGGCGCATGCGGATGCACATCGCCCATGGCATGAAGCAGTTTAGCCATTTGCTTTTGGCCGGCCTCGACCACTCGCGGATTGGCGTGGCCGGCGGCGGCGACACCGAAGGCTGCGGTCAAATCCAGATACTTCTTTCCATCGGCATCCGAGACGTTCACCCCCTTGGCTCGTGCCCAGACGATGGGCCACGAGCGGTCCGGCTCGATGAAGGTGACGTTGCGCGATTCGTAAGCGCGCAGCAGGGCGAGGGTTTCGCGAGCGGTCATTTGATTTCAACCACAGATGGACACCGATGAACACAGATACCAAAACGCCATTGCTGGGGCACGTCGGATTTCTTCATCTGTGTTCATCGGTGTCCATCTGTGGCTAAACTCCTCTTTGTTCGGGCGGCCAGATGACTTTGTGCAATTGGATTTGAAAGCGCACGGGCAACGCGTCAGCAATGATTCGTTCGGCGAGTGCCGGCCGTGAGATGGGCGTCTGGCCCGGGGGCACAACCTTTAGGGATTTGTCCTGTTGTTCAGGCGCGAGCGGATGGACCCAGGAGAAAAGCAGCGGGCAAAGGGAGTCGAGCTGGCGCCGGGTGATCTGCTCCTTGGCCCACTCGTAATCTTCCCGGGTGCCGATGACGAATTTGATTTCATCGGTGTCTTTAAGGTGGGAAAGGTTCTCCCAGCGATTGCGAGCAACCTCGCCACTGCTCGGACATTTCAGGTCCATGATGCGTCGCACGCGCGGGTCAACTGGCCCAATATCATGAGCGCCGCTGGTTTCCAGCAGTACGGTAAAACCATCATCACAAAGGCTCTTCATCAGCGCCAATGAGTTCCTTTGCAAGAGCGGTTCGCCGCCCGTCAGCTCCACGAGGGGCAGATTGACTGGGATGCCGTGAAAAGACTCCCATTCCGAACCCGAAGCGGCAGGAGTGAGCCTCTTTACGTCCGCTGCGGCAGTGATTTTGGAATGGAAGGGTTCCGCCAGGCGATGGATTTCGGTGCGTATGTCGGCCAGCGATTCCCCCCCCCCTTCTTTGAAAGCGTAGGCCGTATCACAATAAGAGCAGCGCAGGTTGCAGGCGGTGAGCCGGACAAAAATGCACGGCAGCCCGGCAAAGGTGCTCTCGCCTTGCAGGCTCAGGTAGATTTCGTTGATGACCAGCGTGTCGGACATCTCGCTCATTGTAGCGGCTTTAGGAGATTTTTGAATTTTGAACTTCGATTTTTAATTGAGCTGACCGTTCGTGGTTGTTAGACCTGTGCCATAGTGGTGGATTAAAAGTCGAATATCGAAGCTCAAAAATCAAAAATGGACATTTACGACAGCCCCACCTTCCGGATGGCCTGCCAGCAGTTTGACCTTGTCGCCGACCACCTGGAGATTCCAGAGTCGGAACGCGGACGGCTCAAGTTCCCCAAGCGCTCGATGACCGTCGCGCTGCCGATTCGTCGTGATGACGGCTCAACCCAGGTTTTCGCCGGCTACCGTGTTCAGCATCATCTGACCCTCGGCCCTACCAAGGGCGGGTTGCGCTATCATCCCGACGTTTCGCTCGGCGAGGTGGCGGCGCTGGCGATGTGGATGAGTTGGAAATGCGCCTTGACCGGCCTGCCTTACGGCGGGGCCAAGGGCGGTATCGCCTGCGACCCGGGCAAGATGTCTCGCGACGAACTTGAGCGACTCACGCGGCGCTACACGCAGGAGATGATTCCGTTCATCGGTCCGCAAGTCGATGTGATGGCGCCTGACCTCGGCACCAACGAGCAGGTGATGGCCTGGATCATGGACACCTACTCCGTTCACATGGGCGCCACCGTGCCGAGCATTGTCACCGGCAAACCGGTGCTGCTGGGCGGGTCCCTGGGTCGGCGCGAGGCCACCGGCCGGGGCGTGGGCTACCTCGTCAACCGCGCGGCTGATACCATCGGGTTGGATGTGAGCAAAGCCACCGCAGCGGTGCAGGGCTTCGGTAACGTCGGCTCCATCGCGGCCCTGTCGCTGGCGCGGTACGGCGTCAGGATTTTCGCCGTCACGGATGCGATGGGTGGGGTTTTCAACTCGAACGGCTTGGACCTTTGGGCGCTGGAAAAACACGTCGCCCAAAACAAAACCGTCGCCGGTTTTCCTGAAGCCGAGCCGCTGACCAATGAACAATTGCTGGTGTTGGCTTGCGACATTCTGGTGCCGGCTGCGATGGAGCGGCAAATCACCGAGGGGAACGCCGGCAAAATCAAGTGCCGCATCCTGGCCGAGGCGGCTAACGGACCCACGACGCCTGAGGCCGACGTGATTCTGAGGCAGCGCGACGAGATTTTCGTGATCCCGGACGTGCTCTGTAACGCCGGCGGTGTGGTGGTCTCGTATTTCGAGTGGGTGCAAGACCTGCAGAGCTTTTTCTGGGGTGAGACGGAAGTAGTCGATAAGCTGTTTCGGATACTGGAAACCTCCTTTACCCAAATCGTGACGCTGAGCCGGAAGCAGAAGCTGCCGATGCGTTTGGCAGCGTTGAGCTTGGGGATCAAACGGGTGCAGGAAGCGAAGAAGATGAGGGGGTTGTTCCCTTGAGCTAAATCGTAAATGTTATGGCTCGTTTGTTTTCAGGGTTGTTGGGGACAGTGTTGGTTTTGACGGCGTCCTGCAACAAGGTGCCGGAAGGAGCCGCCTCGAAGGTAGTATCAACTGAACCGAGCACGAACCAGCAGGTCTTTCAGGCAAGGGGGATGGTGGTGGAGGTGAAACCGCGCGAGAGGCAGGTCGAGATCAAGCACGAAGCTATTCCGGGTTATATGCCGGCGATGACAATGCCGTTTGACGTGAAGGGGACCAATGACCTGGCTGGGTTGGAGCCGGGTCAGGTGATTTCGTTCCGCCTCATTGTGACCAAGACCGAAGGCTGGATCGACCAGATTCAGAAGCTGGCCCCGCCGACGGCGAAGGCGCCGCCCGGCGCAACGACCATTGGCGAGACTACGAACATTCCCTTGGAGTCGCTGCACGAAGCCGAACCGCTCAACCCGGGCGACGTGCTGCCGGAGTATCATTTCATCGACCAGTTCGGCCAGCCGTTCAGCACCAGGGCGTTCAAAGGCCAGGCGCTGGCAATTACGTTTCTATTCACGCGTTGCCCGTTTCCCAATTTTTGTCCGCGGGTGGCCACCGAATTTTCGGAGGTGCAACAAAAGCTTTTGGCGATGGCCAATGGCCCGACCAATTGGCATCTTCTGACCATCTCGTTCGACCCGGAGTTCGACAAGCCCGAAGTGCTGAAAGCCTATTCGCAAGCTTTCGAGTGCGAGCCGGGGCACTGGACCTTCGCTACTGGGAAACTCGAGGAAATCACTCGCATCGGTGACCAGTTGGGCCTGGCTTTTTGGAAGGATGAGACCGGAAGTATCAGCCATAACTTGCGCACAGCGGTGGTGGATGCGGCGGGCAAGGTGCAGAAGATCTTTCAGGGGAACCAATGGACAAGCGAGGAACTGGTGACGGAGATGGTGAAGGTGGCCGGGCCGGAGGGGTTACATCGTTGAATGGGTTACAAAGTTATAAGGTTACAGGTTTGCATGGTTGTGAAGTTACAATGGGCTCCTTCAAGATTCACGTTTCATGCCTCACCCCATGTCCACCGGGTCAATATCGACCGCCAGCGAGATGTCTTCGGGCAACGCCAGCGACTGGGTGAGTTGCGCGAGCTTGGCGCTGAGCGCGCTCATGCGCTGGGCGCGGAGCATGATTTGGTAGCGGTAAAAAGTTCCGGCGCGGAGCAGCGGGGCGGGGGCTGGGCCGGCCAGGACTAAACCCTTGAAATCAGCCAGGAGTTTGTCCAACTCGCGTTTGAGATAGTCGGCGGAGAATTTGACTTTCTCCTCGTTGCGGCCTTTGAGCGTGAGCAGGGCAATGCGGCTGACGGGCGGGTATTTGAGTTGCTCGCGAAATTCGAGCTCCTGGTCGTAGAAACCGATGAAATCGTGCCGGCGGGCAAATTGAATCGCCGGATGAAACGGAGTGAAGGCCTGCACAAAGACCTCGCCATCGATGTCACCACGCCCGGCGCGTCCGGCGACTTGGGTGAGCAACTGGAAGGTCCGCTCGCCTGCCCGGAAGTCCGGTTGGTGCAGAGCGAGATCAGCGTAGATGATGCCCACCAGAGTCACGTTGGGGAAGTGCAGACCCTTGGCAATCATCTGTGTACCCAGGAGCACATCGATTTTGCCGGTGCGGAAATCCCCCAGGATGCGGCGATAGTCCTCCTTGCGCTTCAAAGCATCGGAATCCATGCGGACGATGCGGGCCTGGGGGAAGAGCTTGTTCAAGGTGTCTTCCACTTTCTGAGTTCCGATGCCGGCGAAACGGATTTCCTGGTTTCGGCAGTTCTGGTTGGGGCACACGGCCGGGACGAGTTCGGAGTGGCCGCAGATATGGCAGCAGAGTTTCTGTTCCTGGCGATGGTAGGTCAACGAGACGCTGCAATTGGGACAACCGGCGACGTAGCCGCAACGGGGACATTGGAGCGAGGTCGAGTAGCCTCGCCGGTTAAGAAACAGGATGACCTGCTCTTTGCGCTCGAGGCGCTGGGCGATGGCCTCTTTGAGCTGCGGCGAAAAAATGGGAATCCCTTTTCCCCGGCGCATGGCCTGGCGCAGATCGACAATGCGCACGACTGGCATTTTCTTGTCATCAGCCCGGTCGAGCAGTTGCAAAAGCGTATATTTGCCCTTTTTGCAATTGTAGAAACTTTCCATTGAAGGCGTGGCGGAGCCGAGCACGATGGTTGCGCCTTCCATCTGTCCACGCACGATGGCGACATCGCGAGCGTGGTAGCGGGGCGCCTCTTCTTGCTTATAAGTGTGCTCGTGTTCCTCATCGACAATGATGAGCCCGAGCGGGTCCACCGGGGCGAAAATGGCCGAGCGCGCGCCGATAGCGATGCGGGCGCGGCCCTGGCGGATTTTGTGCCATTCATCGTGGCGTTCGCCGGAGGAGAGATGGCTGTGCAGGACGGCAACCAACGTCTGGAGCGGACCGGAGCTGAAACGAGCCTTGAAGCGCTCGACGGTTTGGGGTGTGAGCGAGATTTCTGGCACCAGGACAATAGCGCCTTTGCCCCGCTCGAGAGCGTGGGCGATGGCCTGGAGATAGACTTCGGTTTTGCCGCTGCCGGTCACGCCGTGAAGCAGAAAGGTGCGGGATGGGTGACGTGATGCGTGATGCGTGATGCGTGAAGAATCGTCCGGCCTTGTGGGTGGGGAGGTCAGCGGCTGAGTGGAAGTCACTGTATTGAGTTTCTCCTCACTCACTGCATTCATGGCCGCCGTGATGGCCTCCAACGCACAGGCCTGGGCCGGGTTGAGGGGCAGAGATTGGGAGGGCAGGATATGCTCACGAGCATAAGGGTCCCGTTCGGAAATCAGGGGAGCAACGGTCACCAGTCCTTTGTCTTCCAACCGCCGGATGGTGGCGGCGGTCGTTTGGGCCAGCTCCATTAATTCCTGAAGCGGCATCTCCCGGCGTTCTTCGATGATGTGCCAGATTTCCTTTTGGCGTTTAGCAAGCTTGGGCACATCGCCGGGGAACGGCAACGCGCGCACATACAGCCGCTCACGCCAGCCAGCCTGCTCGTGGCGGACGGCTTCCGGCAGCACGGCCTTCAACGCAATTTCCGGCGCGCAGCAATAGTACTCGCCGATCCAGCGAGCCAGCTTGAGGATCTTGGGCGTCACCAGGGTCTGAGCACCAATGACCTTGAGAATGGACTTGAGCCGGGGCTGCGTCGTCTCTTCGGCCAACGCAGTCACGCAGCCCAGCACCTTGCGCGAGCCGAGCGGCACCTGGACCCGACTGCCCACGTCGATCTGTTCCACCAACTCCGGCGGAATCAGGTAATCGAACTCCTTGCGGAGCGCCAGTTCCAATGACACGCGGGCGATCATCGTTGTTGATTGCGCAAGGCCAGTTTCAAACGGAGGGAGATAACGCTGTCGAAATGCAAGCCTTCCGTTAGTCCCTCGAGATTTCCTTCAGTCTTCGTTCTAATTCCAATCGTAGCGTCTCACGGTCCGCATCGGTGGCCTCGCGCGGGACACGCACTGGCGGGCCGAACATCATTTCACAGCGCGCGAAGGGCAACGGAATTTGAAAACGGTCCCAACTCTTGAGTTGGATTTTCCAGCTCAAGTAGTAGGACACGGGGATGATGGGGAGTCCGGTCACTTGCGCCAGGGACATGATCCCGCTGTGAACTACGTAGCGGGGGCCGCGCGGTCCGTCCGGCGTTATGGCCAGATCATAGTTTCGCTCTGCCCAGGTGGTCAGTTCGAGCAACGCTTGCGGTCCGCGCCGGCTCGACGAACCGCGCACCGGCTGGACTTTGAAGCACTCAAGAATCGCCGCCAGGAAGGCGCCATCTTTGCTGGCGCTGACCATCGCGGCCAGTCCGTGCGTCGAATTGTGCTTTTTGACATAGCCGTAATAGGCGATCATGCACAGTACGAGCCGATTGTGCCACACGCAGTAAATGGCTTTGCGGACCGGCGGATTTTCAAAGTAGCCCGTGCCGTCATTCCATCGGTAGCGCAGCGTCGCCGCGACAGTCCGGATGGAGGCGAAGATCAGCCAGGCCCCGAGTCGTTGGTACCAGCGCGGCACGTTGGGCACGACAATTCCGCCGGACTTCTTCGCCCGCGATGCGTGAGCGGCCGATGGGGAAGGTGAGTTCATCTGTTCTTCTTTAAACAGGCGCGTACCAGGTCCTCGACAGTCGCCTGCGCGCCGAGGGAACTTTGGACCCTGCGGACCGAGTCGTGGGCCTCGATTTGTTTGAAGCCCAGCGCCATCAAGGCCAGCACGGCATCGTTGAGTTTCTGATCCTCGGGCGTGAGGGCGCGCTGGGCGCTGGCAGCTTCCCAGGCCCCGGCAGCGCCGATCTTATCTTTGAGCTCTACCACGATGCGCTCGGCCGTCTTCTTGCCTACGCCGGAGATCTGCGACAGCGCCTTGATATCGCTGTTAGCCACCGCCCCGCGAAAGGCGGTGACACTGATGCCGCTCAGAACGTTCAGGGCAATCTTGGGCCCGATGCCGCTGACGGTGTTGATGAGCAGACGAAACAGATCCCGCTCTGCCGTGGTCATGAAGCCGTAAAGGACATGGGCGTCTTCACGGATGGCCAGGTGCGTGAGCAACTTAACCTCCTGGCCAGGCTGCGGCAGCTTGTCATAAGAAGAGAGGGGGATCAGCGCTTCATAGCCGACACCCTGGACGTCCACCATCACCTGGGTGGGGAGGGCCTCGACGAGCTTGCCGTGGAGGAAGGCGATCATGGATGAGAACGAATCGAGTGGGCGCAAATCCAAAGTCCAAAGCAAGAACTCACGAGACGAATCCCGGACTTTGGACTTTGGACTTTGGATTTTGGACCCTGAGCCCCTGGTTGCGGAAGAGTCATACTCGCTTCGGCGGGCTGAAGCTGAAGCGCCCGTGTTCCTGAGCATGGGTGAGAGCCAGGGCCAGGGCGTCGGCGGCATCAGGCGCCGGGGGAGCGGCCAGGCGCAACATTCGCTGGACCATTTTGGCGACGGCCAGTTTCTGCGCCGCGCCATACCCGACGATAGCCTGTTTGACTTTGCGCGGGGCCAACTCATAAATCTCGACTCCGGCCTCAGCAATGGCCGCCAATGCCGCGCCTCGTGCCTCTCCCATGATTAGCGCCGTCTGCAGGTTTTGCGCAAAAAACAGCCCCTCGACGACGCAGACCCCGGGGTGATGTTGTTCGAGGACTCCGCGCAGAGTCTGGACGATTTTCACCAGACAACGGCTATGTTCCCAGGACGACGGACAGGAGATGGTGCCGTGGGCCAAGGTTTGCGGCATGGGTTTGGCCGAACGAATCACGCCGTAGCCGGTGCCGCGCAATGAGGGATCAAGGCCGAGAATCACGCGATGGGCGGGCGCATTAATGAAAGGAGTCGCTTCCAACACCGGCGTCGCTGTGCGCCGGGGATGGCCAAGGCGAGCCTGCATTTGGTTGAACTGCTGTGGCGTGATGCCCATCCGGACGACGATGCCAGTTTTTACAGAGCGGTTAAAGTCAAAATCCGAAGGCCGAAATCAGAAGCGCGAAAGAAGGCTGAAATCCGAACACGGAAAACAAGATGCCTGATCGGCATTTTCCCCGGATTTGGCGGTTCGGGTTTCTTTCGGCCTTCGGATTCGGGCTTCGGACTTTGGGAACCTCAGTTCCGCCACTCCAATGAGCGAATGTCACTCTGCTTGCGCTCCCTTCTCCATTTTGGCGGTCTTGGCCTCCAGGCGGGTGATATAGTCCTCGACATGAATGAGGTTGCTCTCGCCCGCACGCTGGACAACTTTAAGGAGGTTGTCCATGCTGGAGACTTCCTCGAGTTGCTCTTTGACGAACCAGGAGAGCATGTCGCGAGAGATGTGATCCGATTCCTTAAGGGCCAGATCGACCAGGCCGTTGATTTGGCTGGTGACGTTCATTTCGTGGTTGAGAGCCAGTCGCACGGCGTCGGCCGCATTTTTGAAATTCGTCCGTGGCGCCGGAATAGTGGGAATTTCGACCTTGCCGCCTGCGTCACTGAGAAAGCGGACGAAGCGCATGGCGTGGTCGCGCTCCTCTTCTGCCTGCAGATAAAAGTGCCCGGCCAGTGCGTTCAATCCTTCGCCGGCAAAGCGGGAGGCGATGGCCACATATTGCAGCGAAGCGCCGAATTCGTTGCCGATTTGCTGGTTGATCGCCGCGTTCATTTTGTTGCTGATGAGCATAAGGTTCTCTCTCAGTTAAGGGTTAAGTCCAAATTGTGTAGGCATCCTAACGCCGGTGCCTTGGCAACGCAACCTCTGGCCGGCAGCTCAGGCCGGGCCAACCTATGCCAGGCCGAATTCTTTTTTATTTTGTTCGCAGGACACCAGCACCCGGGTGCCTGCCAGCCTGGTTTTGAGCAGGGTTTGTTCGTCAACGCCGCTGGCCAGCGGCAAAGCCACCTGCCCGCCCTGGGCGGCGCTACGCTGCATCGCCAGCATGATTTCCGCACCCAGGCAGGCATGTTCGAGGTTGCACTGGTGGACTTGCTTGTTGTCCAGCCAATCCGCCATCTCCTGGATGTAAGGTGGCATATCCAGGTCGTAATTCATAAGGCCCTCGCCGGACTGATAGCCACCGGCTTTCGTCACCGCCCGCCAGCCACCATTGGTGAGCACCTCGGCAAAGCCTTCGGTGCCCTGCGCGCCGATGCGGTTTTTGCCCCACCATTTGCCAACCTCGGGTTGGTCGGGCGCACCGGCGCCGCATTCGAAGACCCCGCGCACGCCATTGGCGAATTGGACAAAGCCGGCGATATAGTCTGGTGAGGGATGATTGTCACCAAACTTGAGGGCGCCGGAGGCCTGCGCCATCGCCCAAGTGGCCGGCACGTAATCATTGAACCAGCAGGTGTAATCAATCAGGTGCGACAGCATGTGGGTCATCCAGCCCGTGGCGCTGCCATAGACGGTATGGACGCGACCGAGCGCGCCGCTGGCGATAATGTCTTTCACCTTCTGGTAATGCTTGCCGTAACGGTGCTGATGGCTCACCACGGCCTTGACTCCGTCTTTTTTCAGCAGGTCGCGAACGGTGAATAATTCCGCGCTGGTCAGAGCGACGGGCTTTTCGAAGGCGACCAGTTTCGCCCCGCCGTCGATGGCCGCTTTGATGAATGGGGTGCGCAGATGTGGCATGGTGCAGAAGCAGAAAACGTCCGGTTTGACAGCTTTGGCGAGCGCGGCGGCATCGGTGCCTTTCTGGGGATTGCCGAGCTTGGCAGCGGCCTCATCAAGCCGTTTCTGGTCGATGTCGCAAATGCCGGTGACCTTGAAGCGGGGGTTGGCATTGAAGGCCGTGGCATGGTGCATGCCGCGTTTGCCCATGCCGACGATAAGGACGGAATATTGAGTCATAGTTGAAATCAAAAGCGTTGGTTCAAAATCCGAAACCCGAAACCCGAAAGCCGCAAGAAATCCGAGGACCGAAACCCGAAAACCAATCTTCCGAACCCTACTCTTTCGGCGGAGCCCGGTCTTGGGATTTCTTTCAGCCCGCGGGGGTTCGGCTTTCGGGTTCGCTACGCCACGGCAGCGACCTTTTTACCCTTGGCTGCCGTCCCCGGGACCTGCTGTTTATCCCATTCTTTGACCTTCGCGATGACGTAATCGACCTCTTCGGGCGTGAGTTCGGGGAACATGGGCAAGCTGATGCAGGTAGCGGCATTGCGTTCGGCGTGGGCGATCGACCCAACGATCCGCGCGCCTTTTCCCCACGGATAACCCGCCTGCTGATGAATCGCGATCGAGTAATGGGTCTTGGCATCGATGTTATTCCTGACCAGATAGTCCAGCAACTGATCACGCCACTCGGGTTTTTTGGTCTCGATGACGTAGAGGTGGAAGACGTGGCGATAGCCGGGCAGCTCGACAGGCAAATCGAAGGTTTTGCAATCCTTCAATCCGGCGGTGTAGCGGACGGACCATTTGCGGCGCAGGTCGTTGTATTCATTGATGTGCTTGAGCTTGGCGCTGAGAATTCCGGCGTGCAGGTCGTCCAGGCGGCTGTTGAAGCCGTAGCTATGAACGTTGCGGGCGTTTGAGCCGTGGTTACGGAGTCTGCGGACGGTGGCGTCGATACCTGCGTTATCGGTCACAAGCGCACCGCTATCGCCGAAGGTGCCGAGGTTTTTCTGGATGATGAAGCTGGTGGTGGCGGCATCGCTCAGTTCAGCAATCTTAAATCCGTTGCCGTGGGCGCCGATGCCCTGTGCGTTGTCCTCGATAATCTTCAGGTGGTGTTTGTCGGCAATCTTCTTGATCGCAGGCATGTCCGCGCACTGGCCATAGAGATGCACCGGGATGATCGCCTTGGTCTTGGGTGTGATGGCGGCCTCAATCTTGGCGGGGTCGATGCACTTGGTTTTGGGGTCACAATCGACAAAGACAGCGGTGGCGCCGGCGATCCAGATGGCTTCGGCGGTGGCGAAGAACGTGTTGGGGTGGGTGATGACCTCGTCTCCGGGGCCGATGCCGAGCGCCATGAGCGCCATCCAAATGGCATCCGTACCGTTGCCTAAGCCGATGGCGAATTTAGTGCTGTGATAGGCGGCCAGTTCGCCTTCAAACCTCTTGAGCATCGGTCCCATGACATAGGCGCCGCTCTCCAGGACGGTTTGGATATTCTGATCGATTTCCGATTTAATGTTATGGTATTGTCGGACGTGTCCGTAAAATTCAACTTTCATGGGGAGGAAAGGTAAGAGAAAACGATAGCAACACAAGATTCTTTTGGTTGACGAAACCTGAAAATTAGCGCCGGCGAGCGGCGCCGTTTTTCAATTTGTGTGTTTTGATCGAAACGATACGCAAGGCGTCCAGGACGTTGATGTCGCCCGCTTTGTCCACGACGGCAACATCGTGCCTGCCGATGGCGAGGAACTCAGGATGCGGAACGGCAAACTCGCGGCCATCCGATGTGCGGAGAACAAAAGGCCGAAAAATCCACCTGTCAGTTGTTTCCGAATCCTCTCGACGTTCATCGAGTATGCTTACGCGCCTTTCCCTTATGCGTCAATAGTCTCGAGGGTCTGATGCACCGCAGCATCGCCGTTCCCTAACCACCTCAATGTTGCATGCCCCCGCACGTTGACTCCTTCTGTCCGCGCCCGTACTTTTGTCTGCAATGTTCGAACTCGTTTCTTCGTATCAACCCGCTGGAGATCAGCCGCAAGCCATTGCGAAGCTGACAGAAGGGGCGTTGTCCGGCGCGAAACACCAGGTGCTGCTGGGCGTCACCGGCTCCGGCAAGACCTTCACCATCGCCAACGTGGTCAAGAACATCACCAGGCCCACCCTGGTCATCTCGCACAATAAAACGTTGGCGGCCCAGCTTTACGCCGAGTTCAAAAGCTTTTTTCCGAACAATGCCGTCGAATACTTCGTCAGCTACTTCGATTATTACCAACCCGAGGCCTATATCCCGCGCACCGACACCTTTATCGAGAAGGACTCCAGCATCAATGATGAGATCGAGAGGTTACGGCTTTCAACGATGAGTTCGCTCTTTTCGCGGCAGGACGTGGTGGTGGTCGCCAGCGTTTCGTGCATTTACGGCATCGGCAGCAAAGAGGATTACGAAGCCATGGTGATCCCGGTTCGTACGAGCATGGAAATGACCCGGGAACATTTTCTCCGCCGTTTGGTCGATCTGCAATACACCCGGAATGACATCGAGTTCACCCGTGGGCAGTTCCGCGTGCGAGGCGACACCGTCGAGCTGTGTCCGGCCGGACGGGAAGACGGGTTACGCGTGGAGTTTTTCGGGGACGAGATCGAGCGGTTGACCCGGTTCGAGCCGTTGACCGGCGAGAAAACAGAATCGTTGAACGCGGTGACGATCTATCCGGGCAAACAGTTCGTCACGCCCACCGAGAAACTGCGCCCGGCGCTGCTGGCGATTCGCGAAGAGTTGGGCGAGCGCATCGCCTGGTTCGAGAAGCAGGGCAAACTGCTGGAAGCCCAGCGGCTCAAGATGCGGACCGAATACGACCTGGAAATGATGGAGGAAATGGGTTTTTGCTCCGGGATCGAGAATTACTCGCGCCATTTGGCGAATCGCGCGCCGGGTTCGCGACCCTGCACTTTGTTCGATTTCTTTCCGAAGGATTTTCTGCTGGTGATCGATGAATCCCACGCGACGATCCCGCAGATCGGCGGGATGTATGAGGGTGACCGCTCGCGCAAGACGGTGCTGGTCGAGTATGGATTTCGCCTGCCGAGCGCGCTGGACAATCGGCCCCTCAATTTCGAGGAGTTTCAGGGGCTGCAGCCCCAGACGATTTACGTCAGCGCCACGCCGGGGCCGCGCGAGCTGCAATGGGGCCGGGTGGCGGAGCTGGTGGTGCGCCCCACCGGGTTGGTGGACCCGAAGATCACCCTCAAGCCGCTGGCCGGCCAGATTGATGACCTCATCAACGAATGCCGGAAGCGGGCCGACGCCAAAGAGCGTGTGCTGGTCACCACCCTGACCAAGCGGACAGCCGAAGAATTGACGGATTACCTGCGGGAGATCGGCATCAGCGTTCAATATCTCCACAGCGAAATTGACGCCATCGAGCGCGTCGAGATCCTGCGCGCGTTGCGCAAAGGTGACTTCAATGTGTTGGTGGGCATCAACCTTTTGCGCGAGGGGTTGGACCTGCCCGAGGTTTCGTTGGTAGCCATCCTGGATGCGGACAAGGAAGGGTTCCTGCGCAGCGAAACGAGCCTCATCCAGACCGCCGGCCGGGCGGCACGCCACTTGAACGGCGAGGTGATCCTCTATGCCGACGTAAAAACCCAGAGCATCCAGAAGTTTCTGGCTATTTCCGAATATCGCCGCCAGAAGCAAGTGGCCTACAACACGGAGCATAACATCACGCCGCGCAGTGTCAGCCGCGCGGTCGAGGAGAGCCTCTCTTCGTATCGGCAAACGACGGACAAAGCGCAGGCGTTTCTCGCTGAATCCGGGACTGATCTCGACCTGACGGACACGCTAAAGGAACTCGAACAGGAAATGTTGACCGCGGCCAACAACCTGGAATTCGAAAAGGCAGCCCTGCTGCGGGACCAGATTCGGGAGTTGAAGCGCGCGCTGGACGGGCGTTCGCCAGCGAAGCTGGCCGGGGCGAGCGGCTCAAAACCAGTCAGCTATGGGAAAACCAAACACCGCGCCTCCAAGCGTACGAATGTTCCTTTTTGACATTTCAAATTCTCCTTGACCTTGCTCTGCGCAGGGGGCAGTTTCAGTTTTAATGGGCTGAGGCCCGAACCGTATGAGGTGAGCACTATGGCAAAGCAGAAGTCGGCCAAACAGAAGATCACTTTTTCCTATGTCGCGCCCGAGGCTCAGAGCGTCCTGCTGGCGGGCGATTTTACCGGCTGGCAACAGGCGCCGGTCAGTCTCAAAAAAGATAAAGACGGCATCTGGAAGAAAACCATCTCCCTTTCCCCCGGCAAATACGAATACCGCTTGCTGGTGGACGGCCATTGGTGCGATGACCCGCGCTGCCTGACCCGCCAGCCGAATCAATTCGGCGGCCAGAACTGTGTCTGCATTGTCAACGGGCAGTAGCCGTCAGATCAGTGTTTTGACCTTTTGGCTGATTGCCTGGGCATCAATCCCGTATTTCGCCAGCAACTCCTCCGGTTTGCCGGAGTGCGGCAGTTCATAGACCGCTAGCTTATGCACCCGAATGCTGCTGGCACTGAGCTCGCCCGCTACCGCGTCCCCAAGGCCCCCCTCGGCGTAATGGTCCTCTACGGTCACCACTAGGCCGTCGGTCTTCTGGGCGGCGGCAAGAATCACGTCCTTGGCCAGCGGCTTGACACTGTAAGCGTCGATCACCGTGATGCCGATGCCTTCCTGTTTCAGCGCGTCGGCCGCCTTAAGCGCCTCATACAAAGTGACTCCCGCTGCCACCACCGTCACTTTATCACCGGCGCCCTGGCGCAACACCTTGGCGCCGCCGATCGGGAACGGCTCGTCGTTTTTGTAAAGGACGGGAGTCTTGGGCCGCGAGGTGCGCAAGAAGCAAACCCCCCGATGGGAGGCCATCTGGTCCATGAGCTTCTCGGCGCAGACGGCGTCGCTCGGGTAAAGAACGGTGCTCCCGGCCACAGCGCGCATCATGGCGATATCTTCCAGACCCATTTGCGAGGGACCGTCTTCGCCGATGCTGGCTCCGACGTGTGAGCCCACCAGCTTGACGTTAGCCTGCGAGATGCCGGCGACGCGGACCTGGTCGAAGGCGCGAGTGAAGAAGGTCGCAAACGTGGAAGCGAACGGCACCTTGCCGCGCGTGCTGAAACCAGTCGCGACGCCCACCATATTCTGCTCGGCGATAAAGCATTCGGTAAACCGGTTGGGGAATTTCTTCAGAAACTTCTCCGAGTAGGTCGAATTCTTGGTGTCACCGTCCAAGGCGACGACGCGCTGGTCCACGGTGCCGATGCGGAGCAAAGCATTGCCGAAGGCTTCCCGGGTGGCAACGAGCTCGCCCATGTTGTAGGCCGTCGGAGGATAACCCGCCGGAGCTTCATTCTTCGGCTCCGGCAGTTGACTGGGCGGAGCGATGGGGACGCCGATTCCCGACTTGGCCGTCGGTTGCAATTCGGCAATGGCGCGGGCGGCTTCCTCTTTGGACAGCGGCTTGCCGTGCCAGCCTTCCTTATCCTGTATGAAGGAGATGCCGGCGCCTTTGAGCGTCTTAGCGAGGATGACCAACGGCTGATTCCCCAAGCCCACCGCAGCGAGCACTTCGACAATCTCGTCAATATCATGGCCGTCGATCTCCTCGGTGCGCCAGCCGAACGCCGCGAAACGCTTTTTGTAAACGTCCAGGTTATGCCCGAAGGCCGTTGGTTCGCTCTGGCCCAGGCGGTTCACATCCACGATGGCGATAAGATTGTTGAGCTGATTGATGCCGGCCAGCGACGCTGCCTCCCAGACAGCGCCCTCGGCGCACTCGCCGTCGCCCATCAGGACATAAGTGCGGTAATCGAGATTATCCAAACGCGCGCAGAGGGCCATGCCGACACCGACGCCCAGGCCCTGGCCCAGCGAACCGGTCGCCACATCCGCAAAGGGCAGTCGCGGCGTCGGGTGTCCTTCCAGATCGCTATCGAGCCGCCGCAGCTTGAGCAATTCTTCCGTCGGAAAAAGCCCGGTCTCGGCCCAGGCCGCATAAAGCAACGGCGCGGCATGGCCTTTGGAAAGAATAAAACGGTCGTTGTTGTAGTAGCGCGGATTTTTCGCGTCAAAGCGCATGTGCCCGAAGAACAACGCCGCCACCAGGTCGGCCGCTGAACAGCACGACGTCGGATGTCCACTGCCCGCCGCCGTGGTTGCGTTAATGGAATGAATCCGCAACTGATTGGCGATGCCCTTTAGTGTTTCAATATCAATGTCGTTCATGGATGCACAGAACTGTATTTAGCAAAGAGGAAAAGGAAAGCAGAAATCCGGGTAACAAGGCTGGAGAGGTTGGAGCGCGGACAATCCTGTCCGCAGCAGCTTCCGAACGCCAGCGCCGCTCGGATTCGTTGCCAATTTCGTCCGGAACACCCTGCTGCGGACGGGAATGTCCGCGCTCCGGGAGGGTGCCTGTTGGCACTGCCTCCACGGTGATGAATCATTGAGGGTGTGTGGTTCATCTGGGCAGCGCATGGCCGGGAATGCTGCAAACGGGCGGGGCCCCGACGACATTGAGGGTATAGGCGCCGCCGGCCGGGCAAGCCGGGAAAGCATTGTTTGGGAAATAACGAACAATATCCGCAGGCATTACCGGCGCGTTGGCCGGGCGGTTATTTTCCAGGGCCCACTGTTGTTTGGCGCCGTCGATTTGGCGGAGGTTATTGATGCAGACATTGGCCTGCTGCTCGGGAGTGCCGGCGTTGACCGCAAACCGTGTAGCGAGGATCTGGTTGGTCCGCATGGCCTCCACCTGGGCTTTGGCCTGGGCTTGGGCGGTCTGGATCTGCGCTTGCGCGTTCTGTGCCTGGGACTGGGCGGACTGGACCTGCTTGTTAAGCTGCTGATTCTCGTCGCGAAGCTGCCGCACGTCGTTGCGCAAACGCAGCAACTCCTCATTGTCCTTGCGCAGGCGGGCCAGCTCTTCGTTGGCCTTTTGGAGTTTGCCACCCGCGGATTCTTCGGTGGCGTTCTGCGCGTTTTGCAGTTCGAGATTTTGCGCCCGTAGCTGTTCGAGCTCGGTGGCCATTTTTGTGTTGGACATGTAAAGTCCGCCCAAGCCCACTCCCAGGCCCACGGCACACAGACCGAGCAACACAATTTTCAATTTCACTTCAACATCCTTCTACAATGGTACGCGAGGCGGGGGTCGAACCCACAACCTTCGGCTCCGGAGGCCGACGCTCTATCCAATTGAGCTACTCGCGCAGCCGGCACCAAAGTAGGTTAAGCCCCGCCCGGGAGCAACCTGTTTTCTAGAGCCAATAACGCGCCTCGAGTTCCGGAAACAAATTGTCGCTGGCCTCGACTCTCGCCAGCCCATCCGCGTCGATGACGCCGCTGGTGAGCATCTCATAAAGCCTGGTAAAGCGCAGCAGGTGTTCTTTCACCCGCTTGCGGGCGTACTCCGGACTGGTGCCGGTCCGGAGGATGAAAGGCCAATCGCTGGCCTGGGCCAGCAGCAGTTCGCGGCCGGCCTGTTTCAAGGCGCGCTCCGGGAGTCCGGCGGCGCTGGGCGTTGCGGCCTGCGCGTTGCGCGCCAGCTCGGTCATTCGTTCCTGGGCGACGCGCAGGTGCGGGTAAATCCATTGGTTGCTCTCATTGAGCCAGACGCGCCAATAGCCTTCCTCGCCCCAGCTCGAGGCGGCAGGAGTGGCAACCTGGTTGGTAGGATGCCGGCGCAGGTAATCGCTCGGCGTAATGAAGCTCAACCCCTTCTGCTCACCGCACGCCTGACGCACAAGGGCATCAAGAAACTCCGGCCCTTCATACCACCAATGGCCGAACAGCTCGGCGTCATAAGGTGAGAGCACCAGCGGCGGGCGGTCGAAGATCTGAGACAGGTGTTGAAATTGCGCGATGCGGGCCCCCAGAAAATGAGCGGCGTGTTCGGCGACGGCACGTATCGCAGCGGCGCGCTCATAGACGGCCTTGGTGTCCGTGGGGCCGGTAATGCGGTAGTACTTGATGCCGGTAAAGGAGCGCTGGCCGGGGGCGGGCAGCCACCGTTTCAGGTAATCCAAATCGAGATCAAACCCGATGTCGCGGTAGAAATCGCGGTACCGTGGGTCACCGGGGTAACCTTCCTGCCGGCTCCAGACCTGTTTGGCCGAATCGAGGTCACGGCCAAACGCGGCGATGCCGTTGGTGGTGAAAATCGGGGCGAACATCGCATACCGCGGCTTGGGGCTCGCATGCAGCAGGCCGTGAGTATCGGTAACAAACCAGCGGAGGTTGGCTTCGTGCAGGACGGTTTCGACACCCTCGACGTACGCGCATTCCGGCAGCCAGATGCCGCGTGGGTCCTGGCCGAAGCAGGCGCGGTAATAGTCGCGCGCGATGAGGATTTGCGCGCGCAGCGAGGGCAGATGCTGGGCCAGCAAGGGCAATAAAGCGTGGGTGGCGGCGCTGGTGATGATTTCCAGCCGGCCCTCGTCCTGGAACTTGCGAAACGCGCCGACCAGGTCCCCGCCGCAGCCCAAATAGAACCCGCGAATGGCGTTGAACCGCTCAAAATAAAAACCGGCCAGTTCGTAAAACGGCTTTTCCCAGTGGGTCCGCTGGGTTTCGCTTTTGGCCAGGGCCATCAGGTCGTCGAGGTAGCGCCGGTAACGGGCTTGCAGGAGAGGATCCTGCAGCATCGCACAAACGGTCGGCGTCAGCGTCAGCGTTAGCCGGGCCTCGAGGCCGTCGCGCTGCCACCCTTCAAGCAATTGCAGCAACGGCACGTAGCTCTCGGTCGTGGCTTCGAAGAGCCAATTCTCCTCGAGAAAACGTTCGTGCTCCGGGTGCCGGACAAACGGCAGGTGCGCGTGCAGAACGAGGGAGAGATAGCCTGGCATGGGATGGGAGGCGAGTTAGCCCCCTGCTCCCACTTCGCCCTGGTATTTCGAATCGCGATGGAAGGTCAGTTCCGCCTGGCGCAGCTCGCCCTGGACCGAGATGGCGGCCATCGGAAGTGCATAAGTCCCATCCGGAAAGGCCAACCGATAGCTGAAGGTGCCGTCGGGCTGTAGCTGGATTGGCCGCCCGGCAATGCTGACCTGGGCATCGGGTTCGGTCGCCCCATAAATAACCAGTTCCGCATTTACATTGAGCCAAAAGCCTTTCCGGCCCTCGCCTCCCAATGGGCTGGAAACGGCCACCCCTGGCAAACTGAATTGAGCGGAGGCTAGCGAGCCACCCTGTTCGAACTGCGGTCGGAGCAGACGCTCGATTTGGTCCGACCCCAGCCACTCGTGCCGCGCCAGCGCCGGCCCAAGATATTCCGCCAGGGCGTTGTCTTGTGCCACAGTCCACGGTTCCCCGGGTCCGGTTTCAGCCTCCGGCATTGGGCCCGCGACGCTGGAAACACCCGCATCCCCGGCGGGAAGCTCGCGATTTTCCACGGACGGCGTGCTCGGCCCCGGCGGTGCCCGCAACTGCTCGGCACCCGTGGGTGCTCCCTTCAACCCTGGCAACGGCGTATCGGCAAAGAACGTCGCAAACCGCACCATTTTGTCGCGGGCCGGGGCATCCGGCGGAGTCCGGACTGGCTCGGAGGTCGCAATCACGCGCCATTGGCGGTCCGCCTGGTAATAGCCGAGCTCGGCGCAGTAGGCGACCCCGGCGCGCTGGACCTGGATGAAGCAATGCTGCGCGTTGGGACCTGCACGCACTTCGGCCGGCGCCTGCCCGGCCTGGGCTTCGGGATGAACCCGCAGGGACAGCTCGTGGGCGGCCGAGAGCCCGGCGAAACGGCGTTGCTGCTCCCCAGTAAGGTCCCAGTGCGCGTAGAGACAGTAAGGATCGCGAGCCGTTAAAAGCACCCGGCCCGTCCCGTAAGCCTCGGGCAACTCCGGTTCCGGGGCGGCTGCGGCAGCGGATGGAGCGGACGGCCTCGCCGGAGCGGGCGGCGGTGGCTCGCCAGGTTCGTCGTCTCCTTCCAGCAAAATCGACGGAATTTTCAGCGAGGGCGGCGCTGGTGCCGGCGGCGGCGCCGGCTCACCGGCGGCGGGTTCGCCCGGCGCGCTCGCCGTCTCATCAGGTCCCGATTGCTTCTCGTTCATCCCACAACTGCCCGCTATGGCGGGGTGCCGGTTTTGCTTTAATGCCGGAAACAATAGAGTGCGCGCGATGCCGGTGCAACCGGGATTTTGGGTTCTCGTCATCCTCCTCAGGGCCGAAGCGCGGACATTCCTGTCCGCAGCAACTTCCCAACGCCGAAGCGGCCTGGATTTGCTGCCAATCTCGCGCGTAACACATTGCTGCGGACAGGAATGTCCGCGCTCCGCCCGCTGGGACCTGCACCTCCATTCGCATGCTTGGTGTTTGGTGTTTGGCATTCCCCCCTTGCGCTCGTCTGCCTTTCGATGTTTATTAATTCTCACCTATGAAAAAACTAGCCGTTCGTATTCTAATCGGTCTGCTGGTGCTCATCATCCTGGTCGTCCTGGCCATCCATTTCTTCCTCGATTCCGGCATCAAGCGCGGCATCGAGACGTTCGGCCCCCGCCTGGCCAAGGTCGAGATCAAGCTCGATTCGGTCAGCCTTTCCTTGCTCTCCGGCTCCGGCAAACTGAAGGGCCTCTTCGTCGGCAACCCGGAAGGCTTCAAGACTCCCTCGGCCATTCAAGTCGGCACCGCCAGCCTGGCACTGCAGCCCGGCTCCTTGCTTTCCAGCAAGGTCATCATTCAGTCCATCAACGTGCAGGCGCCCGAAATCACTTACGAGACCGATTTCAAAAGCAGCAACCTCAAACGCATCCTCGCCAACCTCGAGACCGCCACCGGCTCGACCGATAACACCCCCGCCCAGACCAAAGAAGCCAACGCCGGCAAAAAACTCCAGGTAAACGACTTCCTCATCAGCGGCGCTAAATTGCACCTGGGCGTCACCACCGCTCTGGGCGGTACTTCGACTACCGTTCCTCTCGTCGACATTCACCTCAGCGATTTGGGCAAAGGTCCGGACGGCATCACGGCGGCGGAACTCACCAAAACAGTCCTGCAGGCCATCGAAAAGGAAGCCGCTGCCGCGGCCGTACACGCCTTGTCCGATGTAAGCAAAGGCGCCACCGATTTGACCAAAGGCCTGCCCAACTCGGCCACCGGCGCGGTTGATTCTGTTACCAAAGGCATAGGCGGCTTGTTCAAGAAAAAATAAGAGGCAGGAGCCATCAGGCTCGGCGCGGACTACTGGCGTGAAACCTTGGAGCCGCCCCACCGGGAACGCCGTTTTAACGAGTAAAAGTCAGATTCAAACCTCTCCCCCGGTTGCCCTCTCACGGTCCGCGCTTTCAACACTCCTTCATTCCCCTCCACCGCCGTCCTACACCTCACACAACTTCAGCATCCTATCCAGCGTCTCCAACGGTTCTTTGGTCGGCGAGTATTCATGCGCGATGAACCCCTGGTACCCCAGGTCCGCGATCGCCTTGCAAATGCCGGTATAGTTCATCTCCTGAGTGTCATCAAACTCGTGGCGTCCAGGATTCCCGGCCGTGTGGAAATGTCCGATATATTTGATGTTTTCCCTGACCGTCCGGATGATGTCGCCTTCCATGATCTGCATGTGGTAAATATCGAATAACAGTTTAACCCGTGGCGAGCTGACCCGCTTGCAAACCTCCACGCCCCAGGACGTGTGATCGCACATATAGCCCGGGTGGTTGACCTTGCTGTTGAGCAATTCCATGCACAACGTCACCCCTTTATCTTCCGCCAGCGCCTTCACGTTGTTCAGAAACAGCACACAATTGTCCATGCCCTCCTGGTCCGAAATTCCTTTGCGGTCACCCGCCAATATAATCACGTTCGGGGCGCCCGCCGTTGCCGCCGCTTTGATCTGCTCCTCCAACTTGTTCTGAATCACGGGGTGATTGTTCTTGTCGTTGATCCCGCTTTTAATGCTGCTGGCGCCGTTCACCATCGTCGGAATCAACCCGTGCTTCTTCAGGACCGCAAAATCATTCGGCCCGACCAAATCAATTCCCCAGGAACCCAGCCGCGTGGCTTCGCGGCACATGCCCTCCAGCTCGAGCTTGGCTCCATTGAAAACACTCCGGCACACCGACTGTTTGAGCCGCCCTTTGCGCGGCTCGGCTTGGACTCTGGACACGGCGCCGCTCAGGACCGAGAAAGCGGTGAGACCTCCGAGGGTGGAAAGAAAACTCCGCCGAGCGATAATGGATGAATGGCTGTTTTTCATGGATGCAGGATAAGCAGAGGCTCGTTGCATTCAAGCCCGCTCCTTGGCCGCACGGCTTCCGGCACCGCCGGGGTCTCCGGGAGCCGTTCTCGAGATCCTCAGCGCATTCGGCGCCGTAAGCCGCAACCCAAAGTGCGAAGCGGACAGCGTTTGGAAAAGCCTTTTAAGCGCCCTCCAGGCGGTTTAAATTCCGTCTCGATGATTTTGCCCGACCCATGAAAGCTCTCGTTCTCAAGGAATACAAGCGCTTGGCCTACGAAGAGGTGCCGCCGCCGCAACCCGGCCCCGGCGAGGTGCTCGTCGCGGTTAAGGCCTGCGGCATTTGCGGCAGCGACGTCCACGGAATAGACGGCAGCACCGGCCGGCGGCGTCCGCCTATCATCATGGGGCATGAGGCCGCTGGCGTGCTCGTCGGTCTGGCCACCGGCATCGACGGGTGGAAAGAGGGCGAGCGGGTAACGTTCGACTCGACCCTCTACTGCGGGCAATGTGATTACTGCCGGCGCGGCGAGTTCAACCTCTGCGACCGTCGGCAGGTGCTGGGCGTTTCCTGTGAGGATTACCGGCGGCACGGCGCCTTCGCCGAATTCGTCGCGGTGCCCCGGCACGTTCTTTATCGCCTCCCCGAAGGATTGCCCTTCGAGCACGCCGCCATGGTTGAACCGTTTGCGATCGCCCTTCACGCGGTCCGTCGCGCCCCGCCGGCCCTCAATGACACCGTCGTGGTCGTCGGTGCTGGCATGATCGGTCTGGCACTCCTGCAAGCACTGAGTCACACCGGGTGCAGTCTCCTCATCTCAGTGGACGTCGCCGATGACCGTCTTGCTCTGGCCGGCAAACTCGGCGCAACCCACCTTATTAACTCCAGCAAAGAGAACGCCAGTGAAGCCATCCTCCGCCTCACCCGCAATCACGGTGCCGACCTCGCCCTGGAAGCCGTCGGCCTTACACCGACCGTGGACCTGGCTTTGCGCTGCGTGCGCAAAGGCGGCGCCGTCACCCTCGTCGGAAACGTCGCCCCCAAAATCGAGTTCCCGCTGCAAATCGCCGTCACGCGCGAGTTGACCGTTTACGGTTCGTGCGCCTCGCGCGGCGAGTATCCGGCCTGCCTGGAGATGATGGCCCGTGGCGCTCTGCAGGCCGCCCCGCTCCTAAGCGCCGCGGCTCCGCTGGCGGAGGGCGCCGCCTGGTTCGACCGGCTCTACCGCAAAGAACCGGGCTTGCTGAAGGTGGTGCTCAAGCCTTGAGCCGCCCTTCAATTCTTATTAAGCATTTGCTTTCAGTTCCGAAACGAATCCCATGAACCAAAACCCCTTCGACCTTGCCGGCAAAATTGCGATCGTGACTGGAACCAGCCGTGGGCTGGGCCAGTACTTCGGCCGCGCATTGGCCCGTGCCGGTGCCGACCTTGTAATCACCAGCCGCGACGCGGCCAGCCTCAAACCATTTCAGGCTGAAATTGAATCCCTGGGCCGCCGGGCGCTGCCGCTGGCCCTTGATGTGCGGCGTCACGAAAGCATTCAGAAAACCGTTGAGGCCGCAGTGGCTCATTACGGCAAAATCGACATTCTCGTCAACAACGCCGGCTGCAACGTCCGCAAGCCGGCCTTGGAAGTGACTTGGGACGATTGGAACCTGGTGCTCGAAACCAATTTGCGCGGCACGTTCTTTGTTTCGCAAGGCGTCGCCCGGCACATGGTCCAAAGAAAGTATGGCCGCATCATCAATATCGGCTCAGTCACCTGCGTCGCGGGCTATGCCGGCCTGGGCCCCTACGGCGCAAGTCGAGGCGGCGTGAAGCAACTCACCATGAGCCTGGCCGACGATTGGGGTGTTCACGGCATTACCGTCAATTGCCTCGCGCCCGGCTGGTTCAAAACCGCCCAGAACGCCGTAATGTACGAAAACAAAGAATGGGTCGATTACCTTTGCGACCGGATCCCTCTCAAACGCCCAGGCCAACCGCGCGACCTCGAAGGCGCGGTGGTTTTTCTGGCGTCCGATGCCAGCGAATATATCACGGGCCAGACGCTGCTGGTGGATGGCGGCATCTCCACCGGCGCGACTCGCGCCTTGCCTGTAACTCAGCGGGCTACTGAAGTGAGTAGGCTAAAAGGTTAAAAAAGGGTACCGCAACGGTTCCATGCTCTCCGGCTTATTCGGCAAGCAATCGAGGAAACCTTTCTTCGAGCCAGGCATTCGTGTCCATTTGCACTACTATCCATCAAATTTTGCGCAGCTTGCGCAAATCGCTTGTGTGCGTTCGCAAAAGTCGTGTCCCTCATTTAACTCAGTTAACTCTTTTAACCCATTTAACTCTTTGGTTGCGGCTTTTGCGGAGGATGCCTTCCGGGTTTTTCCATATTGTTCCCTGGCCAGGTTGCGATTATCTTCCCCGCGCGATGAGTAACCAGGCTCAGAAGAACGGAGCGGTCCCTTATCTCGATTTGCCCGCGCAAATGCGCGGGCTCCGCCGCGAGATTGACGCCGCCATTGCCCGCACCCTCGATAACTGCTCGTTTTGCCTCGGGCCCGACGTGGTGGAGTTCGAGAAGGATTTTGCCCGGTTTTGCGGCGCGGAGCATTGTGTTGGCTTTAACAGCGGTACCTCTGCATTGCACCTCGCGTTGCTGCTGCTCGATATTGGCCCGGGGGACGAGGTCATTACCACACCTTGCACTTTCGTCGCGACCAGTTGGGCCATTTCCTATGTCGGTGCCAAGCCGGTCTATGTCGATATTGATGAGGCGACCTTCAACCTGGACCCGAAACTCGTTGAACGCGCCATCACCCCGCGCACCAAGGCCGTCATGCCGGTCCATCTTTACGGTCATCCGGCCGACCTGGACCCGCTGCTGGCGATTTGCCGCAAACACAAGCTGGCCTTGGTCGAGGATGCCGCCCAGGCGCATGGCGCCAAGTACAAGGGCAAAACCGTCGGCACCTTCGGCGCCATCGCCGGCTTCAGCTTCTATCCCGGCAAAAATTTGGGCGCGTACGGCGAAGGCGGCGCGCTGGTCACCAATAATGCGGCTTTTGCCGAGCGCGCGCGGGCCTTGCGCGAACACGGCTCCACCCGGCGTTATTATCACGACGAAATCGGCTTCAACTATCGCATGGAAGGACTCCAGGGCGCCGTCCTCGGCGTGAAGCTCAAGCACCTGGACACCTGGACCCGCGAGCGGCGCCGCGTCGCGCATCGCTACCACGAATTGCTGGCCGATACTCCCCTTCAACTCCCGCTCGAGGCGGATTTCGCCCAGAGCGCCTGGCACCTCTACGTCGTGCGCCATCCGCGCCGCGATGAACTCAAAAAACATCTTGAGGCCAACCACGTCGGCTGCGCCCTGCACTATCCCTTGCCGTTGCACCTCCAAAAAGCCTATGCCTACCTTGGCCACAAACCTGGCGCTTTCCCCATCGCCGAAAAAGCCGCCCGCGAGTGCCTCAGCCTGCCGATTTATCCCGAACTGACGGACAGCCAGCTCCAGACGGTAGCCAGCTCGGTCAAAGACTTTTTCCAAAAACGGTGACGAACAGGCCGGGCGCGCACAAAACTGCGCCTCGGGTTCAAGTCAATAGGAATTCAAACCTTGGCTTCGATCAGTTGTCGGTAAGTCAGCTTTCCCTTGCCCCTATTTAACCTTTTAACCCTTTTAACTCATTTAACCCCTCTCGAACCCCTGTGAACATCTCTTGCTTGCTCCGCGCCGAAGGCCGACAGTAAGTTGTTGTTTGCATGGCGCACGCCGATTTTGTCCATCTTCACTTGCACACCGAGTACTCGCTGCTCGATGGCGCTTGCCGTTTGGACCGGCTGATGGACAAGGCCCATGAACTGAAGTTCCCCGCGCTGGCGGTGACCGATCACGGCGTCCTCTACGGCGCGATTGATTTCTACAAGGCCGCGCGGGAAAAGGGCATCAAACCGATCATCGGCTGCGAAGTCTATGTCGCCCCGGGCAGCCGTTTTGAGAAAAAAACCAGCACCGGTGGGCGCGATGTCTATAACCATCTGGTGCTCCTCGCCAGGGACGAGACCGGCTACAAAAACCTCATCAAACTGGCGACCTCCGCCCACCTGGAAGGCTATTACTACAAGCCGCGCATCGATAAAGAGCTGCTCGCGGCTCACAAAGACGGGCTGCTCGCCCTCTCCGGCTGCCTGGCCAGCGAAATCCCGGAAGCCATTAACAAAGACCAGTTGGCCAGGGCGCGCGACGCCATCGACTGGTTCAAGCAGACTCTCGGCCCCGAGAACTTTTACCTCGAACTCCAGAACCACGGCCTCCCCGAACAGGCCAAGGTCAATCGGCACCTCATTCCCTGGGCCAAGGAATTCGGCCTCAAGCTCGTGGCGACCAACGATGTGCACTATGTGGAGAAGGGCCACTCACACGCGCACGATTGCCTCATTTGCATCGGCACCCAGACGCAGTTGACCGATGCCAAGCGAATGAAATACTCCGAGCAGCAGTTCTACCTGCGCTCGGCCGAGGAGATGAAAGCCCGTTTTGCCGAAATCCCCGAAGCGGTCCAGAACACCCTCGAGGTCGCCGAGAAGTGCAACCTCGAAATTGAATTTGGTAAACTCCATTACCCGGTGTTCCATCCACCCGCCCCCTTCACGCGAGACAGTTTTTTGCGACAGTGGCTCGCTGAGGGCTTGCAAAAGCGCTATGGCCTGCTCGCCCGCGCCGAGGGGCAGGAATTTATCGTCGAGAAAGTTGAAGACCCTCGCCGGCTGCCGACGTTTTCCGAAGTCCAGAGTCGGGAGCCGGGAGTCGTCCCGCCGGTCGGAAGCGAAGAACAGCAGACGGACGCCGCCGTTCATGCGCTCCTCGACCGCCTCCAGCTCGAACTCAAGGTTATTGAGAAGACCGGGTTCAGCAGCTACTTCCTCATCGTGGGAGATTTCATCCGTTACGGCCACCAGAAGGGAATCGCCTGCGTGGCGCGCGGCTCCGCTGCCGGCTCATTGGTCACCTACCTGCTCGAAATCTCAAACGTCGATCCGATTCGTTATGGCCTGCTCTTCGAGCGGTTCCTCAATCCCGAACGGGTCAACCCGCCGGATATCGACATCGACTTCGCCGACGACCGCCGGGCCGATGTCATCGAGTACGTCCGCCAGAAATACGGGCGCGATGCCGTCGCCCAGATTGTCACCTTCGGCACCATGGGCGCTAAATCCGTTGTGCGGGACGTCGGACGCGTTATGGGCCTGGCTTATGGCGATTGCGACCGGCTCGCCAAAATGATCCCGTTCGATCTCAAGATGTCCCTCGAAAAAGCGCTCAAACAATCCCCCGAGCTCAAGACCGCATATGATACCGAGGAGGTGACGCGCGAACTCATCGATACGGCTCTGGTGCTCGAGGACCTGTCCCGCAACGCCAGCGTTCACGCCGCTGGCGTGGTCATCGGCGATCAACCGCTCGTTAATCTGCTGCCCCTCAAGCAGGACGAGGACGGCGGCATCGTCACCCAATACGCCATGGGACCGGTGGGCGATCTGGGCCTGTTGAAAATGGACTTCCTTGGCCTCAAGACCCTGACGGTCATCCGCAATACTTGCGAGATGGTCAGCCAGACCCGCGGAATCGAGGTGCCGATTGAAAACCTCCCGCTCGACGACGCCAAAACCTACGACCTGCTGAACAAGGCCAACACCCTCGGCGTGTTCCAGCTTGAATCCGGTGGGATGCGCGATCTCTGCCGAAAATTCCAAATCAGTTCCATCGAGCACATCACTGCTTTGATTGCGTTATATCGACCCGGCCCGATGGACCTGATCCCGGAATTCATCGGCCGCCGCCAGGGCCAGGTGAAGATCGAATACGAGCATCCTTTGCTGGAGCCGATTTGCCGGGAGACCTATGGTATCATGGTCTATCAGGAGCAGGTCATGCAGGCGGCCCAGGCCCTGGCCGGTTACACCCTCGGTGGCGCCGACCTGCTCCGGCGCGCCATGGGTAAGAAGAAGGCTGAGGAGATGGCCAAACAGCGCGATATCTTCGTCAAAGGTTGCGCGCGGGTAAACCAGATCCCCGCAGCCAAGGCCAATCAAGTTTTCGATTTGCTCGAAAAATTCGCCGGGTACGGCTTTAACAAATCCCACGCCGCCGCTTACGCCATCGTGGCCTATCAAACCGCCTACCTGAAGGCCAATTACCCGGTCGAGTTCTTCTGCGCGATGATGACCAACGACATGGCCGATACCGAAAAGCTGAGCCAATATATCGCCGAGGCTCGCGCGATGGGTATCGAAGTCCTGCCACCCGATGTCAACGAAAGCCAGGTGTTCTTCGCCCCCGCCATG
Organism: Binatia bacterium; assembly: GCA_035566895.1. Taxonomy (GTDB): domain Bacteria; phylum Verrucomicrobiota; class Verrucomicrobiia; order Limisphaerales; family UBA8199; genus DATMQA01. The sequence continues at coordinate 58,816 of DATMQA010000208.1, forward strand.
AATCGAACCGCCGCGCTCCAGCCGGCCACGAACGGTGCGCCTGCCAACGGCGCGGCGGAAGCTCCCGGCGGCGCCATCCGGTTCGGCCTGGCAGCGATCAAGGGCGTCGGCGAAATCGCCGTCGAAGCGATCCTCAAAGCCCGCGGCGAAGGCGGTAAATTCCACTCCCTCTCGGAAATGTGCGAGCGGGTCGACGGTCGCTCCGTCAATCGCAAGGTCCTCGAGGCCCTCATCAAATGCGGCGCCTGCGATAGCCTCGGCAAAACGCGCGCCACCCTTTTTTCCCAGGCGGACCGCACCCTGATGCGCGCTGCCGGCGTGATTGCCGACCGCCAGCGCGGGCAAAGCTCCCTCTTTGGCGCCTTCGAAGACCGGGCGGCTTCTGAGCCGGAATCTCAGGTCAGTCTCCAGGAATGGCCCGACCATGAAATGCTGGCTTACGAGAAAGAGTTGCTGGGCTTCTATGTCACCGGCCACCCGTTGGCGCCCTACGCGCCTATCCTCGAGAAGTACGCGCTCACCAACACCAAATTGCTGCCGGACTTGCCCAATCGCACCCTGACCCGCCTGGGCGGTCTGGTCGCCGCCGTCCAGAACGGTGTCTCCAAGAAAAGTGGCAAACCCTACGCCATTGTCACCCTTGAGGATTTGGAAGGCTCGGTGCAGGTCCTCTGCATTAACGAAAACTACGACAAGAACCGCGAACTGCTGACCCAGGGCAAGGCCATCTTTGTTATTGGCGAAGTCAACACCGGGGATGACCGGCCGAAAATCTTTCCCCAGGAGATCATTCCTCTGGAGGACGCCCCGCGCCGCTTCACCAAGCAGGTTCACCTGCGCCTCCACACCGCCCATTTAAAGCCTGACAGCCTCGATACCGTGCGGGAACTGGTCGCCTCGTTTCCAGGCAAATGCCCGCTGTTCCTCTGCTTCGTTCGCCCCGCCGGCGAAGTCATCTTCATGGAAACCCACGAGAAATATTTCGTCGCCCCATCTCGGGAACTGCAGCAGGCCGCGGATGACCGGTTCGGTGAGGAAACCTATTACGTGAAAGTGGACACGACCCCGCCCGAACGCCAGCCGCGCCGCTGGGAGCGCAAGCCCGAATACGCTGCCGACGAGGGATGAACCCGAGAATTTCACGTAAGGCCAGACATCCTCATGCGCGCGCCAACGAGTCAGCGGCACGGGCTTTGACTTCGTAGGCCTGCCTCTGTTTTCCGTTATCTCCTGTTCACTGTCTTGCCAACGCTTACGCGCTCGCCTTCGCTTCCGCAGGCTTCTCCGGCGCGGGCCCGCTCTCGATATGCACCGCTTGATAGCCGCCCTTCGATTTGAAGTAGAAAATCAGGATGAGGTAGCAGCAAAGCATGAAACCGGGAAACATCGCCATCTTGCCCAGCGCGCTAAATTGGCCCGCCGTGTTGGCCTGCTTCAAGGCATCCTGGCCGGGGGCGTCCTGCACCGTCGCCGCCTTCACCGGGTCAATCGCCTTGTAGTCGCCCAGCAGGTAGTGCTTCTCGACCGTCACGGTCTGTGACAGCGTCGGGTTGGTGGCGGCCAGTTGGTGGGTCGCGGTGGTTTCCTGCAAATACCCGATAAACGGAAAGCCCAGGATGCCGACGGCTAACATGCCGATGCCGCCCATGCTGTTGAGCGTCAACGCGCCGCCTTTTGGACACTGCTCGGTGGTCACCCCCAGCATGGTCGGCCAGAAGAAAGTCTTGCCGCAAGCATAGAGCGTCGCGGCTGCAAAAATGGCCGCCATGCCCGCGCTGCCGGTTTTGGAAAGAGCAGTCAGACCCAGGACGGCCAGCGTCGCACAGGTCGCCAGCAAACCGAGAGGCGAGAGCTTGTGAACGATCGGCCCCGCGCAAAAGCGCAACACCATCATGATGAAAGAAGTATAAACCAGCACCCAGCCGGCGTTGTAGCCGGCCGCTTTCATCGGCGCTTCCATCAACGAACTGATCCACCCGTCGGTGCCGATCTCGGTCGTGGCCAGCGGCATCATGATGATAATCAAAAACGCCAGCAGCGGCCGGCCAAAGGACTTGGTCACCGCGCCGAATATCACGACGACCGCCCCGGTCAGCACCCATTTCACCGCCCAGTGCAACGCGAAGACTTCGCCGATTTGCGCAAATACCAACCCGAACCCCACGAGCGCGCCAAACATCCCCAGTTCCTTCAGCATGTCGACGTAACTCACTCCGGCTTCCTCGCGCTCGTTCTTGGGGAAGGTCAATCCGACGAGCATGAAGAAAGAAATCACCGCCGGCACCAGAATCAGACCCAACACAATCCGCCAATCGCCTTTGGCCGCCTGCTCCGCCAGCGCAATCGTGCAAAGCCCGCCGATAACCAAACCGCCCGGCCAACCGGCGTGCAGCATGTTCAGCCATTTCACCTTGTCTTTACTAAACAGCGTCGCCACCACCGGATTGATGTAGGCTTCGACCGTCCCGTTGCCGAGCGCCAGGATGATGCTTCCCCAATAGAGCAAAGTATAACCGTGCTTCTGGGCCGCGACCAACGCCTCGCCGCTCAGGCCCTGGATCGAGCTATACGCCATGAAGGCCAGCACGCAATAAACGACATAGCAGGCGCTCGAAAAGAACATCGCCACCTTGTAACCGATGCGGTCGATGAACAGGCTGAAAACAATGATGCTCACCCCGAACGGCCAAACTCCAGCCCCCTGCAACTCCCCGACCGTCACCTTATCCAGGCCGAAATCCGTCGGAAAGCGCACGCCGCACAAATACATCCGGCTGAAAAAAGCATAAGACGTGGTGATCAGGGCGATGAAACAGCCCCAGAACAGGATCTTGTCGTGTCGATTGTTCATACTCTTGGGAATACGGTTTTTGGGTTCGCGTGGCTTGCAGTGCAGGCAAGGTAGGCTGGCAGATTGCGGTCCGGTTCTGCGTCAGTCGTGTCAGCATTAAACGGAATACAGCTTCTTTGCCCCGCACTGTCAATACAAAAGCCGGTCTCCTCTCGAACATTCATACTATTGCTATCGCGCCGCCAAATCCTCAGAATCGCCGCATGAAACAACTGCGCTGCGTCCGCCGCCGCACTACCCCTGCAGGTTAGCATCTCCCAAAACACCATGAGCACGACCAAAAGAGGCCTCTTCGTAACCGATGACGGACGGAACGTATTGTTCACTTTTATCCTCGTCAGTTCGCTGTTCCTCCTGTGGGGATTCTGCAACGGGATGATCGACGTGATGGACAAGCATTTTCAGGACGAACTGCACCTCACGTTGTCCCAATCCGCCAACGTGCAATGGGCCCACTACCTGGGCTACTTCTTGATGGCTCTGCCCGCGGGATGGCTCGCGATCAAGCTGGGTTATAAAGGCGGCATCATTGCCGGACTGGTCATGGTCGCGGCCGGCGGCCTTTGGTTCATCCCGGCGACCCACATCGCTTCTTTCTGGGCGTTTTTGGTCGGCGTCTGCTTGATCGCCTCCGGTCTCACGTTCCTCGAAACCATCGCTAATCCTTATACCACCGTCCTGGGCCACCCGCAGTATGCCGCCACCCGCATTAACCTGGCCCAGTCCTGCAATGGCGTCGGCTGGATTTTCGGGCCCATTGCGGGCAGCATGTTTTTCTATTCCACTAATGAAGCCGGGCAAAGCACCGGAGCCCAAACCCTTTACATTCCCTATGCGGGGGTCGCCGTCGTGGTCATAGTTCTGGCAGTCATCTTCTTCTTCGCCAACATTCCTGATATCAAGACCCCGGACGACTACCACCTTGATGATTCCACGCCTGGCGTTTCGCACTCGATCTGGAAACACCCGCACTTCGTTCTGGCCGTAGCCGCCCAGTTCTTTTACGTCGCCGCGCAGGCCGGCATCTTCAGTTTCTTCATCAATTACATGACCGTCTCCAAGAAAACCGGCCTCTCGGAAGTGCCGGCGATTCCTGCCTCCTGGACCTCAGGCATCTTGAGCGGCCTGTTCGGGCTCGGCCAGGACGGCCTTTATCATATCAGCGATAAGGGCGCCGCCACCCTGGCCTCAGTCGGCTTCATTTGCTTCCTCCTGGGGCGCGTCACGGGAGCCGCCTTGCTCAAGAAGTTTTCCGCACACAAGGTGCTTGGGCTCTACGGCGCACTCAATGTAATCACCTGCCTCCTCATCTTCTCCAAGTTGGGATGGCTCTCCGTAATCTGCGTCTTTTTGAGCTATTTCTTCATGTCCATCATGTTCCCCACCATTTTTGCGCTCGGCATTTTCGGACTTGGTATTCGCGCGAAGAAAGCCTCCGGCTACATCGTCATGGCCATCATGGGTGGCGCCCTTCTCCCCAAATTAATGGGCTTCGTCGCCGACCAATACGACATCTCCCGTGGCTTCATCGTGCCGCTGTTCTGCTTCGCCTTCGTCGCCTTCTACGGGTTCAATTGGCCCAGATTCAGCAAAGCCGAAGGCTTATACCGCAAACCGCAGGAGTTGGCGGGAGTGGGTGCTGGCGGCAGCCATTAGCCACAAATCCCCTGCCGCCCACCTTCTCGAAATATACTTGAAAACCTGATAACTTGAAAACCTGACAACCTGCCAAATCGGACAACTTTCAACTTTCAACTTTCAACTTTCAACTTTCAACTTTCAACTTTCAACTTTCAACCTGCAACCTTCAACTCCGCCTCACCCCTTGTGCATCATCCGGTATTCCTTCGGCGAGGCTTCGTTGACGGATTTGAATACCCGTGAAAAATAAAACGGGTCATCATATCCCAATGCCGCGGCGATTTGTTTGATCGTCAGCTCCGTCGTGTCCAGCAACTGGCAAGCCCGGTGCATCCGCAGCCGGATGAAGTAATCGATCGGCGCATAACCGGTATGCTTCTTGAACAAAGCCGTGTAATGAGAAGCCGAGAGGTTGGTCATCGTGGCCAGGTTTGAGATATGCAAAGGCTGGGCCAGGTGCTGCTTCATATATTCGATGCTTTGGGCAATCTTTTGCTCGGGATCGGGGTTGCCGCGCCATTGCTGGTTTCGATGCCAGATCATCACCCCGATTAAATGCCCCATCGTTTGCGCCGCGTACAGCAACCGCGCCGGCGCATAACCGTGTTCCGCCACCTCCAGCACCTCCTCAAACAGCGCTAATAACTGCGGGTCCTCGCCCAAATAAAGCACCGGGCGCTCAAGCGATACCCCCAATTCCTCAAGATACCAGCCGACGTTGGCGCCCGTGGCATGCACCCACGGAATCGTCCAGGGGCGCCGCTCATCCGCGCCATACACGTGCGGCGCTTCCGGCGGGACCACCAGCAATTCACCCGCGCTTACCTCGTGGCGTCGCCCCGCCAGCTCGCACCAGCCGCGCCCCGCCGTGCAGTAGATGAAAATCGCCTGGTCCACCCCTTCCGTGCGCTCCCGCAAATGCCCCGCCGCTTTGGGGAAATAACCGACGTCCGTCGGCAGCAGCCCGTGCAACAGAGGATGCTCCAGCGCCTTGGCCACCACCTTGCGCGGCAGCACCACGATCCGCTGGCCGGGGAACCCTTCACCTTTTTGCGCGTGCGGCATGGTCAAGGAACTTAGCCGAAACTCGCTCCGAAGCAAACATCCCAATCAGCGAATAATCCATCTAAAAAGTTGTTTCGTCTATTGCTATAACGCCGTCTCGCCTGCACATTTCCCTCGAAATCTCCACCTTGAACCGAATGCATGACTGACTCGGCCAAACAACCTGGTAACAGCTGGCGTGCGGAGCCCGCCCCGTTCAACTTTCAACCTTCAACCTTCCACTCGCAGCGCCGCCCCAACCTTCACACCCGGCCCAACGCCTTCACCCTCATCGAACTCCTGGTGGTCATTGCCATTATCGCGATCCTGGCCGCCATGTTGTTGCCCGCCCTGGCCCGCGCCAAATCCAAGGCCCTCCGCACCCAGTGTTACAATAACGTCCGCCAGATCGGCCTTAGCCTCATCATGTATGCCGATGATAGCAAGGACTTCTATCCCGCCTATGAAGATTGGGCTGCCTGGGGCGGCAAACTCGGCAACGGCAAATATTTGCTCCATGGCGCCATGGTCGATCCCATCAAACGTCCGCTCGATGTTTATCTCAAAAACTATAATTTATGCCATTGCCCCGCCGATAAAGGCGATGCCCTCTATCCCCAGGTCACCGACACCTGCTGGGATGCCTGGGGCAACAGCTACCTCATGACCTGGGCCGTCGAACGCTATCACGTCCTCCATTGCGGCGGGGATTCCACCTTGCCCATTACCGATCCAAAAGCCCTCCCCATCAAAACCTCCCGCATCGCCGCCAAGCCGACCACCAAAATCATCCTCAGCGACTGGCCCTGGTTCGGCGACCGTGACATCAACGATCCTCACAGCGTTTGGCATAATGACCGCGGCAAACCCGTCTTCCCAACCTTGTGCGGCGACGGCCATGTCGAGAATTTCAAATGGCCCGTCACCCCTCCGCGCCAGGCGTTTGACGACGGCGTCCCCGGTAAACCCGAGTGGGACCCCCAATGGCCGTACATCACCTGGTGGTGAGCAGCGCACACCCTCAAACCTTCCAGCCCCGCATCGACACCTCCAGGCACGTCTTCCTCGCCAACGACCAACTGGCCACCCGCTTCATAGAAGAAATCGACTTCCACTACTGTGCCCTCGACGCCACCGCCGTCATCATGACCGCTTCGCTGCTGAACGGCATCGCCGAATTATTGCCGGCCGCATCATCCATCATCCATCATCCATCATCCGGCCCTCGGTACGCCCTCCGAAAGGGCTTTGCACCACTGGGATCTCTACTTCGCTAGCAAACACCCGAACTAGAGAACCGCGACCACCTCGGCCTCAAGACCTATTGGCCCAGCGGCGTCGCTTACAGTCAGTTCGCCGCCTTCGACCTCCTGGACCCCGTCCGGGCAGTGCTCCGCTCGTACCAGCGGTGGTACCTCTGACCATTAATCCATCAACCCAACAATCCATTAACCCAGCCGCGCCCGTCCAGGCCACCCTGGCTCACTACCGCCGCTGGACGCTCTGACCCCGCCCCGCCCCGCCGCCATTGACAGCCCTTTGGAACTGTGCAAAATCCGTCACAAAAACCCCGACTCGGCAAGTCCATTCCCCATGATCCAGGTTGAAGCGCTCACCAAACTCTACGGCGAATTCGTCGCCGTCAACGAGCTCTCTTTTGCCGTTCAGCCCGGCGAAGTCATGGGTCTGGTCGGACCCAATGGCGCCGGCAAAACCACCACCCTCCGCTGCCTCGCCGGCATCATCCCCCCCACCCGCGGCGCCATCCGCATCTGCGGACACGACCTGGCCGGCGCCCCGATACCCGCCAAGCGCCAACTGGCCTTCTTTACCGATGAACCGCGCCTGTTCGATTACCTCACCGTCCAGCAGCACCTGGCCTTTACCGCCCGCATCTACCAGGTCGCCAACTACGAACCCGTCGCCGCCCAACTGCTTGACGAACTCGAGCTCACCCCCAAGAAAGACGCCTTGCCCGGCGAACTCTCCCGCGGCATGAAACAGAAACTCGTCATCGCGTGCGGCCTCCTCCACTCCCCCAACGTCATTTACTTTGACGAACCCCTCACCGGCCTGGACCCCCTCGGCATCCGCCGCATGAAAGATTCCATCCTCAAACGCGCCCAGGCCGGCGCCGCCATCATCATCAGCTCCCACCTCCTCCACCTCGTCGAGGAAATTTGCTCCCGCATCCTCATCCTCAAAAACGGCCGCAAAATCATCGACGGCACCCTCGACGAGATTACCCGCCGCTTCTCCGAGCAAACCACCGAAGCCAATCTCGAAGAAGTCTTTTTCCGCGCCACCGGCGAGAAAGAAGAGGGTTCCGTGGAGAGTTAACCGCGAAGGCGGGCAAAACAACCAGGCTACAAAGCATGCTCTCCGCCCTGCTCTATCTCCAATTCCACTCGCTGAAAAACCGCCTGCTGATGCGGTTCAAACGGCTCAAGCAGCCCAAGTACCTCCTCGGCGGGATCGTCGGCGCCCTTTACTTCTACTTCTATTTTTTCCGCTACCTCTTCGGACTGCACCATCCCGGGCCCGCCCTTCCTTCCGCCGCGTCCCCCGCCGACCTCTCACTCTACGAATCCCTCGGCGCGTTGGTCTTGCTCGTGGTCGTCTCCGTCGCCTGGCTCGTGCCTCGCGAACGCGCCGCCCTGGCCTTTACCGAGGCCGAAGTCGCCATCCTCTTTCCCGCCCCGCTCAGCCGCCGCGGCCTCATCCATTTCAAACTGTTCCGTTCGCAAGCGGCCATTTTTTTCACGACCTTGTTTCTGCTCCTCATCACCAGCCGCCGGGGTGGCCATGCCTGGATTCATGCCCTGGGCTTGTGGCTCATTCTCTCGACCCTCAACCTCCACTTCCTCGCTTCCTCCTTCGCCCGCACCATGCTGCTGGATCGCGGCATCACCACCTGGCGCCGCCGCCTCGCTATCCTCGCCCTCCTCTTCGCCTCCGCCGGCCTCGTCCTCCTTTGGGCCCTCCGCACCCTGCCCCATCCCGATTTCTCCGGGTTCGACCCTTCCCAGCCACTTGAACCCCAGCTCCAAACCCTGAAATCCTATGGTCATCAAATCCTCGTTTCCGGTCCGCTGCCCTGGCTCCTGTTTCCCTTTCGCATCGCTGTTCACCCCTACCTCGCCCCCGATGCCCCCGCCTTCCTTCGGGCCCTCCTGCCCGCCTTGCTCCTGCTCGCGCTCCACTATATCTGGGTCATCCGTTCCAACGTCGCTTTCGAAGAAGCTTCCGTTGAAGCCTCAAGAAAAATCGCCGACAAAGTCGCCGCGCTCCGCGCCGGCAATTGGCGCGCCGCCGGCAAACAACTCAAGGTCAAACGGGCCCCGTTCACCTTGCGTTCGAGCGGTTCGCCCGCCGTCGCCTTTTTCTGGAAAAACCTCATCAGCGCCGGCCAGGCCTTCACCGTCCGCACCTGGCTCATCATCGCCAGCGCTGGACTTATCTTTTGCTTCGCCCTCGCGCGCACCGTCGATACCACCGGCCTTCCCACCCTCGCCGGCATGTTCGCCGGCATGTTGCTCATTTGGTCCCTCCTGGTCGGACCCCAGCTTCTCCGCCAGGACCTCCGCCAGGACCTGCTCCACGCTGAAATCCTCAAAACCTACCCGCTCCCCGGCTGGCAGCTCGTCCTTGGCGAACTCCTGGCCCCCGCCGCCATCCTCTCCGCTATCCAATGGTTCCTCCTCCTCCTGGCCGTCGCCATGCTCTCCGGTTCCTCCGGTCCCGGCCCGACCGGTCCCGCCATCATTGCCCCGGGCATCGGCGCCGCTTTCATCCTTCCCATGCTCAACCTCCTCACCCTGCAAATCCCCAACGCCGCCGTGCTGCTGTTCCCGGCCTGGTTTCGTCTCGGCAAAGAAGGCGCCCAGGGCATCGAGGCCACCGGCCAGCGCATCATTTCCATGTTCGGCCAGCTCTTGGCCTTCATCGTTGCGCTCATCCCCGCCGCCGCTGCCTTCGCCATCGTTTTCTTCCCCGTAAGAATGTTCCTCGGCCTGAACCCCGCGCTCCTGCTGGCCTGCCTCGCCGCCGCTATTGTGCTCGCCGCTGAAGCTGCCGCGGGTCTCCTGCTGCTCGGCTGGCTCTTCGAGCGCTTCGATGTCTCGGTCGAACTGGCGCCCTAAACTCCATCGCACCCATCCCACGGTAGAGCGCCACTGTCCCCATCACGCCGCTGATCGGTCCCAGGCAAGGCGCGACGGTCCCCATCGCGCCTTGTCACATCCCGGAGATTTAACTGAAACGTTTTAATCTCTTTCATAAGAAAATATTTGACAACCAAAACGGCCTATGCGACAAACAACGCGAACCCCCCGGCACCGACCGAACTCGGAAGTGAACTATAAACTAACTGCGACTTTTGGAAAACGACAGCGCAGGGTGATTGCGGAAAGCTCCGCTTCGATGGAGGCAAGCGTCTCGATTCCCCTTGCAGGGTCCTTACCACCACCATCCTAATGATACCACCTTTGGCACCACCAATCTCATCAACAAAGGCACCACTTGCTTGTTACGCTTTGTTCCTATGCGTTTTCCTTGTGGTTCCTCGTGGCGTTTGCCAGCCTTTCTCGCTCAGCCTTAAGGTCACTAACGGCCAGGTGAAGCTTGCCTGGCCCGCCGGTTCGAACCTGGTCCAACCGCAGAAGCGGACCAACCTTCTTTCCGGTGCCTGGCAAGACCTGGGCGCGCCGACCGCCGGGACGAACCTTAACGAGGCGGTTGGCCCGACTCGGGCCTATTACCGGCTGCGGTTCCTGCCCCAGGTCGGCATTTACATGGGGAAGTTCACCGGAGAAGCCGACAACGGTGGTTTCGGCGTGATGTTGCGTTCCAATGGCCTGGCTTACGTCGTCGGCTACAACTCGCCGCAGAGTAATGGAGTCTTTGCGACAAATTTCTCCGTCGCGCTGAACGGCACTTTCCAGACAGCCACGCTGGAAGGCGGCCAGGTCAGCGGCACCTTCACCACCAACGCGGTCAGCGGCAATTTTACCAACTCGCTCGGCCAACCGGGAAGCTACACCGGCAATCGGATGGCCGACACCGGCACCCATGCCGCTGATGTTGGGTACTATTCAGGAACCTACAGCGGTGCCTTAACGGGTTCCGCTTACGCGATCATTGCCGCTGATGGAACAACGTTCTTCTTTACCTCCGGTTCCACGGGTGAGGGCGGTGGCTACGGAACCAATACTGCCCCCAACAGTTTTTCCGCCACGACCGTTCCCGACGGTATCGCCGTCACCGGGACCCTCAATCAGGCAACTCATGTGCTCAGCGGCAGTTACAGCCTGAGCGGCACCACCCTAGGGCCTTTCTCCCTCACCCGCACCTTGACACCTTAAACAACCCAAAGAATTTCAAAACATCTCATTTATCCGGCGCCTCGCTTCGAGCAGCTCTCCAACGCCCCAAATACTCCCCGAAAGAAATCCCCTCACCCCGGCCCCATTCCTTGTTGAACCTGGCAGGCAACTCAGCTACGCTATTCTCGCTAAGTTATGAATACTCAGTTGATCCGCCAACGGCTGAACCAGGACACTCGGCCATTTGTCCTTCGGCTCAGCGATGGCACGAGTGTACGAGTCGCCCACCCGGACTTTGTCGCCGTGGTTCCCGGCTTGATACACGTCCTTGATACTGACTACTCCGTCACCAAGGTGGACCCATTGCATGTGGTGACGATCGAAGAGCCCCGTCCCAGGAAAGCCCAAATCCAGTCGTAAACGCCGTCACTAGTTCTCTCTCATGACACTCACCGAAAAAATCCTCGCCCGCGCCTCCGGCAAACCCCGCGTCCAGGCCGGCGATAATGTCTGGGTCCACGCCGATGTCCTCATGACCCACGACGTCTGCGGCCCCGGCACCATCGGCGTCTTCAAACGCGAGTTCGGCCAAACCGCCAAAGTCTGGGACCGCAACAAAGTCGTCATCATCCCCGACCACTACATCTTTACCTCCGACTCCAAATCCAATCGCAACGTCGATATCCTCCGCGACTTCGTCAAAGAGCAGGACATCCCCTACTTCTACGACGTCATCGACGACCCCAACGGCCATTGGCACTTCGACGCCTCCAAGGGCATGCTCAAACGCCAATACGGCTCCAACTACGCCGGCGTCTGTCACACCGCCCTCCCCGAAAAAGGCCATACCCGCCCCGGCGAAATCCTCTTCGGCACCGATTCCCATACCTGCATGGCCGGCGCTTTCAACCAGTTTGCCACCGGCATCGGCAACACCGACGCCGGCTTCGTCCTCGGCACCGGCAAGCTCCTCCTCAAAGTCCCCGAGACCATGCACTTCCGCCTCGAAGGCCGGCTCCAGCCGGGCGTCATGGCCAAAGACATCGTCCTCCATTGCATCGGCGAAATCGGCTTCGACGGCGCCACCTACCGCGCCATGCAATTCGATGGTCCCGGCGCAACCAACCTCACCATCGACGACCGCATGACCATCGCCAACATGGCCATCGAAGCCGGCGGTAAAAATGGCATCTTCGAATTCGACGCCCAAACCCAGGCCTTTGTCGATTACCGCTGCAAACTCAATGGCACCAGGGCCGGCTACGAACCCGTTCCGCGCGACCAGGACGAAAAGTTCGTCTATGAACTCACCGTCGATCTCTCCAGGCTCGAACCCACCGTTGCCTGCCATCCCGACCCCGGCCAGCGCAAACTCGCCAAACAACTCGGCCATATCAAACTCGACCGCGCCTATATCGGGTCCTGCACCGGCGGCAAAACCAGCGATTTCCTCGAATTCGCCCGCGTCCTCCGCGGCAAACACGTCGCCATCGACACCTTCGGCGTCCCCGCCACCCCGGAAATCGTCCATAACCTCCAGAACTCCCGCTGGGGTGACAAAACCATTTGGGAAATCCTCCTCGCCGCCGGCGTCCAGATGACCGAAAACGCCGGCTGCGCCGCCTGCCTCGGCGGTCCCGTCGATACCTTTGGCCGCATGAACGCCCCCCTCAAGTGCATCAGCGCCACCAACCGCAACTTCCCCGGCCGCATGGGCCACAAAGAATCCCAGGTCTTTCTCGCCTCCCCGGCCACGGTCGCCGCCAGCGCCCTCACCGGCAAAATCACTGACCCGCGCGAATACCTGCCGAGTTGATGGATGGTGGATGGTGGATGATGGATCTCCGAAAGAGGCCGTAGGCCGTACATCCTGTTTCACGCATCACGCATCACGCATCACCAATGCCGCCTCCCACCCCACCTCTCGAACTTCATCCACCATCCACCATCCATCATCCATCATCCCCCATCCTCGACCGCTGGTGTGAGCGCGGCATCCTCGCGTTGACCTTGCTCATCCTGGTTTCGATGCCGCTGGCTTTCGGTGGACAACCCCAACCCCCGGCCAGTTTCCCTCTCGGCTTTCTGCTCCTGGACCCCTTCGTCGCCGCCCAATGGCTGATGGTTCCTGTCCTGGCGCTCTGGCTGGCCCGTCTTTGGCTCAATCCCAAACCCCGCCTCCTTTGGCCCCCGGTTTGTTGGGCCGTCCTGGCCTTCGTCCTCTACGCCCTCGCCCGCTACCTCAGAGCGGACATCGAATACCTCGCCCGCCTGGAGTTGCTCCGCATCCTGGTCTATGGCTTCCTGTTCTTCGTCATCCTCAACAACCTGCACCGCCAGGAATCCGCTCAACTCATCACCTTCACCCTCGTCTTTCTGGCCATGGCGGTTTCCTTCTATGCCGCCTTCCAGTTCTTTACCGGGTCGGACCGCGTTTGGCATCTGTTCCGGCCCTACTATCATCACCGCGGTTCGGGCACCTACATCTGCCCCAACAACCTCGGAGGCTTCCTCGAACTGCTGTTGCCTTTGGCCCTGGCCTATGCCGTCGTCAGCCGCCTCAAACCGGTCCTTCGGATCCTTCTGGGTTACGCCGCCCTGGTCATCCTGGCGGGCATCGGCGCCACCGTTTCCCGCGGAAGCTGGTTGTCCTCAGGCGTCGCCCTCCTTTGCTTTTTTGGCGTGCTGCTCTTCCATCGCCATTATCGCCTGCCGTCGTTTCTTTTGCTCGTGCTGTTGGTCGCGGCCGGTTTTTACTTCCTGCCCAAGAGCTTCTTCATTCAATCGCGCTTCCGCCAGCTCGTTTCTCAGGAAGGCAAAATCGACGATGACGCCCGCTTCGCCCTCTGGCGGCCCGCCTTTCGCGTCTGGGAGGACGCTCCCTGGTTTGGCGCCGGGCCGGCCCATTTCGATTACCGCTATCGCGCCTATCGTCCCGAGAGCGTCCAGGGCCGCGCCGTCTTCGTCCATAACGATTACTTGAATGCCCTGGTTGATTACGGCCTCGTCGGCGCGCTCTTAATCGCCTCCGTCCTGCTCCTGCTCGCCCTCGGCCTCCGCAAAACCTGGCGCGCCGTCCGCGGTCCCCCAAGCGACCTCGGTCACCAGCGCGGCAGCAACAAGTTCGCCTTTGTCCTCGGCGCCTCCCTGGGGCTGCTGGCCCTCCTGGTCCATTCCCTCGTTGATTTCAACATGCACATCCCCGCCAACGCCCTCGTCGCCGTTGCCTTGATGGCCCTCTTGAGCGCCCATCTCCGGTTCGCCACCGATCGTTATTGGGTTGGGAGCAATTTCTGGGTCACTGCCTCGCTCACTCTCGCCCTTTTGGCCGGCGGCGTCAGCCTTGCCTGGCAAAGCTCCCGCCATGTCGGTGAGCAGTTTTGGCTGGCACAGGCCGCCCGGACGCTCGAGCTTTCCAAGGCCCAGGTTGATTGCCTCACCCGCGCCGCCACCCTCGAACCCGGCAATCCGGAAACCGCTTACACCATTGCCGAAGCCCTCCGCCGCCAAAGCCAGGAAGGCGCCGACTTCTATCAGGACCAGCAACAGGGCGATTACCGCCAGTTGGCCCGGCAGGCTATGGATTGGTTCGGCCGCGGCATGAAGCTGAATCCGTTGGATCCTCGCAACTTTTGCGGCTACGGCTGGTGCCTCGACTGGCTCGGAAAACTGCAGGAATCAGCCCCTTTCTTTGACCGCGCCGAGCAGCTCGATCCCAACGGCTATTTCACCCTCAACAAAATCGGCTTGCACTATCTTGAAACCGGGGATTTCGCCGCCGCCAGACCTTGGTTCGAACGCTCGCTCCGGCTCGAACACGAAGACCCCACCATCGCTCAAAGCTACCTCGCCCTCGCCAACCGCCGCCTGCTCGAGGCCGCCACCAATGAAATCAGCGCCAAAATCAACTTTCCAGCCCCCTGAGCCCGGGACGGCCCATAATTGGCCCGGAATATGCCATCAAAACCCTGGTTATGAACCAGATGCAGGCCGGAACACCCTGCCCGAAAATCTACGATTACGGGTTGACAACCCCTGCCATCGATCTAGAATGCCCATAAATAGTAACAGTCAGCCCACTCCACCTGGAGCATATATGAAACAACGCCTGATTAACGGTCTGCTCGCCCTCGGAATCGCCGTCGCGATGGTCTCCTCCCTCACCGCCCAAACGGTGATCGAGGGCTCCGCCAAAGTCGTCCGCGTCAAAGGCCCCGCTCGCTTTACCACCGGCAACAACATCTGGCAGCCCCTCAAACCCGGCGACGTCCTCAAGTCCGGCACTATCGTCCAAACCGGCAAGGAAGCGAAATCCTTCGTTGATATTGTCCTCAACGATCCCAATGCCTCCATGCCCCACGCGGCGCTTTACAACCCCAGCGCCCCGGCTTCCTCCATGTCCTCCTCTCAGCCCACCGCCTCACAGAACGTCGTCCGTATCTGGGAAAACACCGCTCTCGGAATCGACAAACTTACCTCCCAGCAGACCGGCAACGACGTCGTCAGCGAAACCCAGCTCGACCTTCGCGCCGGCCACATCACCGGCATCGTCAAAAAAATGTCCGCCGCCTCCAGGTACGAAATCAAGCTGCCCAATGGCATCGCCGGCATTCGCGGCACCACCTATGATATCACCTCCGACGGCGTGCTGAAGGTCGCTGATGGCTCAGTGGTTATCGCCACGGTCAAGACCGACGCTGCCGGCAACACCACCAGCGGACAGCCGCAAGTCGTCAACGGCGGCTGGCAGTTCGACGCCCGCACGGACAAGATGTCCGAGCTGTTGCCGCAGGACCAAAGTTTCTTTGACAAGATCATCCCTACCATGCGCTACATTGTGGAAAGCATGGCCACCACCATCAGCCGCGACCGGACAATTTATTACGAGCAGGAAGGCTCCCCGACCCAGGGCCAAAACGGCCAGGGCCAAAACAATAACAACCAGGGCCAGAACCAGGGCGGCCGCATGACCCCGAGGTAACGATTCCGTCGTGGATTGATCGTCCACCACCGCTTTCAAAACCGGAGCAGCCTTGTGTTGCTCTGGTTTTTTTGTTTTAGTCCAGGGAAGTGAACCTGAAGCCTTTCAAACACGTTCCGGTTCTGATTGCCTTCGGCGTTATTTCCATCGTCTGTCTCTTGCGCTGCCTGCATTTGGATTGGCTCGAACGGCTGGAACTCATCACTTACGACATCCGCACCCGCACCGCCCTCCATTTTCCGCAGCCGGCCGCCACCAATCTCGGTTTCGTCTTCATTGATGAAGACAGCATCAAACGCGTTTGGAACGGCTCGGTCGGCTATCACTTCGGTCTGCTTTGGCCGCGCCAGGTCTTCGGCGCGCTGGTCCAGGAACTGTCCCAGCAAGGCGCTAAAGCCGTTGCCCTGGACATCATCTTCGGCGAGTTGCGCCCGGATCATCCCTCGGTGCAAATGGCTGATGGAAGCTATCCGGAGTCTGACGAGGTTTTTGCCACTCAAATGCGGCGAGCCGGCAACACCATAATCGCCATTACTCATGAGGTAACGCCCCCCAGCCTGTTTCTTACCAATGCGTGCGCGGTGGGGGACATTTCCGCCGACAAAGATGCCGACGGCATCCTGCGCCGCGTCCAGGCCTTCCGGGTCTATCGCCGCTGGCATGATGCCTTCCGAAAAATGGAGGACGATTTCGAGTACGCGGTTGATTTGGCCCAAGCGCGGGTCAGACCGCGTCAGATCGTCCTGCCACGCCCAAAGGAACTGGGGGACATTAAGATACCTCTCGATGCCGACGGCAATTTCGACCTCGCCGATTTTGGCGGCGACAAACTCCCGCCGGGCGCCGCGCCCAAAGCCAAGCCCTTCACCGACGAGCGCGTGTGGCACATGGGCCTGGTGCTCGCGGCCCACGAACTGGGCCTCGACCTGGCCCATGCGCAAATCGACCTCACGAACGGCTGGATTACGCTGCGCAGCCCGGGTGGATTGGAGCGCGTCATCCCGGTCGATCGCGACGGCTACTTTTACATCGACTGGTGCCTGCCCGTGGAAGATCCCCGCCTCACCAAAGGAGCCGTTCAAGACCTCCTGGCTCAACAGCACTCCCGGTTGTTGGGCGAGACCAATGGATTGGCGAACCGTTGGCGTGACAAGCTGGTCGTCGTCGGCTCCGGGGCCGTCGAAGGCAATAATCTTACTGACCGCGGCGCCACCCCATTGAGTGAGGATACCTTGCTGGTGAGCAAGCATTGGAATGTGGCCAACTCGGTGATTACGGGCCGATTCATTCATCGAGGACCGTTGGCGGTGGAATTGGCGCTCATTGCAATACTGGGCGGGGTGGCGGCGGTGGTGACGTGGCGTTTGCGCGTGCTCGTGGCTTCGTGCGTGGTAACTGCGGCCTTAATTCTTTACTGCGGGATCGCTTTAGGCTTTTACGTGCAAACTCGTTACTGGCTTCCGGTCGTCCTGCCGGTCTGGGGCGGCCTGTTTATGAACCACGTTTGCCTGGTCACCTGGCGCGTGCTCTTCGAGCAGGCTGAACAGCGGCGGATCAAAGGAGTCCTCTCCACCGTGGTATCACCCAAAATCGTCAAGGTCCTGCTGCAAGCACGGAAGCTCGCTTTGGGCGGCGCGCGCCGTGAGATTACGGTCCTCTTTGCCGACGTGCGCGGGTTCACCGAGTTCACCGACTCCAGCCAGGAACAGGTCGCCGAGTTTGTCCGTCAGAACGGCCTGACGGGCGCCGCCGCCGAGGCTTGCTTCGACGAGCAGGCCCGCGAGACGCTCGGCACGATCAATCTGTATCTGGGCGTCGTCGCCGATACCATTCTCGAACGAGACGGCGCCTTGGACAAATTTATCGGCGATTGCGTAATGGCTTTTTGGGGCGCGCCCAACCCAGAGCCGAAACACGCCGCGGCGTGTGTCCGCGCTGCCGTCGCCGCGCAGCGGGCGATTTACGAACTGAACCGGCAACGCGCGGTTGACAATCAAAAGCTCGAACTCGAAAACCGCGCCCGCCAGTCCGCTGGCCTGCCTCCCAAATCGATGCTGCCCGTCCTGTTCCTCGGCACCGGCATCAACACCGGGATGGCTACGGTCGGCATGATGGGTTCCGAAGTCAAAACCGTGGTTCGCCAAGCCAATTATACCGTCTTCGGACGCGAGGTGAATCTCGCCAGCCGGTTGGAGGGACTCTCGGGACGAGGCCGTATCTTTATCAGCCAATCCACCTATCTCCATTTACAAAGGGATGACCCGGAGCTGGCCGCCACCTGCACTGCTTTGGCTCCAACCCACGTCAAAGGCATTCGTACCGCCGTCCAGGTCTATGAAGTGCCCTGGCGCGACCCTGGCGCTCCGCCGCTCGACCAGGAGTTCGCCTCAAAAGGCGACACCGGCGCCACTTCCTTCACCACTCTGCTTCCGCGGACTCCCGCATAGTTTTTCCATAAAATCTCTTTACAACTTCCTGATTCTCGCGCTAAGGTGCGGATAAGTAACGAATTTGCGTTTAACAAAACGAAAGACTTTATGCGTAAGACACTTCCCCTCCTCGCGCTTCTCGCCCTCGCTGGCATCCTCGTCTCAGGCTGCGCCAATCCTGAGCGAAAATTCGGCCGCGGCATGGGCAACATGTTCGACATTGTGCGCGGAGGCGAATTCCGGCGCACGATGGAGCAATCCTACCTGTATGACGGGCCGGATTTCGCTTATACGACCGGATTTTTCCGGGGCATCAACCGCACTTTCGCCCGGACAGGCATCGGCATCTATGAGGTGGTAACCGCGCCGTTTCCCAACCCGGGGCACGGTTACGATCCCATTTGCACCTCGTACTTGACCCCCGCTCCTGTGTATCCCGATAATTACGCGCCAAATATTGTCGAAGACTCGATGTTCGTCACTGACAGCAATCTCGGGTTCGGTGGTGGCGACGTGCTGCCGATGGTGCCGGGGAGCCGCTTCCGTATTTTCGACACACAATAGGTCTTGGCGATCGAGAAGCTATCGCCCTGCAAGGTCAACCTGCTGTTGAATATTCTCGGCCGGCGCGCGGACGGTTTTCATGAATTGGAAACGGTCATGCACCCGGTTCAGGTCTTTGATCGCCTGGTTTTTGCCCGAAGCACCGCCGGAATCGCTCTGACCTGCAGCGACCCGGCGTTGCCCACCGACTCGCGGAATCTGGTTTATCGTGCGGGGGCCGCTTTTCTAGAGGCGGCAAAAATCAAAGAAGGGGTATCCGTTCATCTCGAGAAGAGAATTCCGCTGGCCGCAGGTTTGGGCGGCGGGAGCGGCAACGCCGCGACAACGCTGCTGGGTTTGAATGATCTTTTCAGCCGGCCGTTGAGTTACCCTGGCCTGGAAGTCATCGCGGCCTCCCTCGGTTCGGATGTTCCTTTCTTTCTCCAAGGCAAACCTGTGCTGGCTTTGGGCCGGGGCGAGAAAATTCAGCCTCTCGATTTCTTCCCCGCGTTGCGCGGCGCGGCGTTTCTGGTGATTCATCCCGGGTTTGGCATCTCCACCGCCTGGGCCTATCAACAACTCGGCCGCTTCGCGGCGGCCTTGAATGGCCGCCCGGGGAGGGCACAAAAACTGATCTCCCTGCTGGAAACCGCTGACCTTAAGACCGCCGGGGCAGAGTTTTACAACTCGCTCGAAGCACCGGCATTGGAGAAATACCCGCTCCTGGCAATTTTTCAGGAGTTTCTTCGCAGCGAGGGCGCGGCCGTCACCCTCATGTCCGGCAGCGGCTCCAGCACCTTTGCGCTTGTCGAGAGCCGAACTGGCGCGGAGGTGCTGGCCGAAAAGTTCAAAGGGAAATTCGGGGTGATCAATTGGATGGCAACCGTTCCGGTCACCTGACGTTGAACGAGTTAATTAGCGAGATACAAGGTTAACCATTCAACTGATTTAACCTGTTCAAATCATTTAACTTTTCTCGCGTGGCGATTCGAAAGATTTGGCCGATTCTTAGAGTTTTTTCTTCGCTTTCTCACGCCGCGGGTTCCAATCGGCCCAACTGGAAGCCCAGGCCGGACCGGTGAGTTTGGCGCGCGCGGCGGGCAGGGTTGTTTCCAGGGCGTTGAGTTCCCGCAGGGCGTTGGTCCGTTCGCCCCATTTCAAGTAAGCCTCGAGCAAGTTCAGATGGTTCTCCGGATAATCCGGGGCCAATTCCACCGCCCGCAGCAAATGCTCACGGGCCTTGGAACGGCTGCCGATGCTGCCGATGGACGGGGCATCGCAATAAAGCAGGCCCAGATTGCGGTCGGGGCCGGCGAAGTCAAAATGCGAGTCCAGGTCGCGGGCCAGGCCGAATTCGTGTTCCATCTGCCGGACCAGTTTGAGCGCGCCCAGGCTCTTCGTCCGCGCCAGTTGACCCAGATCCATTGCGAGGTAATAATGGGCCGCGGCGGAGTTGGAGTTTTGCGCCACGGAATTTCGGCTGGCAACGATCCCTATTTCAGCGAGTTGGGCGCGCTCGGCGTTGTTGGTTGAGAATTCCGCCAGGTCAAAACAGGCGCGGCCGAACTGCCAGGCGGCCTCGTGGTTCTGCGGCTCCTTTTGGTAACGTTCCTGGGCCTGGTGAAAAGCTTGCTGCGCCAGGAGCGAAAACCGGCCTTCGACGGCATCAGCGGTGGCGACGCACTCGAAGCAAAACCAGAGCGCGAAAAACGCGTTGACATTCCGGCGCCGGATGCTCCCAGCGCCGGTCCGGCGCCCCAGGATATCACTAGCCCGCTGCTCGATTTTAGTTGTTGCGCATCCCATACCGCAGTTTATAATATGGCTCAGTGAGATTAAATTGGAAAGTTCTGCGGTTGGCCGTTTTTGCGGCCATACTGTGGTGCGTCACCGGATGTGGCGGGTTCAGCGCTTCTAAAAGCGTTTCTCCCGCCTCGTTTTTCCTTCCCGGGTTGCTCAAGGCGGATCCCCCGCCGGCGCACCCGGAGCGCACGCTGCCCGCAGATGAGCCAGGTATCGAGGTAGCTCAATTCTAAATTCAAAGCTCATCCCCAACCCAATCCTATCCTAAGGAGTTGCTATGAGATTTCCACTAGCATTGACAGTTAAAATTGCGCGCCACATTGTCAAGCACAAGATGCGGCGCACGCCCAAGTTCGCGATGGTTTTGCAGCTTGAGCCCCTCCACACCTGCAATCTCACCTGCACCGGGTGCGGCCGCATTCGCGAATACTCGACCAGTCTCAAAGACATGATGGACCTGGAGGATTGCTTATCCTCGGCCCAGGAATGCGACGCGCCGATGGTCTCGATTTGCGGCGGTGAACCGTTGATTTACCCCAAGATCAAGGAACTTGTTGCCGGGTTGCTTGAGCAGGACCGCATCGTTTACGTCTGCACCAACGGGATGTTCATGCGGCGGGAAATGAAGGATTACCTCGCCGGCACTTACTCGCCCGCCTCGGAGGCCACGGTGACGAAACTGTTGGCGGAAAATCTAATCTCCCCAAAGGACGCCGAAACAATTCGCAAAGGCAAACAAAATGACCGGCCGGCCATCGCCCCTAACAAATGGATGTATTGGAACGTCCACATTGACGGACTGGAATACACGCACGACCTGATTGTCGAACGTGAAGGTGTTTTCAAGGAGTGCGTCGAGGCCATCAAGATGGCGAAAATTCTCGGTTATCAGGTCGCCACCAACACGACCGTCTATAAAGAGACGGACATGAAGGAAATCGAACAAATGTTCGAATTCTTCTCCGCGCTCGAAGTCGATGGCCATACCATTTCGCCGGGTTACGAATACGATGCCGCCAAGAAGGACATGATCAAGCGGCTCGGCAGGAAGCCGGAAGACTTTTTCCTCACCCGGGTGATGACGCGGGAGAAGTTCAGCAAAATCATGGACTGGGGCCAGCGCTTCACGATTTTCGGCACGGTTCCGTACCAGGAATTCCTGGCCGGGAAACGCGAGTTGACCTGCACGGCCTGGGCCATTCCGACGCGCAATATCAAGGGTTGGAAGGCGCCGTGCTACCTGATGACCGACGGGCATTACGCGGGCTACCACGAGATGCTCGAGAAGGTGGAATGGGACAAGTATGGCGTGGTTGATGGTGTGGCGCGGGACCCGCGTTGCGAGAATTGCATGGTCCATTGCGGCTACGATCCCAGCGGCGCCCTGGGCACCAATTACCAGGCTGGCGATAACTGGAAGAACATCCGATATAACTTCGGCGCGAAGCCCAAGCCGTATTATGAGGGGCGCAAGGTCAATGCCTTCAACGGATTCACTGCGGGAAAAGGCCACTTGGCCGAGGCGAAGGCTGCGGTCAAATCAGGCCTGGCGGGCGCCAAGTCGGTTTTCCAGAATAATGTTCACGACGGTCATAACGGCAGCTCCGGCAGTTCCTGCGGCACCGGGGACTCTTCGCAAAAAGATGAGTTGCTGGCCAAGATTCGCGAGACGAAAGGCGTTTAGGTCAATCGGGGTTGTTTTCGAGGTTTCGATGTATCGGATAGTTTGAATTGCATGAGCACACTATTTCTATCTCCGCCCAGTTTCGATGGTTTCGACGGCGGCGCCGGGTCCCGTTACCAGGCGCGGCGCGAGGTCACCAGTTTTTGGTATCCGACGTGGCTGGCCCAGCCGGCCGCGCTCGTGCCCAATGCCAAGTTGCTCGATTGCCCGCCGCACGACATCCAAATCAAGCAATGCCTTGAACAGGCCAAGGCTTACGACCACGTCATCATCCACACTTCCACGCCGTCGCTGAGGAACGATTGCAAAGTCGCCGAGGCCATCAAAGCCAATCGGCCCGAAACCCAGATCGGTTTCATCGGCGCCCATGCGGCGGTGTTGCCGGCCGAGACGCTCAAAGCTTCCGCCGCCATCGATTGGGTCGGCCGCAAGGAATTCGATTATACCTGCAAAGAAGTCGCCGACGGTCTGCCCTTGGAAAAAATCACGGGCCTCTCTTATCGCGACAAGGACGGCAAGATCAAACACAACCCCGAGCGCGAGATGATCCAGAATATGGACGCCCTCCCCTGGGTGGCGGACGTCTATAAACGCGACCTGCAAATCGAGAAGTATTTCATCGGCTACCTGCTCCATCCGTACGTCAGCCTCTACACCGGACGCGGCTGTCCGGCGCAATGCACCTTCTGCCTTTGGCCGCAGACCATCGGTGGGCACAAGTACCGCGTCCGTTCCCCGCAAAATGTCGCCGACGAAATGGCCTACATGAAGAAACTCTTCCCGCAGGTCAAAGAGTTTTTCTTCGACGATGACACCTTCACGGCGAACCTGCCGCGCGCCCGCGAGATTGCCAAAAAGCTCTCCCCGCTGGGCCTGACCTGGTCCTGCAACAGCCGCGCCAATCTCGATTACGACACCATCAAATCCTTCAAAGACTCCGGCCTGCGCCTGTTCCTGGTCGGCTACGAGAGCGGCAACGACGATATTCTCACGCGCATCAAGAAAG